>CAMLDI010000001.1 GCA_946478845.1 uncultured Paenibacillaceae bacterium
AGGTTCAAAAGGAACCTGCTGAGATTGCCAGTTGTGAAGCAGGCAATGAAACTTGGGTGGTACCGCGAAGCTCTTTCGCCCCAGACTGTGACTAAAATGTCCAGTCGGTGAAAGGGCTTTCTTTATTTTTCAGATAAATTGTGGAGAGATTGAAAAGGAGGAACAGAAGATGAGCACAGATACTGCGATGATGGAGGAGAAGCCTTCCCTTCCGCCGATTAAAATGGGCGAGGTCATGACAGGGGCGGATATGTTACTCAGATGCCTGATTTTAGAAGGTGTTGAGTATGTCTTTGGATATCCGGGCGGCTCTGTGCTACCGATTTACGACTCTCTTTATTCCAGCCGTTTAAAACACATTTTAACCCGTCATGAACAAGGGGCGATTCATGCAGCTGATGGCTATGCCCGTGCCTCAGGAAAACCAGGCGTAGTAATCGCAACATCTGGACCTGGTGCTACCAACTTAGTTACTGGCATTGCAACTGCTCACATGGATTCAGTGCCACTGGTGTGTATCACGGGTAATGTATCTCAGAATTTGATTGGTACAGATGCTTTCCAGGAAGCAAATATTACCGGGATTACAATCCCGATAACCAAACATAATTTCTTTGTTCGTGATGTGAAAGATCTTCCTCGGATTATTAAAGAAGCGTTCCATATTGCAACTACTGGACGTCCTGGTCCGGTATTAGTTGACATTCCTAAGGATGTAAACCAGGCTACAGCTCCTTTCTATTATCCAGAGACAGTTAATCTTCGTACTTATAATCCAACGGTCAAACCCAATAGCATGCAAATTGAACGAATGGTAAAAGCTCTAAAAGAGGCGAAAAAACCTGTTATTTTAACGGGAGGTGGCACTGTTTCTGCAGGGGCGGAACAAGAGCTTCAAGAATTTGTGGAGAAAGCCCAAATTCCAGTAATTCCAACCTTTATGGGGCTTGCTAGCTTCCCAGGTACACATAACCTTTGCTTAGGCATGCCAGGGATGCATGGTTCTTATGCTGCCAATCAGGCTCTTTTAAACACGGATTTGATTATTGCTATTGGTGCTCGTTTTGATGATCGGATTACCATGGGCCGTACCAAAGAATTTGCACCAAATGCAAAAATCATCCACATAGACATTGACCCTGCGGAAATTGGGAAAAATGTGGGCGCTTATATTCCTATTGTTGGGGATGTAAAAAATGTTCTGAAATCTGTTCTTTCTAAGGTGGAAAAAATGGATTCAGATTCCTGGGTCGAACAGGTGCAAAATTGGGCGAAAGAATATCCTTATTCCTATACAAAAAATGAAAAAGGTTTATTAAAACCGCAACAAGTGGTTGAAATGATTTATAACTCAACCAATGGTGATGCTATTGTTACCACCGATGTTGGCCAACATCAAATGTGGGTTGCACAATATTTTAAATTTAAAAATGCCCGTTCCTTTATCTCTTCTGGAGGTCTTGGCACCATGGGATATGGGTTCCCAGCTTCAGTAGGGGCTCAGTTTGCCAACCCTGATCAATTGGTCATTTCCTTTAACGGGGATGGGGGATTCCAAATGAACCAGCAGGAATTAGCCATCGTATCAGGACACAAGCTTCCTATTAAAATAGTGATTATTAACAACAGCTGTTTAGGCATGGTTCGCCAATGGCAACAATTGTTCTACGATAATCGCTATAGCCATATTGACCTTTCTTCAAGCGTTGATTTCGTTAAATTAGCAGATGCTTATGGAATTAAAGGCTTGCGAGCATCTAATGAAGAAGAAGCGGAAAAGATATGGAAAGAAGCTATGGAAACTAAAGGGCCAGTTCTGGTGGAATTTGTCGTTGAACCTGAAGAAAACGTGTACCCAATGGTTGCTCCCGGTGCGACATTAGATCAAATGGTAATGGGAGATGAAAAATAACATGGAACAAACACATACCATATCCATTTTAGTAAATGACCAACCGGGTGTATTAACCCGTGTAGCTAATTTAATGGGACAACGGGGCTTTAATATTGATAGCATTACCGTGGGTCCCTCTGAAGAAAAAGGATTATCCCGCATGATTATCGTCACCCAGGGAGATGAACACACCCTGGAACAAGTAATGAAACAATTCAACAAATTAGTTGATGTTTATAAAGTAAATCTATTGAGCAATGCTCCAATGGTTACCAGAGAGTTGGCTTTAATTAAAGTGGAAGCCAATTCTGCACACAGAGCGGAAATTAATGTTTTAATTACTCCATTCCGGGCATCTGTTGTTGATGTAGGCCCCAATACTCTGGTAATTCAATGTACTGGGGATACAGCTAAAATCGATGCATTAATTGAACTGTTAACTCCTTTTGGCATTCGGGAATTAGCCCGTACTGGTGTAACTGCCATTAGCCGGGGAATGGCTGCAGTAAAAGCTTAAACCAGCTCATCTCATTATTAAACATAGATTCTAATTTAATTTACTTGGGAGGAAAGTTTCAATGGTAAAGATGTATTATGAAAAAGATGCAGATCAAGGACTTTTACAAGGGAAAACGATCGCTATTATTGGTTACGGCAGCCAGGGCCATGCTCAGGCACAAAATCTTCGCGATAGTGGCATGAATGTAATTATCGGCCTTCGCAAAGGCCGTTCCTGGGAACAAGCTGAAAATGATGGCTTTGAAGTTTACTCTGTGGATGAAGCTGCTGCAAAAGCAGATGTAATCAACATCCTTCTTCCTGACGAACAACAAGCTCGCATTTACAAAGAACAAATTGCCCCAAATATGAAAGAAGGAACAGCATTATTCTTCTCTCATGGTTTTAACATTCACTTTGAACAAATCGTAGCACCAGCTGGATCTGACGTAGTAATGGTAGCTCCAAAAAGCCCAGGGCATATGGTTCGCCGCGTTTATACTGAAGGATTTGGCGTTCCATCACTTGTAGCTGTTTATCAAGATGCATCAGGAAAAGCTCTAGACCTTGCCCTTGCTTATGCTAGCGGAATTGGTTCTACTCGTGCAGGCGTTCTTGAAACTACCTTCCGTGAAGAAACTGAAACTGACCTTTTCGGAGAGCAAGCTGTACTTTGCGGCGGAGCTTCTGAACTTGTAAAAGCTGGTTTTGAAACTCTTGTTGAAGCTGGTTACAAACCAGAAATTGCTTATTTCGAATGTCTTCATGAATTAAAATTAATCGTTGACTTGATGTATGAAGGCGGATTACAAAAAATGCGTTATTCCATCAGTGACACTGCTGAGTTTGGTGACTACAACACTGGTAAACGCATCATTAACGAAAATACAAAAGCTGAAATGAAAAAAGTATTAAGCGAAATTCAAGATGGTACTTTCGCGAAAAACTGGATCTTAGAAAACCAATCTGGCCGTGCAGCATTCAGCGCTCGGCGTCGCATTGAACGAGAACACCAAATTGAACAAGTAGGCGCTCAATTGCGTGAAATGATGGCCTGGATTAAGAAATAGATTGATCTTTTGAATACAAGTGGAGGTGGCTGAGAAGATGCGTACAATTGAGATTTTTGATACCACGCTACGGGATGGTGAGCAAACCCCAGGCGTGAATTTAAGCCCGAATGAAAAGCTGGAGATTGCTCATCAATTAGAGCGCTTAGGAATTAACCGTATCGAAGCCGGTTTTGCTGCCGCTTCTCCTGGGGATCTTAAGTCCATTCAGACCATTGCTGGTCGTGTTAAAAATTCGACCATTGTGAGTCTGGCCCGTTCGGTGCAAAAAGACATTGATAAAGCATGGGAGGCATTACAACATGCTGAATCTGCCTGTCTACACGTTTTTCTCGCCACTTCTCCCATTCACCGTAAATACAAATTAAACATGACGAAAGAACAGGTTGTGGAAAACGCCGTAGCCGCAGTGAAATATGGGAAGAAGTACTTTGATCTCGTAGAATTCTCCTGTGAAGACGGTTCCCGCACAGAAATGCCTTTCTTAATTGAAGTGGTGCAAGCTGTTGTTGATGCTGGGGCCCGGATTGTGAATATTCCGGACACAGTTGGTTATACAACTCCGAAAGAATACGGAGAAATTTTCCGCCAACTAAGTGCAAATATTCGTGGCATTGAAAATGTAAAATTAAGTTGCCATTGCCATGATGACCTTGGCATGGCGGTTGCTAACTCTCTGGCTGCTGTTGAAGGGGGCGCTACTCAAGTAGAAGGAACCATTAATGGCATTGGAGAGCGGGCAGGCAATGCTGCTATTGAAGAAGTGGCACTTGCCCTTGATACCCGAAAAGATTATTATCAAGCAACTACCGGCTTAAATCTTGAGGAAATTGCCCGTACTAGTCAAATTGTTAGCCGTTTGAGCGGCATGATTGTACCAGCTAATAAAGCTATTATTGGCGCAAACGCATTTGCCCATGAATCTGGCATTCACCAGGATGGTGTACTGAAAGAAGCGACAACCTATGAAATCATTCGTCCTGAGAAGGTTGGCATTAAAACCAATAAAATCGTGCTTGGCAAACTCTCTGGCCGTCATGCTTTTAACGATAAATTGATTGAATTAGGCTATCATCTGGAAAAGGAAGAATTGAATGATGCTTTCAGTCGTTTCAAAGACCTTTGTGACAGGAAAAAGCAAGTGAGTGATGATGATATTATCGCCCTTGTGGATTCTAAACTGACAGATGTGCCTGAAACCTTTAAATTGGAAAATATTCAACTTTCCTATGGAAGCAATTCCATTCCAACAGCAAGTGTAAGGGTGGTTAAGTCTAACGGGGAAGTATTAGAGGAAGCTGCCTGCGGCAATGGTTCTGTTGACTCTATATACAAAGCCATTGATCGGGTTACCAATGAGGAAGTCGTTCTTGAAGATTACAAAATCCTCTCTGTAACCCATGGAAAAGATGCCCTAGGGGAAGTGTATGTTCGCCTCAGTCAAGGATCAATTTCAGTGCAAGGACGAGGAGTCAGCACCGATGTTTTAGAGGCCAGCGCGAAAGCATATTTGCGTGCGATTAATAAGATAATCGCCCTTCGCGGTGATTCGGTAGAAGTTTTAATCTGATCGAAAAGGGAGATTGTAACGGATGACTCAAACATTTAAAATTGCGGTCCTTCCGGGGGATGGAATTGGCCCGGAGGTCGTTGCAGAAGCAATTAATGTTCTAAATGTTATTGAAGAGTTAGAAGACGTAAAGTTTTCTTTTGAATATGGCCTGATTGGCGGATGTGCCATTGATGAAAATGGCACTCCTCTTCCAGAAAAAACAGTTGAAATTTGTAAAGCTGCAGACGCAGTTCTATTAGGGGCTGTTGGTGGTCCGAAATGGGATAATAACCCAGGCCATCTTCGTCCTGAAACTGGATTGTTAGGAATCCGCAAAGCTCTTGGCTTGTATGCCAATCTCCGTCCGGCATTCGTTTTAGATTGCATGGCGGCTGATTCTTCCTTAAAAGAAGAAGTGGTAAAAGGCGTAGATTTAATGGTAATCCGGGAATTAACGGGTGGCCTTTATTTCGGCGAGAAAAAACATTATGAAGATGAACAGGGCGAAGTAGCATCTGATGAAATGATTTATCATGAATATGAAATTGAGCGGATTGTACGACGCGCTTTTGAAGTAGCACGCCTTCGTAACAAAAAGCTTGTTTCAGTTGATAAAGCTAACGTATTAGAATCTTCACGTTTATGGCGTAAAGTGGTTGAGCGTTTAATTCCTGAATATCCAGATGTAGAATGCCGCCACCAATTGGTTGATTCTTGTGCTATGGAATTAATTCGTTATCCAAAACAATTTGATACCATGGTCACAGAAAATATGTTTGGCGATATTTTAAGTGATGAAGCTTCTATGCTTACAGGATCCATTGGGATGTTACCATCTGCATCTCTTGCTGATGGAAACTTTGGCCTATATGAACCAGTTCATGGTTCTGCACCGGATATTGCAGGAAACGGCATTGCCAATCCTTCTGCAACCATCCTTTCTGCAGGCATGCTTATGAAGTATTCTCTTGGCTTAGAAAGAGCAGCAAATAACTTAGAAAAAGCAGTTCACAATGTGATTAATTCCGGTGTTCGTACTGGAGATATTACGAAAAATAAAGAAGAAGCCGTTGGCACTAAGGCGATGTCTGAAACCATTATTAATGAGCTTCGTAAGGTGTATGCTGAAGCTTAAAGCTAGAATAAAAAAGAACTCCATTGAAAGGGATGGAGTTCTTTTTTATTCCTCGCAAATTAACCAATTTTGAAATAAATTACTTTTGGAAATTACAATATATTTGGGGATGGGCTGATTATTCTTTCTTAGTTTCCCTGTAAGCAGATTGAAAAAAATATGCATAGGCTTCATATATAGTTGTTTAACTCTTCTGTAAATTGGTTTTTTTATATCATGCACTTCAAATCCTAAATGCTGGACCCCTCTTGATAGGATTGTGATTCCAATAATTCCTTTAATATTTTTTTCATTGGGATGGGTAAATAAATAGTTTGCTAAATCAGGCATCGATCTTTTAACGCGATTGAAAACATATAGAGCACGTTTTGTTTCTGTTTTTATATCCTTTATTTCATTCATTAATAATGAGTTATGAAGGTGTATTTTTAAAAGTAGATCGTTAGGTTGGATTAAGGTTCCATCCCTTAACAAAAGTTTTTTCCCCTTATAATTTAATACTTTGACCCGAAATATATTTTCTTTTTCTTTAATGAATTCTAAATTAGAGCAATAATAATAACAGCTATCCATTAAAGACCATATATAAAAGAAGAATTGTCGAATGATTCTCACCCCTTTTATAAGTATACTCTTCCTTATTATGTGTTAATTACAAAAAAATCGCCAAAATTTTTTGATTTTTGGCGATTGCTGCATTTTTTATGACGCATCTTTTGCTATTAGGCTATGAATGGTGATTTCTGGGCGGCTACCTGTACGGATATTTACTCCGGTTTGTCCTAAACCTTCACTAATATAAAAGGGTTTGTTTTTATAATAGTGTAACCCTTTTATCATTTTCATTCGTGCTATTTTCCCCATTTTGACAAGGTGGTATGGCTTTGGCCAGTGAATTTGCCCCCCATGAAAATGGCCTGATAGAAGATAATCAAAGGAATGGTTTTCCATATGGAGAATTGCATTGGGGTCATGGGTTAGCACCAGGTTAATTCCCTCTCTTAAACCCTTAAAGGATTTATTCAGGTCACTGCGGCGTGAATGAAAATCATCAACACCAATGATATTAAGATTTACTGAACCCAGATTTAGGGTTCTGTTTTCATTTTGTAGAACAATACATCCATGTTTTACTAATGTATCACGAAAAATTTTAATGTTTTTACGTAAATAATAATCATGATTGCCGAATACGACGAAAATTCCCAAAGGTGCATTTAATTGCTGTAAGGCTTTGATGTATTCCATAAAGGGTTGAATATTTCTTTTTCTTTCAAGTTGATCTCCTGTAAGTGCAATAAGATCTATTTTGTAATCCTTGCATTTTTCATATAAATCATTAGGAGAAATAGATAAATTCTCTAAATGCATGTCTGAAAGGTGAAGAATGTTTAATTGATTATCCAAATTTGTGTCCAAATAGATGTCCACTGTTTCAACTGATACATTAAATGTATTGCGATACCCTTTGTGAATGCCAAAAAACAAACCGATTGAAAAGAGTAATGTAAGAAGAATCATGAAAGCCTCCTTTCCCAACATTTTTATTGGTTTGGCACTACTTATCATAAAACGAATATTAGCAAAAGCAAATGATAAATAAATGGTAATTGATTAGTTATCTTTAGTTAATTGTGATAAATCCTCTGCACGCTTTTTTATTCCTAACATACACTTTCTCATCATAAAAAAATCTCCAACATCTAATAATAGAAAAAATAGAATCATTGGCGAAAACCAGGGATAACGAATCCTGACACGAGTGATTAATCTTGTATGTTTATCGTCCACATGATTTAATTTCCAAAGCCAGGTTGTTCCACCTTCTTTGTCCCACAATAAAACATAATGATTAATATCAAAAGATTTTACGAAAAAGCCTTGTTTACCATCTGGACTTATGGGGAAGATTTGACCTTCTTCTATATACTGATATTCTGGAATAATTTTCTCTGAGCTTTTCTTCCCTAAATTATCAATCCAATCGTAACTATACCACCCGGCACGTTTATGCCCCATTTGGATGATCCAGGGATAGATATGTTCTGGCCTAGCATTTACAGTTACTGCACGAGTTGAATTGAAAGTAGGATTTGAAACAATTTCATCACCAATCATTTCCTCATTAATCTCTTTTATGGTGGCCCCCCACTTCAGTTGCCAGGGACGATAAAATCCAAAATATAGTACCACGAGTACTATGAGTATAATGATAGATATTAATAAAAGCAGATTAATTCCCCCTTTCACAAAATTTTATGCAGAGTAATTTCCGGAAGAGATCCCCATCGGAGTTTTAGCGCCGATTGTCCTAAACCTTCACTAATATAAAAAGGCTTTCCTTTATAATAATGAAGGCCATTGATCATCTTCATTCTTGCTACTTTTCCATACTTAACCATGTGAAAAGGTTTTGGCCAGTGGATTTGCCCCCCGTGAAAATGACCTGCTAACAAATAATCGAAGGGGTATTGATCCATCTCTAAAATAATATTGGGATCGTGAGTTAACACAAGGGTAGGCCCCTTTTCGATACCTTGAAAAGATTTAGGTAAATCACTTCTCCTGGTTGAATAATTATCAACACCAATAATATTAAACGTTGCTGTTCCATGTTGTATAGAAATGCTTTCGTTTTGCAGAACAATGCAACCTTTATTTTCCAAACTTTTGCGAAAGTGATGAATTTGATGGCGTAATTGATAATCATGATTTCCAAAAACAATGAAGATGCCCATAGGAGGGGCTATTTTTTGTAAGGCTTCAATATAAGGCATAAAGGATTGAATATTTTCCTTATGATCAATCATATCTCCAGTAATGGCAATTAGGTCGATTGTCATATCCTTAATTGTTTCATACAAAATACCCGGATCAATAGAGAGTTTTTCAAAATGCATGTCAGAAAGATGAAGGATTGTTAAAGGTTGAGTTAGTGGGGTGTTTAAAGAAAGTGAAACTTGATTGACTTGTATCTTATATGTGTTTTTATAGGAAATATAAAAAAATGAGAAACTAATTATGAAGAATAAACAAACAATAATCATCAAAAGTAAAGTCATTCCATTTCTCCTCGTGGTAATTCTTATCCAAAAATTATATTCGGAGTAATTTTTTAAAACAAATAGTGCTATACTTTGAGCGATAAGCATTTTCGTAATAAATGGGGTAGACTAATGAAAATAATTGTAGCAACATTAAACGCAAAATATATTCACACAGCATTAGCCATTCGTTATTTAAAATCTTATTGTGAAAAAGATTATCCGGTGGAATTGGCTGAATACACAATTAATGATCCAATATTAAATATTGTATCAGATTTATATCAAAAAAAGCCTGATGTTTTGGCTTTTTCTTGTTACATCTGGAACATTGAAGAAACCCTTGAAATTGTCTCTTTATTGAAAAAGGTTTTGCCTGAATTACAGGTTGTTTTTGGCGGGCCGGAGGTTTCCTATGATACGAAAGAATGGATGGAAAAAGCCCCCTTAGTGGATTTTATCGTTATGGGAGAAGGGGAAGCAACCTTTCACCATCTTTTAAAAGAGCTTTATGGGCAACAGAATTATAAAGAAGTAAATGGCATGGCCTACCGGGATGGGAAAGAAATCATCATTAACCCTCCTAGAAAGAAATTGGATTTAAACACCATTCCATCCCCTTTTCATTTTCCTGAAGACATGGCTGATTTAGGGAGAAGAGTGGTGTATTTTGAGACCAGTCGTGGATGTCCTTACACCTGTCAGTTTTGCCTTTCCAGCATCGAATTTGGCGTACGTTATTTTGATATAAATCGTACAAAAGAAGACCTTCTTTTCCTTATGAACAATGGGGCCAAGCTGATTAAATTTGTGGATCGTACCTTTAATATCCAGCGGGAATATGCAATGGAAATGTTTAAATTCCTCATTGAAAACCATGGGGATTGTGTTTTTCAGTTTGAAATTACGGCAGATATTATGCCTCCAGATGTGTTGGACTATTTAGCTGAAAATGCACCCCCAGGGGTATTCCGTTTTGAAATTGGGGTCCAATCTACCAATGATCGAACCAATGAAATTGTAAAACGGAGACAAAACCTGGAGAAGTTATCTTATACCGTAAGCCGGGTGAGACAGAGTGGAAGAATAGCACAACATCTTGATTTACTAGCAGGGTTGCCAGAAGAAGATTACGATTCTTTCCGTAAAACCTTTAACGACATTTATGCCCTTGAACCAGAAGAATTACAATTAGGCTTCCTTAAAATGTTACGGGGGACAGGGGTACGCAGGGAAGCATACCAGCATGGCTATATTTATATGGATAAAGCTCCTTATGAAGTGTTGGGAAATCGAGCCCTTCCTTTTTCCGATTTGGTTCGCATTAAGAGAGTGGAAGACGTACTGGAAAAGTATTGGAATGCCCATAGAATGGACCGAACTCTTCGTTATCTTGTCAGTAAAGAATTTACTTCTCCTTTTGACTTTTTCCAAAGCTTTGGGGATTTTTGGGAAGAGAAGGGGTGGTCCCGCATAGGGCATCAGTTAGAAGACCTTTTTACTCGTCTTCGATTGTATTTGCAAACTCAGGAAATGAAAAATCCCGAGGTTGTTGAAGGGTTAATGAAATACGATTATTTCTTGAATTTTAAATATAAACCCCGAAAAACCTGGTGGGAAAGTGCTTTAACGAAAGAAGAACGGGGGAAAGTATTGCAAACACTGGCAGAGAGACCTGATTTGCTTGGAGCAGAGTTTGTTTCCCTGGGACTTCATGAACGTGCACTTCATAAACATACCATGGTAGAGGTGCTTCCTTTTGATTTATCCACTTTTTTAACTTTTGATGGAGAAATCCTTCAGGAAGGGAAAACGTTGCTGGTTATGTACTATAATCCTGAGGAAAGGGAAACAGGACGGGGATTTATTAAAAGGATTAATCATGAATTGGAGGGTTTGATGTGGTTGATTCAACATTAATAATGTATAAAGAGTTAACAGAAGTTCCTGGGGCTCCAGGCCATGAAGGCAAGGTACGTGCTGTTATGGAAAAATATATCAGCCCATATGCCGATGAAATTACCAGGGATAATTTAGGAAGTTTAATCGCCCGTAAAGGGGGTCAGGGTCCCAGAATTATGGTTGCTGGCCATTTGGATGAAGTTAGTTTTATGGTAACGATGATTACGGATAAAGGTTTTATAAAGTTCCAGCCCCTAGGGGGTTGGTGGGGACAGGTTATGTTAGCCCAAAGAGTTTCCATTCAAACCCGTACCGGGGTTATTGAAGGGGTTATTGGCTCTGTACCTCCTCATGTCCTTTCCCAGGAAGCCAGAAAAAAACCAGTAGAAATAAAAGATATGTTTATTGATATTGGGGCAAGTAGCAGGGATGAAGCAGAGTCTTTCGGTGTTCGGCCTGGAGACCCCATTGTCCCTATTTGTCCTTTTACCTTAATGTCTAATCCAAAGATCATGATGGCTAAAGCCTGGGATAATCGTGTTGGGATTGCTATGGCCATTCAAACGTTGCAGCAATTGCAAGGAATTGAACATCCCAATCAAGTGTTTGGAGTGGGCACAGTACAAGAGGAAGTGGGATTACGGGGAGCCCAAACGGCAGCCTATACCGTAAATCCGGATATTGCTATTGCTGTTGATGTAGGCATTGCCGGGGACACCCCGGGTATTAAAGAACAGGATGCTCAGTCTAAAATTGGGGCAGGTCCACAAATACTGATTTATGATGGATCTCTCATTCCAAATGCCTCTTTACGGGACCTTTTTGTTGAAACAGCTAAAGAGTTGGGAATTCCTTTTCAATTCGATGCCATGTCAGGAGGGGGAACGGATGCAGGCAGAATGCATTTAACGCGAAATGGGGTTCCTTCCATTGTCATAAGCATAGCCACACGTTATATTCATAGCCATGCTGCCTTGTTGCATCGGGATGATATTGATAACGGAGTAAAGTTAATTGTATCTGTTATACAGAAATTAAATTGGGATCTGGCAGAAAAAATTAAACGGAATGAATGAGATGCTACGAATCAAATCGTGCCACTTCCTCGCCGACAATGATATAAATAGAGGATCATCTAAAGGAAAGTTTTGACTTTCCTTTAGATGTAAGTGCAACTAGGCAGTTGTCTTCGCTAAAGCTCGGCACCGGCCAAGTTTTCTTTACAACTTACAATCTGGGCGCGCCTTCAAAACATCTGGGTATAAAAATAAAGGATGCGCCTAAAAGAAAGCTATCGCTTTCCTTTAGGCATAAGTCAACTAAGCAGTTGTCTTCGCTTTGCTTGGCAACTGCAAGTTTCCTTTACAGTTGAAGGCTTTTTTCGCCCTTATTTTAAAGAAAACTTGGCTAGCGCCAAGCCTTATAGGCGAAGGCGATAGCCTTAGTTGCCCTTATGCGGATAAGATAAAATTTATAAAATACTTATCCGCTGAAAAAGGGGTTAATCATCTTTACCCATCAACTTATAAATTTTTAAACCATAAAGAAACCTCTCCCATAAGGAGAGGCCTTCAATATCATATCATTGCAATTTATGATGGATGAGCTCAATCATGCGATTTTGTTCTTGAGAACTAGATTGATTCCAAATCAGTTCAAAAAGAACGCCTAAGCCAGGAAGGGTTTTTTCTTGTTTAGTTACAATCGCATCTTGAATGGTATCTCGAATGTCATTTTCTGATGAACCATGCATTTTATACAGCACTGCTGCACGAAGATCAAGATCATTAATATTCAAATTAACTGCTCCTTTCAGGGAAATTATGTGCTACGATATAGTTTCACCCGGAAAAGGAAAAATCATGCTTTATAATGGTGGTATAGGATGGTGAAAATAAAATGGGTAAGAGAGCAAATGAATCATTTGCCATTATGGGATTAGGTCGTTTTGGAGCAAGTGTGGCTCAGGTATTGTTTGACATGGGTTATGAAGTATTGATCATGGATGAAAATCCAGAAAGAGTACAGCAATTATCCCATGTATCCACACATGCGGTACAAGCAGATTCGACAGATGAAAAAGTGTTAAAAGAATTGGGAATTCGTAATTTTGATGTTGTAGTTGTCGCAATTGGTGCTGATATTCAGGCAAGTATTCTAACGACTTTAATTTTAAAAGATCTTGGGGTTAAAAAAATCGTAGCGAAAGCCCAGAATTCACGGCATGGGCAAGTGCTTTATAAAATTGGTGCAGATAAGGTCGTTTATCCTGAATATGATATGGGACTTCGTTTAGCCCATAATTTAATCTCTCCAAACGTACTGGATTTTGTAGAATTATCAAATGAATATAGTGTGGCCGAATTGACTGTATCAAGGGATATGGTAGGAAAAACACTTGCCGATGTAGATGTTCGGGTACGCTTTGGGGTGAACGTTATTGCCATTAAAAATGATGGAGAATTTAATATTGCTCCATCAGCCATCGATCGGCTAAAAGAACAAGATGTTCTTATTGTATTGGGACATAATCGGGATTTAAAGAAATTTGAAGAGCATATCCGCAAAATAGGGAGCAAGTAATGGAATTTATAGCTTCAGTCCAAAATCCAAAAGTAAAAGAATGGGCGAAACTACATAACCGAAAAGAACGGGAGAAGCAAGGATGTTTTTTAGTTGAGGGGGTTCATCTGGTTGAAGAAGCCTTGAAAACTGGAAGAGTGGAAAGGGTTCTTTTGCAAGAAGAGAAGGAACTACCCGGGGAAATAAAAGCGCTACTCTCTGATGTTCATGTAGTGAGTGTATCTACAGCAGTTATGAAAAAAATCGCTGATACAGAAACCCCACAGGGAATGGCAGCCATTGTAAAAATGGAAAAAGAAAGATTGATCCCCCAGGCTCCCTTTTTGCTCCTTCTTCTTGACCGCATTCAGGACCCTGGTAACCTGGGAACCCTGATTCGAACAGCAGATGCAGCAGGATTTCATGGTGTAGCTCTGGGAGAAGGGTGTGTGGATCCTTATAATGGGAAAGCCATCCGAGCCTCTATGGGGTCAATCTTTCATCTCCCTGTATTCCAGGTAGATTCTGTCCAGTATTTGCATGAGCTACGGGACAAGGGGTCTCAGGTAACGATCGTAGGCACTAGCTTAAAGGAAGCAAAACCTTATGACGAGATTTCTTATAAGGATTCGATTGTATTGATTATTGGCAATGAGGGCAGTGGAGTATCTCCTGAATTATTATCATTAACGGATCATAATGCGATCATTCCTATTTATGGAAAGGCAGAATCATTAAATGCCGGAATTGCCGGTTCCATTCTCATGTATGAAGCTGTACGGCAAAGACCAAAGTAATAATCTAAAAATGGATTTGCATGGCTAATTTGAATTGGTTATAATAGTATGCAAATATTTTAAATAATAAAGGCATAGATAGAGACTAGTAGGCGATTACGCGCTCTCAGGGAAGGAATACCATGGACTGAAAGTATTCCTGTGAAAAGCGGATTGTTGAATTCACTCTAGAGCCGTCCCTTGAACCTGTTGCGTAGTAGGGGGTACCGGAGTTGTTACTCCGTTATGAAACAAGTAAGATGGAATACTAGAGGTGTGTCCTGTGGGATTCCAATAAGGGTGGTATCGCGACCTCTCGCCCCTTACGGGTGAGAGGTCTTTTTTATTTACTGAACTATTTGAGGAGGGTTTGCATTGCGTGAAAGACTTGAACAATTAAAGAAGGAAGCCCTTGAAGAGCTTAGTAACATTGGCAATTCCCAATTAGTGCAAGATCTTCGGGTGAAATATTTAGGCAAAAAAGGCCGCTTAACAGAAATCTTGCGGGGCATGGGAAAATTATCTGCTGAAGAACGTCCGATTATTGGCCAGTTAGCCAATACAGTCCGGGAAAATATCGAGCAAAAATTAGAAGAAGTAAAAGCAGCCATTGAGAAAAAAGAAATTGAAGCAAAATTACAACGGGAAGCCATCGATGTGACTTTACCTGGCCGTCCTATTCAAGTTGGCAACCGCCATCCCTTAACCCTTGTTATTGAACAAATTGAAGATGTTTTTCTTGGGATGGGCTTTACTGTTGCGGAAGGGTTCGAAGTGGAACAGGATTATTATAATTTCGAAGCGTTAAACCTTCCGAAAGACCATCCAGCCCGTGATATGCAAGATTCTTTCTATATCACAGAAGAAATCTTAATGCGTACACATACCTCGCCAGTACAGGCAAGAACTATGGAGAAAATGGAAGGGGAAGTTCCTGTTAAAATCATTTGCCCTGGCCGTGTATATCGCCGTGATAATGATGATGCCACCCACTCCCATGTATTTACCCAGATTGAAGGGTTGATGGTTGGAGAAAATGTGCGGATGAGTGATTTAAAAGGGGTTCTTCTTGAGTTCGCGCGGCAAATGTTTGGCGAAAATGCAGGAATTCGTTTACGTCCAAGCTTTTTCCCCTTTACTGAGCCAAGTGCAGAAGTGGATGTAACCTGTATGTGTGGGGGAAAAGGCTGTAAAATATGCAAAAACACCGGGTGGATTGAGGTGCTTGGCTCCGGTATGGTGCATCCCCGTGTGTTAGAAATGGCCGGATATGATTCAGAGAAATATACTGGTTTTGCTTTTGGATTAGGCGTTGAACGGATTGCTATGAAGAAATATGATATCGATGATATTCGCCAATTCTATACCAATGACTTACGTTTCTTAAAGCAGTTTAATCGAGTGTAAGGAGGAGAATGTGACATTATGTTTGTTTCATATAAATGGCTTGCTAATTATGTAGATTTAACAGGGATTTCTCCAGAAGACCTTGCTGAGAAATTAACACGAAGCGGGATTGAAGTAGAAGGAATCGAAAAACGGAATCAAGGGATTTCAAGCGTCGTAGTTGGCTATGTGGTTTCCCGGGAAAAACATCCTGATGCAGATAAATTAAATGTTTGTAAAGTGGATGTAGGTACTGAAGAACACTTGCAAATTGTATGTGGAGCTAAAAATGTAGATGCAGGGCAAAAAGTGCCTGTTGCTTTAGTGGGGGCCAAACTTCCTGGCGGGTTAAAAATTAAAAAATCTAAATTACGGGGCGTAGAATCAATGGGGATGATATGTTCTGCCCGTGAATTAGGGATTAATGATAAACTGTTGCCGAAGGAAATTCAGGAAGGCATACTTGTTTTACCAGAAGATTTGGAAATTGGCCAATCCATTGAATCTATCCTTGGGTTAGATGATGTTGTATTGGAATTAAGTCTTACACCTAATCGTTCTGATTGTTTAAGCATGATTGGAACTGCTTATGAAGTGGGGGCCATTCTGGATCGGGAAGTTATTGAACCTACTGTAGATATCCAGGAAAGCGAAGATTCCGTTGAAGGAAAAGTAAATGTATCCATTGAAGCGACACATGAATGTTATCGATATATGGGACGTTTAATTACAGGAGTAAAATTAGCACCTTCCCCCATGTGGATGCAAAACCTATTAATTGCAGCGGGTGTTCGCCCCATTAATAACGTGGTAGATATCACAAATTATGTGATGTTAGAAACAGGCCAGCCTTTGCATGCCTTTGATTATGATCGGGTGCCAGGAGGGAATATTGTTGTTCGCAAAGCACAGGCTGGTGAAAAAATTGTAACTCTTGATAATAATGAAAGAGAATTAGATGAAGAGATGCTTCTGATTACTGATGGGGAGAAACCTATTGCCATTGCAGGTGTAATGGGTGGGGCAAACTCAGAAGTAACAGGGGATACCCAAAATATCTTATTGGAATCAGCACAATTTGCCGGCAGTTCTGTCAGAAAGACTTCTCGCAAATTAGGCCTTCGTTCTGAAGCAAGCCTTCGTTTTGAAAAAGAAGTTGATTTCCAAACTGTTCAAAAAGCTCTTGATCGGGCAGCATCCCTTTTAGCTGAATTAGCTGGCGGCAAAGTTGCCAGAGGCATTGCCGATGCACATGTTCCCACTCCAGAAGAAACCTGGGTAACCCTTAGAATGAGCCGTCTTAATCTTTTATTGGGGACCCAATTAGAAATTGAAGAAGTAGAAAAGATATTTACCCGTTTATCTTTCCATTACAAAGTGGATGGTGAACTGATTAATGTCCATGTACCAAGCCGCAGGAAGGATATTACCCGGGAAGTTGATTTAATTGAAGAAGTAGCCCGTCTCTATGGTTATGATAATATTCCTACTACCTTGCCAGTAGGGTTGAATACAAGAGGGGCTTTAACGAGAGAACAGGCTCTACGACGTAAAATTAGAGATGTTTTTAATGCAATGGGAATGGATGAAGTAAGTACGTATTCTTTTACTCGCAGTGAAATTATTCATGATTTTGCAAGCATTTATAAAGAAGGTGAACCCGTTTCTCTGGCTATGCCAATGAGTGAAGAAAGAAGCCTTCTTCGTACAAATCTCATTCCCCATCTTGCTGAAACAGCAGCATATAACCTGAATCGCAAGCAACGGAATATCAGTATTTTTGAAATTGGAAATGTATTTATTACTGAGGAAAAAACCATTTCAAAACTTCCTGATGAGAAAATTACTATAGCTGGTTTACTGACAGGAAATCAGACAGAGCAACATTGGGGACAATCCAATATCCCTGTTGATTTCTATTATGTGAAAGGAATCCTGGAAGGGATATTTGCACGATTAGGCATTAAGGGCGTTTCTTACAAAGGAGCACAGGATTTAAAAGGAATGCATCCTGGCCGTTCTGCACAAATTATGATTCAGGATGAAGTTGTAGGATATATGGGGCAAATTCATCCTCTATTAGCCCAAAAATATGATATTGATGAAACCTATGTATTCCAATTAAATGGGGAAGAAATTTTCCGTTTTGCCACTGCACATAGCGGTATGGTTTCTTTGCCGAAATATCCAGAGATTACACGGGATATTGCTGTGGTAGTAGATCAAGCCGTTACTGCAGATGAATTGCGCAATATCATAGAAAGCACAGCAGGTTCTTTGTTAGAAGCCGTTACTATTTTTGATGTTTATACAGATGCTAAATTAGGTGAGAATAAGAAAAGTATTGCCCTTTCTTGTTCCTACCGAAATCTGGAAAAAACTTTGACTGATGAAGAAGTACAAAAAGTTCATGAACAAGTCGTTGCAGCTCTTGCTCAGGAGTATGGGGCTGAACTTCGGGCATAAATGTGAAAAGGTTCTTATCCCTGTGATAAGAACCTTTTTTTATACTTGACGGGAGTGGATTTTTTCCTTACGGTAAAAGGATAAGGTTTGTGTTGAAATAGCCACAAGGAGGAACAAGTTGTGAGTGGGGAAATAAACCGTGTAACTGTGGAAATATTTGGGCAATATTATACCATAAAAGGAACAAGCAATGCTGCACATATGCGGGCTGTTGCTAGTTTTGTTGATGATAAAATGATACAGATGGCAAAGGCAAATCCACGCCTTGATACGAACAAGTTAGCGGTACTTGCTGCTGTTAATGTTGCAGATGAGTTTTTTAAATTACGCCAGGAGTATGAAGAGTTAATTCGTCTACTGGAGAAAAATTCCCCAAAGAAGGAGTAGAATGAATGTCCATACTTGATTGGGTCATCCTGTTTTTGTTAGTTCTTGGTTTAGGAATCGGTTTAAAGCAAGGGCTTATGATTCAATTAGTCAAGCTAGTTAGCTTAATTGCATCATTTGGCATTGCTGTCCTATTTTATAAACCACTTTCACAACAACTGGCAGAATGGTTTCCCTTATCTCAAGAAAGTGGCACTAATCTATTTTCATCCATCGCAGGCAGTGAACCAATTGCTGGAGTAATCTATTCTTCTATTGCTTTTGTTTTGTTACTCATAGGTTCAGGAATTATTTTGCGTTGGTTTGGTTCCATTCTTAACGGGATTGCTAATTTGCCTATTGTATCTACAATAAATCATTTAGGCGGGGGTCTCCTGGGAGTGGCAAAAAGCGGGTTAATGATTTTTTTATTGCTTATGCTTGGATATGCATTGCCTATTTCTGCTGTTCAGCAGACAATTAATGAATCCATTTTTGGCACCTATGCTGTGGAAATATCCCCTGGGATTCTGGAATATTTTCAAGGTTTAATTCAACACAACCCAACTGAAATACCAATGGGAAATTCGACTGACTTTTAAACATAAAATGTTTAGTTTTGGAATATAGAAAGGGGATTATCTCCTTGGATGCAAGAACGCTTAAATCTTTAGAATTTTATAAAGTAATTGAACGGGTAAAACCATGGGCATCAACGATCATGGGAACAGAGAAAATAGAACATCTGACTCCTTCTTCTGATGCAATGGAGGCAAAGCACCTTTTAAATGCAACACAGGAAGGTATGACAGTTATACGTTTAAAAGATACAGTTCCTTTAGGAGGAATTAAAGATATACGATCAGCCTGTGCCAGAGCTAGTCTTGGCGGGATATTAAATCCAGGGGAATTATTAGATATTGCATCTACCCTTGCTGCAGGTGGGCGTCTGAAAGGATTTATCCATAGTGTGATAGAAAAAGAGCCTCTGCCTATTTTAGAAGAATTAGTGGATGGAATTATCCGCATAAAGGATGTTGAAGAGGAAATTACTCGTGCTATCGACGATAAGGGGTATGTTATGGATGTTGCCTCTTCAGCTCTTAGCCAGATCCGCAGCCAAATTAGAACAGGCGAGAAAAGGGTACGGGAAAAATTAGAACACATGATACGGAATCCTGGCATTCAGAAGATGCTGCAAGATCCCATTATCACCATTCGCAATGATCGGTTTGTAATTCCAGTTCGTCCAGAATATCGCAATTCATTTGGCGGTTTGGTCCATGACCAATCAGCATCAGGAGCCACTCTCTTTATTGAGCCAGAACAAGTGGTACAGATTAATAATGAATTAAGGGAATTAAAGTTAAAAGAAGAACGGGAAATAGAGAAGATATTACTGGGATTATCAGCAAAAGTGGCTGAACATGTCCCTATGTTGCGGAATAATTTAGATATTCTTTCCGAGATTGATTTTATTTTTTCCCGTGCTTTTTATGCAAGAGAGATTAAAGGGGTACAACCTGCCATCAATGAGGATGGTTATCTTAAAATCAAAAAAGGAAGGCATCCATTAATTCCTGGTAAGGATGTTGTTCCAATCGATGTAGAATTAGGAAGAGAGTATAGCGCAATTGTGATTACTGGGCCTAATACTGGCGGGAAAACCGTTTCGTTAAAGACCATTGGCCTGTTAACTTTGATGGCAATGTCTGGATTGCATGTTCCCGCAGAGGAGGGGACCGTTCTTTCGATTTTTACTGGTGTTTATGCAGATATTGGGGATGAACAAAGCATTGAACAAAGTTTAAGTACTTTTTCTGGCCATATGACGAACATTTCGAGAATATTGAAAGAAATGGATTCCAACAGTTTAATTTTATTCGATGAATTGGGGGCTGGGACTGATCCTGCAGAAGGGGCAGCACTGGCAATGGCAATTATTGATAATGTGTATTCCAGGGGAGCAAGAGTTGTAGCAACCACCCACTATAGTGAATTAAAGGCTTTTGCATATGAGAGAAAGGGAATTGTGAATGCCAGCGTTGAATTTGATGAATTGACATTGCGTCCTACCTATCGCTTGTTAGTAGGCATTCCTGGACGGTCCAATGCATTTGCCGTTGCCACAAGATTAGGCCTTCCTCAGAATATTTTAGAAGAAGCGCAAAAAAGGATTCGCGTTGGGGAAACAAAAATCGATACCCTTGTTGCTTCATTAGAGGAAAATCAACGCATTGCAGAAAAGGAGCGATGGGAAGCAGAGAAATTACATGCTTCCTTGCAGGAAAAAGAAGAACAACTGCAACAGGACAAGGAAGAGCTTGAAAAAGAGAAAGACCTTATTTTGGCTCGTATTGAAGAAGAAGCGATTGCATCAGTCAATAAATCGAAAAAAGAAGCGGAACGGATTCTAGCAGATTTAAGAAAAATAGCTTTGGAAGAAAAAGCAGGAATCAAAGAACATCGATTAATAGAAGCCAGAAAACAATTAGAGGATGCTGTACCGAATCTTAGGAGAAAACGGGAACCGAAAAAAGCTGCCAATAATCAACAAATCAAGGTAGGGGATTCTGTTCGAGTGCTTTCCTTTAATCAAAAAGGTGAAGTCATAGAGCAATTGAATAAGAATGAGTTTCTGGTTCAATTAGGGATTTTAAAAATGACTGTCCTTATTGATGATATGGAGAAGGTAAAATCCACCAATAAAAACGTTACAGCTCCGCCTCTCACCCGTCTTAGCTCCAATCGTCCACCGATGAAAATGGATTTGGATATTCGTGGCAATAATATAGAAGATTCCATTATTTTAATTGAAAAATATTTAGATGATGCGATTATTAATGGATTGCATCGAGTAAATATTATTCACGGTAAGGGTACAGGCGTTCTTGGATTAGGAGTGCAAAAGTATTTAAAAAACCATCGTTTAGTGAAATCCATCCGATATGGGGGGCAGGGAGAAGGTGGCCTGGGGGCAACCGTTGTAGAATTAAAGTAGTCTGGGAGTGGAATAGAATGTTAGAGCGCCTTTCAAAAATACTTATTTCTATTGCAGGGGTTTTTATTCTTGCGGGTATTATATATTTTGTTGTTTTTAGATAATGAAGTGGTGGGGAATTGAAAATGAAGAAGTTGAATATTGCAGTGATTGGCCTTGGATTTATTGGATTACCTTTATCCTTAAGTTACGCAAGAAAAGGTGCCCATGTTGTTGGCATTGATGTAAGTGAAAGCCTTATAAACGAGATTAATCAGGGACATTCCCATCATCTTGAATTTTATGAAGGCAAATCTCTTGCAGAAATTTTGCAAGAACAACTCAAGGAACATCGGTTCTATGCTACTAATCAATATGAACAGGCAGCACAGGAAGTGGATCATTACATCATAACAGTAGGAATTCCTGTTAGAAATGGGGATCCAAATATGAGCTTTTTAATTTCCGCCTGTGAATCCCTCGCAAAAGTAGTAAAGAAGGGGGATTGCATAATTTTACGCAGTACCGTTGTTCCTGGAACTACTGAAGAAGTGGTGAAACCTATACTTGAAAAAAGCGGTTTAGTAGCAGGAAAAGATTTCTATCTGGCCTATTCTTCTGAAAGAATTGCAGAAGGACGAGCTTTTGAAGAATTTATTACCATGCCTTTAGCAGTGGGTGGGGTAAATGAAGCCAGTGCCCTCAAAGGGAAAGAAGCTTTATCCTTTGTCACTGAAGCAGAGATTACCATCTCCCAAATTAAAACGGTGGAAACTGCAAAAGTAATTGAAAATATTCAAAGGGATGTTAATATTGCCATGGTGCAGCAATTTGCCCGATTTGCAGAAAAGATGGGGATCGATACCTTTGAATTGATTCGTGTAGCCAACACCCATAAAAGGGTACAGCTATTAACGCCAGGTCCAGGGGTAGGGGGATATTGTTTGCCTAATGCCCTTTACTACCTTCTTCCCAAGGCACAGGAATTAGAGGTCAATCTTAGTTTGTTAGAAACGGCCAGACAAATTAATGACCAGATTCCCCGTATTCTTGTTTCCATGTTAAAACACGCTTTAGAACAACAAGGGAAAAACTTAACCGGGAGCAAGATTGCTGTCTTAGGTTTGGCGATGAAGGACTTTTCCAATGATGATCGGATCAGTCCCCCCCACGAGGTTGTACAATTCCTTATGGAATCAGGTGCGATTGTAAAGGCATATGATCCTGCTGTACCTATAAGATATGAATATAAGGCAGATCAATTAGCAGAGGCCATACATGATGCTGACGGGTTAATTTATTTAACAGTACAGGAAGAGTTTTTAGACATCGATTGGCTAGAAATTATAAAAAAAATGAAGAAGAAACCCATTTTACTGGATGGAAAAAATAGAATTCCCCGTTCTGTAGAAGAAAATGCTATTCTTCTACGCATTTAATAAACATGGATGAACGGGTGAAAGGATGGACAAGGATGAATAACCACAAAAGAATGCTTCTCGTATCCTACCTTTTCCCCCCTATTGGCGGTGGAGGGGTACCCAGACCTTTAAAAATGGCAAAATATCTTGCTCAATTAGGTTGGGATGTCCATGTTCTTACTGTAGAATCTGCCTATCATGCAACAAAAGATGATACGTTATTGAATCAATTGCCTTCTAATGTCTATATACATCGGGCAAAAGAGTGGAATCCTATTAATTATGTGCGTCCTAAGGCTACACCCCAACGCCAGGTTGCTGCCAATGGAGGAACACAGGGTCCCGTTCTTTCTTTTTTAAAACATGTGAAAAATACACTTATGATTCCAGATGAAAGTATACTCTGGTACGGTGCAGCAAGCCGCTTAGGAAAGAAAATTGTGAAAGAATATGGGATCTCTATTATCTTTTCTACCTCTGGACCCAATACATGCCATTTGGTGGCCCGGTCAATCAAAAGAAAAACAGGAATTCCCTGGATTGCAGATTTTCGCGATCCATGGACACAAAATATGCATCGGTCAGGCATTCCCTGGCGAGATGCCCTGGAAGAAAAGATGGAAAAGAGCGTAATGGAAGAATCGGATGGCATTACCACCGTTACCCGTGGTTTTGCAGATAATTTCTTATTGAAATATAAAGCGGAAATTAAACATATGGAAGTCATCTATAACGGATTTGATCCCGCTGATTATCAGAATATCCAGGCTGACGAGAATCTCGATGGGCTCTTTGTTCTTTTATATACAGGCATATTTTATAAAGAACGAAATCCACGCCTTTTGTTAACATGTATAAGAGAGTTAATCGATGAAGGAAAAGTCAATCCTGCTCACATTCGCCTGCGTTTTGCCGGTGTTTTTGATTATCCAGGTTATACAGAGAACTGGGATTGTGTGAATCAACTCGATTTAAAAGATGTGGTTGAGGTAATGGGAAATCTACCTCACCACAAAGCCCTGACAGCCATGAAGAATGCAGATGTCCTTATGCTCATTGGAGATACGGCACCAGGTTCAGGTGTGTATATTCCCGGAAAGTTATATGAATATATGGCAATTGGCCGGCCTATTTTTGCTCTTTCTTTAGAAGGGGAATCCACACAGATTATTAATAACTATGGTTTAGGTGAAGTGGCCAATCCCCTAGATAAAGAAGAGATTAAAAGAGTATTTCTCTCTTTTTATGAAAAATGGAAAATGGATAAAACAGCCTTTCTTCATTCTTCTATTATCGAAAGAGGAGAAGCAGGCGATTTATCCATTTATAATCGGAAGATTCAAGCTAAACAACTTAATGATTTTATGGAGAAATTCATTGGGTGATGGATTTCTCTATTTCTTCGATCCTGGGGGCTTTAATCCCAGGATCATTGTATTTAATGAATCTAAAGTAGATTTCTTGTTCCATATATCCTGCAGAAGGCACAGGCAAAAGAATGATTGTTTTATATTGATATAATAGGTGATCTTTTTTACTAATCCAGATGGTTGTCGTTACTTCTGAATTTTTCAGAATGGACTCTGCATCTTTCTGGTTTTTTATGTTGTTTTGGATTTCTTGAAAATAGGGATTTGTCCCATTGTTAATCCATTCATCCCCACGCAATTTAATTTGAATGGGAATACATGAAGCATTCAAGATTTTTTCTTCTTTTAATTGAACAGCATGATCAAGATATGGAATCCAATGGGTAAATCCTTGCATAGGATTGAGGGATTCGGTGTCTAGATTAGCTCTCCACCATTTATCTTGATTATAATAATAGGTTTTATTTTTATATTGCAGATATTTATAGGGTTGAGCCATAAGACTGGCATCCACATAGAGTACATCGGGACCTATAAATACTCCCTTGTACATGTTTGTAATTCTTCTTTTTTGTATATTATTGGCAATATATCCTTCAAAGGAAAAACGCAATGTTTTTTTGGAATTCGTGGTTTCTATGGCTTCCAATAACAAGTTTTTTGCCATTTCTGTTTCTATAGGCAGGGTTTCTTTTTCAGGTTCAGGTTTAGGAAAGATTTTCTCACCTGATGGTATGGTACATCCATTTAATAGAATGAATAGGAGGACTGTTAGAAGCAGTTTTTTTCCCATCATATTCGTCTCCTCCTTATGGCCAGAATTCCTAGTAATAAAGCCAATCCTCCACTAAGGAGTATAATGACAGGGAGATTGTGTTTTTCCAGAATAATAAGTCGGCGGTTTATAAAATCGAAAGCAGCCAGTTCATTTATACCATCCCCATCCAAATCTCCTCCTTGAATATTGGTCAAAGAGACGAAGACTTTCCAGTTGCGGACCAGGCCATTTGGAGAATAGTTATAACTGGCAACATACCGGGTAGAATTGTCGGAAAAAAGGCTTTTTTCCAGAGAAATAATTTCTTTTTTATTGGATGAATCAAGAGAGATAAAATTTTCAAAACGGAAATATGAATCACGGGCAGTCCACAATGTCTCCCAAAGATGATTCCTTGTGGGTTTAATAATGGCAGATTGGGAGGAGGAGACTAATATTTCCTCTTTTGTATCTTGATCCACATCACCATAGATGTATTCTGTATCAGGAAGGCGAAGGGGATCTTGAATGAGTGTGGTGTTCTTTTGGTGTTTTGCTGTCAGGTTTTTCATATTAAGATACATTGCATAAAAGGGTGACTCCCCGAACCTCATCATGGTATTTGTTAATTGTTCATGTTGAATAAGAGGAATTAGCTGTAACTCATTGTTTAATACGTAATAAGGAAATCCGATATAATCAACGGGATAATCGGCAAGAATTGATTGTTTATTCAGTTGTTTTTCGGGAATTTGCACCATGGATTTTCCATCCCATGTAAAAGCATAAATGTGCAATTGTTCCTGTTTTAGGGTTGTCTTTTCCTTTTGATTCACTTCTTTTCCTTTATCTTTATTTCCTAAGGTAATTACATCTTGTTTTCCATCCTGGTTAATATCTTTTAGCAGGATTGGGAAAAATTCTGTTGCAGTGCCAGCATAAAGCTTATCTGAAACCCATTTAATAGAGAAATGAGCGAGAAGTGGCAATTCACTGCGAATGAACATGGTGTTTAGAAAAAAACTAATAAGCAAAAGGCTTGCAACTGCTGGATAGGATAATTTTCCGTAGAAACGGGCAATAGAAAAACTTAAAAGAAATACAAATCCATAAGAAAAAAGGCTTTTCCATAAGGATTCAATTTTTTCCATTCCTGCAAATGATTTAATCAAAAGAAGAAAAAGCAAAGTAAAAACAACCAAAGGTTTTTTCTCTTCAGGTTTTAGAAGAAAAAGAATGATTCCCAGTAATAGAATCATGCCTCCAAATCCAAGATAAGAGTATTCTAACAGAGCAGGGATAAAAAGTAAGTGATATGCAAAATAAATAAATAAGCTATAAGGAACCCAAAACAGAAGGGACTTAATGGTTTTCTTCATGGCCCTATTGTACTCCTTTGATTATTTCCTCTGTGTTTTTCTCACCTAAAAAGGGGTAAGAGAGCGCAATTCCTCCTAAAAACCAGAAAAAAGTTGTCATAAATGGCACTTCAAATATGTTTTCCACAGCATTATGGAGAATGACATTTAATAAGCCAGTAAATATGCCTGAGATTATTATAAGATGGTAGGGTTTTTTAATTCTTTTTAAATAAAGATAGATCTGTTTCATGAGTAAATAGAGCAACCAGAAAAAGATGCCTAGTCCCACAATTCCCATTTCTCCGAGAGTTTTAAAATAGTAACTATCCACATAAACAGTTTGCAAATTTCTTTTGGCTACTGCTCCTCCATAATGGCCTAACCCGCTTCCGAAAAAGGGATCATTTCTCATTCTGTCATAGGCACTAATCCACCGGGCAATACGTCCATCTTTCAAACTGCTTTCCATATAGCTTTTGGAAAAAAGATGGGATACACGTTGATTGACCGACGGGACGAAAATGAGAGCTAATAGGGCAATTCCGATTCCCAGGAACAATACTTTACGATTATAAAGTGAACCAATAATGGCAAAGGAAGCTAATAAGGCAATCCATGCGCCACGGGATAGGGTTAGGTATAATGCACCTAACATGGTAAGGAAAAAGAAAATAAACAAAAGTTTTCTCCACGGATTTTTCTCAAGCAAGATCAAAGATAGAGTAATAGGAATCATGAGTATCATGTATGCCCCTAATACATTGGGGCTTTGGACAATGGAAAAAGCGCGAAAAGAAATTCCTTCACTGGCATCAATCCAACTTTGTGGGGTTTGTACACCTACAAATTTTTGCACAATGCCATAGAGCCCGATGATAAAGGCTAAAATGACCATATAATACAGGTATTTTTGTACTTCTTCCTTTTGGGCAAGCAGATAATAACCAATAAAAAAGGCTAGAATGTATTGGTATACAGAACGAAATCCTTCGATGGTAATCCCCCATTGGTCCATATCTATTGTTAAGTAGGCTAATCCAACGATAAAAAAAGCCAGAATTGGTTTACTGATAATAGGAAAGGGGCGGGGAGAAGGATTCCTCTTAAATAAAACAAACATAAGCAAAAGGAGAATCAGGAGTTCATCCCATAAGGAAGAGAGATAGGGAATGGGCACGATGGTACGAAACACATAATCAATGAATGGATAGCTAAGAAATAAATAAATCCAGGGAGCTTGTGGCATACCGGGAACTCCTCCTTATTAAATACTAGAATCAATTGAACCAGGGGGATGAATAAGATAAGATGTTTATTACAGTGTATATACCAAAGGCAACCATTGAAGGAGTAGTCTTATGTCTGGTTCAATTTTAAAATCAGCTTTTATTATTATTGTTGTAACTCTAATTGGAAGATTACTGGGTTTTATTCGAAATATGTTTATTACAGAACAATTTGGCTCTGGGGTAGAATCTGCAGCCTATTTAGCGGCCTTTACTATTCCCTCAGCCCTCTCTCTTGTTATTCCAGGTGCCATTAATTCCATATTAATCCCGACAATGAAAGGGCTGATTACAAAGAATAGGGAAAAAGATGCAATCCTTCTTTATCATAAAGTGTTTACGGTGACTTCCTTGTTTTTTATTATGCTAAGCATTTTGGCAGTTGTTTTCGCCGATCCCATTATTACCATCCTAGTCCCCGGCTTTACAGGATATACCCACGAATTGACCGTTCAATTATTTAAATATATGATTCCATCCTCTTTATTTATTGGATTACTGGGCTTATTCTCTAGCGTATTAAATGTACACAACAACTTTTTTATTCCATCATTTGGCAGTGTTGTGAACAGTCTTATCATTATTGCCTCTTTTTTCATTTTTGTACCCTTGATGGGCATACACGGATTAGCACTTGGCACATTTTTAGGGTTTGTGGGATTTGCGTTAATCATGGTTCCTTCCTTATATCGAAAAAAGTATACCTTTCGCTTCAATTTTGGGTTACAGGATCCCTTAATGAAATCCATGGGAGAAAGACTGGTTCCAATCATGATTGGTTCTATAATCTCCCAACTAACCATGTTTCTAGAACGTTTTTTTGTTTCACAGGTGGGCGAGGCAAAATTAACAGCATTAGCTTTAGCCAATCAAATTATGCAGCTGCCTATGGCTATTTTTGTAGGGGCCTTTACCTTGCCATTATTTCCTCTTTTGTCTGAATATGTAAAAAATAATGAGTTGAAAAAAATGAGGGGAGTATTGGAAAAGGGATTGCTTTATTTAATTATTCTTCTCTTGCCTGTGACTCTAGGGTTGATTATGTTATCTGTTGAAACCTGTGGATTGTTATATGAAAGGGGAAAATTTGGTCCGGATGATACAAAGATTACGGCTATTGCTTTAATTTTCTATAGTGTAGGTTTGCTTGGGCTTGCTTGCCGGGATTTAATTACCCGGGCTTTTTATGCATTGGAAGATACCAGGACTCCTGTGAGAATTGGGGTTGTGACGATTATTCTGTATGTGGTTTTTGCAGTTGTTTTAATGCCTGTTTTGAGTCATGGGGGCATTGCACTGGCTGCTTCTTTGGCTGCAATCAGTAACACTATTATCCTGGGATTATTTTTGCGGCGGAAAATGGGTTGGTCTCTTCTTTCTCTATCTTTTTACAAGACTTTAGGTAGATCTATTCTTGCAACAGGGATAATGGGTATTGCAATCTGGTATGGGAAACTATTTCTTTTATTTTTGCCAAATTGGCTTTATTTGGTTATCCTTGTTGGAGTAGGTGCAACGATTTATTTTATGGTCCTCATTATCTTTAAAGAAAAATTAGTATGGGAAATCTTTGACCGCATAAAACAAAAAGCAGGACGGAAAAAAGCAGCTACGAAATCGTAGTTGCCTTAATTTTTGCTTAGTTTTTTATATAAAGATAATGTTTGCTCTGCCATATTATTTAAGGTAAAGCGTTGGGACACTAATGTAAAAGCTGATTCAACCAATTTGTTGCGAAGCTGGGGGTTTTCATATAGGTTCATGAGGCAACGGGCAATTTCATCCGGCCGATTGGCAGGTACAGCCAGTCCATTCACACGGTCTATGAGAAAATCAGAAATTCCCCCAACAGGAGTAGAAATGATAGGAACTTTTGCTGCCATTGCCTCAATAACCGATAAACCAAACCCCTCAGAGTATGAGGTGCTAACATATGCATCTATTGCTTTTAAACAACGGGGGACATCTTTGCGGAAGCCAACAAAATGGATGCGGTCTGCAATTCCTTTATTGTGTGCAAGTTGTAAAAGAGCTTCTTTTTCTGGGCCATCTCCAACAGCTAACCAATGTAAATTTGGAATTTTTTCAGAAATAATTGAGAGTGCTTCAATTAAATCTTTGAGCCCCTTTATAGGGACTAACCTGGAGACAGTGCCAACAACAAAGGCATTCTCTGGCAGGCCAAGGGTTTGGCGGATTTGGGACTGTTCCTCAAGGATAGAAAAGGCTTCCATATTGATTCCATGGTGAATTAAAGAAATCTTATTTGGTTTTATTCCTTCATTGAGTAAAATTTGTTTTATGGATTTAGATATTGCTATATAGTGTTGATTCCACTTTCTGGTGGAAAATTCCATCCTTGAAGCAAGAAAATAGTGTAAGGGATTAGGATAATCATATCGCAACACACTATGTATTGTTGTAATAACAGGAATTCCCAGGTTTCTCGCTGCTAATCGGCACAGAAAATTTGCCCGAACGCCATGGGTATGTATAATGGCAGGGTGTTCTTCTTGGAAAATTTGCCGTATTTGTTTTATTGTACGAGCATCCACTTTTCCAAAACGATTAGCTATAAATACGGGAATATTCCTTTTTGTAAGTTCCTGGGAAAAGGCTTCGTTGTAAAAACAAATGACTTTAGGATCTGTTTCTTTGGTTTTTAGGATGTTTAATAGTTCGAGAATATGTTGTTCTGCACCACCAAATTCTCCTCCGCCAATTACGTGGATAATTTTCATTTTTTCCTGGGGAGAGGGAAAAGAGAGAAGTTTCAGTGCTAATAAACTGCTTTTTTCTGCTTCTTTTACTAGTACACTCATTTTGTCCCTGATTAGTTCCTTTGTATGATTTGGATTATACAATATATTTTTCACTTGTTGAGAGAGGGTTGTGTAATCTAAGGTGGTGATATGGCCACCTGTTTCCATTTGCAAACGTTGTACAAAACGTTCCATTTTCGGGTCGTAAGAAATGCCGACAAAGGGAACGTTTAAAGCAGCTGCTAAAATCACAGAATGAAGCCTGATTCCTAAGACAAAATTACTACATGAAATTAAGCTCATGATTTCTAAATAGGTAAGCCGTTCCGTCACGAGATATCGGTGATGTTTTTCATCCATTAAATGAATAATATCTTCAGAGGGTTTCAGGTCTGCAGGATTTTGCATGGGAAGGAAAAAAACATCCCATCCTTTTCGGATATATTCATCTGCCAGTTGAGCCATTGCCGTCTTAAATTCATGGTGATTTTTCCATGCACGCACGGAAATGACCATAAGAGGCCGGGAAGAATCTTCCCGATAGTTTTTGATAATTTTTTTGCCCATTGTTTGATCAATATGGGACTTGTTTATCATTACGGCAGGGTCTGCTGTAATATGGATGGGTGCTTTCTTAACACCTAAATTGACTAAATCATCTTTGGATTCTTTATCTCTTACAGTGATAATATCTATTTCATTGACAATCAGTTGCACCAGTTTCTTGCTAATTTTTTTCGTAATGGGTCCTATTCCCTGGGCATAAAAAATAATTGGCTTTCTTAAAATTTTAGCAATCATGGCGATGCCTAGATAATAAATCACACTCCTTGGGCTTGTGGCGTCTTGCAGTAAACTTCCGCCACCCATAATAAGGAGATCGGATTTTTTTAGTTCTTGAATAATGGTTCCAATTTTCCAGCGATTAAAGGAGGAAATGCCAAATAAACGTTGGGTGTCTTCGGGCGTATTAGATAAGACAGCTAATTCCACATCAGGTATTTGTTTTTGCAGTGACCCAATTATGCCAAATAAAACTGAATCGTCTCCAGCATTATCAAATCCGTAATAACCGGATATTAAAATCCTTGTCATAACTTGAAATCCCTCTTTCCACCGGTTTGGAACACGTACATTATAGTATAACAGCTAGATTATTATAATGAAAGCAAGACACTTTGAATCATGTTATTGGATTCCTTTCATATGTTTTAGTGAAAAGGAGAAGAGGTGATCCGTTGTGTCTACATCATCCTATTTATGGAAGTCCAGTTACTCCCCTAATACTCCCCTTCATTTATCTTATCCGTCTATTCCCTTATATGGTTTTCTCGAAGAAGCGGTGCAGGAATATCCTGCCAATACTGCTATTTCCTTTTTTCATAATGAGATGAGTTACCAAGAATTAATGGATGCGTCCAATTCTTTTGCACAAGGATTAAAAGAGTTAGGGGTTGGCAAGGGGGACCGTATAGCCATTATGTTGCCGAATATTCCTCAGTCTGTCATTGCATATTATGGAATTCTTTTTACAGGTGCAATTGTGGTTGAAACAAATCCCCTGTATACGGAAAGAGAGTTAGAACATCAGTTACATGATTCAGGTGCACTGGGCATTGTTTGTTTAGACTTGCTTTATCCCAAAATTAAAAAGGTAAAAAAAGTTTCTTCACTCCAATGGGCGATTGTAACAGGAATTCAAGACTACTTGCCGTTTCCCAAAAACCATTTATTCTCATTTTCTCTATATGTTCAAAGGAAAGCAGTTAATAAAAAACAGTGGTTGGAACAAGGGGACTATTCCTTTCAATCATTTTTAGAAAACAGAAAGGGGGAGAGGGTGAGAGAAAATATCAATCCTGAACAAGATATTGCCTTATTGCAATACACAGGAGGGACTACCGGACGTGCAAAAGGTGTCATGCTTACCCATGCTAATCTAGTTGCCAATGTGCAACAATGTAGAGCCTGGTTTTCTGAATCAAAAAAAGGGAAAGAAAAATTTCTCTCCATCTTGCCATTTTTTCATGCATATGGTTTAACTGTCTGTTTAAATTTCCCTGTTTCCATTGCAGCTTGCATGATTCTTACCCCTCGTTTTCAACCGAAACAAGTTTTAAACTTAATCCATTCAGAAAAGCCTACCATTTTCCCCGGTGCACCAACCATGTATATTGCTCTTCTCCAAATCCCTCAACTTAAAAAGTACGATTTAACATCCATAGAGTTTTGCATTAGCGGTTCAGCACCTATTCCCGTAGAAATCATTAAACGTTTTGAAGCCCTATCAGGATGCCGGATTGTGGAGGGATATGGGCTTACAGAGTGTTCCCCCCTGACTCATGTGAACCCCCTTTATGGAGTAAGAAAAGCAGGAAGTATAGGAATTCCTGTATCTGATACAGTGGCTAAAATTATAGACCTGGAAACTGGTGAGGAAGCGCCTATAGGGGAATTAGGTGAATTATGTATTAAAGGGCCCCAAGTGATGCAAGGCTATTGGAGAATGGAAGAAGATACTAAAGCAACCTTTCAGGATGGGTGGTTGTTAACAGGAGATATGGGAAAGATGGATTTAGAAGGGTATTTTTGTATTGTAGAGCGGAAAAAAGATATAATAATAGCCGGGGGATTTAATATTTATCCTCGTGAAGTTGAAGAGGTATTATACGAACATCCTGCTATTAAAGAAGCAGCAGTTGTGGGAATTCCTGATCCTTATCGTGGAGAAACCGTTAAGGCGTTTATTGTTTTAAAAGATAATATGTCAACTAATGAGCGAGCGCTCGATGAATTTTGCCGGGAAAGATTAGCTTCTTTTAAAGTGCCGCGAAAATACGAATTTCGCAAAGAACTGCCTAAAACAATCGTGGGAAAAATCTTGAGAAGGGTATTAATTGATGAAGAAACGAACAGGGAAATAGAGGAAAAAAATACCTGAAAAAAAATATAATTTATTTTATTAATAAAACAATTCCAAAAAGCATTTTGATTTGTTAGAATATTTTTTAGAGCAGTATTTTTTACATGAGAGAGTGCTAGGAGGGAGAGAGAGAATGGATTTTTCCAATGTTAACTTACAGATTGAAAACCATGTTGCTTATGTAACGATTCAACATCCACCTGCCAATACCTTAAATACAGCAACATTGCTAGGTATTAAGGAGGCAATGGAATATGTTGCAAAGGATTCTGAAGCAAAAGCAGTCGTTTTAACAGGGGCTGGAAAATTTTTTGTAGCTGGTGCAGATATTAAGGAATTTACTGAAGCCTTTGAAAACAAAGAAAAAGGAAAAGAAATGGCTGAATTAGGCCAAAAGATTTATGACCAGATTGAAACAATGGAAAAACCCGTCATTGCGGCAATTAATGGAGCAGCCCTCGGTGGAGGCCTTGAACTAGCACTTGCTTGCCATCTTCGATTTGCAGCAGAGGAAGCATTGCTTGGATTGCCTGAATTAAAATTGGGATTAATTCCTGGATTTGGCGGAACCCAACGATTAGCTCGGGTCGTGGGTAAAGGGAAAGCATTGGAGTTAATCTTAACGAGCAAATTTATTAAAGGGGCAGAAGCAGAAAAATTGGGATTGGTTAATCAAGCATTCCCCCAGGAAACTCTTCTCGCTAAAGTGAGAGCTTTTGCAGAATCTCTGGTAAATGAAAAAAGCGCAGTATCAATGGCTTATGCAATTCAAGCAGTTACATATGGTCTACTAACCAGCCAGGCTGAAGGATTGAATAAGGAAGCGGATTTATTTGGCGGCCTTTTCCTGACTGAGGATACCAAAGAAGGAATTAATGCTTTTATTGAAAAAAGAAATCCAGTTTTTAAGGATAAATAAATTTAGTTAAGGATGAAAAAAAGGGGGAGAAATGGATGAACATTATTGTTTGCTTAAAACAAACGTTTGACACCGAGGAGAAAATTGTCATTGAAAACGGTTCAATTAGTGAAGATGGCGTTGAATTTATTATTAACCCATACGATGAATATGCCGTTGAAGAGGCAATCAAACTACGGGATGAAATTGGCGGTGAAGTAACCCTTGTAACTGTTGGCCCAGACCGGGCAGAAACTGCCCTCCGTACAGCCCTGGCAATGGGAGCTGACCGAGCTGTCATTGTTAATGATGAAGATTTATTTGGCGACCAATATACAACAGCAAAAGTACTTGCTGCTGTTTTGAAAGATCGAGAATATGATTTAATCATTGCAGGAAATATGGCAGTGGATAATGGTTCAGGCCAGGTAGGCCCTCGTCTTGCTGAAGAATTGAATATTCCTCAGGTAACTACCATTACTAAAATTGATATCGATGGAAATAAGGTAACATGTGAACGGGATGTAGAAGGGGATTTAGAAATTATTGAAACCACTCTTCCAGTTCTCGTGACTGCACAACAAGGTTTGAATGAACCCCGTTATCCATCCCTTCCTGGAATTATGAAAGCAAAGAAAAAGCCTATGGAACGTCTAGATGCCAGTGATTTAAACCTTGATCCTGCATCTGTTCAATCTCCTACTGTTGTTAAAGAAATTTATCTTCCTGCAAAGAAAGATGCAGGCAAGATTTTATCAGGGGATTTGTCTGAACAGGTTAAAGAGTTAGTTCAACTTCTTCATAATGAAGCGAAAGTGTTGTAGAGGGGGAGAGACTAATGGGAAAAAATATATTAGTAATTGCAGAAGCACGTGAAGGAAGTTTACGTAATGTAACTATGGAAGCATTAGCAGCAGCAAAACGCATTGCTGATGGTGGCGAAATCGTTGCGGTTTCTTTTGGAAGCCTGGCAGCTAATTATGTAGAAACACTAGGCAGCCATGGTGCAAACAAGGTTTACACTTTATCTAATCCACAGTTAGATGCATATACAACTGATGGCTATTTTCAGGCCATTATGCAAGTGATTGATGCAGTAAAACCAGAGGCAATGATTTTCCCCCATACAGGAATCGGAAAAGATTTAGCTCCTCGCATTGCTGCCCGCTTAGGAATCGGACTTGTATCTGATGTAATTAATGTTGAATTAAAAGATGGGGAAGCAGTCTTTACCCAACCTATCTATGCAGGTAAGGCTTTCCAAAAGAAACGAGTAAAAGAAGGAATTATTTTTGCAACCCTTCGTCCAAATAATATTCCTGCTGAGCAGGCTGTTTCTTCAGCATTTGAAGTTGTAGACTTCAATGTGGATTTAAAAGATATTCGTACCATTATTAAAGATGTTGTGAGAAAATCTTCTGGACGTGTGGATCTTTCTGAAGCAAAAGTTGTTGTTTCCGGCGGCCGTGGTGTCAAATCCGAAGATGGGTTTAAATTATTGCAAGAATTAGCCGATATTCTTGGCGGTGCAGTGGGAGCTTCCCGTGGGGCATGTGACGCTGGATATTGCGATTATTCCTTGCAAATTGGCCAGACGGGTAAAGTGGTTACCCCTGATCTTTATATTGCCGCAGGGATTTCCGGGGCTATTCAACACCTTGCGGGGATGTCTAGTTCCAAAGTGATTGTGGCTATTAATAAGGATCCTGAAGCGCCAATCTTCCAGGTTGCTGATTATGGCATTGTGGGTGACTTATTTGATGTAATCCCACTTTTGATGGAAGAATTAAAAAAATCAGTGGTATCATAAAACAAATGAGGGGGGAGTTTCCCCCCTTTTTTTTCAAAATAGGACCGTAAGGTCAATGGTTGAGATGCTAATGAATCAAATCAGTTGCCTTTTTGCGAGCCGATACAAGGGAAACTGAAAGAAGGGCGAAGAAAGCCTTCAACTGTAAAGGAAACTTGCTGGTGCCAAGCAAAGCGAAGGCAACTGCTTAGTTGACTTATGGCGAAAGGAAAGCGTTAGCTTTCTTTTCGGCGCATCCTTTATTTTTTACCCAGATGTTTTGAAGGCGCGTCCGGATTGAAGTTGACCGTCATTTTTAACATCCATGTCGGCGAGCAAGAGGCACGATTTGATTCTTAGCATCTCCTTTTTTACATATATAACTTTGAAAAGTGTATTCTATAGAGTGAAATTACAAATGAATATGATATACTATACGTTGTACCGTATTTGAGGAAATATTAGGTAAGGAGGAATTTGTAAAATGGCAATTGTTAATGTAAACGATAATGCTTTTGCAAATGAAGTTTCAACTGGAACAGTATTAGTTGATTTTTGGGCTCCATGGTGCGGACCATGTAAAATGATTGCTCCAGTTCTTGAAGAGATTAGCAAAGATCTAGGAGATAAATTAAAAATCGCGAAAGTGAATGTGGATGAAAATCCTGGTTCTGCTCAAAAATATGGCATTATGAGCATTCCTACACTTCTCATCTTTAAGAATGGCCAACCAGTTGATAAAATTATTGGTTTCCAGCCAAAAGAAGCATTAATGAACACCATTAATAAACATTTATAAGACCCTGTAAGGGCAAAGGCACCGTTTTATGGTGTCTTTTTTTCTTTTATTCATGATAAGATGGAGGCTGGAGGGGATGAATAATGAACAAAAAGTTAAAAGAAAAATTAAGCCTCCTACCAGAGCAACCTGGATGTTATTTAATGAAAAACAATGAAGGTACTATTATTTATGTAGGGAAGGCAAAAATATTAAAAAACCGCGTTCGATCATATTTTACTGGGAGCCATGATGGCAAGACCCAAAGGTTGGTCAGTGAAATTGAGGATTTTGAATATATTGTAACCTCTTCTCCCATGGAAGCACTTTTATTGGAATGCAATTTAATAAAAAAACATGACCCTCGTTATAACGTCATGTTAAAAGATGATAAATCCTATCCTTACCTTAAAATTACAGGGGATAAGCATCCACGATTAGAAGTGACCCGTAAAGTTGAAAGGGATGGGGGAAAGTATTTTGGTCCCTATGCCAATGTTGGCGCTGCCCAACAAACAAAAAAGTTGTTGGATAAAATCTATCCTCTGCGCAAGTGTAAAAACATACCTAAAAATGTATGCCTTTATTATCATTTAGATCAATGTCTTGCACCATGTATTCATGAATTGGGTGCAGAAAACTATAAATCAATTGTTGAGGAAATTACCCGTTTTCTTAATGGAAATTATACGGAAATTAGGGATCGCCTTCAGCAAAAAATGGAGGAAGCTTCTTTCAATTTAGAGTTTGAGAAGGCTAGGGAGTATCGGGATCAAATTTATGGTATTGATGCTGTTGTAGAAAAACAAACGGTAACTTCAACAGATTCAACAGATCGGGATGTGTGGGGGTATTATATAGAAAATGGGTGGATGAGCATTCAAATCTTTCATGTTCGTCAGGGCAAGTTAATTGAACGGAATGTTGCTGCATTCCCTTACTATGGAGATGAAAAAGAGGATTTTTACTCCTATTTTACCCAATTTTATTTTGAAGAATCAGTACGGCCTAAGGAAATTCTTTTGCCCATCGAAGAAGGAACAGAAGGATTACAAGAATGGCTAAATGCCAGATTATTGGTTCCTAAACGAGGAAGCAAGAAAAAATTAATCGATATGGCGATTGAAAATGCCCGTCTAGCATTAAAGGAAAAGTTTGAATTAATGGCGAGAGATGAAGCACGAACCATTGAAGCGGTAAAAGCAATAGGAAATCGATTAGGAATAGGCTATCCCGGGAGAATAGAAGCCTTTGATAATTCAAATATCCAGGGATTAGATCCTGTATCAGCAATGGTTGTTTTTAGAGATGGAAAACCTGATAAAAAAGAATACAGAAAATATAAAATAAAAACAGTTCAGGGACCAGACGATTACGAATCCATGAGAGAAGTGGTTCGGCGCAGGTATACCAGGGCGTTAAAAGAAAATCTGGAGTTCCCAGATTTAATCATTGTGGATGGTGGAAAGGGACATATATCCGCTGTAGTAGATGTTTTAGAAAATGAACTTGGGCTATTTATACCCGTTTGCGGTTTAGCCAAAGATGAAAAGCATCGTACATCACAATTGCTAATAGGGGATCCTGCTATTGAAGTGCCTTTAAAAAGAGACAGCAATGAATTTTATTTGCTCCATCGGATCCAGGATGAGGTACACCGTTTTGCCATTACCTTTCATCGAGCCACTAGAGGAAAAAATATGTTGAAATCAAGCTTAGATGATATACCAGGAATCGGGGAAAAAAGAAGAAAACTATTGCTGAAGCATTTTGGGTCCATTAAAAAAATGAAGGAAGCTACCGTGGAGGAATACAGAAAAATAGGCATTGGCGATAAATTGGCCAGGGAAATCCTTCAACATTTGCGAAATCAATAAACCCCCCCTTTTGTTGAACAAAAGGGGGGGTTCCTATAACCTAAGCAGCTTTTTGTTTGGTGCTAGGATAAAGACCGGCCACATGAAGACGGCGACGGATGAGAACACCAAGATAGCAAGCAATTCCGATTTTTAATAAATCAGGGAGGATAAAGGGAATTATACCAAGAGACATGGCTTTGGCCCAGGTAAGATCCATTAAAAACTTAAGTTGTGTAACACCAATTACATAGACAAAGGCAAGACCCAGGATATTAATGATTAGAGCCTTTATAAAAGATGGATTCATGCGGTCAATAATGAATCCCATAATAAAAGCGGCAAGGGTGAATCCGATGAGGAAACCCCCTGTAGGGCCGATTAGTACAGGGAAACCAGCTTTAAAACCGCTGAAAACAGGTACGCCAATGGCACCGATAATGAGATAAAGAAGAATGGCGAAACCGCCATATCGACCAAGGATGACTGCAGTTAAAGCGATTGCTAAAGTTTGCAGAGTGAAAGGCACTGGACCAATAGGAATAGTAATTTGTGCACAGATTGCTGTAATTGCAGCAAACAATGCAATTAAAATCATTATTTTCAATTTATGATTTCGCATGTTATATCCTCCTTAAATGTAAACCTAAATCATGATAATAGTTTACAAAGGAAGTGTTTTGTTTGTCAATGTTGACATTATATTTTAAACAACGTACTATGAATATAATAATAAATCGAAATAGCTCTTATCTAGAGAGGTGGAGGGACTGGCCCGATGAAGCCCGGCAACCCCGCATATGCGGATCAGGTGCCAATTCCAGCAGAACCGATGTGTTCTGGGAGATAAGAGGAGGGTAATGGTAAAGGTGCGCCTCTTCTATCTTGGAGAGGGGCTTTTTTTGTGCGAAGAAGTGTTTTAATTGGGTCCGGGGAAAGGAGTGAACCTGTTGAATGGAACGCATGTTTAGTATGAATGAGGTAACCCTGGAATCAGGCAATCAGTTACGAAATGTAGAAGTAGCCTATGAAACCTATGGGACTTTAAATAGAGAAAAAAATAATGCAATTCTTGTATGCCATGCATTAACAGGAAATGCCCATGTAGTGGGCGATGATGAAATCCCAGGTTGGTGGGAAGGTCTCATTGGCCCAGGTGGATATATTGATACGGAAAAATATTTTGTGATTTGTACAAATGTTCTAGGAGGGTGTTCTGGAACGACAGGGCCGGCTAATAGTAATCCTGATACGGGAATTCCCTATGGAGGGGATTTTCCTGTTGTAACCATACGGGATATGGTTCAGGTGCAGTATAACCTGATAAAGCATTTAGGAATTGATAAATTATTTGCCATTATTGGGGGTTCCATGGGCGGAATGCAAGTGATGGAATGGGCGGTTATGTACCCAGAGATGGCTTATTCGTTAATTCCCATTGCCACCTGTGCCCGTTTATCTGCAGTTGCTATTTCCTATAATGATGTAGGGAGACAGGCAATTCTTGCAGATCCAAATTGGAATAATGGGCATTATTATCCTGGATTAGGCCCTGTTCAAGGGTTATCCATTGCCCGGATGCTTGGGATGATTACATACCGAACATCTGAATTATTTGAGCAACGGTTTGGCAGAAGATTGAAAGATGATACAGCATTAACGGAATTTGATTCCACATTCCAGATTGAAGGGTATCTTCGTTACCAGGGAACAAAATTAGTGGAACGTTTTGATGCCAATAGTTACCTTTATTTATTGAAAGCCATGGATACCCATGATATTGGCCGGGGCCGGGGAGGAATAGAAAGGGTATTAGAACGGGTACAAGCCAATGTTCTTTCTATTGCCATATCCAGGGATTTGCTTTATCCAGCTGATCATCAAGAAGAACTGGTAAATATATTAAAGAAAAATGGAAAGAATGTCGAATATCATTATATTGATTCCATTTATGGCCATGATGGATTCCTGGTTGAGTTTGCTAAATTAGGGCCAATTGTTAAAGATTTTATGGAAAAACAATGTCAAGATTTATTGACAGATACACCATGTTTGCAAAATGATTCTAATTTTTAAAAATATTAATATTTAATTCGACAAATCTCAACTTGTTACCTTGACGCTTTTTAGCACAAAGGGTAAAATAAATCTGTCACAAAGTATTCACTTTATATTGGCTTCCAATGGAAGCTTTTATTCTTGTTTATAACTAAAATCGTAACAAATATAAAGGGGGAATTACGAGAGGTAGGGATTATCAAGGAGAGATATGTAGTGGAGTGTGTCATTAAAGAAAAATTATCAGGAGTTCATGTACATCACTAAAGGGGGGAACCACGCAGATGACCAAACATCGTCATTTTTTCAATCGTAAACTGCACTCTTTACTCGGTATCATACCAGTAGGAGCATTCCTGTTTGTTCACTTGCTAACAAACTATTATGCAACTCGGGGTGAATCCGCTTTCAATGAACGTGTAGAAATGATGGAATCACTGCCATTTCTTGCGATAATTGAAATTTTATTCATTTTTGTTCCATTATTATACCATGCTATTTATGGATTATATGTTGCATTCCAGGCTAAGAATAATGTAGCTAACTTCGGATTCTTCCGTAACCTTATGTTTATGTTACAACGTTTTACTGGTGTAATTACCTTGATCTTCGTTGCATGGCACGTTTGGGAAACCAAACTTCAACTTGTTCTTGGTAACGTAGAAGCAACTGGACTCTTTAAATTAATGAACGAAATTCTTGCAAATCCGTTCATGTTAACTTTCTATATCGTTGGACTTCTTTCTGCAGTATTCCATTTGGCAAACGGCCTCTGGAGCTTTGCTGTTAGCTGGGGAATCACAATTGGCCCACGTGCCCAACGTATTTCAACATATGTGTCCATGATTATCTTTGTGCTTATCTCAGTTATGGGATTAATGGCTCTTTTCGCTTTTGCGAATCCGAGTGATGTAGCCCAAGCAATTCAGCGATAGGAGGTTAAGAGCATGAGTAATGGAAAAATTATCGTAGTCGGGGGCGGTCTTGCTGGGTTAATGGCTACCATTAAAGCGGCTGAGGCTGGCGTTCCTGTTGAACTGTTTTCTTTAGTTCCTGTAAAACGTTCTCACTCCGTTTGTGCACAAGGCGGTATTAACGGAGCTGTAAATACAAAAGGTGAAGGGGATTCTCCATGGATCCACTTTGACGATACTGTATACGGTGGGGACTTCCTTGCGAACCAACCACCTGTAAAAGCAATGTGTGATGCTGCACCTGGCATCATTAATATGTTTGACCGTATGGGTGTAATGTTTAACCGTACTCCAGAAGGTTTGCTTGACTTCCGCCGTTTTGGTGGCACACAACATCACCGTACCGCTTTCGCTGGTGCAACTACTGGACAACAACTTCTTTATGCGTTGGACGAGCAGGTTCGCCGTTGGGAAGTAAATGGTCTTGTAACGAAGTATGAAGGATGGGAATTCCTTTCTGCTATTATTGATGAAGAAGGAGTTTGCCGTGGGATTGTAGCCCAAGACCTTCGTTCCATGGAAGTAAAATCTTTCCGTGCTGATGCGGTAATTCTTGCTACTGGCGGTCCTGGAATTATCTTCGGTAAATCTACCAACTCTGTAATCAATACTGCAACTGCAGCATCTGCTGTTTATCAACAAGGGGCAATCTATGCAAATGGGGAGTTCATTCAAATTCACCCAACTGCAATCCCTGGCGATGATAAAAACCGCTTAATGTCTGAATCTGCACGTGGTGAAGGTGGACGTGTTTGGACATATAAAGATGGTAAACCATGGTACTTCTTAGAAGAAAAATATCCTGCATATGGTAACCTTGTTCCTCGGGATATTGCAACCCGTGAAATCTTCCATGTATGCGTTGACTTAGGTCTTGGCGTAGATGGTGAAAATAAAGTATTCCTTGACCTTTCTCATAAAGATCCACATGAATTGGATGTAAAACTTGGTGGCATCATCGAAATTTACGAAAAATTCGTTGGGGATGACCCGAAAAAAGTTCCAATGAAAATCTTCCCAGGTGTTCACTACTCCATGGGCGGTCTGTGGGTAGATTACAACCAAATGACCAACATTCCAGGTCTCTTTGCAGCTGGGGAATGTGATTACTCTCAACACGGTGCAAACCGTCTTGGCGCTAACTCACTTCTTTCTGCTGTATTCGGTGGTATGGTTGCAGGTCCAAAAGCCATTGAATATGTTAACGGCTTAAGCAAATCTAGCGCAGATTTATCTGATGCTGTATTCAATGCTCAAGTGGCTAAGGAACAAGCTAAATATGACCGCATCACCAAAATGAGCGGAAATGAAAATGCTTATGTTCTTCATAAAGAACTTGGCGAATGGATGACCAAAAACGTTACTGTTGTACGTTATAACGATCGTCTCCAACAAACTGATGAGAAGATTCAAGAATTAATGCAACGTTACCAAAATATCAACATCAATGATATGGCTAAATGGAGCAATAACGGTGCATCCTTCACTCGTCAACTTTGGAACATGCTTGCTCTTGCCCGTGTAATTACTTTAGGTGCATTAAATCGTAACGAAAGCCGTGGGGCTCACTATAAACCAGATTTCCCAGAACGTGATGATGCGAACTTTCTCAAAACTACAATGGCGAAATTTAATAATATTACTTTCGCTCCAGAAATTAGTTATGAAGATGTTGATGTTTCCTTAATCAAACCTCGTAAACGTGACTACTCTAAGAAACACGAAGTAGAAGAAAAGAAAGAGGTGTAATTAGTCCATGGCTGAAAAAACTATTCATCTGATTATTACCCGTCAAGATGGCCCGGATGCAACGCCTTACAAAGAAGAGTTTAAAATTCCATATCGTCCGAACATGAACGTAATCGGTTGCTTAATGGAAATCCAACGCAATCCAGTCAACGCTCAAGGTAAAAAAGTTGCTCCTGTTGTTTGGGAAATGAACTGCCTTGAAGAAGTTTGCGGTGCTTGTTCAATGGTGATCAATGGTAAACCTCGCCAATCTTGTACGGCTCTTATCGACAACTTAGAACAACCAATTAGCTTGGCGCCTATGGCTACATTCCCAGTTATGCGTGACCTTGCTGTAGACCGTAGCCGTATGTTTGATGCTCTTAAACGAGTAAAAGCATGGATTCCAATCGATGGAACTTACGAACTTGGGCCAGGACCACGTATGCCTGAAAGAGATCGCCAATGGGCTTATGAATTATCCCGTTGCATGACTTGCGGTTGCTGCCTTGAAGCTTGTCCAAACGTAAATGATAAATCTCCATTTATCGGTGCTTTCGCTGTTTCTCAAGTGCGTCTCTTCAATGAACATCCAACTGGACAAATGAACAAAGAAGAACGTCTTGAAGGATTAATGGGTGAAGGTGGCGTTACCGATTGTGGTAACTCTCAAAACTGTGTACAAGTGTGTCCGAAGGGTATTCCGCTTACCACTTCTATCGCAGATATGAACCGTGCGACTACTTTGTATGCCATTAAAAACTTCTTCCGCAGCTAATCTATTTAAATCAATCTATTAAAAAGTGACCCTTTATGGGTCACTTTTTTTATGCTAATTGTTAACCTTATATACAACACTTGTTGACAAATTGGACTTTCCCTAACTATAATTAATGTAAACCATCTTATAAATATAGGTTAACAATAAATAGATTAGGGGATGAACCTTTTATGTCCATTGAAACACAAGAGAAAGTTGATTTATTTGCTTTAGCACAAGAAGTTATTGGCGGGAAAATCATTTCTAAAGAAGAAGCTTTAGCTATTTTACATACACCTGATTCACAAATTCTTCCTCTTCTTCATGCGGCTTATCAAATTCGCCATTATTATTATGGAAATAAAGTAAAATTAAACATGATTATTAATGCGAAAAGCGGCCATTGTTCAGAAGACTGTGGGTACTGTTCCCAGTCCATGGTATCTACCGCACCAGTCGAAAAATATCCATTGCTTGAGAGAAAGTCGATCCTTGAAGGTGCACGGAAAGCAAAAGATTTAAAAGCAGGTACTTATTGCATTGTAACCAGTGGTAAAAAACCAACGAACCGTGAAGTCGACGAAGTAATTGAAGCAATTAAAGAAATTAAAGCAACAATGAGCATCAACGTTTGCGCATGTTTAGGCCTAATTACTCCAGAACAGGCAAAGCGTATCAAAGAAGCAGGCTGTGACCGTTTCAACCATAACATTAATACAACGGCGGAACATTATAGTAAAGTCGCTACCACCCATACTTACCAGGATCGGCTTGATACGTTGAACATTATTAAAGAAGCAGGAATGTCTCCTTGCTCTGGCGTCATCATTGGATTAGGTGAAACAGAAGAACAAGTGGTGGATATGGCCTTTGAATTAAAAGAGGTGGATCCCCAATCAATTCCTGTTAATTTCTTAAATCCTATTCCAGGAACGCCAATGGAGAATTTACGAGATAATAACCCAATGAAGTCTTTGAAAGTCCTTGCTTTGTTCCGATTTGTTAATCCAACAAAAGAAATCCGCATTTCTGGGGGACGGGAAGTGAATTTAAACACATTGCAACCTATGGGATTATTTGCGGCAAACTCTATTTTTGTTGGGGATTATTTGACGACCGATGGACAGCAAGTAAGCATTGACCATCAAATGATTAAAGACTTAGGCTTTGAAATCGAAGAAGTAGTAGAATAATATAGTGATTATACAGGGCTGCCCTTCGTGGGGCAGTCCTTTTGTTTATGGTTAAATTTTCCGAAATTTATGATAAAATAATGTGATAAATAAACAAAAATTACATGGATTTGGAAAGGAGAACATTCAATGGCACTACCATCCTTTATTCAACCTGATGCTGATTCCTGGATGAATAAATTTCAGTTTAAGACTCAAATTTCTGTTCGTTACTGTGAAACAGATCAATCTGGGCATCTAAACAATGTAAGTCATTTAATTTATTTTGAGCAAGGACGAGTAGAGTATTTAAATCATCTTGGAATTGGAAAAGCTATTTTTCAAGAAGCTTCAGATATTCTGTTTGTGGCAGTAGACATTGAATGCCAGTATCTAGCCCAGGTTTATTTCGGTGATTCCCTTGAGCTGGGGGTACGTATTGGGAAATTAGGCAATCGATCTATGGATATGGAGTATTATTTATCGGCAAAAAGAGAAGGGAAGGATGTTCTTGTAGCAACGGGTAGAGGAGCCTGTGTCTTTGTTTCTAAAGAAACAGGAAAGAGCATTCCGATTCCTGAAGCATATAGAGAAAAAATCAATGATTATGAACAATTACAGGTGGTATAAAATAATTTATGTATTTCCATGGGATTGATCTTTGTCATTTAAAAAGCCATTATCCTATTTTATCTCCCCGGCAGAGCGTGGGTAATAAAACAGAGGAACAGCTGGCAGACCGGAAGCATTTAATCGAGAAGTTTGGTTTAGAACCTGTGCATTTATTAGAATACTGGCGGGGTGAATATGAGGGAAGAGACTGTTTAAAAGCTTGTTTTGCATTCGGCAATATCGTATTAGCTTTTTCTTCTATCCCATTGCCCTTTTGGCAATTAAGCCGTTTTGAAATTGGGGTGCCCATTTTGGATATTAGAACCGTTCGCTGGATTTTTTACAAGGATCTAAATGTAAAGGAGGAGTTAATCTCCCTTTTTCCCGAAAAAAAAATCATATTTGTTAAAGAATCGGACTTGAACCTAATTTAACAAAAGGGAATATAATGTGTCACAGGCCCAAATTCCCGCTATGACCGCACCCCCTGTCATACCCCTTCATAAACTATGGTGACTGTATCCCAAGACCTTGTACTTGAGAGCCCGAGCAAGGAGGGGTAGAACTTTTGGGTAACGAACACAAAGCAAAGCCGTTATTAACAAATAGGGAAAGAGAAGTTTTTGAATTATTAGTGCTCGATAAAACCACAAAAGAAATAGCCCAGCAACTGTTTATCAGTGAGAAAACGGTACGCAATCACATCAGTAATGTTATCCAAAAGCTTGGTGTGAAAGGTCGGTCACAGGCAGTTGTTGAATTAGTTAGACTTGGAGAATTAAAAATATAAGAAATAGAGAACTGGCATCCGCCTCTAATTTTATGAGGCGGCTTTTTCTTTACATTGAAAGAATTTTACTATTGCTTTTTTATATCTTAGACTTCAAGATTATAAGAGGAATCTAAATAAAAGGAAGCGAAAAAATGAAAAAAAAGGGGATTGGCATTGTTGATTCAGGAGTTGGCGGATTAACAGTTGCAAAAGAAGTCCTAAGACAGTTACCGAGAGAGGATATAATTTATTTTGGGGATACAGCAAGGTGTCCATATGGTCCCAGGCCTTATGAAGAAGTACGGAAGTTCTCGATGCAAATGATTTCTTATGTTCTTACATATGACATAAAAGCTTTAATGATTGCCTGCAATACAGCAACTGCGGTAATTCTTCCAGAAATTAGTTCTCAATTGGATATTCCTGTTATAGGCGTTATTGAACCTGGTGCCCGATCTGCCATTCGGAAAACAAAAACAGGGAAAATCGCTGTTATTGGTACAGAAGGGACCATTCGCAGTGGAGCCTATGCCAGAGCTTTAAAAAAATTAAGTCCCAGTACAACAGTGGTTAGTTTAGCCTGCCCAACATTAGTACCCTTTGTGGAAAGTGGGAACCTAAATGACCCAGCTGGATATGAAATCGTAAAAAATGCTCTTCTTCCCTTAGCAGGAGAAGAGTTCGATACATTAATTCTTGGATGTACCCATTACCCTCTAATTTCTCACTTTATACAAGATGTGGTAGGCACTCAAGTCAAATTAATTAGTTCAGCTGAAGAAGCGGCAAGTGAACTTAGTGCTGTCCTGTCTCATCGGGGCATGTTAGCCAATGGGGGAGATCTGGTAAACAACCATCATCGTTTCTTTACAAGTGGGGATCCCGAATTATTTAATTCTATTGCCCGCAAATGGCTTGGGATTCCTTTGGAATCTAAACTTGTTGATTTAAATGGATGCAACTAATCTCCTGGACAAATATTTTTGGACAAAACAAGTATAATTCTCCATCAGGCTCGTATACATAGTACAAATTGAGCCTGAGGAGGGAATTAAATGGCACGCCGAGGGTTACTATGGGCCGCCTTAATTAGCATTTTAATTCTTTTAAGCGGTTGTAATTTGTTTGGTCCTAAAGATGTATCTAATTCTCAAGGAATTGATCCACCCCAGTTAACAGGACAATCTCAAGATACTCCGGACAATGGGGCTAAGTCACAAAATGGGAAAAACATGCAGAAGGTTTATGTGGCAGATGCTGATGGCTATGTGGTTCCCTGGTCTGTTGAGATGCCTAAAGCTGAAGGAAATGGTCTTGCCAAACAGGTCATTTCTTATATGATTAAGGGAAGCGAAGGGGATAAGCTGTTGCCAAAAGGCCTAACCAATGTCCTTCCTCAAGGGACAACGGTAACCGGCATGACTATTAAAGATGGAGTAGCTACTGTAGATTTTTCACCAGGATTTAAAAAATATAAAGCAGAAGATGAACAAAAAATTATCGATGCAATCACCTGGGCATTAACAGAATTTGATAACGTCAAAGAGGTAAGTATTTGGATTAATGGGACGCCTCTTGAAACAATGCCTGTAAATGGGACTCCGGTGAACCGCTTGAGCAGACAAAATGGCATTAATCTTGAGATCAGTGAAAATGTAAAAATGGGCCAAACTAAACCCGTAACTATTTATATGCAAGGCCAATTATCTGATAAGGTAACTTATTTTGTACCTGTAACCCGCTTAATTCCTCGTACAGATGATGTGGCAAGTGCAGTCATTCAAGAATTGTTAAAAGGGCCGTTACAGGGTTCCACTTTATATAGTTCTTTATTGCCATCAGTGAATGTGTTAAGCGTTAAGAAAGAAAATGATACAATCACGGTTAATTTTGATAATAAAATTCTTTCCTATAATCAAGGTGAAGCCAATCCAAGCGCCATTACCGAAATCATTCTTTCTTTAACAGAAAATACAGATGCGAAGAAAATTCAGCTTTTAGTTGATGGAAAGAAAAATTTAAAAGCTGGCAATGAAGATTACTCTAAACCGGTTACCAGACCAACAGTAATTAACCCATCAGCTTACTGATTTTCTTCTTACATGGGAATAATAAGGGGGCACATTCAATGCTCCCTTTTTTTATTCTTTCTCAAGCTAAAATACATGTTAGTGGCCAGATTGTGCTATAATAAGCGCAAAAACCAAATGGGAGGTTATGCCATGAGAGAAGAACGCAGAAATGATGAATTACGTCCGGTTAAGATAACCGTCAATTATATAAAACATGCGGAAGGATCGGTATTAATAGAGGTTGGGGATACAAAGGTAATTTGTAGCGCTACCATAGAAGAAAAAGTTCCTCCCTTTATGAGAGGCGAAGGAAAAGGTTGGGTAACTGCGGAGTATTCTATGTTGCCACGGGCAACGGAAACAAGAAATGTCCGAGAATCAAGCCGTGGCAAAGTAAGTGGAAGAACCATGGAAATCCAACGTTTAATAGGCAGGGCATTGCGTTCTGTTGTTGATTTGCAAGGGTTAGGCGAGAGGACCATTTGGATTGATTGTGATGTGATTCAAGCGGATGGTGGGACAAGAACCGCTTCTATTACCGGCGGATTTGTAGCCATGGCTTTAGCTTTAGGGAAACTATTTAAAGAAAATACCATAACTGCTTTACCAATCAATGAATTTTTGGCAGCGACCAGTGTTGGTTTAATTGGTGAAGAAATTTTATTGGATTTGTGTTATGCAGAAGATTCCCAGGCAAAGGTAGATATGAATTTGGTCATGACCGGAGAAGGGAAGTTTGTTGAAATACAAGGGACCGGGGAAGAAGAACCATTTAGTCTTGAGGATTTACATACTTTTCTGGAATTTGGGAAAAAAGGCGTTAACGATTTAATTGAACAGCAAAAAGCGGCCCTGGGAGATCTTGCAATACATATTGGCAAAAGGAATTAAAAAAATGAAACAAATCGTTTTGGCTTCAAGAAATAAAGGGAAAATAAAGGAATTTAGAGAATTGTTTAGACCAATGGGAATTAAAGTTTTAAGCGTTGAAGATTTTGAACATGTTCCTGAGGTCGAAGAAGACGGGGATACATTTGCAGAAAATGCAATTAAAAAGGCCGAAACCATTTCTCGGGTCTTAGGTATTCCTGCATTAGCCGATGATTCTGGATTAGAAGTAGATGCATTACAGGGCCAACCAGGTGTTTTATCTGCTCGATTTGCAGGAATTCATGCTAAAGATGAAGAAAATAATGGTAAATTAATCAGGATGCTGGAAAATACTCCATTGGAAGAAAGAACGGCCAGGTTTGTTTGTGTTTTGGCTTTTGCCATTCCAGGACAAAAAACCATAACGGCACGGGGTGTTTGTGAAGGGTTGATTCTTAAAGAACCTAACGGAAATGGTGGCTTTGGTTATGACCCGTATTTTTATGTCCCACAACTAAAGCAAACAATGGCCCAGCTCCCCCCTGATGAAAAAAATAAAATTAGTCACAGGGGACAGGCATTACTTAAGTTAGAAAAAGTTGTAAGGGAGCGTTTTATGTGAAATTTCTCGTGGTAAGTGACACCCATGGAGAAAAGGAACCCCTTTTACAGGTAATGGAAAGATATCGAAAAGAAGATGTTACAATCTTTCATTGCGGGGACTATTGTATTCCAGCCAATACCTTTCCGGAAATCACATTTGCTAAAGGGAACTGTGATCGAGACGAGCATGTACAAGAGGAGAACCTTATAGAAATTGGTGGTTTACGCATTTTACATGTACATGGTCATAGGTATAAAGTAAAGGAAACTTCTTTAAAACTGCAATATCGGGCCATGGAAGTTGAAGCGAATTTTGTGTTATTTGGGCATACCCATATTCCAACCTGTGTCATGAATAAAAATATATTGTATTTAAATCCGGGGAGCTTATTAATCCCTCGTTTTTATTCTGTTCCAACTTATGCCACAGTTACAATAAATCCCGCAGAGGATCAGGAAAGAATTAGGTTAGATGTGGATTTCTTTTCTTTATATGGTGAACGGCAAAAAGGATATGGAGGAGTATATTATTTACCAGTGATTTAATAGTAAATGAGGAATGAGGGGGGGATGTTATGATTGGGAATCAGAATGAAAAGGTCGTTTTGTTTCCAAATATGGTTGAAAACCTCCTAAAAAAAGCTCTTGCAGCAAAAGAGGAAAAACGTTTTGAGGAGGCCCAGGGACACCTGCTCCCAATTTTACAGTTTAGCCCCCGGCATCCTGTTGCTCTCTTAACACTGGCTCTCATTTTATATGATGCAAAGTGTTTCGAAGAAGCCGTAGAACTTTTTTCTTTTATGTGGGAGGAGAGAATTGGCAAGCGTAGAGAATGGCTTCCCTATTATCTTTCATGCTTGATTCAATTGGAGGATTATGAATCTATAAGTGATGTTTTGCATAAAGCTACCAAAGAAGAAGAATTTCATGATGTAATGGGGCAATTTCAAGAGATTTCTGAAGCCTGTGACCTTCTTCGGGATTGTGGTGAGGACCAACATCTTACAAAAGAATCAGTTTTGCATAAATTAGAGGGGAATCCAGATTATCATCTTTTATTGGAAGAAAACTTACACAGGGGAAATTTTGAAGAACAACTTAATTCTATTGAACAATTAAAGCATATACATACCACGAACACAGTCAAAGCACTGAAAAATTACTTACTTATGGATGGACCCGAACCTATTTTGAAAACCTTTGCTTTAAGGGCTTTAAGAGAAATGGGGGAGAAGGGTGAAATTGCTATACATAAATTTGGACATGAGTATCGGACAAAAATAGAAGAGGTACCTTTACAGGATCATGATGTTCCAGAAAAGGAATGGAAAGTCATCGAAAAAATAAATGAAATGACCGATAAAGATAATACCTCTTTTTTGCCTTTTGCATTTCAATTATGGATGGAGTATTTATTTTCAATCTTCCCTTTGCATCCTAAAGTCCATAATCCATCTAGTTGGGCAGCTGCGCTCCATTATGCCACCGCCAGGTTATTGCACTTAAATCAAAGCCAAAAGGAAGTTGCCAATTTATATGGAGTATCCATATCCATTGTATCCAGGAATTATAAAAACTTGAATGATGTTTTAATCATTGATTCAAGGATACGGTAACCGGGTTTCATCAGTTGAAATCAAGTGGGTTTATGATATAATAAAATGGTTATAATGGCAGATGTAATAAGTACATATTGTCTGGGGAAATTATGAATTGTCATAGATTTTTAGGAGGGGAAAGCATAAATGAAGGCAACTTGGGAAAAGTTAGAAAATAACCAGGGCGTTTTAACAATCGAAGTTGAAGAGGAACAAGTAGAAAATGCCATTGAAAAGGCTTTTGTAAAGGTTTCTAAAAAAGTGAACATCCCTGGATTCCGTAAGGGGAAAGTACCTCGTAAAGTATTTGAAGCACGTTTTGGTGTAGAATCTTTATATCAAGATGCTTTAGATATTATTTTACCAGAAGCTTATTCTCAAGCAGTAGAAGAAACAGGCATTTATCCAGTGGATCGTCCTGAAGTTGACATTCAACAAATGGAAAAAGGCCAACCTTTAATTTTCAAAGCGACTGTTACAGTTAGACCTGAAGTAACTCTTGGAGATTATAAAGGGTTAACTGTTGAAGAAAAAGATTTCTCTGTAACTGATGAAAAAGTTGAAGAAGAACTTAATAAAATGCAAGATCGTGCAGCAGAACTTAATGTAATTGAAGAGGGATCTCTTGAAAAAGGCGACCTTGCAATCATTAATTTTGAAGGTTTTGTTGATGGGGAAACTTTTGAAGGCGGGAAAGCAGAAAACTACCAGCTTGAAATTGGTTCCAATACCTTTATTCCAGGTTTTGAAGACCAAATGATTGGCATGGAAAAAGATGAGGAAAGAGATGTTAATGTAACTTTCCCAGAGGAGTATCATTCTGCGGAACTTGCTGGCAAACCTGCTTTATTTAAAGTGAAAGTGAATGAAATAAAACGTAAGTCCGTTCCAGTTCTTGATGATGAGTTTGCTAAAGATGTAAGTGAATTTGATACTTTAGAAGAACTTAAACAAGATATCAAGAATAAACTTGAAGAACAAGCGAAAAAAGATGAAGAAAATTATAAAAAAGAATCTTTGATTGAACAGGCAACAAAAAATGCAACTGTTGATCTTCCTGAAGTAATGATTGAAAATGAAATTTCTAATATGCTCCAAGAATTTGAACAACGTTTACAAACGCAAGGGTTAAACCTTGAGCTTTACTACCAATTCTCTGGAATTGATGAAGAAAAAATGCGCGATCAATTCCGCAACGATGCTGAAATGCGCGTGCGCACTACATTAACCATTGAAGCTATTGGTAAAGCTGAGAATATGCAAGCTACAGATGAGGAAATCGATCAAGAAATCGAGAACCTTGCTGCTCTTTATAACCGGAATGCTGATGAAATTCGTCAAATTTTCGGTGCCCGTGACGGATTTGAAGGATTAAAAAATGACCTTATTATCCGCAAAACCATTGATTTTCTTGTTGAAAACAGTAAATAATATAACATAACTAGAAAAACAAGGCGCGAGAAATCGTGCCTTGTTTTTCAAAAAATTCGGAAGGAGGAATCAGTAATGGTTATACCTTATGTGGTTGAATCTACAAATCGTGGGGAAAGGGCATATGATATTTATTCTCGTTTGCTTAAAGATCGCATCATTATGCTTGGTTCCGAAATCGATGATCAAGTTGCTAACGCAGTTGTAGCTCAACTTTTATTCCTCGCAGCTGAAGATTCCGAAAGAGACATATCTCTATACATAAATTCACCTGGCGGATCTATAACTGCTGGGATGGCTATCTACGATACAATGAATTTTATTAAACCGGATGTTTCCACTATTTGCACAGGAATGGCTGCTAGTATGGGCTCTTTTCTCTTAATGGCTGGAGCGAAAGGAAAGCGCTTTGCCTTGCCAAATAGTGAAATCATGATACATCAACCACTTGGTGGTGTAAGAGGGCAAGCTTCGGACATTCAAATTCATGCACAATGGATTTTGAAGACCAAAGAAAAAATTAACCGAATTTATGCTGAACGTACAGGTCAACCACTAGAACGTATTGAACAAGATACTGACCGGGATAATTTTATGAACGCTGAGGAAGCCAAGGAATATGGTTTAATTGACGAGGTAATCTCGCGTAATAATCAAATGTGAGGGGTGACTTCATGTTTAAATTTAATGATGAAAAAGGCCAGTTAAAATGTTCTTTTTGCGGTAAATCTCAAGATCAGGTCCGTAAATTAGTTGCAGGGCCAGGGGTCTATATCTGTGATGAATGTATTGAGTTGTGTACTGAAATTGTTGAGGAAGAATTAGGAACTGAAGAGGAGATTGACCTTAAAGAAGTACCGAAACCCCAGGAAATTCGGAAATTTCTCGATGATTATGTAATTGGTCAGGATGCAGCGAAGAAATCCCTATCTGTAGCTGTGTATAATCATTATAAACGGATAAACACAGGCGCTAAAATTGATGATGTAGAACTTGCGAAAAGCAATATTTTAATGCTCGGACCAACAGGTAGCGGTAAAACACTGCTTGCTCAAACATTAGCACGGATTTTAAATGTTCCTTTTGCGATTGCAGATGCCACCTCTTTAACGGAAGCGGGTTATGTTGGGGAAGATGTTGAAAATATTCTTCTTAAATTAATTCAGGCTGCTGATTATGATGTGGAAAAAGCAGAACGGGGAATTATTTATATTGATGAAATCGATAAAGTAGCAAGAAAATCAGAGAATCCTTCCATTACTAGGGATGTTTCCGGCGAAGGAGTGCAACAAGCCCTTCTTAAAATTCTGGAAGGCACAGTTGCCAGTGTTCCTCCACAGGGTGGGAGAAAGCATCCCCATCAGGAATTTATTCAAATTGACACCTCCAATATTCTCTTTATTGTCGGTGGAGCATTTGATGGAATCGAACAAATTATTAAACGCCGTTTAGGCAAAAAAGTAATTGGATTCGGTACAAAGGAAGAACAACAGGCAGCGAGAGAATATAAACCAGGCGAGTATCTCCAAAAAGTACTTCCTGAAGATTTATTGAAATTTGGGTTAATTCCTGAATTCGTCGGGCGTCTTCCAGTTGTTACTACTTTAGAACCACTGGATGAAACAGCGTTAATCCGTATTCTCACAGAACCTAAAAATGCACTTGTTAAACAGTATCAAAAGTTGTTAGAAATGGATAATGCTGAACTTGTATTTACGGAAGGTGCATTAATGGAAATTGCGAAAGAAGCCATTAAACGGAATACAGGTGCACGGGGATTGCGTTCCATCATCGAATCCATTATGTTGGATATTATGTTTGAATTACCAACAAGAGAAGATATTGTGAAGTGTGTCATCACTGAAGAGTCAGTTCGACAAAAAAGCAATCCAGAACTTTATACAAATCAAGGGCAAAAAGTGATTGATAAACCTGAAAGTGCTTAATTAAATAAAGAATAAGGAAGAAAAAGGCCCCGATATTCGGTGCCTTTTTTTCGTTTAATTATCCCTACTACAGGGGAATAATAAATCTTAGACAAATGGGGGTGACCGTATCTCGCTGTAAAGGAGGATCCTTATGAATTGGACATTGGTTTTAACCCTGATTCAAGTTTTCTTTGCGATTATCATAGGCATATATTTCTGGAATTTACTTAAAAGCCAAAGAAACAGTAAAAGTACAATTGATCGCGAATCTAGAAAAGAAATGGAACAGTTAAGAAAATTACGTTCTATTTCTTTAACTGAACCACTCTCCGAAAAAACTCGCCCTAGTCAATTAAAGGACATTGTGGGTCAGGAGGATGGATTACGTTCTCTACGAGCTGCATTATGTGGTCCAAATCCTCAACATATTATTATTTATGGTCCTCCAGGTGTTGGGAAAACAGCTGCTGCAAGGGTTGTCTTAGAGGAAGCGAAAAAAAGTTCTCTCTCACCTTTTCAAGAAGACGCCCGTTTTATTGAATTAGATGCAACAACTGCTCGTTTTGATGAAAGAGGAATTGCTGACCCTCTTATTGGATCTGTCCACGATCCCATTTATCAAGGAGCAGGACCCATGGGCCAGGCTGGAATACCTCAACCTAAACCTGGTGCTGTAACCAAGGCACACGGAGGTATATTATTCATTGACGAGATTGGAGAATTGCATCCTATTCAAATGAATAAATTGTTAAAGGTATTGGAAGACCGCAAAGTTTTTTTAGAAAGTGCTTATTATAGTGAAGAAAATATGCAAATTCCCGGACATATTCATGATATTTTTCAAAATGGTTTACCTGCTGATTTTCGTTTAGTTGGTGCAACAACACGGACTCCTGATGAATTGCCTCCTGCTTTACGATCCCGTTGTTTAGAAATTTTTTTCCGTTCGTTAAATCCGGATGAAATTTTTGAAATAGGATCCAAAGCTATAGAAAAAATTGGCATGAAGTGCCAGGAAGGTGCCATTGAGTTATTAACATGTTATGCGACCAATGGCAGGGAAGCAGTAAATATGGTACAAATTGCTGCAGGCCTTGCTTTAACGGAAAATCGAAATGAAATTCGTATTTCTGATTTTGAATGGGTAATTAATAGCAGTCAGAAGAATCCTCGTCCTGATAAAAAAGTTAAGGAAGGAGCACATGTTGGACTTGTAAACGGGTTAGCTGTTTATGGCCCAAATATGGGAGCTCTTTTAGAAATTGAAGTCACAGCAACACAAGCTGGGGAAAAAGGCAAAGGAAATTTAATGATTACAGGTATAGTAGATGAAGAAGAAATGGGTGGCGGTCAGCGAAAATTGCGCAGGAAATCCATGGCACGCAGTTCAGTGGAAAATGTTCTTACGGTATTAAGCCATAAAAGTTTAAAAACAAGAGATTATGATCTCCATATAAATTTTCCCAGTGGGGCACCTGTAGATGGCCCTTCAGCAGGGATTGCTATGGCAACCGCTATTTTTTCTGCACTTAAAAACGAACCTGTTGATAATTATTTAGCAATGACCGGTGAAATTAGTATTCGTGGCCATGTAAAACCTGTAGGTGGAATTGTTGCGAAAGTAAAAGCGGCACAATACGCTGGAGTAAAAAAAGTCATTATTCCTCGTGAAAATTGGCAAGAAATTTTTAATGAATTAGATGGAATACAAGTGATCCCTGTCGACCGTTTTGAAGAAGTCATTGACATTGCTCTTATCAAAAGAGAAGAAGAAGTGGAGGAGGAACTGATTCCTTTAGAACAACGAGTTTTACTTGCAGGAGATTTAAACCCATCTCCTTCTCTTAATATGGGCGCCTTAGATTAGACAAGCCAGTCTAGTTACGTTAAAATGAAACTGGCAAGAAATTCATATCGGAGGATACAGGGAACTTGGAGGTTGAATAGATGGGAACACAGGAAACGAATAGACAAATCCCTCTTCTTCCATTGCGAGGCCTACTGGTTTTTCCCGGCATGGTATTACACCTTGATGTGGGACGGGAGAAATCAATAAAAGCTCTTGAAAAAGCAATGGTGGATGATAACCTTATTCTTCTGGCGACACAGGAAGAAATTCATATCGAAGAACCAACGATGGATGATATTTTTTCAATCGGTACCGTTGCTAAAGTAAAGCAAATGTTAAAGTTGCCGAATGGAACAATAAGAGTCTTGGTGGAAGGAATTTCTCGTGCACAAATTATTGAATATACAAATGAAGAAGAATTCTTCCAGGTTCATATTCAATTAATTGAAGAGGATTTTGAGGTAAATGTAGAAAGGGAAGCGCTCATGCGCACCCTTCTTTCCAGTTTTGAACAATACATTAGCCTTTCAAAGAAAGTCGTGCCAGAAACACTGGCATCTGTTTCTGATATCGCAGATCCTGGTCGTCTTGCAGATATTATTACTTCTCATCTTCCTTTGAAAATTAAGGATAAACAGGAGATTCTCGAAACCCTGGATGTGAAAGGGCGTATTGAAAAACTCCTGAGCATTTTACAAAATGAACAGGAAGTTCTTGAATTGGAACGAAAAATTGGTCAGCGGGTCAAAAAACAAATGGAAAAGACCCAAAAAGAATATTATTTAAGAGAACAAATGAAAGCCATCCAAAAAGAATTGGGTGATAAAGAAGGCCGTTCAGGAGAAATTGAAGAACTCAGGGAAAAACTGGACAATAGTGGCGCTCCACCTAATATTGTGGAAAAAGTGGAACGAGAACTTGACCGTTTAGAAAAAATGCCGTCAACCAGCGCAGAAGGAACTGTTGTTCGCACTTATATTGATTGGTTATTAGGAATTCCCTGGGATAAACGTACAGATGATAATTTAGATATCCATAATGCTGAAAAAGTCTTAAATGAAGATCATTATGGTTTGGAAAAAGCAAAAGATCGGGTGCTTGAATATCTGGCTGTACAAAAGTTAGTGAATAAACTAAAGGGGCCGATTCTTTGTTTAGTAGGCCCTCCTGGGGTAGGTAAAACATCCTTAGCACGTTCTGTAGCCCGGGCTCTAAATCGTAAATTTGTCCGTATTTCCCTTGGAGGTGTGCGGGATGAGGCTGAAATTAGGGGCCATCGCAAAACCTATGTAGGGGCTATGCCAGGACGTATTATTCAAGGAATGAAGACAGCGGGAACCATAAATCCCGTCTTTTTGTTAGATGAGATTGATAAGATGGCCATGGATTTTCGTGGGGATCCTGCAGCGGCTCTTCTGGAAGTACTAGATCCTAATCAGAATGATACATTTGCTGACCATTATATTGAGGAACCTTATGATCTTTCAAATGTGATGTTTATCACTACAGCAAATGCTGTACACAATATTCCTCGCCCATTATTAGATCGTATGGAAATGTTATATATTCCTGGTTATACAGAGATTGATAAGTTAAAGATTTGCCAGGAATATTTACTTCCAAAACAAATGGATGAACATGGTTTGGGCAGAGACCGTCTTCAGGTGCAAGAAGATGCCATGTTAAAGGTAATCCGCCTGTATACCAGAGAAGCAGGGGTGCGGAACCTTAATCGGATGATGGAAACAATCTGTCGCAAAGCAGCCCGCATCATTGTTTCAGGCTCGAAGAAAAAGGTGGTTGTAACGGAGAAAACCTTAGAGGACCTCTTAGGTAAACCACAATTCCGTTATGGTATTGCCGAAGTAGAGGATCAAATTGGTGCTGTTACTGGATTAGCCTGGACAGAAGCAGGTGGGGATACTTTAACCATTGAGGTTTCCATATTACCCGGCAAAGGGAAGTTAACTCTGACGGGAAAATTAGGGGATGTAATGAAGGAATCAGCACAGGCTGCCTTTAGTTATATTCGTTCCCGTGCGGAAGCATTAAATATTGATCCGGATTTTTACGAAAAAAGCGATATCCATATTCACGTCCCAGAGGGGGCCATTCCTAAAGATGGTCCATCAGCAGGAATAACAATGGCTACTGCTCTCGTATCTGCTCTGGCGGGAATACCTGTTTCCAAAGAAGTAGGGATGACAGGTGAAATTACATTAAGAGGTCGTGTGCTTCCTATTGGAGGATTAAAGGAAAAAGCCCTTGCAGCCCATCGTGCTGGATTAAAAACCATTATTATTCCCAAAGAAAACGAAAAAGACATTGAAGAAATCCCTGAGAGTGTACGAAATGATTTGAAATTTATACCTGTAGAACACTTGGATGAAGTTCTCGAAGTAGCATTATTAAAGGTGTCTAAATTATGAAAGTAAATAAGGTTGATTTTATAACCAGTGCCGTATCACCGGCCCAATATCCAACAGGAGCCCTGCCAGAAATTGCTTTGGCGGGGCGATCCAATGTAGGGAAATCTTCCTTTATTAATAAAATGTTGCAGCGTAAAAATGTTGCTCGTATTTCATCCAAACCAGGTAAAACCAGAACTATTAACTACTTTTTAATCAATGAGAAATTTTACTTTGTAGATTTGCCGGGATATGGATATGCCCAGGTTTCTAAAACGGAAAAAGAAAAATGGGGCAAAATGATGGAAGAATACTTTCAAACCCGGGAACCCTTAAAGGCTGTTGTTCTTTTAGTGGATGTTCGCCATACTCCTACAAAGGATGATCAAGCCATGTATGACTATTTAAAGCATTATCAAATCCCTGTGATTGTCATTGCCACTAAAGGAGATAAAGTACCTCGTGGTAGCTGGCAAAAGAACTTGAAAATTGTGCAGGAAACATTAAAAATGTCCCCTGGGGATTCTTTAGTTCTTTTTTCTTCTGAAACAGGACAGGGAAAAGAAGATGCATGGAAGGAAATTTTAAATAAAATTTAGAATTTGTTAAAGCGGGGAAACCCGCTTTTTTTCATATGTTTCTTTTACAAATTTATTGCAAAACATTTACATTAATTTCATATTTTATATTTAAAATGAATGAGGGGTTGGTGAACAGTGGACAATTATAGTGCTGTAATAGATATAGGATCCAATTCAGTTCGATTGGTTATTTATTATGAAGATGTACATGGTGTGATTTATGAAGTAGACCAATTGAAAAGTGTTGTTCGTCTTAGTTCATATATGGACTCTCATCATTTTATTAGCCAGGATGGAATACATCTGACACTTGAAGTATTAAAGCAATTTAAACAGTTATGTCAAGCCCGTGGAGTTGGCAAAGTGTTAGGCATTGCCACTGCAGCGGTGCGTAAAGCCAAAAATCAGATGGATTTTCTTAATAAAATCCATCAAGAAACTGGTTTTAGTATTCGTGTATTAAGTGGTGAAGAGGAAGCTTATTATGGATATCTTGCTGTAGTTAATTTTATGACCATACAAAATGGGTTTTCCGTTGATATTGGGGGAGGAAGTTCAGAGGTTGTCAGAATTGAAAATCGAGATCTGGTCCAAAGCCATAGTTTTCCTTTTGGAGCTGTGACATTGACCCGGGATTTCCTGCTTTCTGAAACCCCCTCTAAACAAGAAATCATGAATTTGCAAGGGTATCTATCCCAACAGTTTTCTGTCCATGATTGGTTTAAGGATGAAAACCTTTCCTTAATTGGCATTGGCGGAACAGCTCGGACATTAGGAAAAATCCATCAAAAGCTAACAGGTTATCCTTTACCCAGTTTACATTATTATGAAATTCCCCGGGATGAAATTGATATGGTTTTTCAGCAACTCATTAAGATGAATGCAGAGAAAAGGAAGAGTATTGAGGGGATGTCCCGTAATCGGGCAGATATTATTATTGCAGGTATTATGGTTATTCGTGCCTTAATGGATAAAATTGGTGCAAAAAGATTAATAATCAGTAACAAGGGATTAAGGGATGGTGTTATTCAGGGGAAAGTAAGCCACGATGTAATTGGTTATGGAGTGCAACGATTTATGAATATGTATCGGATTAATGAAGAACATTCACGACAGGTCTCCTTTCTAACCTCACAAATTTTTGATCAATTGAAAAGTCTTGCATTTCTTTCCTATGGTAATCATGAAAAAAATCTCTTGCGCATTGCCTCCCTTCTTCATAATGCAGGACGTTCCATAAATTTTTATGAATCAGAAAACCATACATTTTATTTAATGGTTCATGTTCTTCTTCCAGGGTTAACTCATCGAGAGCGCTTAGTAACAGCGCTCATTGCTTCATATACAGGGCCTAAAAAGATGAGAGCTTTACTTGCCCCTTTTGAATCTTTACTAACAGAAAATGATATTGAAATAGTTGAAAAACTAGGCGTTGTATTATTAATCGCCCGTTTTTTAGATCGCTCTGAAAGCGGAGCAGTATCTAACATCCATTTATCTTTTAATGGGGAGTCCCTCCTCTTTACCTGTTATGGCAAAGGGAGATGTCCCTTAGAATTAAAGTTGGCTGAGGAAACAGGAAAAAAATTCAAAAAACTATATGGTGCTTCAATGGAGTTGCAATGGGTTACTGCATAACTTAACAGAAGTTGAGGGAAAATTATGGAAGATAAAAACAACATTATTGATTATGATTGTACGGATTATTATATTAACCGGGAATTAAGTTGGTTGGCTTTTAATAAAAGAGTACTGGAAGAAGCAGAAGACCAGAAAACCCCTGTCTTTGAGCGGTTGAAGTTTATATCTATATGCAGTTCCAATTTAGATGAATTTATTATGGTAAGGATAGCAAACTTGAAAGACCAGGATAAACACGGAATTAATACTCCGGAAAATAAAGCAGGAATGACACCTCTACAACAATTGAATGCAATTTCAGAAGTAGCGCATATTATGGTAGAAAAACAATATGATATATTAAATAATCAAATTGTGCCTATTTTAAAAGAAAACCATATCTTTTTTTTAAAATCAAAAGATCTCACTCCAGCCCAGGCTAAATATGTTCATCGTTATTTTTATGATCAGATTTATCCTGTATTAACACCAATGGCAGTGGATGCAGGTCGCCCATTTCCCCTTTTATTAAACAAAAGTGTTAATCTTGCAGTGTTATTGGAAACCATCAAGGATAATAAGAGTGAGATTCTTTTTGCAGTGGTACAAGTCCCTTCTGTATTGCCACGTTTTATACAACTTCCTCTTGAAGAGGGGAAAATAGGCTTTATTCTTCTCGAAGATGTTATATGTAATTATGTAGATTTCTTATTTAAAGGAAATCGCATTTTATCCGTTCAACCTTTCCGTATTACTAGAAGTTCGGATATTAATTTAGATGAAGAGGGGGCGGAAGACCTCCTGGAAGAAATTGAGAAGGAATTAAAGAAACGGAAATGGGGCTCTGCGATTCGTTTGGAAATCAATAAGGATATGGAGGAATATACACGGTCTATTTTGTTGGAATCTCTAGAAATTGAAAATAAAGATGTGTATGCAGTGGATGGCCCGTTGGATTTAGCTTTTTTTCTTAAATTTACACAGTTATCAGGCTTTGATGAATTAAGGTACCAGGATCTTCCACCTCAACCTCCAGTTGATTTTATGGGTGAAAACACTATTTTTGAAGCTATTTCTGGCAAGGATATCTTAGTGCATCATCCTTATGAATCTTTTGACCCTGTTATACATTTTGTGAAACAGGCCGCTGAGGATCCGGAAGTGCTAGCTATTAAGCAAACCTTATATCGGGTGAGTGGGGATTCTCCTATTGTTAATGCATTGGCTCGTGCAGCAGAAAATGGGAAGCAAGTAACTGTACTTGTAGAATTAAAAGCCCGCTTTGATGAAGAAAACAATATTGTTTGGGCCAAAAAGTTGGAAAAAGCAGGTTGCCATGTAATCTATGGCCTTGTAGGATTAAAGACTCATTGTAAAATTACGCTCGTGGTTCGCAGAGAAAAAGGAAAACTTATACGCTATGTCCATCTAGGAACGGGGAATTATAATGATTCAACAGCTAGACTATATACGGATATTGGCATGTTTACTTCCGATGAAATGTTTGGGATTGATGCTTCCTATATTTTTAACCATTTATCAGGCTATTCTAAAACGCCAAAATGGAAAAAAATATCTGCAGCTCCAAGTGGGTTAAGAGATCAATTTATTGAGCTTATTGAAAATGAAATTGTACAGAGCACTCCAGAAAAACCAGGCCATATCATTGTGAAAATGAATTCCCTTACAGATAAAAAGTTAATTCAAACCCTGTTTAAAGCATCCAGTGCAGGAGTGAAAATTGATTTAATTATTCGGGGGATTTGTTGTTTAAGACCAGGTATTCCAAAAGTGAGTGAAAATATATCAGTAATAAGTATTGTGGATCGTTTTCTTGAACATAGCCGCATTTTTTATTTCCAAAATGGCGGGGATGAAAAGGTCTTTTTATCCAGCGCCGATTGGATGACCCGAAATATGGACAGGCGGGTAGAAATCCTTTTCCCTGTGGAAAGGGATTACTTAAAAAATAGATTAAAAAATATTTTAACCATCTATTTAAAAGATAATGTCAAGGCCCGTTGTTTGAAATCCGATGGGACTTATGTGCGTAAACATCCCAAGGATGGGGAATCCCATATCCATAGCCAGCTATATTTTCATGAAATGGCGGTGAATAATTCAAGAAAATCAAGGGAGAGTCCCTTTCTAAAACAGTTAAAACCTAGAACACACGTAGAATAAGAGATTTTGTTCTCCCTATCAAAGTGATATACTATGTGGGTAACTTCAAAATTCCTTCACATTTTTCATCAAAACATTACAAAATGCGTGGTATAATGATTTCATATGACATCTCCCATTAGTTTTTGAACTATGTTTTATGTAAAATGGGTAGAATAAAAAAAGGAACTTTTAACGTAGGATGGGGTGTCCAACTATGCACATTCTAACGATAGGGTTAAATTATAAAACAGCACCGGTTGAGTTGCGTGAACAATTCGCCTTTGCAGTACAGGATAAGCCGATGGCTCTTCAAACCTTGCAGAATACGCGCAGTATTTTGGAATGTGTGATTCTTGGTACTTGTAATCGGACGGAAATCTACGCAGTGGTAGACCAGTTGCATACCGGGCGCCATTTTATTAAAGATTTCTTATCCCAATGGTTTAACGTGGATCGGGAACGTTTTATTAATCACATTTATATAAAAGAGAATGATGCCGCTGTACGCCATTTATTTAAGGTTGTATGTGGCCTAGATTCCATGGTGTTAGGTGAAACTCAAATTCTTGGCCAAATAAAAGATGCTTATGAATTGTCTTTAGAAACTGGGTCAACTGGGACTGTGTTTAATACTCTCTTTAGACAGGCCATTACCCTGGCAAAGAGAGCCCAATCTGAAACAGATATTAATAAAAATGCAGTATCTACCAGTTATGCAGCCATTGAATTAGGGAAAAAGGTTTTCGGCTATTTTACCGATAAAAAAGTGCTCATCCTTGGCGCCGGTAAAATGAGTGAGTTAACTGCAAAACACCTTTATGCAAATGGAGTGTCACAGGTTATTGTGGTTAATAGAACCTTTGAAAGAGCTGTCCAATTAGCAGAAAAGTTCTCTGGCATTGCCTTTCCTATGGAAAACTTGAATCAAGCGTTAATTCAAACGGATATTGTGATTAGCTCAACTGGTTCAACAGGGTATGTCTTAACAAAAGAAATGGTGCAAGAGATGATGAAACTTCGTCGAAATCGCCCTCTCTTTTTAATCGATATTGCTGTTCCTAGAGACCTGGACCCTGTAATTAATGACATAGAAGGCGTCTTTTTATATGATATCGATGATCTTGAGGGGATTGTAGAAGCAAACCTTCAAGAACGGTTAAAAGAAGCAGAAAAAATCGAAATCATGATTGACGATGAAATGGTTGCTTTTAAAAACTGGCTTTCCACTTTAGGTGTGGTGCCTTTAATTTCTGCTCTTCGCGAAAAACTGTTACACCATCAAGAAGAAGCTGTGAGAAACATTCAAAATAAATGCCCTGATTTAACAGAAAAAGAAATAAGAATGATTAATAAACAGACGAAGAGTCTAATTAACCAAATCCTTCATGATCCAATTGTCCGTGTGAAAGAGATGGCAGGACAACAACGTTCAGATGAAGCACTGAAAATGTTTATCCAAATGTTTGCTCTTGAAGATCAGTTGGAAGAAGCGACGCCTTACCAGGAGGAAGTAGAAAAAGCGTATATTCCTATTAGGCGCCGGCGTGTGACTGGGCAGGAAGTTCCTGTTCGCTCCTGAGGAGAGGAGTAATGTCTTTGTTTCAGGAAGGATTTATTTATGATGCCATTATTTATATTTATGCCATAAGCATTTTGCTTTATTTTGCAGACTTTCTTAATAGCAGCCGGAAGGTGAATCGAATAGCCTTCTGGCTGCTTGCTATTGTATGGATACTTCAATCTGTCTTTTTTATATCAAGTATGGTTATTAAATCCTATTTTCCTGTGCTTACTCTTTTTGAAACATTGTTTTTTTATTCGTGGATATTGGTTACACTATCGTTGATCATTAATTATTTTTTTCGCATCGATATTTTTGTTTTTTTTACAAACATAATTGGTTTTTCCATTTTGGCGGTTAATTTCTTTGCAAATCAAGAAGCCCCTCCGATTATTTCAGAACGGCTTACTTCTGATTTGCTCTTTATACATATTAGCATTGCTTTTTTTGGATATGGAGCATTTTCCCTGTCCTTTATCTTTTCAGTGATGTATATCATTCAAAATCGAATGTTAAAAAAGAAAGTATGGAATAATCTATTACAACGGCTTCCCGGGTTGGGGCTACTGGATTTATATTCTTACCGACTGAATATGGTAGGGGTTCCCTTATTATTAATGTCCATTATCCTGGGGGTAATATGGGCAAATATAAAAGTGACCTCAAACTATTGGGTAGATCCTAAAGTGCTCATGTCCTTTGTGGTATTGACAGCTTATTCTCTGTATTTATACCAGAGAGTAACCTTTGGTTGGTATGGGCGAAAATTGGCCCTTTGGAACATCGGAGCTTTTATGCTTGTTTTAATTAATTATTTGTTGTCAGGTTCAGTATCATCTTTCCATCAATGGTTAGCCCCCCATTAATAATAATTAAACTAAAGAAAAGGAACGTTAACATGAGAAAAATAATTGTTGGATCTAGACAAAGCAAACTTGCCTTGACTCAGACGAATTGGGTCATTAATCGTTTAAAATCTTTTGGTCTTCCCTATGAATTTGAAATAAAAAAAATTGTTACAAAGGGTGACCGTATTCTTGACGTAACCTTATCCAAGGTAGGCGGAAAAGGATTATTTGTAAAAGAAATTGAACAGGCTCTCATTGATAAAGAAATTGATATCGCTGTACATAGTATGAAGGATATGCCTGCCGTTCTTCAAGATGGGTTGATGATTGGTGCCATTCCAAAGCGGGTAGATGCAAGGGATGTTTTAATTAGCCGAAATGGTTTAACTTTAGAACAATTGCCAGAAGGTGCTGTAGTAGGTACAAGCAGTTTACGCAGAGAAGCCCAGCTTCGCGCTTTTCGCAACGATTTAAAAATTGAACCTCTCCGCGGGAATATTGATACCCGGCTTCGACGTGTCCAGGATGGGGAATTTGATGCCATTATCCTTGCTGCGGCTGGTCTTCTTCGCATGGATTGGAAAGGTGAAATCACCCAGTATTTGCCTGTAAATCTGAGTCTTCCTGCAGTAGGCCAGGGGGCTCTTGGCATTGAATGTCGTGCTGATGATGCGGAAGTGCGTGCCTTATTAGCTAACATTCATGACCCTGATACAGAATTGGCAGTGACTGCAGAACGTGCTTTCTTACGAACCCTTGAAGGGGGATGCCAGGTTCCCATAGGTGCCCATGCCCTTGTCTCTGATGATAAACAAGTGAAGTTAATGGGTCTTGTAGCTGATCCTAAAGGAGATAGGATACTTAAAAATGAACTGTCTGGTTCTAATCCTGAACAAGTAGGGCAATCTCTTGCAGAAGAGTTAAAGGCAAAAGGCGCTGCGGAAATATTGAAAGAGTTTCAGGAGGCTAACGGGCAATGACACAGAGTCAGCCTTTAATGGGGAAACGGATTCTTGTTACCCGATCTGTAGATCAGGCTCAAGGGTTTATTGAACGCATTAAAGAACTTGGGGGAGAGGCAATTCCCTGTCCTGTTATTAAAACAGTTTTACCTGATGATTTACAGGAAATGGATCGAGCGTTGCAGAATCTATCTTCGTATGATTGGATAATTTTCACTAGCGTCAATGGAATTCGTTTCTTTTTGCAACGGGGAAAAGAAATCGGGATTCAGGCAATAAACCAAATAAAGGGAAAGGTTGCGGCGGTGGGGACTCAAACCGCCGCTGCATTACATAAAGAGAACATAGAAGTGGCACATATTCCTGCTAAATTTACGGCTGATGATTTACTTGAATCATTAAAGGGGGAAATAACGGCAGGGCAAAAAGTTTTAATTCCCCAGGCGAATATAGCCAAGAAAAACCTTGCTAATAAGTTGAAAAAGTCAGGTTTGATTGTAGACGATATTGTTGCCTATGAAACAATGCCTGATGATTCTTTTAGAGAAGATATACGCCGTTTATTGGAAAATGGCGATATACATATTGTTACGTTTACCAGTTCCTCTACCGTCCGGAATTTTCTAGCATTATTGGATGGATTAAATTGGAAGGAACTTTTGGATTCTGTAACAATTGCAGTTATTGGCCCTATTACTGCTCAGACAGCTTATCAATTAGGGCTTAAGGTTGATATCGTTGCAAAAGAGTTTAGTATTCCTGGTTTAATACAAGAACTTGCAAGGGCAGGCCTAGAACAGCTTGGAGAAGGAGGAAGAAAGTGATGAATGGGACTTTTCATCGCCATCGTCGATTACGTTCATCCGCAGGGATGAGAAACTTAGTTAGGGAAACACATTTACATGTAGAAGATTTTATTTATCCTTTATTTGTCGTAGAAGGGTCTGGGGTGAAGGAAGAGGTTTCTTCAATGCCAGGGGTATATAACCTTTCTTTAGATTATTTAAAAGAGGAAATTGATGAAGTGGTACAATTAGGAATCCAATCTGTGATTGTATTTGGGATTCCGGAGCATAAAGATCCTATTGGTTCTGAAGCCTATGCATCAGAAGGAATTGTGCAACTGGCGATTCGTAAAATTAAAGAATGGGCACCCCAACTGCTTGTAGTTGCAGATACATGCTTGTGTGAATTTACAGATCACGGCCATTGTGGCTTAATTGCCCATGGAGATGTTTTAAATGATCCAAGTCTTGAACTATTGGTTAAAACCGCTGTTTCACAGGCTCAGGCAGGCGCTGATATTATTGCCCCTTCCAATATGATGGATGGTTTTGTGGCCGCCATTCGTGCCGGATTAGATGAAGCTGGTTTTGAGCATCTCCCTATAATGTCTTATGCTGTGAAATATGCATCCAAGTTTTATGGGCCATTTAGAGATGCAGCGAATTCTGCTCCTTCATTTGGGGATCGGAAAACCTATCAAATGGATCCTGCCAATCGCCGTGAGGCATTAAGAGAAGCAGCTTCTGATATTGCCGAAGGTGCCGATTTCCTCATGGTTAAACCTGCGTTGGCCTATATGGATATTATTCGTGATGTTAGGGACCGTTTTGATGTTCCTCTCGTTGCCTATAATGTGAGTGGGGAATATGCCATGATTAAAGCTGCAGCGCAAAATGGATGGATCGACGAAAAAGGAATTACCATGGAAATGCTGTTAGGATTAAAACGTGCAGGAGCCGATTTAATTATTACCTATTCTGCAAAAGATGCTGCTCGTTGGTTGAAGGAATTGGATTAATATTTTGATGGAGGCTATTTTTAATGCATAAAGGATTTCAACGCTCAATTGAGGATTTTACAGAAGCGAAAAAGTATATGCCTGGTGGGGTTAATAGTCCTGTTCGGGCTTTTAAATCTGTTGGATTGAATCCTGTTTTTATGGACCATGGAATGGGATCAAAAATCTACGATGTGGATGGAAATGAGTATATTGATTATGTAGGTTCATGGGGGCCTTTAATCCTCGGCCATTGCCATCCCGTTGTACAGGAAGCTTTAACCGCTGCCGTACAAAAAGGGACTAGCTTTGGCGCACCTTCTGAAATTGAAACGGAAATGGCTAAATTAGTTTGCGAGATTGTTCCCTCTGTTGAAGTAGTACGTATGGTTAACTCAGGAACAGAAGCAACGATGAGTGCTCTGCGTTTGGCCAGAGGGTATACCAAACGGGATAAAATTCTTAAATTTGAAGGCTGCTATCACGGCCATGGGGATAGTTTGTTAATTAAAGCCGGTTCCGGGGTGGCTACCCTGGGGCTTCCTGATAGCCCAGGTGTACCGGCATCTATTGCTTCCCATACCATTACTGTTCCTTATAATGATTTGGAAAGCGTACGCCTTGTATTTGAAAAATACGGAGAAGAAATTGCAGCAGTTATTGTGGAGCCCATTGCAGGCAATATGGGTGTAGTTCCTCCTCTGCCAGGCTTCTTAGCAGGGCTTAGAGAGATTACGTTGCAATATGGTACGGTTTTAATTTTTGATGAAGTAATGACCGGGTTCCGGGTTGATTATCATTGTGGCCAGGGCCGTTTTGGGGTAACTCCTGATTTAACGACCATGGGGAAAGTCATAGGAGGTGGGCTTCCTGTAGGGGCTTATGGCGGTAAAGAAGAGATTATGCGGCAAATCGCTCCAGATGGCCCAATATACCAGGCAGGCACTCTATCTGGGAATCCTCTAGCTATGACTGCAGGTTACTATACCTTGAAAGAATTAGGAAAACCCGGAGTATATGAAGAGCTTGAACGGAAATCAGCCAGACTTGCCGAAGGAATTCGTAAAAATTCTCAAGAAACAGGGGTTCCTGTTCATATTAATCGCGTTGGGTCTATGCTTGGCATTTTCTTTACAGATCAACAGGTCATTAATTATGAAACAGCAAAAACTTCAAATCTTGAGCACTTTAATCAATACTTTAAACAAATGTTAGAACAAGGCATTTCCTTGCCTCCTTCCCAATTTGAAGGAATGTTTATGTCCTTATCCCATACCGATGAGGATATTGATTATACTATTGAAGCCAATTTGAAGGCCCTTAAAAACTTATAAATAACTTATAAAAGAGTTGCGTGGAAGTTATTCTGCGTGGCTCTTTTTTCTTTAATTTTAAGAAAATAGGCATATCCATTGGAACGGACTTATATATTTAAACAGAAAGAATTGTGGAAGGGAGGAATTGTAAATGATGATGGATGACAACCAATCCATGGCAATCTCATTTCCAATTCAAGATGCTTTTTTTATTTCGCAAAATGATAGTGAAATTCAGGAAATTGATGAAATAGAACTTACTCCACAAATTCAAATTCAAGAAGGTGAAGGGGAAGTTTCAATTTCTGGCTACCTCCTTTTAAAAGGAAAGTATGTGGCTAAATCCGATTCACAGGCCTCTCCATTTTTTGAAGAGGATGATATGGAGAGGAATAGTTATTCTGATGCCATTCGTTTTTCACCTTTTAATATTAGCCAATCGGATTTTATGAAAGAACCTCCTCTTGTTTCTTTCGAACATAAAATTCCTGTCCATGTTCAGATTGCACGATCTCGTGTAGAAAATCTACAACACATTTTTGCTTCTATTGATACCTTTGATTATGATATTGTTTCTTCCCGGAAATTAGCAATAACAGCAGAATTAACGTTGAATGGAATCAAAAAGGATGAATTCAGTGGAGGAGAAGCACAAGGGATTCCCCATGCTTATCAATATATTTCATCCCAAAGCAACCCCTTTGAACAGGAGCAGGAAGGTCTACAACAACCTTTTTCGCTGCCAGAAGAGGAAGAAGTTCCTTTTCAATCAACCCTTGAGCAAAATGAAGTAGAATCGCCATTTGAAGCAGCAATAGAGCAAAATGAAGTAGAATCGCCATTTGAAGCAGCAATAGAGCAAAATGAAGTAGAATCGCCATTTGAACCTGCAATGGAGCAAAACGCAAAAGTTTCTATTTCAGGAAAAGGGACGAAACTTGAGCCAGTAACCATTGAAAATAAGGTGGAACAAAGAGAAATCTCTCCCAATGAAGAAGAAGAAACCAGTCCTAATGAGCCTGAATCAGAGAGTCAGCGGACAAAAACTGAAAAAGAAGGGGCATTATATTTAACCGGATTTTTAAGGTCTACTGAAGAAAATTTTACAAGACTAAAAATGTGTATATTGCAAAAGGATGAAACCATAGATACCATTGCTGAAAGATACAATCTATCCCCTGATGAAATTGTTAGAGCCAATACTGAAAAGGTGGGAACCTCCTTTTTAGCAGGCCAGGTTATTTATATACCCATGAATAAGAGGACGTAGGTTGTGGAGGGTTTAATTGTAGAAAACTATTTTCTGGAATGCTTGGGGATTGAGTCCTCTAATCCGGGTTGGAAAGTAATGACTGATAAAGGGAATAAAAGATTCATTCATTACAAAAGCCAGCAACAGCTGGCTCTTTCCCATGGGTGGAGGGAATACGCAGCAAATAAAGGCTATCGTTGTGTTGAGAGATTCCTGGTGACCAGGGAGGGAAAAAGATGGATTGAAAAAGAAGGGGGCTTTTTTACTGTATCCGATTTTTGGGAAAATAAAAAATGGCCGGAAGAAAAAAAGAAGAGGATGGATGGTTATTCCCAATTAGGAAAAATAATAGGATGCATTCATTCTTATTTTGAAGGCATAGAAGAAGAAAAAATGTTGGAAGTAAAAAGAAAAGGTAGGCTTGCCAGGATACGTTTTCAAAATTTATATGATTTTTTTCATAAAATACCTGTGGATATAAAAAAAAATTTAGCCCCGGAAACAGGACGTCTATTAATTAGGAATCTTCCTTTGATTGCTGAAAGAGTTCACCAGTCAGAGTTATTTTATGAAAGATGTCTGGATCAAGTGGGAATTTACTCCTTCTCTCATATTCCTCTGGAGTCATTTATTTATCATAAAGATTGCTGGTATTTGACTGGTTTACATCTGCCCCAATTTATAGCCATACATGAAGATACTTTTTCTTTAATGTTTCAAATTTTTAGCCAGGAAGACGGGGATTTAAAAGGAGTGGAAACTTTTCTTACTGGATATTTAGCTGAACGTGAACTTCCCCGTAAAGAATGGGATTTTATTTTTGCAATGGCAGTTTTCCCATGGGAAACTATAAATAAACTTTATGTCCTTTTGCACAACAGCAATCTAAAAGAAATCACCCCTGAGCAACTGACTGCAATTTTTAAAAAGCAAATGGACCAAGAAACCATTTTGCAATTTCTTGCCCATTGGGCGGATTTGCGAGGAAGGGTGTCATACTAATGGAACATGGATTGGTTTCACCATTATTGTTTGAGTATGATTTAGTACCCCTTTCTGTTAAGTCAGTTGACCAGCGAAATTCCTGGTGCATTAAAACAGGGCATGGAGATTTTTTTTTCAAAAAATTGGAGGTTGGACATCAACAAATAGTTGATACAGTTCAGAAGTTTTTAGTATTACAGAAATCGGGTTTTCCAGGTATGATTCCCTATGTAAAAACAAAGTATGGGGAAGATTTCATAGTTGCAGGAAAGGATAATTACGCTTTATTTCCCTGGGTTGAAAAGACCTGCGACATTCATGAATTAAAAAAATGGGAAGTAAAAGTATTAAAACAGCTGGCCCTTCTCCATAAATTAAGTGAAATAAAATCAGGGAGTGGAACGATCCCAGAAGAAATATTAAATGGGGTTAAAAATAAATGGGAAAACAGGGTAGAGGAATTTAAATCCTTTCGCTTAAAAAATCATACACGAATTAATTCCCTTATTGAAGAAGGGCGGAAAAAAGCATTGCGCTTGTCCCATTTGGCAATCAATCGGTTAGATGAAATTAATCAATCCACCCATTTGGAGGGAACGATTCGCAGGGCAATTTGCCATGGCAGAATCAATCGAAAAAATATTATCGTAGGAAAGAATAAAAAAATATATTTTATAAATTTTGAAAAAGCAACAATGGACACACATGTGAAAGATTTAGCACTTTTTTTGCGCCGTTATGCCCCTTATATTCATTGGGATCCTGTTGTGGGACATGAGTGGCTAAGAGGATATAATCAAGGTTTTCCCTTAACCCATGGGGAAAAATTATTGTTAGGCTGCTATCTTCTTTTTCCAGAAAGGGTCATTGGGGAAGTGCTCCAAAATGGAAAAAGTTCTTTGTTTCAACAAAAAGGATTCTATCAGTGGCAAAAAAGAGTAGAAGAACTGGGGGCAATTGAAAGGTTTGTGAAGACTATTACCTCTATTTAGCAATCATTCCATATAAAGAAAAGTCAAAAGTAAACACCCATTTGGGTGTTTTTTTCGTCACAAAGTCGACATTGTTTTTAGGTTGACCGGAGAACTTTGTCGATATATCCTAAGAATGTGATGTACTTGTGAAGGAGAGACCACAAGTATAGAGCAAAAGTAAATATTATATTAAAGGGGGAGGTTCACAACATGTTAAGCAATGCTCCATTTAGTACCGCTAAGAATTTCTGGTACTCATCCATTTTTTGGCTCATCATTTCGATGATCGCCGGTCTTGTTGTGGCACTGAAACAAATCAGCCCTGATTTTCTCTACTTTCAAGGGGCAGACGGTTTGAATTTTGCGTTAACTTACGCTCACATTCGCATTATTCATACCAATGGTATTCTCCTGGCATGGTTATGTATGGCTATGGTAGGCGCAATGTTCTACATGGTTCCTAAACTTACTCGCACACCGCTCTGGAGTGAAAGATTAGGAAACTTGACTGCTTTAATCTGGAACCTTGCAATTGCAGCAGCTGTTGTTGTAATTGCATTAGGTTACTCTTCTGGTGTTGAATATGCTGAATTACCACTTATTCTTGACATCGGTGTTGCAATTTTAGCTGTTCTTTTATCTATTAACTTATTCATGACAATCGCAAAACGCCAAGAAAAGCAATTATACGCTTCTATCTGGTACTTCACTGGTTCTTTAATCTGGTTACCTCTTGTTTACATCGTAGGTAACATTCCTTCTGCTCTTGTTGGTGGCGCAATGCAAGCCAACATGAACTGGTTCTATGGACATAACGTACTTGGCTTATGGTTCACCACTGTAGGTATTGGTCAAATTTACTTCTTATTGCCAAAAATCACTGGTAAACCATTATACAGCCATAAACTTTCTTTAATCGGTTTCTGGACAATCGCAACAATCTATGTATGGAACGGCCCTCACCATCTTGTAAACGGTCCGATTCCTGTATGGTTAATGAAGGCTGGTATCATTCCTTCTCTTCTCTTAATCATCCCTGTTTGGACAGTACTTGCTAACGTATTCGGAACTATGAAAGGTGTATGGCACCGCGTAGCTGAAGATGTTAACTTGAAATTCTTAGTAACTGCTTCAATTTTCTACATGATGGCTTGTTTACAAGGACCTTTCCAATCCTTAATGCAAGTATCTGCTGTAGTTAAGTTCTCCCACTGGGTAGTAGGGCATGCTCACATGGCGCCTTTCGCAGCATTCTCATTCGTATGTTTCGTAACTATTTACTATGCAGTACCACGCCTCACTGGCCGTAATATTTACAGCAAAGCTTTAATGAACTGGCACTACTATATGTCAGTAATCGGTTTCTTAATGTTCGCATTTACTCTTTGGATTGCTGGGGTAATTCAAGGTTTCGCTTGGATGGACGGAACTCCATTTATGGAAACTGTTGAAACAGTACGTACCCTTGTAGTATTCCGTGCCGTTGGCGGTACATTAATGATTCTTGGTCAATGCTTCTTTGCTTATAACATTTGGAAAACAGTTAAGAGCGGAACTAAAATTTCTACAGAAGAAAATGCAGCCGCTTAATCCATATCAGGATATTCACCCTGAAATAAACACACGGGGAGGGAATTATAAATGGTAGAAAGAAGTGCTTTGGCAATATATATTGCTGCCATTGTCTTGTTCATGATGGGTGCATTTGCAACATTGATTCTCCCATTTTTCGATCCAGACATGACAACACCTACCGCCAATGCTGAAGCGAGAAATTATGCTCCAGATTCTGCTGAAGCTAAAGGCCGTTTGGTTTATATTGCAAATGGTTGTAATACTTGCCATACTCAATATGTTCGTCCAGTTAAAGCTGACGTTGCTATGAACCTTGGACCAGTAACGGTTCCTGGGGATTATGTATATGATAAACCACATTTATTCGGTTCTAACCGTACCGGTCCAGACCTTATGTGGGTAGGTTCTCGTACTAACGCACAATGGAACTATCAACACTTGAAAAATCCACAACAATTAGTTCCTGGCTCTATTATGCCTAAATACGATTATCTTTCTGAAGATGACCTTAATAACCTTGTTGCTTACTTGATGAGCTTAAAACCAGCTACTAATGCACAAGCAGCAGCATTTAACAAATAAAAAGGAGGCGAAGATACGCTATGTCTAATCAAGAAAATCACATTGAAGAAGTCAATGGCATGAAACAAGGTCATGGTAAAGTTCCTCGCTTTCTGATTATTGTGTATGCTGCACTAGCATGCTGGGCTGTATTCTATGCATTGACTGCTAAAGGGATTGATGAAACCAAAACAACCGCGGCCGAACCAGCTGGCGTTAGTGCTGAAGCAGGAAAAGTGCTTATGGGTCAAAGCTGTGCACTCTGTCATGGCCAAAACTACAAAGGCGGTTTGGGACCAACCCTTGCTAATGTAGCTCAAACTAAAGGCGATGAATATGTTACTAACATATTGAAAAACGGTGGCGTTACAATGCAAGCCGTTGCTACACAAAACAATTGGACAGATGACCAAATTAAATCTGTTCTCGCAGCAATGAAAGAAATTAAATAATTTCTTTGATAAAAGGGCTGGTGGCTATTCGCCACTGGCCTTTTTTCTTTAAGCGCTCTGGAATTACTTACCAAGTTTTTTGTTGCCTTTACGCTTTATCGAGATTATGGGTATAATAACGATGTTACTAATTAATATAGTGTGGTGATACGTATGTTAGATAATCCGGTACGAATTTTTTATTATATTATTTGGATTATTGTAATCTCTGCCTTAGTGATCACAACGATTAGAATTATTACGAAACGGGATTAATCTTTACTACAACAACCAGGAGATTAGACAGGATTTGGGGTGAAGAGATGAAAAATTTATCCACAGTGGCAAGACGTAACTTAAAACGAAAAATGTCCAGGACGGTCATGCTTGCAGGCAGTGCTGCGATTACTGCATTTATTTTATTTACTAGTTATTTTTTCGTTTTTTCTATGGAAAGAAGCATTGACGCCAGTTCTAACCGTCTTGGTGCAGATTTAATGATTGTGCCTAAAGGATATGGAGGACAGGCAGGGGATATGATTGTTTCGGGAACAGCAACAAAATTTTATATGCCTGCAGATATCTTAGATAAAATAAAAACCATCAGTGAAGTTAAACAAGCTTCACCGCAAATTTATATGGAAACACTCCCTCTTGTATGTTGCCAGGTTGAAGGGAATTTCCCTGTAGTTGCTTTTGATCCGAAAACAGATTTTACAATTAAGAGTTGGCTTGCAATGGATAAAGAGTTTGGCAAATATGATTATATTGCTGGAGCAGATGCTGGCGGAGCAAATTATCTTTATGCCATGGATAACCCGGCTATGGAAGAAACCACTGTTATGTTTGAGAAAGAATTTGTTATGAGAATTCCTCTATTCCCAACAGGAATGGGTACAGATAAAACTATTTTTATTCATATCGATGCAGCGAAAGAAGTAAATGCAGGAAATAAATATTTCCCTGAAAATAGCGTTTCCATGATCTTAGTGAAAACCCAACCGGGGATGCAAGAGTTTGTTAAACGGCAGATTGAACGAATGAACCTTGATGTAGATGTGGTAGTAGGTTCAGGGTTAAAAGAAACCGTTGAAAAACAAGTATTGCCTGTAAAAGCACTAAGTTATATCATGATTGGACTTGTAATCGTGATGAGCGCCCTGCAGGTGGCTACTATGTTTACAGCTCTTATTAGCGAAAGAAAAAAAGAAATTGGCATGTTACGTGCAATGGGAGCATCTAGAGGTGTAACCTTTAGAATACTTCTTATGGAAGCAGGTTTAGCATCTTTTATCGGTGCAGCCATTGGTTCACTTCTTGGCGGTGCCGCTTTATATGATAATAAAACGTTGATTTTCCAATTGCTGCAATTGCCTATGCTTTTCCCAGACTGGCCTACTGGACTATTAATCGGAAGTGTTGCCACAGCCTTTACAACAATCATTGCTGTGGTTGCTGCCTATTTCCCTGTTCGTTCTACATTAAAACTGCAGCCATATGAAGCCATTCGGGAAGGTGAATACTAGTGATCCGTTTAGAAAATGTTACAAAAACCTATCGAATTGGACATGAAAAGAAAATTCAGGCACTATTTGAAATTAATGTGACCATTCAACCCGGAGATTTTATTTCTGTTGTGGGTCCATCAGGAAGCGGAAAATCAACATTTTTAGCGCTGGCAGGATTGTTAGAGCGTCCAAATGAAGGAAATGTGTATTTTGATGAGAAAGAAGTCGCCCATTTAAAAGATAAACTAAAAGCGAAAATTAGAGCTGAAAAGTGCGGTTTTGTTTTTCAGTTTCCTAGCCTGATTCCTACATTAAATGCATTAGAAAACGTAATATTGCCTAAAACACTTGACAGGACCTTTACCCCAAAAGATTTAGAACGGGGAAAAGAGTTGCTATTACATGTTGGCCTTGAAGATAAGGTGGAAAATCTTCCTTATCAAATGAGTGGGGGAGAACAGCGAAGGGTTGCGTTAGCCAGAGCCTTAATAAATGAACCCGAGTATATATTAGCTGATGAACCTACTGGTGCAGTGGATGAAGAAAATGCCAATATTATTATTGATCTTTTTAAGGATTGGAATAAAGCGGGAAAAACTATCATTATGGTTACTCACGATATGAAATTGGCGAAACAGGCCAGCCGTTTGATTTATATTGAAAAGGGAAAAATAATCCGGGAAGAATAAAGGGATAGTTGACTATTATGATTCAAACTGGGTAGAATAATAACGTTACAAGTAAAAATAGTAGAATGCTATGAAAAGGAAGAGTAGATCAGTAAGTCATTACAGAGAGCGGACGGATGGTGGAAAGTCCGTATGAATTCTTACGATTGAAGGTAGCCTTCGAGCAGTTGGTTTGAATTGTTTAGTAGAACCAAACCGGATTCAATCCGTTATCATGTCCAAGTGAGTCTTCCATGCAGGAGACTAACAAAGGTGGTACCGCGAAATCAACTCCTTCGTCCTTTGAATAATAGGATAAAGGAGTTTTTTATTTGAGGTAGATAAGAACTTATCAATTTGCCAGGTTGATGAAAAAAGGTTGGAGGGAGATTATGACTACGGAAAAAAAAGAAATGCCTACAAAATATGATCCAAAACAAGCTGAAGAAAAATGGTATCCTTTTTGGAGGGACAATGGGTATTTTAAAGCTCATGGGGATCAAGACAAAGAACCTTTTACTATTGTAATCCCACCCCCAAATGTAACGGGAAATTTACATATCGGACATGCTTTAAATAATACCTTGCAGGATATTATGACTCGTTTTAAACGGATGCAAGGTTATGACGCTTTATGGTTGCCAGGGATGGACCATGCGGGAATTGCGACCCAGGCCAGAGTTGAGGGCATGTTAAGAGAACAAGGAATCTCACGTTATGACCTTGGACGTGAAAAGTTTGTGGAAACTGTTTGGGAATGGAAAGAAAAATATGCCCAAATTATACGTGACCAATGGACAAAAATGGGCTTGTCCCTGGATTATAGCAGGGAGCGATTTACTTTAGATGAGGGGTTATCCCGAGCTGTACGGGAAGTGTTTGTGCGCCTCTATGAAAAAGGCCTCATTTATCGCGGCAAATATATCATCAACTGGGACCCGGCTACAAGAACAGCCTTATCAGATATAGAAGTGGAATATAAAGAAGTAAAAGGTGCTTTCTATCATCTGCGTTATCCATTAACGGATGGCAGTGGGTTTATTGAGGTAGCAACCACAAGACCTGAAACCATGCTTGGCGATACTGCTGTTGCTGTTCATCCAGAAGATGAAAGATATCAGCATTTAATAGGGAAGACAGTGCTTCTTCCTATAGTAAATAGAGAAATTCCTATTATTGCAGATGATTATGTAGACAAAGAATTTGGAAGTGGTGCAGTGAAAATTACTCCTGCCCATGACCCCAATGACTTTGAAGTTGGTCTGCGCCATAACCTGGAACAAATTATCGTTATGGATGAATCAGGAAAAATGAATGCAAAGGCGGGCATTTATCAGGGGCAGGACCGTTTTGAATGTCGGAAAAATATCATTAAGGATTTAGATGAACAGGGTCTGCTCATAAAAATTGAAGAACATATTCATTCTGTTGGGCATAGCGAACGAAGTGGGGCTGTTGTTGAACCTTATTTATCAACCCAATGGTTTGTTAAAATGGCTCCTTTAGCTGAGCAAGCCATTGAGGATGCCCATAAGAAACAGGGAGTAACATTTGTACCTGACCGTTTTGAAAAAATATATCTGCACTGGATTGAGAATGTTAGAGATTGGTGCATCTCACGGCAATTATGGTGGGGCCATCGAATTCCAGCCTGGTATTGTGAAGATTGCGGGGAAATGATTGTATCCCGAGAAGATGCCCACACCTGTCCTTCTTGTAAAAGTACGAATTTAAAACAGGATCAAGATGTACTGGATACCTGGTTTAGTTCTGCCCTTTGGCCATTTTCTACCCTTGGTTGGCCGGATCAAACAGAGGATTTAAAACATTTCTATCCTACAGATGTGTTGGTAACTGGATACGATATTATTTATTTCTGGGTTGCCCGCATGATTTTTACAGCGTTGGAATTCACAGAAGAAAATCCTTTTAAATACGTTTTAATTACTGGCCTTGTTCGTGATTCAGAAGGCAGAAAAATGTCAAAATCCCTTGGCAATGGGGTAGATCCTATGGAAGTGATTGATAAGTATGGAGCCGATGCCATGCGGTATATGCTATCCACAGGATGCACCCCTGGAAATGATTTAAGATTCCGTTGGGAACGGGTGGAAATGGCACGAAACTTCGCTAATAAAATTTGGAATGCTTCCCGTTTTGCCTTAATGAATATGGAAGGTTTCACTGTTGATCAAATCAACATTAAAGATCATTTAACGATTGCAGATAAGTGGATTCTTCATCGTTTAAATGAAACAGTACAAGAAACCACCCGTCTTCTTGATATTTTTGAATATGGAGAAGTTGGCCGAGTACTTTACAACTTTATTTGGGATGACCTGTGTGACTGGTATATTGAAGTTGCTAAATTGCCTTTATATGGACAGGATGAAGGAGCTAAGAACACTACACGTTCTGTTCTTGCTTATGTTCTTGATCAAACCATGCGTTTACTGCATCCATTTATGCCATTTGTTTCTGAAGAAATCTGGCAACATTTGCCCCATGAAGGGGAAAGCCTCATTGTTGCTTCCTGGCCGAAGGCAGATGATTCTTTTGTGAATCCAGAAGCAGTAGAACAAATGAACCTTCTCATGGATATTATTCGTCAGGTAAGAAATATACGGGCAGAAGTGAATGTTCCATTAAGCAAAAAAATCGAGATTATGATTCGCCCATCCAATGAAACAATCCTTAATTATTTAGCTGCAGGCCAATCTTATATTGAACGTTTCTGTAATCCAGAAAAACTGGAAATTAACGTAGGAATTGAAGCTCCTGATAAAGCTGTTTCAGCGGTTGTTAGTGGGGCGGAAATTTACTTGCCTCTTGCCGGGCTCATCGATATTGAAAAAGAATTAGTCCGTTTGGAAAAAGAATTGGCTAATTTGCAAGGTGAAGTGGATCGGGTACAAAAGAAACTTAATAATGCTAATTTCGTTTCTCGTGCTCCGGAGCATGTAGTTAATGAAGAAAGGGCAAAAGAAAAAGACTACATGGATAAACGGGATAAAGTTTTAGCACGAATTAATGAATTAAAAGGGTGAGGCAATACGTGTTGCTGAAGGATATAAATGAAGCATTAAATTGGTTAAATGGATTAGATAAATTCTCGATTAAACCAGGACTGGAACGGATGGAATATTTATTAGACCGATTAGGCCATCCTGAGCACAGATTAAAATTTATTCATATCGCGGGGACCAATGGCAAGGGGTCCACTTCTGCAATGATTGAATCTGTTTTACGGGAGGCCGGTTATAGTACAGGGCTTTTTACTTCCCCTTATATCGAATCCTTCACTTCAAGAATTCGTTATACTGGGGAAGCCATTCCTTCCCATGATTTATTAAAAATAATGAATAAAATTCGGCCAATTGTGGAGGAGTTATCTACACAAAAAGATATTGGCATCCCTACCGAATTTGAAGTTGTTACGATTATGGCCATTTTATACTTTGCAACAATTTCTTTTCCTGATATAGTCATATGGGAAACGGGATTAGGCGGTCGCCTGGATTCAACCAATGTGGTTACTCCAATTGTATCTGTGATTACGAATGTGGGATTTGATCACATGAATATTTTAGGTACCACATTGCAAGAAATTGCCGCTGAAAAAGCAGGGATTATTAAAAATGGAGTACCTGTGGTTACTGGGATCGAAGAGGATACAATCCTTTCCGTTATTGAAGAAGAGGCGAAAAGAAAGAAAGCAACAGTATATCGGAAAGGGAAAGAATTTACTGTCGCTAGAAAACAGCCTGAATTAGGTGTTCAAAGAGAAATATTTGATTTTACAAGCCCTTTTTCTTCTTACCAGCATGTACAGGTTTCTTTACTGGGGGAACATCAAATTGATAATGCTTCCCTGGCTTTAATGGCATTACAAGTACTAAAAAGCTATTATGCATTGTATATTGAGGAAGAACATATTCGACAGGGATTTGTAAAAACAAGATGGCCTGGCCGGTTTGAAAAAATAAATGAAACCCCAACAGTGATTTTAGATGGGGCACATAATGAAGAGGGAGTCCGTGCCCTAACGAAAACCCTGGAGGATTATTATCCTGGAATAAAAGTAGATCTTCTCTTTGCTGTATTACAGGATAAACCCTACGAAAAAATGATAGAGATTCTAGCCCCTTATTGCAAAAGAGTAACCATCACAACAGTTGCACATCCACGTAAGTCATCACCTGATGCAGTGGCAAATCACTTTATTCAGGTTAGCCCGCAAGCAGAGGTGCAAATTATTGCAGACTGGCGTGAAGCATTCCGACAATGTACTGATTCATTGAAGGAAGAAGGGGTGCTTTTGGTAGCAGGTTCTTTATATTTTATATCTGATATAAGAAATGAATGGTTGAATTCGTATAGGAAAGTTGGTGAATAAGATGGGCACTCCAACACAATACCCACAAGAGTTAGCTAATTTTAAACATGTACATTTTATAGGAATCGGTGGCTATGGCATGAGTGCTGTTGCTCGTGTCATGTTGGAAATGGGGTTCACCGTGACAGGTTCGGATGTGGCCCGGAAAGAGTTAATCAATAAACTCGAAGCCGGAGGGGCACAGGTGTTCATTGGCCATAAAGCTGAGAATATTAAAGGGGCAGACGTGGTAGTCTATTCCACAGACATCCCAAAGGATAATATTGAATTACAGGAAGCGAAACAATTAGGAATTACATTATTGCATCGCTCACAAATGTTAGCCTGGATATTAAACAGAAAAAAAGGAATCGCTGTTGCTGGCGCTCATGGCAAAACAACCACATCATCCATGATTTCTCTTGTGATGGTACGCTGTGGAATTGACCCTACTTATGTTATCGGTGGGGAGATTATGGGGATTGGCAGCAATGCTTCAGCAGGAAAAGGGGATTATGTTGTAGCTGAAGCGGATGAAAGTGATGGATCCTTTTTAGAATATCACCCGGAAATGGCTGTGGTATTAAATATTGAACCGGATCATCTTGAGAACTATGGTGGGGATTTTGCCAACTTAAAGAATGCTTATCATAAATTTTTAGGTTTGGTTAAACCAAATGGCAAATCTATTGTTTGTGTAGATGATGAATACGTTTGTGAAATTATGCAACAGCAAGAAAATCGGGATTCCCTGATTACTTATGGAATTCATCATCCTGCCAATTTTACTGCGAAAAATATTGTTCCTGGCGATCGCAGGATTTCCTTTGATGTATATCAAGATGGGAATTTATTAGGGCCAATGACTTTGTCTGTGCCAGGCATTCACAATGTTTATAATGCCCTGGCCACCACAGCAGTTTGTATGAATGCAGGATTGTCTTTTCCAGAGATTAAAGATGCCATTCTTTATTTTCAAGGCGCAAAACGCCGTTTTCAAGTCATTGGAGAAGTAAATGATATCCTGGTAGTGGATGATTATGCACATCATCCTACAGAAATTGAAGCTACTTTAAAAGCAAGCAGAGAAACGAACCGGAGGACTATAGGCATTTTTCAACCCCAGCGTTATACCCGTACCTTCTTTCTCCTGGATGAGTTTAGTAAGGCATTTAAAGATGCAGATCAGGTAATTATTACTGATATTTATTCTCCCGCAAATGATCCGGAAATTGAGGGAGTTAGTGCCCATAAACTTGTAGAACTTATAAAAACCAATAGTAATCCTAATACAGTTTACATTTCGTCTAAAGATGAAATCGTATCTTATTTATTGAAAAATAGCTATCCTGGCGACCTTGTTATTACTATGGGTGCTGGAGATATTTATAATGTGGCATATAAACTTGTAGAAGAATTAAAAAGTCCCCAATAGGGGCTTTTTTTTTGCTTTAAAATTAAGAATAATTGGTATAAAATGGAAATATAAAAATTTAATGTCATAATGATAAGCAAAGGGGGAAATGCTTAATATAGACGTTATAGGTGGAGGGATGGAAATGTCTGGGGACATTATATTGGATTTATTGAAAAAAGCAGGTGAAATCAAAGCATCTGATTTACATATTACGGTGGGATCACCTCCAATTTATCGTGTAGATGGAGAATTGGTAAGAGAAGGGGAAACATTATTAACCCATGAAGATACTGAAAACATGGCAAAAATTCTAATTCCAGAACCCTTATATCCCCATTTTGAAGAAAAAGGTGAGGTTGATTTTTCATATGGTTTAGGGGAGTTATTTAGATTTAGGGTGAATGTGTACAAAGGAAAGAAGAATGTATGCATTGCAGCCCGTGTTATACCATCTAATATACCAACTTTGGAAAATCTGAACATGCCAGATCGGATTAGACAGTTCTGCCATCAACCCCAGGGATTAATTCTTGTAACAGGCCCTACGGGAAGCGGAAAATCAACCACCATTGCTTCAATGATAAATTATATTAATCGAACCATGAAAAAGCATATTATCACTCTGGAGGACCCCATTGAGTTTTTGCATGAACATCATAGCTCTATTATTAATCAAAGAGAAGTAGGATTTGATACAAGTGATTTTGCCAGTGGCTTGAGGGCTTCTTTACGGCAGGATCCTGATATTATTTTAGTGGGAGAAATGAGGGATTTAGAAACCATTGGAATCGCCATTACTGCAGCAGAAACAGGCCATCTTGTTTTTGGCACTTTGCATACATCGGATGCCCCCCAAACCATTGATAGGATTATTGGTGTTTTTCCAGGCCATCAACAATCGGAAATTCGTTTACAAGTATCTTCGGTTTTAGTGGGAGTCATCTCCCAACGTCTTTTTCCAAAAATAGGCGGAGGGAGAATTGCAGCAACAGAGATCCTTGTGAATACTCCGGCGATTGCCAATCTTATCCGTGTAGAAAAAATCCATCAAATTAAAAGCGTAATGCAAACGAGCAGGGATATTGGAATGCATACCCTGGATATGTCCATTAAAGATTTAATTAAAGGCGGTTATGTTACGAAAGAAACTGTAGAAAATCATTTGAGTGAAATGTAAATGATGATTGAATATGGATTTATTTTTGTAGTTGGATTACTATTTGGGTCATTTTTCAATGTGGTTGGTTTAAGGGTGCCAATGCATGAATCTATCCTTTATCCATCATCCCATTGTCCGGGATGTGATAATAAACTAAAACCGATGGATTTAATACCTATCCTTTCCTTTTTGCTCAGGCGGGGGAAATGTAAGTACTGCCAGAAAAAAATATCTCCGGTGTATCCCCTTATGGAAGCCTTAACCGGAGTTCTTTTTTTAATGGCATTTCTGAAATTTGGGTGGTCCCTTGACTTTCTCTATGTGATCTTGTTTATTTCCATGTTCATGATGATTACGGTTTCAGACATCTTTTATCAAATTATTCCTGACCGGATTATTTTCCCTTTCTTTTTTATTTTCCTTTTCTTTTTATTTTTCTTGCCTACAGTACAATTATGGAAACATCTCATAGGCATGTTGTTGGGTTTTATTATATTTTATGTTATTGCGGAAGTATCGAGAGGCGGGATGGGAGGAGGAGATATCAAATTATTTACCCTTTCTGGATTGGTACTTGGTTATCCTCTTTTATTTTTGTCTATACTCATCGCTACTGTGACAGGTTCCATATACGGTTCTTTTGTCATTCTATTTAAAGGTGGAGGAAGAAAAAGCAAGATTCCTTTTGGTCCCTTTATAGCAGCAGGATGTTTAGTTGCTGTTTTATGGGGAGAATCGATTTTGGATTGGTATTGGGAAATTATGTATTAAAACATAATTAGGAAGCCTGTCTCATAAAATGGAGTAGAAAGAAAAAATGAGGGAGGGTCCCTATGAAACATCAATTATCCTATTCGATTCGGCCAAAAGATCCAGGGGATGTGAAAAAGAATAATAAAAATGAAAAAATATCCATACCATCTTTTGATCCTGAGGAATTTAAACGTTATCCCCATAAAGAAACCCCTCGTGAATCTAAGAAGATTTTAAAAAAGTTAGCTATAATTGGAGGAGGGGTTACTGTTGGTTTAATTTTTGGATATGCTCTTTTACAAACTTTTGTGAACCAACCTGATCTTAAGCCAGGGGGACAGGATGCCCAACCAGCCATGAGTTCTGTTGTGACGGGGAACGTTAAAGAAAAGGGTATTTCTTTAAGTGAAATAAATGTTTTTTTGGTACAAGCCGGGGTGTTTTCTTCCGGGGAAAGTGCCAATAAAAAAGCATCAGAATTTAAAAACAAACAACAACCAGCTGAAGTTGTACTTGAAGACGGGAAGTATATTGTATATGTGGGAATTGCCTCTTCACGGGACGATGCACTTTCTATTGCCCAATTTTACCGTTCAGATAATATTCCAGTGATGATAAAAGAAAAACAAATCCCTGCTAGCTCCCTTTCCCTGAAGGTTCCTTCTTCTGCCAGTGAGGATACCTTATCTCAATTAAACAATATGAGCAACACAGAGGGGGAGCTATTTAAATTGCTTACAGCAAATGCTGGCAATGCTTTCAGTCAAACTAAAAACCTTAGCCCTGCAAATGAAAAACTAACAGCACTTCATGAATCCCTCTTAAAACAAGAGAATGCATTATCCAATTTCTTGAATGATCAGGCGAAGACTCCTTTTAAAAATAGCTTAAATGAATTAATAGGTGGGGTTAATGCTGCGAAAAACAATCAATTGCTGCAACTTCAAGGGAATTTGCTGCGTTTTTATAGTAAAGAAAAAGAATTTCGGTCAGGAAAATTTTCCTGACCTTTTTTATTACAAAAATAGGGGGTTTACTACATTTTTACACACAATATAGTAACATATGTTGTCGTAATTCGGTTGTACTGATGGTTGGACTTTGCTAAACTTATAAATGGATTATGTTTCATTGGAAATTCGTACATAATACTTACTATGTGAAACAATCGAGTTAAGAAAAGCAGGTGAATAGTTTGTCTGGAAAAACAATAGTTTTAGCATCCAGTTCCGCAAGAAGAAAAGAATTATTGCAAGGGATAGGATTGGATTATGTTGTTTTTCCCAGTTCTGCAGATGAAACCATTGATGAAGCAGTTGAACCCGCTGATTATGTTCGAATATTAGCTGAAAGAAAAGCACAAGACGTGGCACAAGAATATGGGAAAATGCATAACGAGGAATTTTTAGTCATTGGTGCTGATACCATTGTTGTATTAGATGGAAAAGTACTGGGCAAGCCTTCAAATCCTGAGGATGCAGTGCGAATGCTTAAGGATTTACAAGGAAAGATTCATGATGTGTACACTGGTGTGTGTGTAGTTGATGGGAAAAGCGGTGTGCTCAAAAGTGAATATTGCCGCACCAAAGTAACAATGAAGAAATTAGATCAAGAAAAAATTCAACGGTATGTGGCAACTGGTGAACCCCTGGATAAAGCAGGCGCATATGGCATACAAGGAAAAGGTGCACTTTTAATTAAAGGAATTGAAGGTGATTATTTTTCAGTAGTAGGATTGCCTTTGGGATTAACGAGTGACTTATTGGAAGAATTTGGTGTACAATTGCTTTAGTATGGGAGTTTTTGGAAAATGATTTAACCCCATATGAATTTTTTATAAAGTGGGGGATTACCCATGAGCAATGCATCTAATATACCTAGTTCACATCCAATGATTCGCGATGTTCCAATTTCAGAGAGACCCAGAGAACGAATGATTCAACATGGGGCAGACTCTCTCTCTAATGCAGAACTCTTGGCCATTCTATTACGGACAGGAACCTCAGAAGAATCAGTCATATCCCTGGCCTGCCGAATATTAAATCAAGTAGGCGAATTAAGGGGATTGAAATCTATTACTTATGATGAACTCGTTATGATTCGAGGGATTGGACCTGCGAAAGCACTGCAAATTGCTGCGGGATTAGAGCTGGGAAAACGAATATCAACGTCAATCCCCAATCGGCCTACGATTCGCTCTCCACAGGATGTTGCTGGGCTTATGATGGAAGATTTGCGCTACCATTCCCAAGAGCATTTTGTTTGTTTGTATTTAAATACGAAAAATCAGGTGATAGGTAAAGAAACTGTATTTATTGGCAGTTTAAATTCTTCGATTGTCCATCCTCGTGAAGTGTATAAAGAAGCGATTCGGCGAAGCAGTGCTTCCGTAATTTGTTTGCATAATCATCCCAGTGGAGATCCAACTCCAAGCAGAGAAGATATAGAAGTAACACGCCGTCTATTAGATGCAGGGAAAATTATTGGAATTGATCTGTTAGATCATCTAATTATTGGTGACGGCCGTTTTTATAGTTTAAAAGAAAAAGGTCACTTTGTTTAGCAGATAAGAAGTGATAAGATTTAATCTTATGTGCTGCTTTACTTATGAAGGGAGTAAATTGTGATGTTTGGAAGCTTTAGTAGAGATATGGGTATCGATTTAGGTACAGCGAATACATTAGTTTATGAGAAAGCAAAAGGAATCGTAGTGCGAGAACCTTCCGTTGTGGCTATACGTACAGATACGGGCAGCATCGAAGCAGTAGGTAATGCAGCGAAAAGTATGATTGGACGCACTCCAGGCAATATTGTGGCTGTTCGCCCTATGAAAGACGGGGTTATTGCTGATTTTGAAACCACAGCTACAATGCTTCGGTATTTTATTGACCAGGCTCAGAAAAATCGGGGTTATTTTTCCCGCAAACCCAACGTAATGGTTTGTGTTCCTTCTGGCATAACTGCAGTGGAAAAGCGTGCGGTAGAAGATGCAACAAGACTGGCCGGAGCGAGAGAAGCGTTTACCATTGAAGAACCATTTGCAGCAGCTATTGGTGCTGACTTGCCTGTTTGGGAACCTACAGGAAGTATGGTTGTAGATATTGGCGGCGGGACAACAGAAGTGGCAATTATCTCTCTTGGCGGTATTGTTACCAGTAAATCCATTCGGGTTGCCGGAGATGAAATGGATGAGGCAATTATCCAATATATTAAGAAAAAGTATAATTTAATGATTGGTGAACGGACTGCAGAGACTTTGAAAATGGAAATTGGTTCTGCCATTCCTCCCGAAAAAGAAGAGATTTTGGATATCAGAGGTCGGGATTTAATTACCGGATTACCGAAAACCATAACAATTACTGCAAGAGAAATTGCCGGCGCTTTACACGAAACCGTTTCTTCCATCATTGAAGCAGTGAAAATCACCCTGGAAAAAAGTCCTCCAGAGTTAGCTGCCGATATTATTGATCGGGGAATTGTGTTGACTGGTGGAGGTGCATTGCTCCGGAATTTAGATCGACTTTTATCTAATGAAACAGGGATGCCTGTACTTGTTGCAGAAGATCCCTTAGATTGTGTTGCCGTAGGTACAGGACGGGCACTGGAAAACCTTCATTTATTTAAATCCAAAACTGGTATAACAACACGTTCCAACAGGAATCGGTAAGTAGGTGTTTAGGTGTGAAATCTTTTTTTAAAAATAAACAAATGATTATTATTTTAATTGGCATTATTATGCTAATTGGGATTATGGGTGCTACGATGAAGGAGCGCCCTTTTCCTAGTTGGCCAGAAATTTTTATTCGGGATTCTCTGTCTACTGTTCAGGGGATGTTATATAAACCAACTCATGGAACAACAGAGATTCTTACCAAATTGACTCATTTTTATAATATTTATAATGAAAATAAAGCCTTAAAAGCAAATCTGGATCGATATGCCCAGGTTAGTGCAGAATTAATTCAGGTTAAAAGCGAAAATGAACGTCTCCGTGCCATGTTGGACATACGTGATAATAAATTAAAAGGATATAAATTACAAACAGCAGACGTAATTAAACGAACTCCTGACCGTTGGAATCATATGATTACCATTAGCAAAGGATCCAATGATGGAATTAGGCCAAATATGGCTGTGGTTTCAGCAAAAGGAGACTTAATCGGACGGGTTAGCAGTGTTTCCACGTTTACTTCTAATGTAGAATTGTTAATGGATATAGAGTCAGGCAATTATATTTCAGCATCGATTCCAGGAACTGCACCCATTTATGGGGTTATTGAAGGATATGTGATGCAAAAGGATCAGGGATTTTTAATTATGAAAAAGATTCCTAAACAAGTGAAACTTACAAAAGGTGCTTATGTGACCACCTCTGGATTGGGAGAAGTAATGCCTCAGGGTTTAATGATTGGCCAGGTGGAAAGTTGGACTGATGGGGATTATGGTTTAACCCAAACCGTTTACGTTCGTCCACTGGCTAATTTCTATCAAATAGAACAGGTTTTTGTTGTAGAGAAAAAAATGTAGTAGGAAAAATAACCGGGGGATTCTCCCTGCCTATTAAAGGGTGAAGAATTTGCGTTTAAGTGTGATTTCTTTTATCTTGTTTATTTTTTTACTGGTTGAAGGGACCATTTTTCAGGTTTTTGTTCCTGATGCATGGGGTCTTCCTTTTACCATCGTTCCTCGTTTAGTACTTGCCGGAGTGGTCTTTATCGGTATTTATTTAGGCAGAAATACTGGTTTAGTGTTCGGGTTAATCTTTGGCCTTCTTTATGATATTATTTATACCGATATAATCGGTGTGTATACCTTAACGATGGGACTTATAGGCTTCATTGCAGGGGTAGCTTCGAGATATTTTCACCAGACGATGTTGTTTACTGGTGCGATGATTCTTATCCTAACGACAATTAATGAAACCTTAGCCTATGGTTTTTATGAATTGTTCAATCTTTCTAACATGTCAATGTCAGACTTTTTACTGCGAGAATTAATACCAACAGTATTGTTTAATGGGATTTTCGCTCTGATCATACATGTTCCGATGCGGAAAATATTAAAGGACAGAGAATATGGGGAGGACATTGTCTAAGGTTTGAAGGAAAATTGCACACCATTGGCGAAATAATCAGGGTGTGAGGTGAAATCCTTATCAATGACAATTACAAAACGTTATATCGTAATTAAAGGAACAAAAGATGGCCTCGCTTTCTATTTAGATGATACGTGTTCTTTACAGGAGTTATTTGATGAACTTGAGGAGAAAATAGAATATAACCCTCAACAGTTTCTATCAGGTCCGGTCATTCCAATCTCCATTAAATTAGGGAAACGATATATGACTGAAGAACAAATTGCTCAATTAATGGAGATTCTGGGGAAACGGGGCAACCTCCTGGTTAAATCTATTGATAGTGATGTCATTACTAAACAGGAAGCTCTTATAGATAAACTTTCTTCACAGGTCAAAATTATGACACGTACAGTTCGTTCTGGACAAGTACTCGAACATAATGGAGACTTGCTGTTGCTTGGTGATGTGAATCCCGGCGGTTTTGTTTCCAGCACGGGGAACATATTAATCTTTGGTTCTTTAAGGGGTTCTGCCCATGCGGGTTGTGATGGGAAGGAAGAATGTATTATAGCAGCCTTAGAGATGGATCCTATTCAACTTCGAATCGCTAATATTATTAGCCGCCCCCCTGATGAGTGGATGGATACTGCAACAAGAATGGAATTTGCTTATATTACAGAAGGCCGAATGGCCATCGAAAAGATAAATCAATTGTATAAAGTTCGTCCTAATCTGGGTCACATTACTTGGTAAGGAAGATGCGGAAGAGGGGGATTCTTCATGGGAGAAGCAATCGTTGTTACTTCAGGAAAAGGTGGAGTTGGCAAAACAACAACGACAGCAAACATCGGTACAGCCCTTGCGCAACTGGGCAAAAAGGTATGTTTGGTAGATACGGATATTGGATTGCGCAATTTAGATTTAGTATTGGGTTTAGAAAATCGCATTATTTTTCATTTGGTTGATGTCATTGAGGGTGACTGTAAGCTTCATCAAGCGTTACTTAAAGATAAACGTTTTGAAGACTTGCTTTATTTGTTGCCAGCAGCACAAACAAAAGATAAATCATGCATAGAACCAAAACAGATGAAAGAACTGGTAAATGAATTAAAAAAAGAGTTTGATATAATATTAATAGATTGCCCCGCAGGGATTGAACATGGCTTTAGAAATGCCATTGCAGGTGCAGATAAAGCGATTGTTGTAACCACTCCTGATGTATCATCGATTAGAGATGCAGACCGTGTCATCGGCCTTTTAGAACAAGAAAGGATTCTAGAGACGTATTTAGTCATTAACCGAATTCGCCCTAATCTTATTAAGAATGGGGATATGTTAGATGTTGATGATGTGGTTACAATGTTATCTGTAGATCCAATTGGTTATGTTCCAGATGATGAAGAAGTAATCAAACATTTGAATCAAAAAAACCAAAAAAATCAAATTAAAGAACCATTAGTAATGAATCACAATTCAAAAGCAGGCCTTGCTTATCGCAATATTGCCCGCCGCATGCTAGGGGATTCCATACCTTTCATGAATTTGTATGAAACAAATGATGGTTTCGTTAAAAAAATGAAGAAAATGTTTGGTATACACTAGTCTTCACCTGCAGAATTTTGGAGGAAGCACAATGGATTTTAACAAAAGGTATTTTCGCAGTTTAGACTGGGTTATGATTCTATTGATTTTAGGTTTAGCGGTATTTAGTTTTATTGGCATTTCAGGAGCAACACCAGATACCAATGATGAATGGAGACAATTGATCTTTTTTGGACTGGGGTTTGCTGTTTTGTTTGGCGTACTGCTTTTTGATTACAACACCATTAGTAATTTTTCCTATCCTCTTTATGGGTTTGGTATTGTGTTGCTTATTGGTGTACTATTTACCCCAGCCCAAATGGGGGCTCATAGTTGGTATAGTTTTAAGGGTGTTAATTTTCAACCTTCAGAATTAATGAAACTGTTTGTGATTATGTCGGTTGCCAAATACCTTTCTGATAAAAGTGAACGGGACGAGTCCATTGAAACATTTAAGGATTTAATGCCTGTATTGTTGTTGGTCGGGATTCCATTGTTATTAATTTTGATTCAACCTGATTTAGGGACGGCTATGGTGTTAATGGGAATTTTGATTAGTATGTTAGTCGTTGCGGGATTGCATAAACGTTTTTATGTGATGTTGGGTTCGGCAACTGTGGGTTTATTTGGTATATTGACTTTGTTATATTTTTTTGCAAAGGATATTTTCTTTAAAATTGTTCGTGAACACCAATGGAGTCGAATAGAATCCTGGTTGCAACCTGAAACTCATGATGGTTATCATTTACTTCAGTCTTTAACTGCGGTTGGGTCAGGTAAGCTATTTGGAAAAGGAATTGGAGAAGGAACACAGGCTCGCTATGGCTGGGTACCTGTTGGTGAGAGTGACTTTGTTTTTACAGTTATTGCGGAAGAAATGGGATTCATTGGCAGCAGTATATTAATTTTAATTTTCTTCTTTTTGGTTTATCGTATGGTTCGTATTGCGATGAATGCAAAGGATATGTTTGGCATGTACGTTGTTACAGGTGTAATTGGCATGTTTGTCTTCCAGATTTTCGAAAATATTGGGATGACGATTCAATTGATGCCCATTACAGGAATTACTCTTCCCTTTATCAGTTATGGGGGAAGTTCTTTGATATCGAATTTTTTAATAATGGGTATGGTTTTAAATATTGGCATGCGCCACAGGAAATTAACTTTCGAATAGAATAATTGGTCATAACCTGTCCCTTCCTTTCATATATTCTTTAACAGATAAAAGGGTAGGGGGATTATACCATGTCTAATTTTAATAATGATGGAATTAAAAGAAGAAGAGAAGAGCGGGTTCGTCTTTTGCGCAAGAAAATGGAGGACACCTACTCTTCTTATTTTTTTGATACTCCTGAAGAAGATTCCACGGATTCACATCGTTATTATGGAACCTTAGATGAAGAGGAGCAATGGTATCATCCACCCGTACAAGAAAGAAAAAAGAAAGGGAACACTTGGTTTATTCGTATTCTTGTTTCTCTGTTTTTATTAAGTGGAGCCTATTTCATTTCTACTTCCCAATTTCCACAAATTCGTCCATACAAAGATTTGTTACATGAAGTGCTTACTCGTTCTTATAATTTTTCTGCAATGGCGAACTGGTATGAAGAGAAGTTCGGTGCCCTTCCTGCTATATTGCCTTCAATTGGTCCATTAGCGGATCAAGCACAACCTGTATTACAACAAGGGAAAAACAACCTCCTTAAAGGTCCGGTAGTAGGAGTGGTAAGTGTGATGGATCCCCCGGAAAAGGGGGTATATATTCAAAGTAAGGACTCTAGTGTGAAATCCATTGATGGTGGTAAAGTAATTTTTGTCGGGGAAAAGGAAGGCATGGGAAAAACCGTTGTCATCCAACATAGCAAAGGGCTGGAATCCTGGTATGCTGGCTTCGAAAACTACTCAGTTTCATTAAATGATTGGGTTGAGGTGCAACAATCTTTAGGGAAAGCTTTAGAAACTTCAGATAAAGGTGTTTACTTTGCGATAAAGAAAGATGGGAAATTTATTGATCCCAGAAGCGTGGTCCAGTTTGAATAGGCCTGTGTTTCAGGTTCATCCTCTATTCTGGGTCGTGATGTTGCTGGCCATTATGACCGGACAAATCGTCCAGGTCATTGTTTTTTTTCTGGTGGTTTTATTGCATGAACTTGGACATTTTTGGGCTGCTAAATACTTTAAATGGCGCATTAGAGGGATTGAATTATTGCCCTTTGGGGGCGTTGTCCAGGTAGAAGAATGGGGGAACACGACTCCCAAATCTGAAATCCTAGTGGCTCTGGCAGGCCCTTTTGTAAATTTGCTTCTTTATTTGATGGCAAAAGGATTAGGTGCCTATGGATTAATGCCCCAGGACTGGGCTGCATTTTTAATGTATTGTAATGTACTTGTGGGAGGGTTTAATTTACTTCCCATATGGCCTTTAGATGGAGGAAAAATCTTTCATACAATATATAGCCTTTTTCTTCCTTATCGAACATCTGTATTATTGTCAATCTTTTTAAGTTTGGCAGGTTCAATTCTGCTTATTGTCTGGAGCATTAAACAGCCAATGATTCATGCAAACGGATTAGCTGTTGCTTTTTATCTTTTATTTAGCAATATTATCGCTTATCGCTTTCTCCATTTTCAGTTCCTGCGTTTTCTCCTTTCCCGTTATTACGGGATGGAACATTTAGCAACAGGCCTCCCATTGCGTAGGGTCCAGGTGTCGGCAGGGATGACAGTACAAGGGGCAGCAAAAATGATTAAAAGGCAACACTATCAATATTTTTGTTTATCACTATCACCTGGGAAGGAACATCATTTTATAACAGAGAAAGAATTACTCGCTTGTTTTTTTGAAAAAACCCCTCATTGTGCAATGGAACAACTTTTGCGGTAAAATAGGGAATTAGATGAAATAGAGGGGGAACCCCGTTGAAACAGATGATTGTCAATGTGTTAAAACAAGAAAAAAGGATTGCAATCCTTGAACATCTTGAACCTATTGAATTATATATCGACCGGACAGACCAAATATTTCGCTCCGGGAATATTTATAAAGGAAAAGTGGTGGATGTGCTCCCTGGCATGGAAGCCGCTTTTATTGATATTGGGGATGAAAAAAATGCCTATTTGCATGTCAAGGATTGCCAGCCAGGAGCGAAGGCAATTTCCCAATGTGTGCAACAAGGCCAGGAATTGATTGTACAAATTATCAAAGAGGCAACAGGGACAAAAGGGGCAAAAGTCACTTGCCAGATCTCTCTTGCTGGCCATTATGGAGTATATTTACCCTTGGAACATGATCTTGGAGTTTCACGGCGCATTAAGGATGGAGCAGAAAGAGAAAGGTTAACAGAAATTGCAAAGACCGTTTTATCTAATCATGAGGGTGTGATTATACGCACCCAGGCAAATGGAGTTGAAGCAAAAGAATTAGCCCTTGATTTGCACATTATGCGAACTCGCTGGCAAAATGCCCTGGTACAGGGGCAAAAGCTTTCTCCACCTGTCCTTCTATACGAAGATTTTGATTTAATCACGAAATTAGCCCGGGATTTGATTAGCAATGAAGTGGATGAATTAATTGTTGATCATCTGGAAATCGCTTATCTTCTTCGTACTCTTCTACAACAATATCGGCCTGAATTAATGCAAAAAATTAAATTGTATCAAAGAAAAGAAGGAATATTTTCTTACTACAAAATTGAAGAAGAAATCAATAAAGCATTACAACGTAAGGTTTGGCTGAAAAATGGCGGGTATTTAATCATTGACCAAACAGAGGCCCTTACTGTCATTGATGTTAATACGGGGAAGTATACAGGGACCGATGATTTAGAACGTACAGTTTTGAAAACCAATAAAGAAGCCTGTTATGAAATCGCCAGACAATTACGTTTACGGGATCTTGCTGGAATGATCATTATAGACTTTATTAATATTGATAAGGAAGAATCCCGTCAGGACATCAAAGAGACTCTGGAAAGAGCAATTCTTAAAGATCGGATAAGGACCCGCATTTTAGGGTTTACCCGCCTTGGTTTATTGGAAATGACTAGAAAACGTGTGCGGGAAAATCTGCAGCATTCCCTGACAAGGGAATGCCCTTGTTGCCAAGGCCAGGGGAGAATTCTTTCTTTTGAAACCATGGTTGCCAATTTGGAAAGGGAACTAAGGGAATATGTGGGCGGGGCAGAACCTGAAAGGATAATTATCGAAGTTAACCCAATGACCAGCTCTTTCTTGAAAGGCACGGAATGTGATTTGATTTCTAGGATGCACCAGGAATTCCATTTATCCCTGGAGTTCTTGGAACGTTATCATTTAAGAGAAGATGAGTATCGTATTGCATTTATAGGAAAGAGAAAAGATTAATCAAAAACCCTCTGGCAAGGGAAATGGTTGATTTCTCATGGTGAATGTGATATTCTGATATTTGTTGATTAGTGTGTCTGACACCTCAGGCAGACTACAACCGCACGGAACAGGTTATAAGTTGGCCTAAGCCACACCTGCAATCGGCGAGTCTTAGTATAATTTTTAAGGAGGTGCAGCAATGTACGCAATTATTGAAACTGGTGGCAAACAATACAAAGTTGAACAAGGAAGCGAACTCTATATCGAGAAACTTCCTCAAGAACAAGGCGAAACCGTTACTTTTGACCGCGTTCTTCTTGTAAAAGATGAAAACGGAGTGAAAGTTGGCGCTCCTGTAGTAGAAGGTGCGAAAGTTACCGCTAAAGTTGAAAAACACGGTAAAGCTAAAAAAATCATCGTTTTTAAATACAAAGCGAAGAAAAATAATCGCCGTAAACATGGACATCGCCAACCATACACTAAAGTGGTTGTAGAATCCATTCAGGCTTAATTCCATGATTCATATTCGGGTAATCCGGCATAAAGATGGTTCCATTGGATTCTTTTCTATGACCGGCCATGCCAATTATGCAAGACATGGACAGGATATTGTCTGTGCGGCAGTATCTGGTATCGCCTTCGGGATGATTAATTCCGTTGAAGAACTTTTACATATTGTTCTTCCGGTGAATCTAGGGAAAAGTGGCGATATATCCTGTGAAATTCCTTCAGATATTCCTGAAGGGGAGCAGGATAAACTGCAATTATTGTTGGAAGCCATGGTTTGTTCCCTGAAATCTGTTGCAAAAGATTACGGCTCCCATGTGAAAGTCGTTGAAAAAGAACAAGTATAAATTGAGGAGGTGGATCTCAATGTTAAAAATGGATCTCCAGTTTTTCGCATCGAAAAAAGGGGTAGGTAGTACCAAGAACGGTCGTGACTCCATTTCAAAACGCCTTGGCGCTAAACGTGCTGATGGACAATTTGTAAAAGCAGGTAACATTTTATACCGCCAACGTGGTACTAAAGTTTATCCTGGCGCTAACGTAGGCCGTGGTGGAGACGATACTTTGTTTGCTTTAACTGATGGTATCGTTCGTTTCAAACGCCTTGGCCGTGATCGCAAACAAGTTGTGATCGAACCTGTTGCTAACGAAGCTTAATAAATGAAAAGGTATGATGAAAAAGCCATCGACATTTAGTCGGTGGCTTTTTTCCTATGGGAACAAAGACATATTTATAAGTGGTTTTGCACAACATATAGACTGTTAATACCAATTTTAAATACAGGGATGGGATTACTCTTGAAACATTTATTAAAAATTCCCTTTATTTTTTGTGCATTCATCTTTTTCCTTTTCTTTCCCCAAGGGGTACAGGCCCAAATCGTCCCTCAACCTGTAGATATCATCATTGATGTTGGCCATGGTGGAATCGATGGGGGCACTTCTACTGGCGATATTCTTGAAAAAGATATCAATTTAGCCATCGGTGCCAAATTGTATAAATTTCTGCAAAAGCAATCTTATCATGTGGGAATAACCAGACTCCATGATTATGCCCTAAGTGATGATAGTCTTTTTCAACATTTAAGTAGACATAAAAGGGATTTAAATCAAAGGAAGTTAATTGCAGAGACTTTAAAGCCTAAACTGTTTATCAGTCTTCATGTGAATTGGTCAAAAAATTCAAATGTAAGGGGACCCATGGTTATTTATCAACCCAGCCATGCCAGCTTTACAGTTGCACAATTTATGCAACACCACTTGAATGAACTGTATGGCACTAACAACAAACCAATGAAGGGAACCCCTTACTTTTTAATGAAAAGCCTTAAAATGCCATCTATTATTGTAGAGATGGGATACATAAGCAATCCTCAAGATTTGGCCAAGTTGTTGAAGGAGAAAACTCAGGATCAGCTTGTTTTAAAAATAGCGCATGCAATTAATGATTATTTTTTGTTAAATCCTTATTGAAATATAATATTCCTGCTGGGATATTCCTGCCTATAATAGGGTTAGTCTATCTCTTGCAGGAATATTTTTTGCATTTAATTGCTCATCCATAAAAAATTTTATATAAAATTATCAGAAAATAAAAAATATATTGACGGAAAAACAACATTAATAATATACTAATTATAGAAATATCGTGAAAAAAACGTCATATAAATTTTGTATAATATTTTGGGGAGGAAGATCAGAATGGTTAAGTTAGTAGCAATTTATAAAAAACCGGAGAATATTGAATCCTTTGATCAACATTACCAGGAAATACACGCTCCTCTTGCCAGCAAAATGCCAGGACTTAGAAAGCTAGAAGTAAATAAAATCTATGGATCCCCTGCTGGGGAAAGCCCTTTTTATTTAATTGCGGAAATGTATTTTGATAATAAACAAGCATTGCAGGAAGCCCTCACTTCTCCCGAAGGGAAAGCTGCAGGAAAAGATTTAATGGGTTTTGCAGGTAAAGTGGTTTCTATGCATTTTGCGGAAGTGGTGTAAATGGAGAAGAATCGCCTTCAGGAAACCAGGGAGAAAATTTGGAATCACCTTTCAGGGGACCAGTATGCTAAACACCTTGGTATTCAAGTTCTTGAATGGGGAGATGGACGAGCAGTAGCTGAATTGGATGTAAGCGAATTCATGTTAAACGCCCATGGGACTGTTCATGGTGCGGTGATCTTTGCCCTTGCTGATTCAGTTTTCGCAATAGCCTGTAATTCTTATGGAAAAACTGCTGTAGCCCTTTCCATGAACATTGGTTTTCTTGCCCCAGGATTTTTGGGAAACCGATTACGAGCCACTGCTGAGGAAGTGAAGGCAGGAGGAAAAACGGGATGGTACCGCATTATTGTGGAAAATGAAGAGGGACTTGTCGCCCAGTTAGATGCCTTAGCCTATCGTAAAAAACAATCTTTTATCGACGAATAGTAGGGAGGGTTTAAGGTGACTATGATTCAGCAAAGCCTAAACCGTTTTAATCAATTATTAGGAATTCGTATTGAGCGGGAAGATGAAAAAGGCTCTGTAGCAACCATGGAAATTCGTCCTGAACACTGGAATTCCATGGAAGGTGTAATCCATGGAGGAATTACCAGTACCCTTGCCGATGTTGCTATGGGGTTTGGTGCCGCTCCTCATGTGGATGGTGTTCAACAATGTGTCACTGTTGAAAGTAAAATTCATTACCTGAGCCCTGCCCGGGGGAAACGATTGACCGCAGAATCAAATATAGTAAAAAGCGGGAAAAAAATTATAGTTATGGAAGCAAAGGTTTTTGATGAATGGGGTAATCTTGTAGCAATTGCTACTGGAACCTATGCTCGCATTCGTTCTTAAGTATTAGCACACGACAAGATATCAGAAAATTCTATAAATTTTACAATAGGAGGATTTCTTGATGATTTATAATATGGAAATCGAAACGATGCCTCGCCAGGAGATGGAAAAATTACAACTGTCCCGTTTACGCCAAACCTTACAACGTGTGTATGATAAGGTTCCTTTTCATCGTGAAGCATTTGATAGGGCAGGAGTAAAACCGGAAGATCTCCGACATCTTGAGGATCTACAACGCTTTCCTTTTATGAAAAAGACGGATCTCAGGGAAAATTATCCATTTAAGCTTTTTGCTGTTGAACAGGAAAAACTGGTTCGAATTCATGGTTCCTCCGGTACAAAAGGTAAACCTACCATTGTTGGTTATACCCGAAATGATATTGAAAATTGGTCCAATATTGTTGCCCGCGCCATCTGTATAGCAGGAGGACGTCCAGGGGATATCTTCCATAATGCATATGGATATGGCTTGTTTACAGGTGGATTAGGCCTTCACTATGGGATTGAAAAACTGGGAGCGATAGCTGTCCCTATCTCTGGAGGAAATACCCCCCGCCAAATTACCTTGCTACAAGATTTTCAACCCCGGGGCATCTCAGGGACTCCATCCTATGTACTAAATATTGTGGAAGAAATGGAGAAAATGGGCCTTGATCCACGGGAAACGTCCTTAGAATATGGAATTTTTGGTGCTGAACCCTGGTCAGAAGAAATGCGTTTACAATTGGAAGATTATTTAAAAATTAAAGCCATTGATATTTATGGATTAAGTGAAGTAATGGGGCCTGGAGTGTCCATTGAGTGTTATGAAGGCCAAAATGGCTTACATATTGCAGAGGATCATTTCCTGGCAGAAATTATCGACCCGAAAACAGGTGAAGTGCTGCCCTATGGTGAGGAAGGTGAACTTGTATTCACTTCATTAATAAAAGAGGCCTTCCCAGTCATTCGTTATCGTACAGGAGATATTGCTTCATTAAATCCTGAAAAATGTGTTTGCGGCCGGACAAGCCTTCGCATGTCCCGTATTAAAGGTCGGGTAGATGATATGTTAATTATTCGTGGGGTGAATGTATTCCCTACTGAAATTGAATCCGTTTTATTAGGATTTCAAGAAATAGCCCCCCATTATCAGGTTGTCGTTGAAAGGGATGGATCCCTTGACCGTTTTGAGGTTCATACAGAAGTTACCACTGCTTATGTAAAAGAAAGTGGAGTGCTAAATCAGGAAAAATCCAGCACCTTATGCAGGATCATTAGCCATGAATTAAAAAATGCCCTGGGAGTTTCAGTCGTTCTCAGAATTCATGAACCAAATACGATTCCCCGTAGTGAAGGTAAAGCCCTTCGTGTCATTGATAAAAGGCAAAAACCCATGCCAGTGGGTAAATAAGGAGGTCTCCATGGAACATCAATCTATTCTTATCTCCCAGGAAGGCTCTGTGGGAATTCTGCAGATTAATCGGCCAAAGGTACTGAATGCTTTAAACCTTAAAGTCATAGAGACCATAGTTGCAGAAATGGAAAAGATGGACCGGGATGAGAACATTCGTGTCATTGTTTTAACCGGAAACGAGAAGGCTTTTGCTGCAGGTGCAGATATTGAAGAAATGAGAAATGAAGAAACCATTTCCATGCTATTAAAAGATCAATTTTCTGTTTGGGATCGTATTTCTCTTATTCATAAACCAATTATTGCAGCGGTTAGCGGGTTTGCCCTGGGAGGCGGCTGTGAGTTGATGATGAATTGTGACATGGTTATCGCTTCAGAAACCGCATTAATTGGACAGCCAGAAGTTAAGTTAGGATTAATGCCAGGGGCTGGTGGTACACAGAGATTGGTGAAAAACGTAGGCCTCATGAAAGCTATGGAAATGTTGTTAATGGGTGATCCCATAACGGCCAGGGAAGCACAAACATATGGATTAGTTAATAAGGTTGTTCCAGTAGAATCTTATTTTGCAGAAGCGATGAAATTGGCAAAAAAGATTGGGAATATGCCCCCGGTGGCAGTGCAATTAATTAAAAAATCTGCGAGAAAGGCTGTTGACCATCCTTTAGACGAAGGATTGCAATATGAAAGAAATGCGTTTTATCTACTATTTTCCACGGAAGATAGCAAAGAAGGGATGGGGGCCTTTGCTGAAAAACGCCGTCCCTGTTTTACAGGCAGATAAAAGGAGGGAAAAGGATGTTTGAAACTATTAATTATGAAGTGAAAGGGAATGTGGCAGTCATTCAATTCAATCGTCTAGCTACCTTTCATGCTTTTATAGAACAAATGAACCGGGAAATTACAGATGCATTAAAAAGTGCAGGTAAAGATTCCAATGTTCGGTGTGTGGTCATTACCGGGTCAGGCAAAGCCTTTTGTGCAGGGCAGGATTTAGGGGAAGTTTTGGATTTGAAAGAAGATATGGATTTTGGAAAGTTTCTTCGCGAAAGATATAATCCTATGATTTTACAAATTCAAAAAACGGAAAAGCCGGTTATTGCTGCGGTAAATGGGGTAGCAGCAGGAGCGGGAATGAGTCTGGCCTTAGCCTGCGACTTGCGCCTTGCTTCAGAAAAGGCTTCTTTTGTGAATGCTTTTGTAAATATTGGACTAGTTCCTGATTCAGGGGGATGCTACTTTTTGCCTCGCATAGTTGGATTGGGGAAAGCCATGGAATTGGCTTTTACTGGTGCTCGAATTAGTGCAGAGGAAGGGAAAGCCATTGGTCTAGTGAATCAAGTGTTCCCTGAAGAAAACTTCTTAGATGAAGTGATGGCGTATGCAGAGAAATTGGCATCCTTGCCTACAAGAGGTATTGGCTTAATCAAAAGAACCATGTATCAAGGGTTGAATATTAGTTTGGAAGAAACGTTGGAATATGAAGCCTTTTCCCAGGAAATAGCCGGGAACACCCAGGACCATGAGGAAGGGGTGCAAGCATTTGTGGAAAAACGCAAACCTCATTTTACAGGTCAATAGCCAAAGGAAGGAGGGAAAAGAATGGAAATCCAGAGAGTGGGAATTGTTGGGGCCGGCACCATGGGGGCTGGGATTGCCCAGGTCTGTTTACAAAGTGGATACCAGGTTTTTTTATGTGACGCCAACCAGGAAGTATTGGATAAAGCCAAAGGATCCATTACAACTCGTTTGCAGAAATTAAACCAGGAGGACACACTCTCTAATCTTCACTTGATTACACAAATTGTAGATTTAGCTTCCTGCCATGTTGTCATTGAGGCTGTACCGGAACGACTAGATTTAAAAAAGACCATTTTTCAAGAGTTAGCTCAGGTTTGTTCAGATGAAACCCTTCTTTTGAGTAATACATCTTCTATTTCCATTACAGAGATTGCAGCAGGCATGCCTCACCCAAAGCGGATTCTTGGTTTTCACTTTTTTAATCCTGCTCCTGTGATGCCTTTAATCGAGGTGATTATTGGTTACCAATCAGGACAAGAGAAGACAGAACAAGCCATTGATTTTGCTACGAAACTTGGAAAAAAACCAGTAAAGGTAAAAGATTCTCCTGGTTTTATCGTAAATCGGGTTGCCCGGCCTTATTATAATGAAGCTTTACGAATTGTTGGTGATGGAATCGCCAGTGTGGAGCAGATTGATCGAATTATGACTGGGGCAGGAGGGTTCAAAATGGGTCCTTTTGCCTTACAGGACCTTATAGGAATTGATGTTAATTTTGCCACTACCCAATCAGTATATCAGGGATTTTTCCAGGAAAGCCGATTTAAACCAAGCCGATTGCAACAGAGAATGGTACAGGCTGGCACTCTGGGGAGAAAGACGGGAGGTGGATTTTATGAGTACACCAATTAAAGTCCTGGTAGAAGGAGTGGGACCCCAACGGGAGGCATGGAAAGGAATCCTCCAGGAAAAGGGTTTCCTTGTTCAATCAATGGAAGAAGTGGGGGATGGATTTGATGTCCAGTATGTTCTGGAAGTGACGAATGGAGACTTAAATGTAAAAAGAAAATTGATACAAAAGTTGGATCAATTATTGCCTGCTAGTATTCCCTTTCTTGTTTCCACTCTTGCTGTTACCGCAACAGAAGTGGCTTCCTGGACTCACCATTCCCAGCGAGTATGTGGTTTTGGAACCTTCCTTCCTTTAGAAGAACGGGATTTAATTGAAGTTGCTCCTGCTTTACAAACAGATCCATCGATTCTTACTCAGGCCAGTACCTTTTTTTCCACATTAGGAAAAGAAACAGAGAAGGTAGAAGATGAAGTTGGGCTAGTTTTTCCGCGGATTCTTTCTCTCATTATTAATGAAGGGATTTTTACCCTAATCGAAGGGGTGGCAGAACCCGGGGATATTGATCTGGGGATGAAACTTGGAACCAATTATCCTCTTGGTCCTCTCCAATGGGCAGATCGAGTGGGATTAGATGAAGTATATAGCGTACTCAATGGACTCTATCGGGAAATGAAAGAAGAACGATACCGTCCTGCTCCTTTATTGCGAAAGATGGTATTCGCAGGCTGGTTAGGAGAACGTGCAGAACGGGGGTTTTATACTTATGAGACACAAAAGGAGGGGGAATATGCATAAGGATTATAACAATGACGTTTATGTCGTTTCCGTAGCCCGTACCCCCTTCGGGTCTCTCGGAGGAAGTCTGGCTGAAGTTCCTATGGATGATTTATCCGCACTGGTTCTTACTGAAGGGGTAAAAAGAGCAGGAATTGGGTCCGAAGAAGTGGATGGGGTCATTATGGGGAATGTCATTAGTGCCAGTCCCTTTATTAATATTGCTCGTGTAGGTTTATTGAAAGCAGATTTTCCAGAATCCGTTCCAGGGATGACGGTTAACAGAGTATGTGCTTCCGGATTGGAAGCCATCAACCTTGCAGCTCAAACCATCGCCAGTGGACAGGCTGAAGTCATGGTTGCTGGAGGAGTGGAGAATTTAACCAGATCTCCTTACATATTGGAGAAGTTTTCTTCTCCTTATCAACGTGGTCCTCAGGTATTAATGGAGTCCTTTGGAGATCCACGCTCCGCACCTGTTTCTCTATATGGGGATTTAACCATGGGAGATACAGCGGAAAATGTTGCTGAAAAATATGGAATAAGCAGAGAAGAACAAGATGCCTATGCTTTAGAGAGCCAGAGGAGGGCACTTAAGGCCATTGAATCTGGTTTATTTTCCGAAGAAATTGTTCCTGTAACTCTTAGAAGGAAAAGGGAAGAAACCGTTTTTGCCATCGATGAGCACCCTCGGCCAAATATAACGGTTGAGGCCCTTTCTCGATTGAAGCCGGCCTTTCGTTCCAATGGAAGTGTCACAGCCGGAAATTCTTCAGGCATTAATGATGGTGCTGCTTCTGTGGTGTTAATGAGCAGGAACAAAGTGGAGGAAAAGAGGATTGCTCCTCTTGGCAGAATTGTTCGCTATGCTGTGGCAGGAGTGAGTCCCCAGATTATGGGGATTGGTCCGGTAGAGGCGATTCATAAGCTTTTACATGAAACAGGAATGTCTGTATCTGATATCGATCTCTTTGAAATTAATGAAGCCTTTGCTTCCCAAACTTTAGCCTGTATTAAAGAATTGAATTTGCCAGTAGAACGAACCAATGTAAACGGAGGAGCCATTGCCCTTGGCCATCCTTTAGGAGCAAGCGGTGCCCGTTTACTGGGAACCATTCTATTGGAATTGCGTCGCCGGAAAAAACGCTATGGGATTGTATCTCTTTGTATTGGCGGCGGGCAAGGGTTAGCTACCCTCGTAGAAGCTTTTTAAAGAAAAGAATGGGAGGGATTGGATTGAAAAGGGAAGCAGTCATTGTAGATGCCATAAGAACTCCTATTGGCAAGATTAATGGATCATTAAAAGAAATACGTCCTGATGATTTAGGGGCTTTTGTAATAAAAAAGTTACTAGAGCGAAATCCAATTAACCCTGATTTAATAGAAGATGTAATTTTGGGGTGTGCTAATCAGGCTGGTGAGGATAATCGCAATGTAGCCCGGATGTCTTTATTATTGGCTGGTTTGCCAGTTACAGTACCTGGTGTGACTGTCAATCGATTATGCGGTTCAGGGCTGGAATCGGTTATTCTCGCTTTTAATGGAATTTTGGCGGAAAATGGAGATGTGTATATTACAGGTGGCACTGAAAGCATGACCCGTGCTCCTCTTGTTATGATGAAGCCGGAAGTCGCTTTTCAACGGGGGAGCCGGGTTCTAGAGGATACAACCCTGGGATGGCGATTGGTAAATGAAAAGATGAAAACTCTTTATCCTCCTATTAGTTTAGGAGAGACAGCGGAAAACGTAGCTGAAAAATTCAATATTAGCCGGGAAGAACAGGATGCTTTTGCTTTTTCCAGCCAGCAAAAGTGGGCTCAGGCAGAAAAAGATGGAAGATTTGAGCCAGAAAGAATCTCCATGGAGCTTACAGATCCCAAAGGAAACATCACTCTCTTTAGCAGTGATGAACATCCACGGCCACAAACCACATTAGATCAATTATCTCGCTTAAAACCGGCTTTTCGTGAAGGGGGTACCGTAACTGCTGGAAATTCTTCTGGATTAAATGATGGGGCATCCGCTTTGCTTGTGATGGAAAGGGAAAAAGCTGCTTCTTTAGGCTTACAGCCTCGCGCTCGTATTGTGGCTTCTGCTGTAGCGGGGGTTGATCCTTTATTCATGGGGATTGGGCCAATACCTGCAACAAAAAAAGCCTTGCAGAGAGCAGGGCTTACCATAAAGGATATTGATTTGTTTGAAATCAATGAAGCCTTTGCTTCACAGGTACTGGCAACCATGAAAGAATTAGATATTCCTCAAGAAAAAGTGAATGTAAATGGTGGGGCCATTGCCATTGGACACCCCCTGGGTGCCAGCGGTGGACGAATTTTAACCACGTTGCTATATGAAATGGAGAGAAGAAAAAGCCGCTACGGTTTAGCGACCATGTGTATTGGCGTTGGACAGGGAATTGCTGTCGTTATTGAGCGAATGTAGGAAAGTACTGTAAGATAGAAGGTGATAAAGAAAACTTGGCTAGCGCCAAGCCTTTAGGCGACGGCGATAGCCTTAGTTGCCCTTATGTCGATAAGACAAAATTAATAAATTCTTATCGACTAAAAAAAGGATAAATAGGAATGGAGATGATGTGATGAATTCGCAATCCATGTTATTTACCATTTATGGTGAATATGTTCGCCATTATGGTGGCGAGATTTGGGTAGGGAGTTTAACTCGAATAATGGGTGAGTTTGGCTTAACAGAACAGGCTGTTCGTGCTGCTATATCTCGCATATTACGACAGGGATGGATTCAGTCACGCAAACTTGGAAATAGAAGTTATTATTCAATGACGGAAAAAGGGAAAAAACGATTAGATGAAGCAGCTGCCAGAATATATAAACAAAATCCCGAACAATGGGATGGAAGATGGACCATGGTTAGTTATAACATTCCGGAAAAAATCAGGGATAAAAGGGATCAACTTCGCAAAGAGTTAACCTGGCTAGGATTTGGCATGTTAACTACAAGCAACTGGATAAGCCCCCACAATATTGGTGAAAGGGTAAAAGAAATTACCCAATCTTATGAAGTTGAGGATTTTGTGGAAATATTTAGTTGTGATCATATTGGTTGGAGCGGTGAGAAGCAACTGGTAGAAAAATGTTGGGACTTACAAGAAATTCGGGAAGCTTATCAAGGATTTATTGATAAGTATCAACCGAAGCTTGAGGAATTTATTAAAAGGGGACCAGATGGGTTTACTGATGGGGAATGTTTTGTAGAGAAAACTTATCTTGTTCATGAATATCGTAAATTTCTATTTATTGACCCTGATATCCCTGAATCATTATTGCCGGAGCATTGGAATGCTAAAGAAGCAAATGAGTTATTTAAACGTTATTATGAGGAGTTGAATTCTGGGGCAATTCGCTTTTTTGAAAGCATTTTTGAAGCGGCACCAGAGCCGGTTTAAGTTGTATACTGCATCCAAAGGCCAGTACGGTTTTTGGATGCACGGGATACAAACTAATTACAATTGAATAATTAAAGGGGGAAGATGGATGACCGATTTTTTTCAGTTTTTAGTAAATGGGTTGGTTAGCGGAGGCATATATGCCATTGTGGCAATTGGTTTTGTTACAATCTATCAGGTCAGTAAGGTCATTAATTTAGCCCAGGGGGAATTTCTCATGCTTGGTGGCTTAATTGCAGTAACCTTATTAGGGACAGGGATGCCTTATGGCCTTGCTTTCATTCTTGCAGTTTATTGGTTACCTTAATTGGGAGCTTATTGCAACGGTTTGTTGTCCGATATGGGCCAACGTCTAATCAAATAAGTCTGATTATTCTGACTATAGGATTATCCATTTTAATTAGAGGAGTTGCTAGTATGATCTGGGGGAAAGATGCTTATTCCCTTGCTCCATTTACTAATAATGAGCCTATATCTTTTGCCGGGATTAGTATGGCTCAACAAAGCCTGTGGGTCATTCTTGCAGTCCTCCTTTTGTTATTCGTGTTCTGGTTTTTAATGAATAAAACGATGTTAGGCAAAAAAATGTATGCTTGCTCTGTTAATTTATTAGCAACCCGTCTTATGGGGATTAATCCCAATAAAATGGCTTTGTTGGCCTTTGCCATGAGTGCTGCATCTGGTGCTATTGCTGGTATTGCCGTTGCCCCTTTAAATGTCACTTCCTATGATGTGGGAATTATTTTAGGGATTAAAGGGTTTTCTGCTGCCATTCTGGGTGGGTTGCAGAACCCTATTGGTGTAACTGCTGCAGGTTTCCTCATTGGATTGGTTGAGGCCTTTGGGGCAGGATTAATTAGTTCTGGATTAAAGGATGCAATCGTTTTCCTTCTTATAATTGGGGTTCTCATGATCAAACAAACAGGATTATTTGGTGAACCCAATGTGGGTAAGGGGGGATTATAATGAGCCCCTTGCTCTCTAAAAAGTCACTGGTAGTTTTTGCAGTTTATCTCCTATTGGCTGGACTGTTCCCCTTTTTCGGAAGTGATTACTTTCTATCAGTAGGAATCATTATGGGGTTGCATGCTATTGTAACCATCGGGTTAAGCCTTGTCATGGGATATGCAGGACAAATTTCATTAGGACAAGCTGCATTCTGGGGGATTGGAGCTTATGCAACAGGGATCTTAACAACCAAATTAGAGATATCACCCTGGCTTGCCTTACTGGCTGCAGCACTTATACCTGCCATTGCTGCTTTTTTAATGGCAAGAGCGATTGCAGGCCTGCAAGGATACTATCTGGCCATGGCTACATTAGCTATGGGTTTCATTGTGCAAATTATTTTTGGAGAATGGGAACCGGTAACTGGCGGTATGGGAGGATTAGTTGGAATCCCAGCACTTCCCCTCTTTGATAACCTGGGCATTGATTTCTACTATTTAGTTTGGGGAATGGTAACCCTGGTTCTCCTATTTTCACTGGGGATTATTCATTCTCGTATCGGCAGAGCATTTCGTGCCATTCATAAAAGTGAAATCGCTGCCACGTCCATTGGGATTAATGTGGCTAACTACAAACTCCTTGCATTTGTATTAAGTGGTTTATTCGCAGGAATCTCAGGTGGGCTTTATGCCAGTTATATGGGGATTATCGATCCACAACCCTTTGGTCTCCAAGAATCTATTAAATTTCTTACCATGGTGGTTGTAGGTGGAACAGCCAGTGTATGGGGAGCGTTGCTAGGAACCATTCTCATTGATTCCATAGGCGAGGTTCTGCTCATCTTAAGCGAGCATTTTCCAATGTTAAAAGGGGATATAGATACCATTGTTTACGGTGCCATTCTAGTTCTATGCATTATTTTCATGCCTGAAGGCCTGGTTCCTAGATTGCAAAAAATATGGGCAAAAAGACAAGAACAACCATTACCTGCTGAAAGGAAGTTGGGAGCCTAATGAGATTAGTCGAAGTTCAAGAATTATCCCGTTCTTTTGGCGGTGTCCAGGCAGTAAAAGATGTTTCTTTTCACGTAAATGAAGGGGAAATTGTCGCTTTAATCGGCCCTAATGGAGCAGGTAAAAGTACAGTATTAAATATGGTATCAGGTGTCATCCCGCCATCCAGTGGGGAAATCGCCTATCGTGGCCAATTTCTGAAAAAAGTGGCAGGGTATCGTTATGCAGGTCTGGGCATTACCCGTACCTTTCAAAATTTACAAACCTTTGATGATATGACCGTATTGGAAAATGTAATGACAGGGTTGCATAGCCGCACGAAATCAGGGGTGTTTTCCTGTGGGCTTAAATTACTCGGTGCCCGAAAAGAAGAAGAAGAAATGAAAAAGCAAGCAATGGAATGGCTGGAGGTAGTTGGAATTGGCCATCTTGCTTTACTGAAAGCTGAAAGGCTTTCTTATGGCCAATTACGATTAATGGAAATTGCGAGAGCTATGTGTTCCGGTCCTGGTTTTCTTCTATTAGATGAACCGGCGGCAGGTCTAAACCATACTGAAACAGCACTGATGACAAACACCTTCCGTAAGTTTAAGGAAATGGGTACTTCTCTCCTATTAGTTGAACATGACATGGATATGATTATGGATTTAGCTGATCGAATCATTGTGTTGGATCAGGGGGCGAAAATTGCAGAAGGAACCCCACAGGAAATTCAGGAAGATGCCAGGGTGATTGCAGCATACTTAGGACAAGAAGAAGATTCAGCATAAAGGGGGAAGGATGCATTGGGACAAGTTGTGGTTTTACATGTGGATCATTTACAAGCTAATTATGGTCCTGTAGAGGTTTTGCATGGAGTAAACCTGCATGTGAATAAAGGGGAAATTGTTTCTTTACTAGGAGCAAATGGAGCGGGAAAAACCACTCTCTTGCATTGTATTTCTGGTCTTCATGATGGAAAGCAAGGAAGCATTTATTTTAACGGGGTAAATCTAGTGCGGGTTCCTGCAGAAAAAATGGTAGGAATGGGGATGGCCCATGTTCCTGAACGCAGACAAGTTTTTTCTACCTTATCTGTTGAAGATAATTTATGGCTAGGTGCCTCTAATCGTTTACCCAAAACGGGAAAGAAAAAAATCAGAGAAGAAATTGAGGAAATTTACCAACGTTTTCCCATTCTAAAAGAAAGATCTGACCAGTTAGGGGGAACCCTTTCCGGTGGACAACAGCAAATGCTGGCGATAGCCAGGGCATTGTTAGCAAAACCACAATTATTGTTGTTAGATGAACCTTCTCTTGGACTGGCTCCTTTGATTGTCCGGGAAATTCTAAATATGGTGCAAGAAATCCGTAATCAATGGGGGACAAGTATTCTCCTTGTAGAACAAAATGCCCATTCTGCTTTGAAAATTTCTGATCGGGCTTATGTGTTGCACAATGGAGAAATACAAATGCATGGATTAGCAGAAGACCTGGCTAGAGATGCACGTATTCAATCGGCTTATTTAGGAAGGGCTGTTTCACATGGTTAATTGTAGAAAATAGCTAGTATCTTGCAATAAATAGCTTAAGGGGGAGTTCTTAGGATGAAAAAAGGGTTGAAGTTTGGGGTATTGTCTGTGCTTCTTATGGTTGTATTGATTCTTAGTGCATGTACAGGCAGTAAAGAAGCGAGTACTGGGACCGATGGCGGGATAAAAATAGGAGCAGTGTTCTCGTTAACTGGACCGAATAGTCCATTAGGTGTGCCAGAAAAGCAGGCTGTAGAGATGCAGGTGAAAAAGTTAAACCAGGCTGGGGGAATCAACGGGAAACCTATTGAATTAATTATTGAGGATGACAAATCTGACAATACGGAAGCGGTTAAAGCCATTCGTAAATTGCATAAAACAGACGGTGTTGTTGCAGTGTTAGGATCTTCAGGAAGCGGTCCGTCTTTAGGTATGGTTGAATATGCTTCAAAAGAGAAATTGCCCATGATTTCAATGGCTGCTGCTGACCAAATTACCAATCCAGTTCATGCTGGCATTTATAAAACGCCCCATACAGATATTCATGGGACAAAACGAATTTATCAATTTTTAAAAGAAAAAGGGTGGACCAACGTTGGAATCCTTTATGATAGCAATACTTATGGCAGTGGTTGGGGCAAACAATTAAAGAAATATGCGGCTGATTACGGTTTAACCCTGGTCGCTGAAGAAAAGTACGGCACAAAAGATTCTTCCATGAGCACCCAGTTAACAAAAATTAAAAGCAGCGGGGCTACGGTTTTAATTATTGCTGGGACAAATCCGGCTCCTTCTACCATTGTTAAAGAGGTGAAGCAGTTAGGGTTAACCATCCCTATCGTGAGCAGCCACGGAAGTGCGAATGAAAAGTTTCTGGAGCTGGCTGGCGAGTCTGCGGAAGGCATCTATATGGTCGCTGGCAAATTGTTAATCCCTGATCAATTAAAGGCGGATGACATGCAAACAACTGTAATTAAGGAATTTGTCTCCAATTATCAGGATTCCTATCATGTATTGCCTGACGGATTTGCTGGTTATAGCTATGATGGTTTAAATATGATTGTTGAAGCGTTAAAAAGTGTAAATGGAGATACATCTAAACTGGGTGAAGCTATTGAAAAAGTAAATTATACAGGGGTTACCGGTCAATTCCGTTTTAGTAAAAATGACCATAACGGATTGAAAGAGGATAGTATGGTCATCTTGCAAGTAAAAGGTGGAAAATATCAATTGGTGAATTAATGTAATAAAGAAAACTTAGGCTAGCTCCGCCTTTATGGGGAAGGCGCTAGCCTAAGTTTGTTCTCTATTAGAAACCACCATGCCGTAAATTGAAAGGATCATTAACGGTAAATGCAGTACACCCATCCACCAATTTTCTATTTGTAAGCCAAACCAAGTCATCATATTAAGAAGACCAAAGATAAAACCAACATAAGAAATGACTGACAAAGTTGATTTATTTACTCCTTTAGAAAAAAGCAAAAGATTTCCTATGACAACAGGAGTTATCATACAATATGTTACGCCAGCTTCATTGATAAGAACATTTGAATTAAAAGCGGGAAATACATAGTTTTCACTATTTATAGAATAAGGCATTAAAAAAGCCAAAAGCATTGGTACAACAATCCATAATCGCCGTTTGTTTAAGTTTTCCTTTTTAATTTCAGTTTTGGATTTTATCACATCAAAAAGACAGTACCCTAAGACCGCAAATTGTATAAGGGTATTTCCAATCAACCAAACGAAACCATAATCATGTGTATATGCCATGTTTTGGAAAATTCCAACGATAAGCAATATAAAAGTATAATACCCTAGTAACAATCTTTTTGAGATTTGAGCAAAGATAAACGAAGATATAATAACAGCTAACAGCAACAATTTTGCAATCGGCAAAAACCATTCCGTTGAAATAATCAATGGATGTTTCATCACTGATGCAATTACATCTGTGGTATTAGCAGGGTCAAAGCCAACTTCAGTATAGGATGGAAGAAAGATTAAAACTGTAAGAAAGACCTTGAACCATATCTTATTCCCCAGCGGCTTTTTTTTCACCATACCTATTACCATAATTATTCCCCTTTCAAAAAAAGTATAGTTCTTGTACTTAGCAATCATTCATTCCAAGCATATCAAATTTTAACACATAAACTTCTCATAACTTGAAATGATCTATGAATTCTTATTGACAGCAGATTCGCAAAGGTATTATATTAAAAATATAAACAACGTAATAAATACGTCATACGAATTAAACATTATATAAATTAAGGAGGTGAATTTATGACCGTTAATTTTAATAAGAAGCAAGAACAATGGCTATATAACCACAAGGTTAAAGAGAAACAGAAACTCATGGATCAATTGCATAATCAAGTGAAAGATATGCCTTTTGTCGCCTTTTTAGAGTTAACAAAAAGTCTCCTTGATAAAATAGGAATTCATCCTGTTCAGTATAACCGGGCAGATCCAATTGGAACTGTGGATATTCGTGGAGAATTGCATCTTCATGGCCTCATAAAAGAAGAACTATATATATCTCTCTTTCATGAACCAATTAATGAAAGAGAAACCATGGAGGACATTCTTTTTTTAGTGGAAGAGGAAAAGAGAAAAGGAATTGTAATTACAACTCAAATTTTTTCAGAGCAGGTCAGGTCTTTAGCAAACTTAGCAAATGGACAGGTGCAATTAGTTGATGGAATACATTTTGTTGATTTGTTAATCCGATATGGAATTGGTTTTGCAGAAAAGCAAACCACGGTCTATGTTTTGGATGAAATGGAATTATAAATTTTAAGTAATCCTAAAAAACTAGCAAAAATATTTATTTAAAATTTCAGAAAATTCAATCAAATATATTGAATTTAATAATATCATATGTTACTATACTTTTAAGGAAAGCAGCGAGTAAAGCTCTTATGTTGCTAACCAATCCCTTTCTATATATTTTTTTATCCCGGCAAATTGTTTTTGCCGGGATCTTTTTTTTAATTTTATAATTCTTTGATTCTTGTTAAAAATAGCAAGATTTCCCGAGAAGTATAAAAATGGCCATCGATCCCCTCTTCAGGAAGGATGATTTCTGGGGACATGTATTTCAATACAGCTTCATCCATGGTTTTAAAAACCAATTCCACTTTATGGCCATTAGGAAAAGACCATTTTACCTGAGTCCCACCTGTTTTCTTATCCAAAAGAATCTCATCAACAAACGCTAAAAAATGATAGAAAGTACCATTATGACGTTCGTGCAATACCATTGTAGTCAAATGAAACACCTCCTATAAAAAAGAATTGTTTTTCTTTAGTATAACACATATTTAATAAAACGTATTTAATACGTCATAAAAAAAAGCACTGGCCTTTTTAGGAACAGTGCTTTTTTTTATATTTCAGCTATATTGCCTGCTTTCTTGTTTCATCACTTGATTTGCAAGGGCCATTCCTAATTCGAAACAATGTTTTTTTTCCAACTCCCCTGGAGTGCGAATAATTTTAATGGGTGATGAAATAACTTCTGCTCCTAGCTCTTTTAAACGTGTATCAATCATATCTACAGCATTGCCAAAGCGTTCATATAAGGGGTCACAGGAGCCAAATGGAATGGCCTTTTTCCCCCGTAAATCCAACCCTTCCATCATCTCATGGAAGAAATCAAAATCTCTTTGAAATTTTCCGTCTCCCCAGGTAGAAGACCCAAGGGCCAGACCATCATATTTTAATAATTCTTCAGGAAAGGCTTTTGCAACATTCTTAATTTCTGCAGTTCCCCCGGCTGCAGTTACGCCACTGGCAATGGACTCCGCTACCTCTCGGGTATTCCCCGTATTACTTCCATAAAAGATTCCAATACGGCACATTAAAAACCCTCCTATATACTAAAATTGTATAACGTTTATTTAACGATAACTATTTTATATGTTATATAATAAGCGTTTATTCTTTAACGGTCAATAATTTTCAGAAAAATCAAAAATAATATTGACACATTAAGAAGTGAACGTTATACTAAAAATATGAACAACGTAATAAAAACGTCATACAAATTTATCATTATATAAAAGTATAGGAGGAAATGAAAATGACGAAATGGAAAACTTATGAAGCAAATGATCAAATGCCAGAGGAGTACAGAAAGTATTTGTTGGAGTTAATGTTGTTCCAGGCAGATTCCGAATTTGCCGGAGCCCAGCGTGTAATGGAAAACATGAAGTATGCCCCTCGCGCTGAAGAAGCCCATATGCTTTCCCAGAAAGCATTTGAAGAGTTTGGCCATGGCAAGTACATTTGGGATCTCTGTGAAGAATTAGGGGTAGATACTAGCAAACGGGTACAGGCCCTTGTCACTAATCCAGAAAATCCTCAGGGAGTAAAAGTGATTAACGGTTTCCGTATAGAAAATTGGAGCCAATTGTTTACCCAATGGTCTGATGTAGCCCTCTTTAGCGTAGTTGTAACGCCAGCAGCTGTAGCCTTTTTAGGACAATACAAAGATAGTTCTTATCTCCCCTGGGCAAGAACCAGTTACAAGATTTTTAAAGAAGAACAAGGACACCTTGGCTTTGGCATGTGGGCGGCAAAACGAGTGATTGAATTTGATGGAGAAAAAGGACGGCAAGATTTGCAAAATGCAGTGGAGAAATTTATGACTGTAGGTCTAGGATTCTTTGGCCGTTCTGCGCAAGATAGCGAGCACTTTAACATTTATCATAAGCTTGGTTTGAAACCCCGTGATCCAGATGATCTCCGTGTAGAATACCTGGAACTTCTTGAATCCAAACTGACGGAATTAGGATTAGAACTGCCGAAAAACGTGGAACCGAACTTCGAAATGCAATTAGGGTACAGCAATATTTAAATAATACATAAAGGAAGGAAACCATTTCCTTCCTTTATTCTTTTCTGCCTGGACGAAGGTACATTTTGAGTTAAAGCTGTTATTTTCAGAAAATTAAATAAAATTAATTGAATAGTATATAACATTATGATAATATTACGTTATACAAACGTTATATAGTGCAAATGCTAAAAACGTGATAGAGGAGGAATAAGCGTGACACAAGTGGCCGTAAAAAATGTATATCCTTTATTAATTAATGGGGAACATTGTGAAAGCTCCTCGGGGAAAACTTTCCCTACATATAACCCTGCAACAGGGGAAGAAATTGCTCAAATTGCCTCTGCAACAAAAGAAGATGTGGATCGTGCTGTTGCGGCAGCAAGAGCAGCTTTAAAGGGAAAATGGGGAAAATATTCTGCTTCACGCCGGGCTCAAATTCTAAATAAAGTAGCAGCTATTATGAGGAAGCGTTTTGATGAATTAGTTCATTTAGAAATCTTAAATAGTGGGAAATCCCTTTCCGCTGCCCAGGGGCAAGTGGGACAGGCCATTGAAGACTTTGAATTTTATGCAGGTGCAACAACAACCCTGGGAGGAGAAACGATCCCAGTACCTAATGGATTTTTTAACTATACATTAAAAGAACCTGTAGGGGTTTGCGCACAAATCATTCCCTGGAACTATCCGCTAATGATGGCAGCGTGGAAAATCGCTCCTGCCCTGGCAACTGGAAACACAGTGGTTTTAAAACCAGCCAGCCTTACTCCAATTACTGCTCTTGTTCTTGGTGAAATTTGTTCAGAAGCTGGGGTTCCTGCAGGAGTTGTCAATATTATTACTGGCAGTGGTGCAGTCATCGGTTCTTATCTTGCAGAGCATCCTGGTGTAGATAAAGTAGCTTTTACCGGTGAGACGACTACGGGAAAAGATATTATGGCAAAAGCTTCAGAGTCGTTAAAACGTGTTACTCTTGAGCTTGGCGGTAAATCTCCCAACATGGTTTTTGAGGATGCAGATATTGAAGCAGCAGTCGATGGTTCCCTTTTCGGGATTTTCTATAATACAGGGCAATCCTGTGAAGCACGTTCCCGCTTATTTGTTCATGAAAAAGTTTACGATGAATTTGTTTGCCGTTTTGTAGAAAAAGCACAAAAGTTAATCGTTGGGGACCCGTTCAAAAAAGAAACACATGTGGGTGCAGTCATTTCTGAAGCCCAGGAAAAAGTGATTGATGATTATGTAAAAATCGGTTTAGCAGAAGGGGGCACTCTTCTTTATGGAGGAAAACGCCCTGAAGGAAAAGAGTTTGAACAAGGAAACTGGTATATGCCTACCATCATTGGCAATATCACCAACGATATGAGAATTGCTCAGGAAGAAATCTTTGGACCTGTAGTTGTAATTATTAAGTTCTCTGATGAAAAGAATTTAATCCAACAAGCTAACGATTCAATCTATGGGCTGGCGGCAGCCATTTGGACCAAAGATTTTGGCAGAGCCCACCGTGTAGCTGCGGCAGTTCAAGCTGGTATTGTCATGATTAATTGTCCTTTCTCAGCTTTCCCAGGCCTTCCTTTTGGCGGGTATAAACAATCTGGTTATGGTCGAGAATTAGCTTTAGAGACATTAAATCTCTATACTGAAACGAAAAGCATCATCTCTTACATTGGACAAAGGCCTATCAATCCTTTTGGAATTTAGCTAACCAATCCCATTCTATATATTTTTTAATCCCGGCAAAAAACTTTGCCGGGATCTTTTTTTGCACTATAAGAATTTATAAAATTTTATTCTTATAGTATAAGTGCAACTAGGGCTGCCGCCGTCGCCTAAAGGCTTGGCGTCAGTCAAGTTATCTTTAGTAAAAAAACGATGATACAACAGGATTAGTATTTGGTACACTATGTGTAATTCTTTCATTAATAAGGAGTTTTAGCTATGATGGTGCAACAAAATTGTTTACAATGTGGCAAATCGATACAAAATACTGTATATGCGGTATATGCCAATGATAAAAAAGGAGATTTAGAGGAAGTGGCAGGGTTTCTATGTGAGGATTGTGCGAAGAAAAATAAATACAAATCCATTAAGAAACAAAACCCTTTTCAAAAACTAGAGGGCTTAAAAGCTTTGCTTAAAGAACAACAATAAATAAATTGGTTTATCTATGTTACAATGGAAAAGATTATTAATAGGGAGGGGTACGGCGGTGAAAAATTTGGTTGAAGTATTAAGTTACCAGCGGCATGACATCTTAAATCATATGCAGGTGCTTTTAGGATACTTGAAATTGGGGCGTTATGAACAATGTGAAGAGTACATAAAACGTTTTATCCAATCCACCCATCGGGATTCATTGGTGTCAGCCCTGGGGCACGATGAATTAGCCGCCTATTTGCTTACCTTTAATGTATTTAATAAAAATATCATCTTAGAGGTAGAAATCCCGGTTCCATTTTCTTTTTCTTATGCCCGAAATAATATGGATGCTGTTTGCCAGTGGATTATATCCCTTGTTCAGGCAATTCGGAATCATGATGAGAATAATAAGGGAGAACCTGGCCACCTTATCTTAAGGATTCATAAAGAGGATGCTTCTCTTCTTGTTTCAATGGATTATAGTGGGCTCCTGAATTCCAAATGGGAAGAAACTGTTTCTGTATTGAAAGAGGAAGGAAGGAAATGTGGAGGGCAGTTAACCCAATATGAATATGGGGAAGGGGAATTATTTATAGAGTGGAAACTCCCTTTTCTTACATGAAATTTGTTAATTTGTTTGATTACTAAAGGTGGAATGCGGAATGTTTGTTGATCAGGTACGAATTTATGTAAAAGCTGGCGATGGGGGAAATGGTGTAGTAGCCTTTCGCCGTGAAAAATATGTTCCCATGGGAGGTCCTGCAGGGGGAGATGGGGGCCGGGGTGGCAATGTCATTTTTAAAGTGGACGAGGGATTGCGTACTTTAGTCGATTTTCGCTACCAGCGCCATTTTAAGGCCCAGCGTGGAGAAAACGGACGGAGCAAAGGGCAACACGGTGCAGGTGCAGATGATTTAATGGTTAGGGTACCACCAGGAACGACAATTTATGATGAAGATACCGGCGAGTTGTTGGCTGATTTAACCCTTCACAACCAACAAGCCTTAATCGCGAAGGGCGGCCGTGGCGGACGGGGGAATACCCGTTTTGCTACTCCAGTAAACCCGGCGCCTCAAATTGCTGAAAACGGGGAACCTGGTGAAGAACGGAATATTCGCCTGGAATTAAAAGTTCTTGCAGATGTAGGTCTGGTAGGGTTCCCCAGTGTTGGGAAGTCTACTTTGCTGTCTATGGTATCCGCTGCTCGCCCGAAAATTGCCGCTTATCATTTTACAACCTTAAATCCTAATCTGGGTGTAGTGGATGTAGATGCAGAGCGGAGTTTTGTCATGGCAGATTTGCCTGGGCTGATTGAAGGGGCCCATTTAGGCGCTGGGTTAGGGCATCAATTTTTACGCCATATCGAACGGACACGTTTAATCGTTCATGTCATTGACATGGCAGGCAGCGAGGGACGTGATCCATACGAAGATTATGTACAAATTAATAAAGAGTTAGGACAATACCGAGAGGACCTATTAGATCGTCCGCAAATTATTGCGGCGAATAAAATGGATCTTCCTGAAGCTGAAGAGAACATGAAGGCCTTTAAAGAAAAAGTGCAGGATGTTGCTATTTATCCTATTTCTGCAGCAACAGGACAGGGAATTAAAGAGTTATTATATGCCATTGTGGATACCTTGGAGCAAATTCCTCTTCGCCCTGAGATTCCTCAAACCATTGATGGGGAGGAACGGGTGGTGTATAAAGCTGAAAAACCTGGCGAGGAATTTAAAGTGCTTCGGGAGAATGAAATGTTTATCGTTGAAGGAGAAAAACTGGAAAAACTGATTATCATGACTAATTTAAACAGCCAGGATTCCATTCAACGTTTTGCCCGTATGATGAGAAAAATGGGCGTAGATGATGCTCTTCGTAAAAAAGGAGCGAAAAACGGAGATATCGTTAAGATTGGGAATTTCGAGTTTGAATTTGTTGATTAATCCAAGCAGCCGGAAAAATCCGGCTGCTTTTCCCCTTGTTTTACTAAGGATTTCCGTATATAATGTCCATTATACATGAACAAATGTTTTCGTAAGGAGGACTTCATGTCAGGACGGGAAGATGTATTTTATGTGATTCGTCAGGATATTTTGCCTGAAGCTATAGTAAAAACAGCAGAAGCAAAAAGGCTTATAGAATCCAATGAAGCCCACACCGTCAATGAAGCTGTGGAGAAGGTGGGGCTAAGCAGGAGTGCCTTTTATAAATATAAAGATGGTATCTTTCCCTTTAACGCTTTTTCACAGGATAAAATGATAACAGTATCCATGGATCTTGAACATCGGTCAGGGATTCTGTCACATGTATTAAAATTCGTTGCTGAAAAAGGCGGAAACATCCTTACTATTAATCAAACCATTCCTTTGCAAGGAATTGCTAATGTAGCCCTCTCTATTGATGCTGGCAACCTTTTGGTGTCTTTGAGCGAATTTCTTGAAGAATTAATAGAAATAGATGGGGTAAAAAGGGCTTTAATTGTAGGAAGAGGATAATCGATTTTACATGGAAGGTGGGGTCTTAATGGAGAAAAATTCAGTTAAAGTGGGTTTAATGGGATTAGGTACAGTAGGAACCGGGGTTGTGCGCATTATTCAGGGACACCAGGAAGATTTGCAAAAACAAACCGGATTATCCATTGAAATCAAAAAAATTCTTGTTCGCAATATGGATAAAGAACGGAATGTTTCCATTCCTTCTGAGTTGGTGACTCTGGATGCAGATGAGTTGGTGAATGATCCTGAAATTGATGTCATCGTTGAAGTAATAGGCGGAATTCACCCAACTAAAGAATATATTTTGCAAGCCCTTGAAAATGGAAAACATGTAGTGACTGCCAATAAAGATTTAATGGCTGAAAGCGGCGCAGAGATTCTTTCGAAAGCCCAGGAAAAAGGGTGCGATGTGTTCTATGAAGCCTCTGTAGCTGGGGGGATTCCTATTTTACGGGCTCTGGTTGAAGGATTCTCTTCTGACCGGATTACAAAAATGATGGGAATTGTAAATGGAACAACCAACTATATTTTAACGAAAATGAGCCAGGAAGGTGCAGATTACGCTGATGTACTGAAAGAAGCACAAAAATTAGGCTATGCTGAATCAGACCCAACAGCGGATGTAGAAGGCCATGATGCGGCAAGAAAAATGGCTATATTAAGTACCCTTGGTTTTCATGTAGATATGAATCTTGATGATGTTGAATTCCAGGGGATTTCCAAAGTAACGGCTGAAGATATTAACCATGCAAAACGACTTGGTTATGAAATGAAATTATTGGGAATTGCTAAGCGTGATGATGATTTAATCGAAGTTAGCGTACAACCAACCCTGGTGCATCATAGCCATCCCCTGGCTTCTGTAAACGGTGTGTTTAACGCTATTTATGTCCATGGGGAAGCCGTTGGGGAAACCATGTTTTATGGGCCAGGTGCAGGGGAATTGCCAACTGCAACAGCAGTGGTAGCTGACTTAGTAACTGTTGTGAAAAATATGAAATTAGGCGTTAATGGCCGTGGCAGTGTGGCTCCTTATAAGGAGAAACTATTAAAAGGCGACGATCAAATTAATTCTAAATACTTCTTACGTCTGGTAGTTGCTGACAAACGGGGAGTTCTGGCACAAATCACTCGCATTTTAGCAGAACATGATGTAAGCTTAGAACATGTTATGCAACAGCCTTATAATGATGGTAAACAAGCAGAAATTATTATGGTTACACATCATGCTTCTAAAGGGAATATTATGGACGTACGCAATGCTTTTGAGGCACTGGACAGCGTATATGAAGTAAAAAGCTTATATCGTGTAGAAGGTGGGGAACAAAAATAATGGCTGGCATCATAGAACGTTTTGAACAATTTTTACCTGTAACAGATGAAACACCACGTTTATCTCTTCATGAAGGGGATACCCCTCTTATTTATGCTCCGAAAATTTCCAAAGAGTTAGATCTTGAGATCTATTTTAAATATGAAGGTTTAAATCCAACGGGTTCTTTTAAAGACCGTGGGATGGTTATGGCTGTGGCAAAAGCGGTGGAAGAAGGAAGCACCACCATTATGTGTGCCTCTACCGGGAATACTTCTGCAGCAGCTGCTGCTTATGCTGCCCGTGCCGATCTTCGTTGTATCGTGCTAATTCCTAATAATAATATTGCCCTGGGCAAACTGGCACAGGCTGTTGTTTATGGCGCTGAAATTATCGCTATTGAAGGAAACTTTGACGAAGCCTTAGAAATCGTGCGAGAAATTTGCGGGAAACATCCAATTACATTAGTGAACTCAGTAAACCCTTATCGTTTAGAAGGCCAAAAAACAGCAGCCTTTGAAGTATGCGATACCTTAGGAAAAGCTCCTGATATTCTTGCGATTCCAGTGGGAAATGCAGGTAACATCTCAGCATACTGGAAAGGTTTTAAAGAATATCATGAAAAAGGCAAAGTAGGGAACCGTCCTCGTATGTTTGGTTTTGAAGCTGAAGGGGCAGCAGCATTAGTAAAAGGTGAACCGATTAAAAATCCTGAAACGATCGCTACAGCAATCCGTATCGGAAATCCAGCAAGCTGGGATTTAGCAATTAATGCCCGTAACGAGTCTGGTGGGCATATTGATATGGTAACGGATGATGAAATCCTTGTTGCTTATAAAATGCTTGCCAGCATGGAAGGCATTTTCTGTGAACCAGCTTCAGCAGCTTCATTAGCGGGTATCATTAAAATGCGCAAAGAAGGAAAAGTGGAAGCAGGGCAACAAGTGGTTTGTGTTCTTACTGGAAATGGTTTAAAAGATCCTAATATTGCAATGAAAGCAGTTGGAGTAGAGCCTGTTGTTGTAGAAAGTACGGAAGAAGCAGTGATGCGTGTGATTATGCAGGAAGCGGGTGTCTAATCGTGCGTCAAAAAAGCGTACAGGTGAAAATTCCGGCAAGCACGGCTAATCTTGGCCCTGGTTTTGACACCATTGGAATGGCTTTTCAACTGTATACGACTATTCGCATGGAGGTTAGTACCACAACTATGGTACGCCTTCATGGGAATCAACTATCAGGACTTCCCACTGATAAAACGAATTTAGTATATAAAGTGGCTGAAAAATTGTTTTCTGGAGCAGGGCTTCCTGTTCCAGAGTTAATGATTGACATCGATACTGAAGTACCTTTAACCCGGGGGCTTGGCAGCAGCGCTGCTGCCATTGTAGGTGCTCTTGTTGCAGCCAATGAGTTAACCGGAGGGCTTTATTCTAAAGATGAGTTGTTTACGATGGCAACAGAGTGGGAAGGCCATCCTGATAATGTGGGGGCTTCCCTCTTCGGCGGAATTATTGTAGCCTGCATGGAAGAGAATATAGTTCGTTATGTTCAATTAAATGTACCTGATGAATTAGAAGCCATTGCAGTTATTCCTCATTTTATGTTGAAAACAGAGAAAGCAAGAAATGTTCTTCCTGCAACATATAGCCGTAAGGATGTTGTGTTCAATACCAGTCATGCAGGAGTGCTAATTGCTGCTCTGGCAACAGGGCAATTAGAGGTTATAGCAGATGCCATGAAGGACGTTGTGCATCACCCATATCGTGCACCATTAGTCCCAGGTTTAGAAGAAATTATTAATCACGCCCATGAATATGGGGCTCTTGGCACTGCTTTATCGGGAGCAGGGCCAACCATATTAGCTTTGATTGATAAAACAAAGCCAACTGACATTTTAGAATGTTATATGGTAGATACATTGAAAAAGTACGGTATTGATTCCACTGTTATGCGATTGAAACCAAACCGAAATGGTGTTGTGATTGAAAATAGCATTACAGGTGTAGCACAGTAAAGGAGATTTAGGATGGAAAGAAGGATTGCATTTTTAGGCCCCCGGGGCACCAATACAGAAGAAGCTGCTAGATTCCTTTTTACAAGTGAAGAGGATATCTTTTGCCCTTATAGTAACATCCCAGATTGCCTGGATGCAGTGGCAGAAAAACAAATTGATTTTGCCGTTGTACCCTTAGAAAACTCCATTGAGGGATCTGTTACCTTAACCCTTGATTGGTTAATTCATAAAGTTTCTTTGCCCTTTTTGGCTGAACTGGCAATTCCGATTTCCCAACACCTGGTGGTGGCGACAAAAGATCCATTACTTTCCCTATCTGACATAAAAAAAGTCATGTCCCATCCTCAGGGCATTGCCCAGTGCAGGGATTATTTAAGAACAAATCTTCCTAATGCGGATATCGAATATATTAGCAGTACAGCGGAAGGGCCTCGAATTGTTGGAGAAAATCCAGATGAACCATGGGCCGCAGTTTGTTCCCTTACAGCAACGAAAATTTATCCTGTAACTATCCTCCGTGGGGAAATTGAGGATAAGAAAAATAACTACACTCGTTTTGTGATTGTAGGGAATAAGGAATTACATGCACCTGCAACAGATCGAAGTAAAACCACAATACTTGTTACTCTTCCCTCTGATTTTCCTGGTGCCCTTTACCAGGTATTGGCTGCATTTGCCTGGAGAAAAATCAACCTTTCCCGCATTGAGTCACGTCCAACAAAAACTGGGTTAGGAAACTATCATTTTATCATTGATATTGAACAGGAAATGGATGAAATATTATTGCCTGGTGCTTTTGCAGAAATGGAAGCATTAGGTTGCCAAATACGCTTAATGGGTACCTATCCAGTGTATATTAAAGAAGTTGTGGGAAGCCCATCTCCTTAAGAAATTGACAAACAAATAAATTAAAACAACCCTATTTTGGAGAAATTCCAAAATAGGGTTGTTTTGTTTAGCAGTCATCTTTATCCGCGATTACGGCCCTTTTTCTTTTTCTTTGTAGGTGGCGGGCAGTAAGGTTGTTGATAGGGGATTTCTTCTTCTGGCATTACCCCATTTGGTGAGGTTGGTTCAATTCCCATATTTGGAGCAGGTGGTGCAGGGGGCATTCCTGGCATCCCTGATTGAAATGGCATAGGCGCCATATAAGGGAATGGGTATGGGAATGGCGAATACATCATGTGAGGATTTTGTTGGAAAGGATTGAAATCCATTTCACCTAACTCCATAGGATTGCAAAAATGCTTTCCTGGAGGAGGACAATGGCCATGATGTGGCTTTAACGGTGGGCAGAAGGGAAAGGGTGCAAATTGGGGCATCATGGGTGGCATAATGGGCATCATAGGCATTGTTGGCATAAAAGGTGAAGCCTGTGGCACAGGAGCAGGAGGTGTTTCTTGAATTGGAGCTTGCATAAAAGGTGCAGGAGCTGGTTCAGGTGCTGGCTCCGGAATGGGAGTAGGCGCTAATTCTTGAGGAGGCAATTCAAAAGAAGGTTCTTCAGCAATAGGCATCTCTTTTGCAGGTTTTTCTGGTGCTACTTTCATAAAAGGGACCTGTTTCGAAGTATCGCTAACCTTTTGCAATTGGGTCTCAGGGGGGAATTGAGAACGAATGGGAACACTGTCTGTTGGAATTTTAATTTTCATTCCAGGAAAAATTTTATCTGGATTTTCAAGTTGTGAATTAAATTCCTGTAACTTTTCAAAATCTAGATTATACTTTTGTGCAATTTTCCAAAGGGTATCTCCCTTTTTCACGATGTGAATTTTCATGATATCGTCCTTTCTCATTGCAAAGTTCGATACATCATATGCAAAAATGGGCTTTTTGCTTATAAATTTTTTTGGAACCTGAATGCGGTATAGAAAAATATGGGTTGGAAAAAATAAGAAGGGGAAAAGAATACCTAACAAAAGAGGGGATTGAAATGATGTTTTATAATCAATTTCGCCGGCCTTCTAATCGTGTTATCTTTGTTGCCTCTATCTTCTTCCTTTTCCTTGTTGCAATTATAAGTGTTGGATTTTTTTATTATGTTGTAAGTGGATGGAAACCTTCTATTGGGGTACGTGCTGTGTCCGGTGATTTGGTTCAGGTCATTCTAAAAAAAACCTATGTAACAGGTGAAATAGAAATAGAGAAGAAAGATGAGGTGATTGAAACTACGAAGCAATTACTGAACAGGTATAAAGGGTGGAAACTTACCCATCGGGAAGGAAATGAGTTTACTTTAGAAATGCGGGTCAATGATCTTTCTCCTGCTTGTAAGGCCAATGGCTATTTTGGCATTAATGAAAAAGGTGAGCTCTCTCTTTTTGATGGTGTTCCAGAAAAAGAGAGGGTCATTCAAACATTTTTTCAAATTGATACAAAAAAAATAGAATCCCATTTGCCCAAAGAGGAGATATCAATGTTAAAAAGGGGAATTCGCGTGCAGGATATTGAAGAATATAATTCCATTCTCTCCACCTTTAGTGAATTTGCCAATTTAGAAAAAGCAAGTAAAATAAAGATAGAATAGAAAAGGATGACATAGGTCATCCTTTTCTTCATTTTTTTGTTGTACAATGGGAGTATTGTGGAGAAGTTCGGAGGGGTCAAAAAGAATATGATTGATTTTATTGAAGGGAAATTGTCTTATATAGAGAATGATTCCATTGTGATTGAGACCCAGGGACTGGGTTATCGTATTTTTATGGGGAATCCATATCAATATCAGGAAAAGAAAAATCAAACTGTTCGTGTTTTTACACACTATTACGTTAGGGAAGATGCTATTTTTCTTTATGGTTTTCAACATAGGGACCAGCGGAATGTATTTCGCCAATTATTAAATGTTTCCGGAATAGGACCAAAAGGAGCCATGGCTATCGTTTCGGCTGCTTCACCGGCCTGGATTATCCAGGCGGTGCAGAAAGAAGATGTTGATTTTCTCATCCGTTTTCCCGGAATAGGGAAAAAAACCGCACAACGTATGATTTTAGATTTAAAGGATAAGTGGAAAACGGACATAGATCTATCTAATCTAGAAGAGTTAAAAGATATGAATGAACCGATAAGGGACTTATTCCTAACCTTTGCCCAACCAAAACAAGAGTCAACAGAAGCTTTGTTGGCTTTAGGATACAGTGAAAATGAAGTGAAAAAAGTGATGATGAAAATCGAAAAAGAGGGATCCGATTTACAATCAACAGATCAAATCATAAAGCGGGCTCTCCAATTATTTTTAACCATGTAAGGAGGGGTAAAAAAATGGAAGAGCGATTTCTTTCCTCTACTATTCGTGATGATGAATATGGATTAGAAGTAAGCCTTAGGCCCCAATCCCTTAAGGAATATATAGGACAACAACAGGTTAAAGAGAATTTGTCTATATTTATTCAAGCTGCCAAAATGCGCAGTGAAGCATTGGACCATGTTTTGTTGTACGGGCCTCCAGGGTTGGGGAAAACAACACTTTCTATGATTATTGCACAAGAAATGGGGGTTAACCTTCGAACAACCTCTGGGCCAGCCATTGAACGCCCTGGTGATTTAGCAGCTATTCTTTCAGCTCTGGAAGAAGGGGATGTGCTTTTTATTGATGAGATTCACCGCCTTTCCCGTAGCGTGGAAGAAGTATTGTATCCAGCCATGGAAGATTATGCGTTAGATATTGTAATTGGTAAAGGGCCTTCAGCTCGTTCTGTTCGCCTTGATCTTCCTTCTTTTACCTTAGTGGGGGCAACCACACGGGCAGGAATGGTGTCTTCTCCTTTAAGGGATCGATTTGGAGTGGTCAGCCGTCTGGAATATTATTCAGTCTCAGATTTGTCTGTTATTGTGGAAAGAACTGCAGGGTTATTAGGAATGGAAATAACCTGGGAAGGGGCCGCAGAAATCGCCCGCCGTTCCAGGGGAACCCCCCGTATTGCTAACCGCCTCTTAAAAAGGGTGAGGGATTTCGCTCAGGTAAGTGGAGAAGCATGTATTTCAGGGGAGATGGCATCGGCATCATTAGAAAAAATGCAAGTGGACCCTCTGGGGCTTGATGCTATTGACCATAAATTGTTATTGGCCATTATTGATCGGTTTCGGGGGGGGCCTGTAGGGATTGAAACTCTGGCAGCTTCAGTAAGTGAAGAGGTTGGAACCCTTGAAGAAGTATATGAACCTTATTTGCTACAAATTGGTTTCTTGCAACGGACGCCCAGAGGGAGGATTGTAACCTCGAGGGCATATCAATACTTTAAACGGGAGGTTCCTGAAGATTGAACCCAATTGCAAAGGCAATGATGATCGGCGGAGTTATTTTAATAATCCTGGGGCTTTTATGGCAATTTGGAGGACGATTTCTTCATTTAGGCCGACTGCCAGGAGATATCGTAATTGAGAAGGAAAATTTCCGCTTTTATTTTCCTGTAGTTACCAGTATTTTATTAAGTATTGTATTATCCTTAATCTTCTTTCTATTTCGATTGTTTAAATAGGAATGTTGCCTTGCGAGAGTAGATAAAAATCGCTATGATTATGTAATGTTACTAAGTTAAAGAGGGTATGTATTGTGAATGTCAAAGATTTCGATTTTTATCTGCCAGAGGAATTAATAGCGCAAAACCCTTTACAAGATCGAACCAGTTCCCGTTTATTAATCCTTCATAGGGAAACGGGTAAAATAGAACATAAACAATTTACTGATCTCATTTATTATTTAAATCCCGGGGATACCCTTGTTTTAAATGATACAAGGGTGATTCCGGCCCGCCTTTTTGGAGTGAAAGAGGGGACAGGAGCCCACATTGAAGTTCTTTTGCTCAAACAATTGGGAAATGATACCTGGGAAACCCTTGTTCGTCCCGGGAAAAGGGTAAAGCCAGGAACCCGCATTGTTTTTGGGGAAGGCCACCTTGTTGGGGAATGTTTAGATGAAACCCATGTTGGGGGAAGAATCATTCGCTTTGAATACGATGGGATTTTCAATGAATTATTAGACCAGTTAGGTGAAATGCCTTTGCCCCCTTATATTAAAGCCCATTTAGATGATCCCGAACGTTATCAGACTGTGTTCGCAAAACATCGGGGTTCGGCAGCTGCCCCTACAGCTGGCCTTCATTTTACCGAAGATTATTTATCAACGATTCAAGAAAAGGGAATTAACCTGGCTTATGTCACCTTACATGTAGGGCTGGGTACCTTTCGGCCTGTCTCAGTAGATACTATAGAAGAACATGAAATGCATTCTGAGTTTTATCGTTTAACAGAAGAAAATGCCCGTATCATTAATGAAACCAAAGAAAGAGGAAATCGGATAATTGGGGTTGGCACAACCTCTTGCCGTACTTTAGAGACCATTGCTGGCAAGAATGGAGGTAGAGTACAGGCTGAAGAAGGGTGGACGGACATTTTTATATATCCAGGATATTCCTTTAAAATGATTGATGCTTTATTGACAAACTTCCATTTGCCTCAATCCACTCTTGTAATGCTAGTAAGTGCATTAGCAGGGAAGGAAAATATTTTAAATGCCTATGAAGAAGCCATTGAGAGAGAGTATCGATTCTTCAGTTTTGGTGATGCTATGTTTATAAATTAGGAGGTCTATCATTGGCTGTACGTTACGAATTAATTAAGACATGTAAACAAACAGGTGCCCGATTGGGAAAATTGCATACTCCTCATGGAACCATAGATACCCCGGTTTTTATGCCAGTGGGGACTTTAGCAACAGTAAAAACAATGGCCCCTGAAGAATTAAAAGAAATGGAAGCCCAAATTATCTTATCGAATACATATCATTTATTTTTGCGCCCCGGCCATGAATTGGTAAAAGAAGCAGGGGGACTCCATTCATTTATGAATTGGGATCGAGCTATATTAACAGATAGTGGCGGTTTTCAGGTGTTTAGTTTGAGCAATTTACGGCAAATTGACGAGGATGGGGTAGCCTTCCGTTCCCATTTAAGCGGGGAAAAGCTATTTTTAAGTCCAGAAAAAGCAATCGAGATTCAGAATGCCCTTGGGGCAGATGTTATTATGGCCTTTGATGAGTGTGCCCCTTATCCTGCAGAACACGATTATGTAAAACCATCCATGGAAAGAACGACAAGATGGGCTGAGCGTTGTTTAAAAGCTCATTTCCGTTCTCACGACCAGGCTCTATTCGGCATTGTCCAGGGTGGGATGTATAAAGATTTAAGGCAACAAAGTGCGAAAGATTTAGTTTCTCTAGATTTTCCTGGTTATGCCATCGGTGGTTTAAGTGTGGGTGAACCCCATCAATTAATGTACGAAGTTCTCGAAGACACAGTACCTTTCTTGCCATCTACAAAACCCCGTTATTTGATGGGGGTTGGTTCTCCTGACGCCCTTGTTGAAGGAGCAATGCGGGGAATTGATATGTTTGATTGTGTATTGCCGACCCGCATTGCTAGAAATGGAACATGTATGACAAGCCATGGCCGTCTTGTGATTCGAAATGCAAAATATGCAAGGGATTTTACTCCATTAGATCATAATTGTGATTGTTATACCTGCCGGAATTATTCTCGAGCTTATATTCGCCACTTAATTAAGTCAGAGGAAATTCTCGGAGTACGTTTAACGACTTATCATAATCTTCATTTCTTAATTAATTTGATGAAACAGGTTCGGCAGGCGATTTTGGAAGACCGTTTAAGAGATTTTCGGGATGAATTTTTTGCAAGTTATGGGATTCATGACGGAAGAGGCTTTTAAGTGTTATAATAATTAGAAAGTCCTGGCAAAATTGAAATACCAAATAAAGTTTTCTATTACAAATAAGGAGTTGTTGTTATGGAAGGTGCATGGGGAAATATAATTATTTTTGCGCTTTTTATTGTGATTTTCTATCTTATGATTTTACGTCCACAACAAAAGCGGCAAAAACAAATGAACACAATGTTAAACGAATTGAAAAAAGGGGACAGAGTGGTTACCATTGGTGGCCTTCATGGAACTATTGAGCAAATTAATGAAGAAGATAACACCATTGTTCTCCTTTCAGGAGGTTCTCGTTTAACCTTTGAAAAAAGAGCAATCAACAATGTTGTAGGTGAAAAAGTATAAGAAACAGAAGAAACCCCCCCTATATTGGGCGGGTTTTCTTTCTATAAAGGAAAAGGAGAGGTACATGGAATTTCTTTTTGAAGAGAGCCACACGTTATATATGATTGAAGGGTATTTAGCAAAAGAAAAAGAAATTATCGTTGGTAAACTGGGCACCTTTTTCTTTCCTGCAGGACGGTATATTTATGTAGGGAGCGCTAGGCGAAATATTCGTTCTCGAATTGAGCGGCATCTTCGAATAGAAAAAAAGCTACGCTGGCATTTTGACTATTTACGTCCATTTCTTCAGATAGAAAAAGTGCAAACTTTTGATGGAGTCCATGGAGAATGTGGCCTTTTTCATAAACTCCTTGTAAAAAAGCAGGGAAAGATGATTGTCAAAGGGTTTGGTTCCTCTGATTGCAAATGCCATTCCCATTTACTGCTTTATGATGGGGACATGATTTGATTTGAAAGGATCTTATCGCTGGGACATATTCACACCAATAATTCCTCCCAAAGCTGAGATGAGAAAACTGCCTAATAAATTGTACAGATGTTTGACGGACAAATCGTTGTTAAAACCAAGGAACAGTAGCAAGAGGATAATGAGATAATAGGCGAGGCCTACTAATCCTCCATAATACCAGCCCTTTCTTCCTTCTTTTTTTCCAGAAACGAATCCACCGATAAATAAAGCAAGAACATTAATTAAATAAATGAATGTTGGCAGTGCTGTTTCTTTTACACTGGTAAAAGAAAGAATAAGAGATGTAAGTAGTGCACCAACAAGGACTATGGATAGAGTATAAATGGTACCGGCTACTACCGGGTTATTTAATTGGTTTAGTTTAAACATTGAATTCTTCACCTCGCTTTTTGTACAATCTATGAGGTGAATTCACGGCTTATTCCCAATTCTCTCCCTTTATTTAGGTTTCCCTTTTATGCCTACAAAAAAATTAGTATAACAATACGAAAAGGAAAGTGTTAATAACGATGGAAAACGTAGAAGTCTCCATACATCATGTACTTTATTTATTAATGATAATAATCATTACTGGAATGATTGCCGGAAAAATTGCAGGGAAACTGAAATTGCCTGATGTAGCCTTATTTTTATTAGCTGGAATTGCCCTTGGTCCTGGGTTGCATTTACTTTCAGAATCCAGCCGTTCATTTACTAATCAGTTTATTCTTGTACTGGGGGCTACTCTGATTCTCTTTGATGGGGGACGCAATATCCGTTTGTCTACCCTGGGTAAAGTGTGGCCCACAGTTACTTTACTGAGTGTACCGGGTGTTTTAGTAACTGCATTAATCGTAGGGTATACAGCATTTACCTTTTTACATATTCCTTTTATCTATGCCCTTTTACTTGCGGCGATTATTGCATCGACGGATCCTGCTACTTTAATTCCTGTGTTTAAACAGGTAAAAATCCGTGCAAAAGTGAGAGAAACCGTAGAAAGCGAATCTGCTTTTAACGATGCCACAGCTTCGATTCTGACTTTCTCTGTTTTAGCTATCGCTATGGGCCAGGGGGATTTTTCGATTGCTGGAAGTTTGATTGATTTTGTTAAGGTAGCATTTGGTGGGATTTTGGTAGGGGCAGTTCTTAGTTTTATCATTGTTTATTTTGTAGCCCATTTTTCTTTTGGGTTTTTAAGGGAATATACAACCATCGGGATGGTTGTTTCAGCCCTTCTTTCTTACCTGTTGGGGGAAACTTTTGGCGTGAGCGGTTTTATGGCGACCTTTGTGGCAGGTTTAATTTGGGGCAATTCTTCACTGTTTGGACTACATATGACTAATAAAAAGGTAGAAATGGATCACTTTACTGATAATATTACCATCTTAATGCGAATGCTTATTTTTATCCTTTTAGGAAGTCAAGTGGACTTTTCCTCTATCCAGAAATATTTCTGGGGTGGACTACTGGTTGTATTGGTATTCATATTTATTGCCCGACCCATTACTGTTTTAATCTGTACTGTTCCAGATCGAGTATCCCGTTGGAGTTGGAGAGAAATTCTCTTTATGTGTTGGGTAAGGGAGACCGGTGTTATTCCTGCGGCTCTTTCCGGTATGGTAGTTGGAATGGGAGTGCCTTATGGGGATGTTATCGCTTCAATTACCTTTATGGCTATACTCTTTACTATTTTATTGCAAGCTAGTACAACTGCTTTTGTTGCAAAAAAATTAGGAATTGAAGTAAGAGATAATTGAAACAGTTTTTCTTTTCCATTATGATAAAGAAGACTTGGTGAGTGCCAAGCCGAAGGTGAAAAGACTTGGACTTTTTGGGGGTGTAAGTATGATCAAAACCTACTTCTATAATCATTCTGAACAAACAATGCATCATGATGTGGATTTAAACCAGGTTCATGAATTTCTTCGATCCCCTGAGGATTTACTTTGGATTGATTTATATGATGTAGGCAATGATGAGTTACACTATGTAGCACAAATCTTCAATTTCCACCCTCTGGCAATTGAAGATTGTTTACATGTCAGCCCTCGGGCAAAAGTGGATGATTATGAGGATTATCATTTTTTCGTATTCCATGCCCTTCGCTACAATGAAGAAAGCGATACAGAAATTACAACTCTTGAGTTAAATGTATTCTATGGGCCCAATTATGTGGTTACCATTCATAAACACCAAATGCCCAGCATAGGCAGAATTGCCGCTATTAGTTTGAGAAATAAAAAGTATATGAATAGAGGTCCAGATTTTCTCCTGTATTCTATTGTCGATGGGATTACTGATGAATATTTCCCTATTATGGATCGCATTAGTGTCCGTATTGATGAATTGGAAGATGAAATCTTTGATCATCAAGTAGAAGAAATTACAGAAGAATTCCTTGCTTTGAAGAGAACGATTATTTTAATTCGTCGTGTAGTTTTGCCTCAGCGAAGAATTTTTGCAGGATTAAATGGACGAATGCCTTTTGAGATTCGAGAGGAAAACGTTCCTTTTTATGTGGATTTAGTAGACCATTTAGAACGGATTAATGACTCAACAGAGACATTCCGTGATCTGGTTAATGGTGCATTGGATACTTACTATTCTATTGTCAGTGCTAATACTACTGAAACAATGCGAATCTTAACCATTATCTCGACCATCATGATGCCTTTAACCTTCGTAACCGGATTATTTGGAATGAACGTAAATATCCCATTGGGTGATTCCAACGAAGGATTTTGGATTATTATTATCGGTTGTATATCGATTGTTTCAATTATGTTGTATTATTTTCGAAAAAAACGTTGGATATAGAGTACTTATCATGCAAAAAGGAAGGTTCTGTTATAAGAGCCTTCCTTTTTTATGTTCCCCTCCCTCTATCTATTGGGAAAAAAATGTGCCAGGGATTCACCAATCCAGGGGATCCGTTTTACATCTTGTTTTCCAAGAATTTTCATCCATATTAACATGACACAATAAATGCCTATAGAGACCATGGTGCTAATTAGTAAGGCTGTTGAAAGAGGCATCATGCTAGTCCAGTAGCGGGCAAGATGGAGTGCGGAGTAACCGGAAAGGGCAACACTAATGCCTATTTTAATAAAGTCTGCTAATTTTAAAGTAAAACCAGTTAGTTTACTAAGGCTGAAAAAGTGGAGAAGGCTAACAGATACAATGCTGATATTCACGGAAAGAACGGCTCCATCAAATGCAATTTCAGGCCGGGAAGCCAGGAAGAAGATGGCTGCTGTTTTCAACACGGCACCAATGATGGTATTGCGCATGGCTACTTGGGCATAACCCAACCCTTGCAATGCGGCCTGGAGGGGCCCTTGAAAATAAAGAAGAATGGAATAGGGAGCCATCATCCTCAAAAAGTGTCCAACATGATCATCGTGGTAAAGCAATTGGGATAAGGGATGGGCAAAAATAAACAAGAGAGCAGAGCAAGGGGCTCCTATAATCAGAGCCAGTTTGAGGGATTGATAAATTCTGCGATGGACCAGATTATAATTTTTACTAGATTGGGCTTCAGATACAGCAGGAACAAGAGAAACGGAAAGCGAATAGGTGAAAAAAGTTGGAAAAACTAACAATGGAATTGCCATTCCTGAGAGTTGGCCATAAAATTGGGTAGCTGCTGTGGTGGTAATGCCAGCAATAGCCAGGCTTTGGGCCACCACAATAGGTTCTATAAAGAATGTGAGGGAACCAACAATGCGGCTTGTTGTAACCGGAAGGGATATGTGTAGCAACCCTTGCAGGGTATCCTTGTTTTTCTGATAAATTTCCTTCATTTTATGCTGTTTCCAAACACGTGGCATTTTTTGTTTGCGAAATTGCCACAACAAACTTAACATACCGCCTAATTCTCCAATTACAATACCTATCATAGCCCCTGCTGCAGCAAACTCTACTCCCTTAGGCAATAACCACATGGCCAGAAATAAAACTGTAAATATGCGTATAATTTGTTCAATGATTTGGGAACTGGCGGTTGGATTCATGTTTTGTTTTCCTTGAAAATATCCACGGAACACGGAAGAAATAGCGACGATAGGAACAATAGGAGAAATGGCAATAAGTGAGTAAAAAGCCCGGTCATCTGTTAATAATGTTTCAGAGATTATTCGGGCGCCAGCAATCATAACAGAGGTGAAAATTATACTCAGAAAGGTTACAATTAATAATGAGATTTGTAAGATAGAACGTATTTTTTTATGATCACCCCGGGCGTCCGCTTCTGCCACCATTTTTGAAATGGCTACATTTAAACCAAAGGTGGCTAAAGAAATGATAAGAGATAGTGTTGGGACAGCCATTTGATAGAGGCCCATCCCTTCAGCACCAATCATTTGCGCTAAAATAATTCGATTAATAAAACCAAGAACCTTTACAATTAGTCCAGCGAGGATAAGGACCATTGTCCCTTTAATAAAGGATTGTTTGTTCATGTTTTGCCCCCACTTTTTTACCCGAGAATTCAACCTGTCATAATCATATGCATGTACTACAGGTGAACATGACTGAAAATGAGAGAGGAGCAGATGAGGAAGCCATGGAAAAGGGGATTTATGTAAAAGAAATTGAGGAATTATGTGAGATGAAAGCCAGGGAATTTGAATGCCTGGGTTACGAGGATGTCCAAAAAGAAGATATCTGGGGTTGTATTAGTGCTTCTTATAAAGGGAATTTCCCTCCTCTCCATCAGTGGGTGAATGATATCCTGACCCTTAAACCGAACAAATGGATGAGTTGGATGATGGTGCAGGCTCTCAAAGAAGATATGCAACCTTTCGACGAAAATTGACATATAAAAATTGGATTGTCTATAATTAAAGGTACTGGTTTTGACAAAGGAGGAAGTACGACGTGATCAGATGGAGTCGGCTTGTTACTTTTATCCTCATCACAGTTGCCGTATTTACAACTGTTGGATTGACTGGATTAAAAGTAGCTAAAGGAACCACCCTCGGCCTGGATTTGCGCGGAGGTTTTGAAGTTTTATATGAAGTATCCCCATTAAACAAAAATGAAAAAATCAACAAGGAATCTTTAACGGATGCAGTGCATGCCATTGAACGGCGGATTGATATTCTTGGGGTTGCTGAACCTGAAATTCAGGTAGAAGGCAATGATCGGATTCGTGTTCGCCTTGCAGGGGCTTACAATCAGGAACAAGCCCGTGATTTAATTGGTAAACCAGCCAAACTTACTTTCCGTGATATGCAAGGGAATATATTGATGGACGGAAGTGATCTGGCAACCAAGGGTGCCGCTTTAGGATACAATGATTTACAACAGCCAGTCGTTAATCTTAAATTTAAAGAAGCGAAAAAATTTGCCGATGTAACGAAAAAGTACTTAGGCCAACCACTGGCCATTTATCTGGATGAAAATTTAATAACAGCGCCAACCATTAATTCAGTCATTCCTGGTGGTGCCGCTTATATTGATGGGCAGGAGAGTGTACAAGCAGCAAAAGATTTAGCTGCTCTCTTAAATGCAGGCGCCTTGCCTGTGGAGATGAAAGAAGTGTATTCCAATAGTGTAGGGGCTAATTTAGGCCAAACGGCTCTGGAAAACGGGATTAAAGCCGGGGCTATTGGAACTATCATCGTTCTCATTTTTATGATTGTTTTTTATAGAATGCCAGGGGTTGTTGCAGTGATTACCCTTGTTGCGTATGTTTATCTACTGCTTTTATTGCAAAATTTGATGCAGGCGACTTTAACACTGCCAGGGATTGCCGCCTTTATTCTTGGGATCGGGATGGCAGTGGATGCCAATATCATTATGTATGAACGGATTAAGGAAGAGCTGCGTAGCGGGAAGTCCATTCTTTCGGCGGTACGGTCCGGTTCTAAACGTTCATTGAGTACCATTCTTGATGCCAATGTAACCAGTATTATTGGTGCCATCGTACTCTTCTACTTTGGGTCCAGTGCCATTCGTGGGTTTGCCATTACATTGATTCTTAGTATTGTGGTAAGTTTGTTAACTGCAGTCGCGGGCTCCCGTTTCTTGTTAAATCTCCTGGTAAAAACCAACCTCTTTAACAAGCTGTGGCATTTCGGAGTAAGGGAGCGTGATATTCGTGAACTTTAAAACCTTTGATTTTGTAAAACATCGTAAATACTATTTTATTTTTTCAGGGATTTTGATTATTGCCGGGATTATCTCCCTCTTCCTTCATGGTTTAAATCTTGGGGTTGATTTTAGCAGTGGAACCCGGGTGCAGATCCAAATTGGGAAAACCTTCGTAGAAAAAGATATTCAACAAGCCGTTGTGAAAATAGGCATGGAACCGGGAAGCATTACTACTTCTGGTGCCAACCAGGATAACGCAGTAGTTATGTTCCAGGACCCGATTACGAAAGACCAGTATGCTCAACTTACCAAAGTAATGCAGGAAAAGTATGGGCCACAGGTTTCTTTGCAAGAAAGTACGGTGAATCCCCTGGTAAGCAAGGAGTTAGCGAAATCTGCGTTATATGCTCTCTTATTCGCTTCCATTGGGATTGTCCTTTATATCACCATTCGTTTTGAATACCGATTGGCTGTTTCAGCCATTATCGCACTGCTTCATGATGTGTTTCTTGTAATTACTCTCTTTAGTTTGTTCCAAATTGAAGTGGACTTGCCATTTATTGCGGCAATATTGACCATCGTTGGTTTTTCCATCCATGACAACATCATTATTTTTGACCGGATTCGGGATAATTTGAAACATACGAAATTAAAGGCGGTACAGGATGTAGAAGATGTTGTGAATGCTAGTATCCGTTCTACATTTGTTCGATCCATCAATACAGTAATAACCGTTCTGATTATGGCTGTTACCCTTTATATTTTCGGTGGGGAATCCATTAAGAACTTTACTCTAGCCCTGATTATCGGGTTAACCTTTGGAGCTTACTCCTCTATTTTTATTGCCAGCCAGTTGTGGGTACAATGGAGGGAATTTGACTTAAAAAGAGGAAAAACAAAAAGAAAGCCTGCATAATTGAAGAAAAATGAATGCCGTGGATGATCCACGGCTTCTTTAAAGAGGTGGGACGGAATGTTAAAACCGAAGACCCGCTGGGTGATGAAAGATGTTAATGAGGGTCTAAGGGAGCAATTTGCCAAAGAATTGCAACTTTCCCCTCTCTTAACCCGGCTGCTTCTTATTCGTGGCATTGATTCTATTGAAAAAGCGACAGCTTTTCTTTATGGGGAAGAAAAAGATTTCTATGATCCCTTTTTACTCAGTGATATGGATAAAGCCATCCAACGGACCAGAGAAGCCATTGAGTATGGAGAACCTATTTTAATTTATGGCGATTATGATGCAGATGGGGTCACAAGTACAAGTATCCTGATCCATACCCTGCGAAAAGTGGGGGCCGTTTTTCAATATTACATTCCTAATCGTTTTACAGAAGGATATGGGTTAAATAAAGATGCCCTTCGTAAAGCTGCGGAAAAAGGGTTCTCTGTTGTCATTACCGTTGATACAGGAATCAGTGCAGTGCAAGAAGCAGAACTGGCAAAAGAGTTGGGATTGGATTTGATTATAACGGATCACCATGAACCGCCACAGGAAATTCCCGATGCTTTTGCAGTCATTAATCCGAAAAAGCCAGGTTGCACCTATCCTTTCCCTATGTTAGCAGGAGCAGGGGTTGCTTTTAAATTCGCCCATGCCCTTCTTGGTTCTTTTCCTCATTTTGTGCTAGACATTGCGGGGGTAGGGACCATTGCAGACCTTGTTCCTTTAGTGGATGAAAATCGATTATTAGCTAAATATGGGCTTCAAGCCATTGATCAATCTACGAATCCCGGGATTCAAGCTTTAAAGAAAGTTTGTGGAGTGAATGGGGCTGCTACAGCCTATCATGTTGGCTTTGGCATGGGCCCCCGAATTAACGCCAGCGGCCGTTTAGAATCCGCAGATCGTGCAGTGAAACTGTTAACAACCCATAGTGTGGAGGAAGCTGAACGCTATGCCAATGAGTTGGACTTGCTGAACAAAGAAAGGCAGTTGTTGGTTGATACTATAACCCAGGATGCTATGGCTTCTGTAGATATTCTCCCTAAAGAGCAAAGGAAGGTTCTTGTAGTGGCCGGTGAAGAATGGAATGAAGGGGTTATTGGGATTGTTGCATCCCGATTAGTGGAAAAGTATTATCGTCCTACCATTGTTTTGAGTATAAATAAAGAAAAGAGCGTTGCCAAAGGTTCCGCACGAAGTATTGAAGGATATAATATGTATGAAGCCCTTACTATTTGTAAAGATTTATTGCCCCATTATGGTGGACATCCTATGGCTGCGGGTATGACTTTATCTATTGATCATATTGAAGAACTTCGCTCTCGATTAAACGAGATTGCTGAAAAATGGCTAACAGAAGAAGATTATCAACCCATTACAAAAGTAGATGCTCTTTGCTCTTTGCCTGAAATGAATTTAACGACCATTAGTGAAATAGAAAAATTAGCTCCATTTGGCATTGGAAATCCAGCGCCTCGCATTTTAATAAATAACGTTGAAATCACGGAATTAAGAGCCATTGGCAAAAATGAAGATCATTTAAAGTGCCAATTTCTAACCGATGACTATCAATTAGATGGTGTTGGTTTTAAAATGGGATCTTTGCTTGACCAATTGCCTTCTTCTGCTCAGGCTAATATTCTAGGAGAATTGACAGTTAATGAATGGAATCAGAAGAGGAAGCCCCAATTTGTGATCAAAGACCTTTCTATTCCAGAAATCCGCATTTTTGATTGGCGGTGTTCAAAAAATAAATTGGGAAGAATACAAAGCATTTCAGGGAACGGTATGGTAGATGTAGTGATATTTAGGCAGGAAAAACGAAAAGAAGTGCTTGAAATGAACCTTGAAGCACATATTCGGATTGCTGAGGGTAAAATCCCTGGCATAAATAATGAAATAAATCGAATTATTTTATATGATTTGCCCCAATCTTATGGAGAATTAGGGGAAACATTGCAAAGGTATTCAGCTCTTAAGCAGGTATATTGCTTGTTTGGTGAAGAAAAATCCCTTTTGCCATCCTTGCCAGGAAGAAGCCATTTTACAGAAATTTATAAAACACTGTTGCAACACAAATGTTTAACAAAAGATGATCTGCCTTTACTAGCAAAAGCGAAAGGAATGGCAATTTCCTCTATTTCCTTTATTCTGGCTGTTTTTCATGAACTTGGGTTTATCAGCAAGAAAAATGAAGGGTATGTTCTAGAAGTAGCAAATAGCAAAAGAGATTTGGCTGATTCTCTCCTATATTGCCGTGAACGGAATCGTCTCCAGCTAGAAACAGAATTGCTGTATTCTTCAGCAAAGGATTTAGCTTATATTATAAACCAATATTATACTAACAGTGATTCTATCAAGGAGGTTGTGACCAATGAGTTATAATTTTAAAGAAATGATTAGTATTATTCCTGATTTTCCGAAAGAAGGCATTCGTTTCAAAGACATTACCACATTATTGCAGGATGGTCCTGCTTTTAAGGCAGCCATTTCGGAATTAACGAAATATGCAGCAGATAAAAATGTGGATATGGTTGTTGGACCGGAAGCCCGTGGTTTTATCGTTGGTTGCCCTTTAGCTGTTGAATTAGGAGCTGGTTTTGTACCCATTCGTAAAAAAGGAAAATTGCCTCGAGAAACCATTCAAGCATCTTATGCCCTTGAATATGGAGAAGATGCCCTTGCAATGCATAAAGATGCCATTAAACCAGGCCAGCGTGTTTTAATCGCTGATGATCTTCTTGCAACTGGTGGAACCATTGGCACAACAATCGATTTAATTAAACAACTTGGGGGAGAAGTTGTAGGCATAGCATTTTTTATCGAATTAACTTATCTTAATGCCCGAGAAAAATTAGAGGGTTATGATGTATTCTCTCTGATTAAATATTAATTTTTTGAAGCGGCGAAGGAGATTATGAATATGAGTAGGGAAACGGCCATCGAGTCCGAAATCGACAAAATCATAGAAAAAGCAAAAACCTATATGCCGGAACAAGATGTGGAATTTATTCATAAGGCGTATGTTTTAGCGAGGAAAGCCCATGAAGGGCAATTTCGCAAATCTGGAGAGCCTTATATTATCCACCCTATTGCTGTGGCCGGTATACTTGTCGATCTTCAGATGGATGCCGCAACAGTTGCTGCTGCCTTTCTCCATGATGTGGTGGAAGATACGGAATACACTAGTGAGGATATTACAAATCAATTTGGGGAAGATGTTGCTTGCTTAGTAGATGGCGTTACGAAATTAGGGAAAATCAAATTAAAGTCTAAAGAGCAACAACAAGCAGAAAATCATCGCAAAATGTTTTTAGCTATGGCAAAAGATTTGCGCATTGTGATGATTAAACTTGCGGACCGCTTGCATAATATGCGGACTTTAAAACATCTACCAGAAGAAAAACAGCGGCAAATTTCTGATGAAACCCTTGAAATTTTTGCTCCTCTCGCCCATCGTCTTGGTATTGCGTCAATAAAATGGGAAATGGAAGACATTGGCCTTCGTTATATAAACCCCCAGCAATATTACCGTATCGTCAATTTAATGCAAAAAAAGAGGGCGGAACGGGAGAAGTATATTCATGGGGTTATTGATACCTTGCATGAAAAGTTAAATGAAATAAACATTAAATCAGATATTTCCGGCCGGCCCAAGCACATTTATAGTATTTACCGGAAAATGGTGAAACAAAATAAAGAATTCAATGAAATATATGACCTCCTGGCTGTCCGGATTTTAGTAGAAAATATTAGGGATTGCTATGCTGTTCTTGGGATTGTCCATACCCTTTGGAAACCAATGCCAGGGCGGTTTAAAGATTATATTGCCATGCCGAAAGCGAACATGTATCAGTCCCTTCATACTACCGTTATTGGTTCCAATGGAGAGCCCCTGGAAGTCCAGATTCGTACTTATGAAATGCATCGTGTAGCTGAATACGGGATTGCTGCTCACTGGGCGTATAAAGAAGGAAAATCGGCCAATCCGGAACAGAGTATTGAAACGAAATTATCCTGGTTCAGGGAGATTCTGGAATGGCAACAGGATACAAGAGATGCCCAGGAATTTATGGAATCTCTTAAATTAGATCTTTTCTCTGATCTGGTGTTTGTCTTTACCCCAAAAGGGGACGTATATGAATTGCCAAAAGGGTCTGTACCCCTGGATTTTGCCTATCGTATTCATTCTGAGGTTGGCAATCGTACCATTGGTGCGAAAGTAAATGGGAAGATTGTGCCCCTTGATTATGTATTAAAAACTGGTGATATTGTAGAAGTCCTCACTTCTAAACATAGTTATGGCCCAAGTACGGATTGGTTAAAAATTGCGAAATCATCCCATGCCCGCAATAAAATTAAAAGTTGGTTTAAGAAGCAAAAGCGGGAAGAAAACGTAAACAAAGGCCGGGATTTGGTTGAAGTTGAATTAAAAAAAGCTGGCTTTGAACCTAAAGAGTTTATGGTTTCTGAAAGTCTGGAAGAAGTAGCGAAGAAATTTAATTTCCATGGGGAAGAAGATATGTTTGCCGCTGTGGGGTACGGCGGGATTACAGGAGCGCAAATTGCGACAAGGTTAACGGAAAAGATTCGTAAAGAACGGGAAGACCAATTGCCCAATACCACAGAAATTAAAAATGATACCCCCAGAAAACGCCCGGAAAATGGGGTTTATGTTAAAGGGGTAGAGAATCTCCTCGTTCGCTTCTCCCGATGTTGCAATCCAGTGCCTGGGGATGAGATTGTTGGCTTTATTACCCGTGGGAGAGGGGTTTCTGTGCATCGGACGGATTGCCCTAATGTTAATTTAGATGAAGAGGAAGAAAAAAATCGCCTTATTCATGTTGAATGGGAGGCCAATCTTCACCAAGAATACAGTGTGGAAATTGAGATTCTCGGCCATGATCGCAATGGCTTATTAAAGGAGATTTTGGCCAGCGTTGCGGATATGAAAACAAATATTACAGCGGTTACAGGCAAATCTGATAAAAATCGGGTTGCCAAAATTAATATGACTATTACCATTCATAATCTGGATCATTTACACAAAGTTGTAGAGCGGATCAAAGGAATTCGGGATGTGTATTCTGTGCGCCGGATTTTTAATACGTAATTCATTCAGGAGATAATTTTTATGAGAGTCGTTGTGCAACGTGCAAAAAACGCTTCTGTTACTGTAAGTGGAGAAGTGGTAGGCAGGATTGGAAAAGGCCTGGTTTTGCTTGTTGGCTTTACCCATACTGATACAGAAGAAGATGTAGCCTATGTGGCAGATAAAATTGCCCGCTTACGAATCTTTGAAGATGAAGCGGGAAAGATGAATTTATCCCTTATGGAAACAGGGGGGGATATTCTTTCCGTTTCTCAATTTACCCTTTATGGGGATACGAGGAAAGGAAGAAGGCCCAGTTTTGTTGAGGCTGCCCGTCCGGAACAGGCAGAACCTCTTTATGAGTTATTCAATGAAAAACTGCGGGGCTTAGGTTTGGTTGTGGAAACAGGCATCTTTGGGGCGATGATGGATGTTTCTCTCGTTAACGATGGACCTGTGACATTGATTGTAGAGAGTCGTTCTTAGATCGAAAGGGCAGTGGGACATTCCATGTTCCACTGCCTTTTTCTCTTTGCTTAATGTAATTTATGTCTTTATAGTGGCAACAATAAGTGGGAGTAAACCTTAAAAAGGGGTGTTCCACAAATGAGATCGAATGATAAATTAAACATAGAAAATGAGATTGCTAGAAAGTTAGCAGATGTTCATTTTCATGAATTTATGGAGAAGGAATCTCTTCTTTCTGATGTTGAATTATCCCAGGAAATGGGATTAAGCCTGCGTGAGATTCGGGTGTTAAAACGGAAGTTAGGGCGTTAAGTCTTTGTTCGATTTTTTCCAGGATATTTTTATGGCAATATACTTGTAGCCGAAAAAGACAAGGAAGATAATAATTAGTTTTAGAAAAAACTTGAACCAATCCACAGGATCCATAGGAAAACCAAAGGGAACCTGGCTGCCAATGGCGATTCCTATAGCCATTACGATACTTTCAAAAAAGTAAAGTTTAATTTTCTTTTTTACTTTGTCTTCATCATCCATGTTTGGGTCATAAAGTCCGGCAAAAATTGTGCGAACACTAAAAAATAGAGAGAACCCTACAAATACAATGACACTGCCACTCGTCTCTACGGCAGGTCTGCCCAATATCATTCCTCGAACCACCATATCAGTAACAGCAATTAAAATGGCAAAAAAACCGGCCTGGGCATAAATTTTTGTTTGCTGTTGTTGCACTCTTTCATCGGAGTGGTTACTTATAGAGAATAAGTCATTTAATAGTTTATTCATTCCTCTTCCTTCCAAAAAAGATCGTTTAATGTTTTGTCGAGGGCTCTGGCAATATCGATGCATAATTTTAAAGTGGGGTTGTATTTCCCCAGTTCAATGAGCCCGATGGTCTGTCGGGTAACCTGTACAAGTTGTGCTAATTCTTGTTGGGTTAATCCTTGTTATTACCTTGCAACGTTGGGATAAAGAAGGCAAATTGGTGGCTTACCGAAACCCAAAAGGAAGAAGGTACTATAAGGAAACGCAGTATCGGGAATATATGGGCATTTCTCAGGAAAATAAAGTAGGTAAACTTGTCCTTTATGCCAGGGTATCCAATTCAGGTCAAAAGAGAGTTTTAGAAAAACAAGTTGAGTTTTTACAAACCTTTGCGAATGCTAAAGGATGGATCGTCGATGAAATCCTGACGGACATTGGAAGTGGTTTGAATTACAAGCGAAAAAAATGGAACGAACTCCTTGATATGTCTCAAAAACGTGAAGTTAAAACAATTTTAATTTCCCATCAAGACCGTTTTGTTCGGTTTGGGTATGAGTGGTTTGAAAGCTTTTTACATAAATGTGGTGTCAACATTGTGGTGGTAAATAATGAAGCCCTCTCTCCGCAAGAAGAACTCATCCAAGATTTACTCTCAATCATCCATGTTTTTTCTTGTCGTATCAACGGTTTACGGAAATACAAGAAAAAAATAAAAGAGGATAAAGAGTGTTATGAAACGAGCCTATAAAACTGAAATCCAATTAAACCCTGATCAGGTGAAGAAAGCAAATCAAACGATTGGGGTTTGTCGATATGTTTATAACCTTTTCATCGCTACGAATCAGGCATATTATGAAACAGAAAAAAAGTTTATGAGTGGAATGGAGTTTTCGAAGTGGCTCAACAATATTTATACCAGGGAAAGAGATTTCTGGATTAAAGAAGTATCCAGTAAAGCGGTCAAAAAAGCCATTATGAATGGGGAGAAAGCGTTTATAAACTTCTTTCAAGGCATAGGTAAATATCCACGATTTAAAAAGAAAAGGAACCAAGATGTTAAAGCTTATTTTCCTAAGAACAACATAACCGATTGGACAGTTGAACGACATCGAATAAAGATTCCTACCCTTGGTTGGGTCAAATTGAAAGAGTTTGGATATATACCAACAAACGTTCAAGTGACAAGCGGAACCCTTTCCCAAAAAGCGGGGCGATACTATGTATCGGTCTTATGTGAAATCCAATCAACAAAGAAAGAGAACCAGGTCTACCACCATGAAGGAATCGGAATAGATGTGGGAATCAAAGACTTTGCTGTTTGTAGCAACGGAGACGTATTTGGAAATATTAATGATTCTAAACGAGTTAAGAAGTTAGAAAAAAGCTTAAAACGGCAACAACGAAAATTAAGTCGTAAGTATGAAGCAAAGAAAAAACAATCGAAACAGGAAGGAAGTGAATTCTGCTATAAAAACATTCAAAAACAAGTGCAAGTCATTCAAAAGTTACACGCTAGATTAACCAACATACGAACTGAATATGTTCGGAGTGTCGTAAACCGAGTGGTGAAAACCAAGCCCTCCTTTATTACGATAGAAGATTTAAACGTCAAAGGCATGATGAAAAATAGACATCTTGCCGATCGCGTGAGAAAACAAAAATTCTACTATTTCCGTACATGGTTACAACAGAAATGTAAACAAAAAGGGATCGAATTACGAGTGGTCAACCGCTTCTATCCCTCTTCTAAACTTTGTTCTTGCTGTGGTAATAAGAAGGTACAGTTGTCGTTGTCCGAAAGGACATATCGATGTGCATGCTGTGGTACGGAAATAGACAGGGATTTGAACGCTAGTTTAAATCTGAAATATGCAACCAACTATACAGTTGTCACTACACGATAACTGATAGTGAGTACGGTGGGTTAACATCGGAATGAACGCCTGTGGAGAGCTATACCAACGATAGTAGCGAGTAAGTAGCGAGGTCGGGTTCTTAGAAGCAGGAAATTATCTAGCATAAACGAATAATGATATTTGTTTATGTTTTTAGTAGCAGACTGGCCCCCATGAAATGGAATATTTATTGCATTGGACATGATTTTACAAGGGATATTGAACACATCGTTGCGCTATTTTTCGAGGATCCTACATTCATTTTTCATCAGCAGGAACAAATAAAAGGAGAGGAAATCACTAAACCAGCCATGGTCATTGCCCTGGAGGATGGGGTTGAAACAACTGTCCATGTCCAACTGTTTCCTCCAGAGGGAGACCAGATATTTTCTTTAATCCATGGAGAAAAAGTGGAGGAAAGGGACAGGATTTCTATACGTAAGCACCGTAAGCGTGTAATGAATAAAGGTATGCTTAAAGTATTGGAACAATATACAGGGATGGTGCAACCCTGGGGAATTCTTACAGGAATTCGCCCTACCAAGTTAATGCATACCCTACTGCAAGAAGGAAAATCGAGAGAAGAAGTAGGCCGTATCTTACAGGAAGAGCGTTTAGTAAGCCCTGAAAAAATAGAGTTATTACAACAAATTGTGGATCGGCAATTAACCGTACTTCCAGATTTATATGAATTAAACGAGAAAGAAGTAAGCATCTATATCGGCATTCCTTTCTGCCCTACTAAATGTGCCTACTGTACTTTTCCTGCGTATTCTATTCAGGGACAAAGAAAGCTCGTAGCCCCTTTTATTGCCTTTCTAAAGGAAGAGATTAAGCTAGTGGGGGAATACCTTAAAAAAGCAGGGAAAGGTGTTACCACTCTCTATTTTGGCGGTGGAACCCCTACTAGCATTGAAGCCACCCAAATGGATGAACTTTTTCAAGTCATTTATGATCATTTGCCCATGGACGGGGTTCGGGAGCTAACGGTAGAAGCGGGACGGCCGGATACAATTACGCCAGAGAAATTGGAAGCCATGAAAAAGTGGAAGGTGGATCGCATTAGCATCAATCCTCAATCTTTCACCCAGAAAACCCTAAAGGGAATTGGACGCTATCATACGGTGGCAGAAACCATAGAAAAATACCATTTAGCCCGTTCCTATGGTTTTACCAATATTAACATGGACTTAATTATTGGATTGCCAGGGGAAACCCGTAAAGAAGTCAGGGAATCTTTAGTACAGGCAGCTTCACTTCGCCCTGAATCTCTAACAGTACATACGTTATCTTTTAAGAGAGCGTCAGAAATGACACAACACAAAGAGAAGTATCCCGTTGCAGGAAGAGAAGAAATCCATCATATGATGGAAATGGTGGCCGATTGGACACAGGAGGAAGGATATGTTCCCTATTATTTGTACAGGCAAAAAAATATTCTAGGCAATCTTGAAAATGTTGGTTATTCTATGCCGGAAAAGGAAAGCCTGTATAATATTATCATTATGGAAGAGAAACAAACCATAATTGGATTAGGATGCGGGGCTGTAAGTAAAATTATTCCTCCTGGGACGGGTAAAATCATTCGTTTTCCCAATCCAAAGGAGCCTCGCTATTATGTAGATCATTTTCAGGAACTAATGTCGAAGAAATTTGGAAAATTAATTGAAGGTTAAAACTTGACAAATTATGTCGAAGAAAGTAATATTATAAACGTTCCTAGTAATTATGAAGATTTTATGAAACTAATATAAAGATCCTGTGAACGGGACAAGTAGTGATGGACAACTGTTGTATTAGAGAGAAGGTGCCTTAGGCTGCAAGCCCTTCCAACAGCCCTGAACGAAGACATCCGGGAGGACAAATGGAAACATATTGCGTTGTCCCACGTTACGGGATGTGAACAAGTGGGATTTATTATCCAAACTGGGTGGTACCACGGGAATTGCTAACCAATCTCTCGTCCCTGACAATGGAGTCAGTGGCGGGAGATTTTTTAATTTTATAGAGATTAGTTTTGTCAAATCTGTTTTAATAGTATTGTATGTAAAGAAAACTTGGTTAGCGCCAAGCCTTTTGGCGAAGGCGATAGCCTTAGTTGCCCTTATGCGGATAAGATAAAATTTATAAATTCTTATCCGCGAAAAAAAATATAGGATAGGGAGGTTGCCGAATGATTCAGATTCCCCGCGGAACTGCAGATGTATTGCCTGAAGAGGCTGAGTTATGGCAATATATTGAGGCAAAAGCCAAGGAAATATGCAGGCGCTATAATTATTTGGAAATCCGAACTCCCATCTTTGAACATACAGAGTTATTTCAAAGGGGAGTAGGCGAAACCACAGACATTGTGGAGAAAGAAATGTATACCTTTACAGATCGGGGCAATAGAAGCCTAACGTTACGCCCCGAGGGGACTGCTTCTGCTGTCCGTTCGTATGTAGAGAATAAAATGCATGGCTGGGCACAACAGCCCGTGAAACTCTATTACATAGGTCCTATGTTCCGATATGAGCGGCCCCAGGCTGGACGCATGCGCCAATTTACCCAATTTGGGGTTGAAGCCATTGGCAGCCAGGACCCGGCCATTGATGGGGAAGTCATCGCATTAGCCATTCGTTTGTATGAAGAATTAGGTTTAAAAGGGCTACACGTTGAATTAAACAGTCTTGGGGACCAGGAAAGCAGGGAGGCTTATCGTCAGGCTCTTGTTAACCATTTCAGCCCTGTCATCGGTGAGTTTTGTGAGGATTGCCAATCCCGCCTGGACCGTAATCCTTTGCGTATTTTAGATTGCAAAAAAGATGCTCACAGGGATGAAATGAAAAATGCACCCAAAATTCTTGAATATTTAAATGAAGAGTCTGCTGCTTATTTTGCAAAGGTGAAACAACACTTAGACCGCCTGGAAATTCCTTATGTGGTGAATCCTCGTTTGGTGCGGGGGTTAGATTATTATACTCAAACAGCCTTTGAAATTATGGAAAAAGGCATTGGCGCTGTAAGTACCATTTGTGGCGGCGGCCGCTATAATGGACTGGTAGGACAAATCGGTGGCGTGGATATGCCTGGAATTGGTTTTGCCATGAGTATAGAGCGTGCCCTTTTAGCCATGAAAACCCAAAAGGTAGAATTACCCTTCCAACGCTCATTGGATTGTTATGTCATCGCATTAGGTGAAGAAGGGGAAGGGGAAGGATTTGCTATTCTTGATCAACTTCGCAAAGAAGGATTAACGGCCGATAAGGATTATACTGGGAAAAAAATGAAAGCTCAATTTAAAGCAGCGGACCGTTTAAAAGCAAAAACAGCAATTATCATTGGGGAAGACGAAGTTTCACGCAACGTTGTGCTCCTTAAAGATATGAATACCGGTGAACAACAGGAAGTGGCAATGGCTGAAGTTGTTACCCGAATTAAAGAAATTATCAGAGAAAGGGAAGGGAAGTAGAGAGATGGAATTCCAACAACGAACCAACTTCTGTGGTACGCTACGTAAAAGTGATGTAGGAAATATCGTTGTATTAAATGGTTGGGTACAAAAGCGCCGTGACCTTGGTGGGGTTATCTTTGTTGATTTACGGGACCGTACAGGGCTTGTACAGGTTGTATTTAACCCGGAAATTAATGGAAAAGCCCATGCTATTGGTGATAAAGTCCGTACTGAATATGTATTGGCGATCAAAGGGAAAGTGGTTGAACGGGATGCAGAAACTGTCAATCCTAATATGCTAACCGGGGAAATTGAAATCCAGGTAGATGAAATTGAAATTATCAATAGTGCCAAAACCCCTCCTTTCTTTATTGAAGATGGCATTGATGTAGATGAACAAGTGCGCTTAAAATACCGTTATTTAGATTTGCGCCGTCCTGAAATGTACAAAACCATGGAATTGCGCTATAAAGTAGCAAAACAATTCCGTGATTATTTAGATAGCCAGGGATTCTTAGAAGTAGAAACCCCTATGCTTATTAAAGGAACACCAGAAGGGGCACGTGACTATTTGGTGCCAAGCCGGGTATATCCTGGTGAATTCTTTGCATTGCCTCAATCCCCTCAATTGTATAAACAATTGTTGATGGTATCTGGATTTGAACGCTATTTCCAAATTGTGCGTTGCTTCCGTGATGAAGACCTGAGGGCAGACCGCCAACCTGAATTTACTCAGGTGGATATTGAAACCTCTTTCTTGCCAATGGAGAAACTCCTCCCCATGATGGAAGAAATGGTTGTGGGCGTATGTAAAAATGCAGTAGGTCTTGATGTGCAAGTTCCTTTCCAACGCATGTCCTATCAAGATGCCATGGATAAATATGGTTCTGATAAACCAGACCTTCGTTTCGGCATGGAGTTAGTGGACATTTCAGATATTGCTGAAGGTTGTGGGTTCCAGGTGTTTAATGCCACCATCCAAAAAGGTGGGGAAGTAAAAGGGATTAACGTAAAAGGGTGTGCCCACTACTCCCGTAAAGATGTAGATGAATTAATGAAATTTGCCGCGAAATACGGTGCCAAGGGCTTAGCCTGGATGGCCTTTAAAGATGAGGATATTAAAGGGCCGATTGCTAAATTCTTCACAGAAGAAGAAATTGCAAGAATTAAAGACCGTATGGCTGTTGAAAATAATGACCTTCTTCTCTTCGTGGCTGATAAAGCAAAAGTTGTCGCTGATTCCCTTGGCGCTCTTCGCTTAAAATTCGGTAAAGAATTAGGATTAATTGATGAAAGTAAATTTGCCTTCTGCTGGATTGTAGATTTCCCATTGGTTGAGTGGGATGAAACAGCAAAACGGTATGTGGCTCTTCACCATCCGTTCACTCGTCCACGGGATGAAGATTTGCATTATTTTGATACAGATCCAGGGAAAATCCGTGCTCAGGCTTATGACCTTGTATTAAACGGTTATGAAATCGGTGGCGGCAGCATGCGGATTTACCGTCGGGATGTGCAAGAAAAAATGTTTGCTGCTCTTGGTTTTAGCCCAGAGGAAGCCTATGAACAATTTGGTTTCTTATTGGATGCATTTGAATATGGTACACCGCCACATGGAGGGATTGCCTTTGGTTTAGACCGTTTAGTCATGATTCTTGCTGGCCGCCACAGCATCCGGGATACTATTGCCTTCCCGAAAACAGCAAGTTCTAAAGATCTTATGACTGATGCGCCTAGCCAGGTTGATCCTAAACAATTAGAAGAACTGTTCATTAGAATTCACAGACCTAACATAAAATAGGGAGTATTTCCCCTTGCATTTGGCATTCCAAATGTGTAATATGAAGATACAAACAAGAAGGAACCCTGCGATGTTCGTGATCTAACCTTTCGTTTTGAGCCAACACGTGTGTTTTCGGGAGTTCGAGTCCTGCGATGGCGCACAAGCCGCATCATAATGCGGACGTGCAAAGTAGCAGGCAGGGCACCCACCTGCGAGAGCAGGTTCAAAACCAGGCAAAACACGGCATAATGGGGTTCTTTCTTCGTGTCTAAATTAGAACAATAAAACCTACAAGGGAATTAATCTTGTAGGTTTTTTCTATAATGAATTCATATAGGGATGCAAGGAATTATGGAAATATGGTATAGTAACTTCGAAAATATTTCCAAAGGAGAACGAAATGGCCCATCAGTTTTCACGAATCGAATTAATGTTTGGTCAGGAAGGATATCAACTTTTCCGCAATAGTACCGTTGCTGTATTAGGGGTTGGCGGAGTTGGATCGTTTACAGTAGAGGCATTAGCCAGAACGGGAATTGGACGTCTTGTGATTTTGGATAAGGATCGTGTAGATATTACCAATATTAATCGCCAAATCCATTCCACTTTAGAAACCGTTGGGCAGCCGAAAGTGGAAGTTATGAGAAAGAGAATTGCTACTATTAATCCAGAATGTGATGTGGTAGCATTAGAAACCTTTTATCGAGAAGATACAGCCCATCAGTTATTCAGCTATCCCTTAGATTATGTAGTGGATGCGATGGATATAGTTTCCGCAAAGCTTCATTTAATTTTGGAATGCAAAGAAAGAAATATCCCTTTAATCTCTAGCATGGGAGCGGCCAATAAAATTGACCCCACTCAGTTTAAGGTAGCTGATTTATTTGAGACATCCTATGATCCCATTGCGAAAATACTCCGTCGGGAGTTGAGAAAGCAAGGAATTAAAAAGGGAGTGCCTGTTGTATATTCCACTGAATCTCCTATTAAAATTCACGAAGAAGTTCTCCCAGACGTTGTTGCAGATCCGGATTCCCCTATCCGTAAAGTGACAAATCCACCTGCTAGTAATGGGTTTGTGCCTTCTGTAGCAGGATTAATTTTGGCCAGTGTCGTAGTTAGGGGTTTATTAGATAAGAATGGGATTGAAATCCAACGGGAAGGTTGAGATTAAGATGGACTTGTTCTCATATTCGGACCAGGAAAATCCAGTTAAGAGCAAAAACCAACCCTTAGCTGATCGAATGAGACCGTTTACACTTCAGGAGTTTATCGGACAAGAACATATCTTGGGGGAAGGAAAATTACTGCGCCGAGCCATTGAAGCTGATCAAATTACTTCTTTAATCTTTTATGGCCCTCCTGGTACAGGGAAGACAACCCTGGCTCGAATTATTGCACATACAACGAAAACCCACTTCATCGATATAAATGCTGTTACTGCAGGAGTTGCAGACATTCGGAGAGTTGTAGATGAAGCCAGGGATCGTTTATCTATGTATCAACAGGGCACCACAGTGTTTGTGGATGAAATCCATCGCTTTAATAAATCCCAACAAGATGCCTTGTTGCCCCATGTTGAGGATGGGACCATAAGGTTAATTGGCGCTACGACAGAAAATCCCTTTTTCGAAGTGAATGCGGCCCTTTTATCCCGCTCTCAATTGTTTCAATTGCATTTAATGCAAGTTGATGAACTTTGCCGTGTCTTACAAAGGGCTTTAAAAGATCCTGTAAAAGGGTATGGAGGCCTGTCAATCGAAATAGATGAAGAAGCAATAAAGCATCTCATTCGATACGCTGATGGGGATAGCCGCCGTTTATTAAATGCCCTGGAATTAGCGGTTGTTACAACACCGCCGGGTGAAAATGGCAAATTACATATCACCTTAGATGTAGCTGTTGATTCTATTCAACGCAGAGCTGTACGGTATGATAAATCCGGAGATAACCATTATGATACAATTTCTGCATTTATTAAATCTATTCGTGGCTCAGATCCAGATGCAGCCCTTTACTGGTTGGCCTGTATGTTAGATGCAGGTGAGGATCCCCGTTTTATTGCCCGGCGCATTATTATTTCCGCATCAGAAGACGTAGGGAATGGAGACCCCAGGGCATTACAAGTTGCTATTACTGCTTTTCAAGCCCTGGAATTCCTTGGATTGCCCGAAGGACGGATTCCTTTAGCTCAGGCAACGGTTTATTTAGCCTGTGCCCCTAAGAGCAATGCTTCTTATGTTGGCATTAATACAACGCTAGATTTTGTCCGAAAAAATGGACATGGCAGCATTCCCCTCCATTTGCGGGACAGCAGTTATAAAGGGGCCAAGAAATTTGGCCATGGCAGTGGGTACCTCTATCCCCATGATTATATGAATGGATATGTAAAACAACAGTATCTTCCTGAAGATGTAAAAGAGAAATTTTATTACCCAAAGGAAATAGGATATGAAAGACATATGGCCGATTATTTAAAAAAAGTAAAAAATAATGGACGCGAGGTGTAGCAATTTGAAAATTTCAACAAAAGGTCGTTATGGTTTAACAATTATGATGGAGTTGGCAAATCGTTATGGAGATGGACAGATTTCTTTAAAATCCATTGCCCAAAGACATGGATTATCTGAACATTATCTAGAACAATTAGTTGCTCCATTGCGCAATGCTGGTTTAGTAAAAAGTATTCGCGGTGCATATGGGGGATATATTCTTTCCCGTCCACCTGAAGAAATTACAGCCGGGGATGTGATTCGTGTACTGGAAGGACCCATTAGCCCTGTAGAATTCGAGGAAGAAGAAGATCCTGCAAAAAGGGACCTATGGTTGCGAATCCGTGACAGTATCAGTGAAGTATTAGACTCAACCACATTACAAGATCTCATTTCCTATGAAGATAAAGGTAATAATGATTCATACATGTTTTATATTTAATTGCAAGGAAGTGCAATGTTAAATGGAATCTGTTTATCTTGACCATGCAGCAACCACTCCATTACATCCTGATGTATTAACAGCGATGCTTCCTTACTATCAAGAGATGTTTGGCAATCCTTCAAGTTTACATCGCTATGGACAATTAGCAAAAATAGCCCTGGATCAATCCCGGGAAAAAGTAGCGAAATGCCTTGGCGCTCATCCTGGAGAAATCGTGTTTACAGGCGGAGGAACTGAAGGGGATAATTTGGCTCTTATTGGTGTGATGGAAGCCTTTGGCGATGGCCATATTATTACCAGTCAAATTGAACACCATGCTATTTTACATACATGTGAATATCTTTCTAAACGGGGATTTGAAATCACTTATTTACCTGTTGGGACGAAGGGAACAGTGGATCCGGAAGATGTTTTGCAGGCCATTCGGCCTGATACCCGTTTAATTAGCATTATGTATGGAAATAACGAAACGGGAATTAAGCAACCCATTCAAGAAATTGGAAAAATAGCCCGAGAACATGGCATTTATTTTCATACCGATGCCGTACAGGCTGTGGGTGTAGAGGTAGTTCAGTTAAAGGAATTGCCTATTGATTTAATGTCTCTTTCTTCCCATAAAATTAATGGTCCCAAAGGTGTAGGGGTTTTATATATAGGGAAAGGGGTAAAAATTGACCCCCATATCCATGGGGGTTCCCAGGAAAAGAAAAAAAGAGCGGGAACGGAAAATGTGCCTGGAATCGTAGGTTTTGCTAAAGCTTTAGAAATTTCCAATGAAAATAAAGAAAATATTAGGGAAAAATATCTTCATTTTCAATCCATAATGGTGGAAACATGGAAAAGAGAAGGAGTGGATTTTGACCTTAATAGCACCTCCCTTAGTTGCCTTCCCCATATTTTAAATGTGAGCTTTCTCAATGTAAAAAGGGAGAAGTTGTTAATGAACTTAGATCTTCAGGGAATTGCTGCTTCAGGAGGGTCTGCCTGTACAGCAGGCTCATTACAGCCTTCCCATGTTTTACAGGCGATGGGTCTTTCAGAGGACCGTATTGATTCAGCGATTCGCTTTAGTTTTGGCTTTGGAAATAACGAGGAAAAAATTCAACTGGTTGCTGAAAAAATAGCCAGAATTGTCCAAAGGTTAAACAATAAAAGGTCTTGATAAGGTATAATTAAGTAAGCATGAATGGCAGAAAGGGGTATTGTGCGATTGAATAAGACAGCTGAAGAATTCAATGATTTAGGAAAAGAAGAATTAACAAGAGGACATTTCCAGGAAGCAATCAATATGTTTACCCGTGCCATCGAATCAGACAATAACTATTCTGAATCCTATTGTAATATAGGCAATGTTTTGGCGGCTACGGGAAGACAGGATGATGCAATTGGCTATTTTATTAAAGCCATTGAATTAAATCCTGAATCTCCATTAGCTTATTATGGTATGGGGAATGTTTACTTTAATTTAGGCAATTACGAATCATCCCGTATAGCTTTTGAGAAGGCCCTCGACAAAGGAATGGATCACCAGGATTTATATTTCATGATTGCTATGTCTTATCTGCAATCTGAGCGGTATAATGAAGCTATAAGTGCTTTTGACAAATGTCTTTCCATCCATCCACAGGATGTGGAAGCACAATTTAATAAAGGCATGGCTCTTGCCAGATCCAATCGCATTGAAGAAGCAAGGGATGCATTTAAGACAGCTATTGAGTTAGACCCGCAGCATGATGATGCCCATTTTAATCTTGGCATAGCTTATGCATTTCTCGGAAAGTTAGAGCAATCTGAGCAGCAATTAAAAAAAGCTTTGGAAATTAATCCATCACATATTCTCGCTGAAAACGCTTTAGAAGAACTGCGGAAAATGGGATAACATGCCGGAGAATTGGCGGCATATTTCATGGTCTCCTCCCTCATACTAAATGATACGGAAGGGATGATTTTCATGCATCGTTCACATGATATCATTGGTCTTCCGGTCATTGAATTGAAGACGGGGAAAGAGGTGGGCCGAGTCCGCGATCTTCTTTTTAATGAACGGTGGCAATATTTGGGCCTGTTGTTAAATTACAACGGTGTTTTTAAACAAGGGCGTTATTTAAAGGCAGAGACAATTTCCGCCATTGGTGATGATTGTGTTTTAATTTCTGATAATAGGGCTATATCTTATTACCATTCTCCTGATTGGATCGCACTTTTTGCCGGTCCCGAACAATTAAAGGGGAAACCGGTGGTTACCACCTGCGGGCGTCATTTAGGTTTTATTGAGGACGTTTATTTTCAGGAAAAACCGGGAAAAATTGTAGCATATGAACTTTCAGACGGAATCCTTTCCGACATCATGGATGGAAGAAAAATGGTGACACATTCTAATGATGCCATTTTAGGAGAGGAAGTCCTCATTATTGAGGAAAGGTAACCGGTGCACTGAAATCAGGGGGAAATAAGATGTTGACTTGCCCGAATTGCCATGGTAAAAATATCGGGAAAATTGGAACCAATCAATATTATTGTTGGAATTGTTTTGTTGAATTTGTAGCTACCGGTGAAAAAGTCTCCTCTGTTTATCAAGTGGAGGAAGATGGAACTTTGCATAGTTTAAACGACTTGTTTTTTGATGATTGCCCACCGCCCTTTGAAACCAATATGTAAGGAGATGGGAATCAAATGGCACGTTCATTATGGATTGGGGGAGCAGTTGTAGCCGCCATATATGGAATGGTTCGCCTGTTCCGTAGACGCAGTATGTCTGGAATGAACAGAATGATGAATTCTGGTCGCCGCATGATACGAAAATTAGCTCGATAAGGGAAGAAGAGAAAGCCTGCGAAAATAAATCGCAGGCTTTTTTGTGTTTTTTTTGTGCTATTTACATACATTTCATATTTTTTTCATTTAATTTTGTTTTATAATTGAAAGGGTATCAATGGGAGAAGAGTTTTTGAGGGGATGTTTGATAGAAGATGATTGAAGCAACGCGTGAAAAAACACATAAAAAGATATATAAAGTTAAAAGAAAAAGAAAACAAAAGAAAATGCCTTTGTGGAAAAAGATGATTGTGGTCTTAATATCCATTATATATTTGGGTATCACAACTGCATTATTAGCTCTCTATGGACCATTTGAGAATATTCGGCGTACCATTATCGGAATGGTATTAACCAGTCGCCACGCATGGTACATTGAACCCTTTTATTCCAAAGAAACCTTGGATAAATATCGCCCCAGCCTGGATAATACTACCAAAGGATCCATGAATGTTGGAAAAGGATACGCAGATGTAAATGATACTGGAATTGAAGTTGTTCCCATTAAAACCATGAAATATAGTGGTTCTTTACTAATTATTAATGATCCTAAGCGGGTTCATGTTGCTGCAACGAAGTATTTAAATGATGTTGGTGAAACAGTAACAGATATGATTAAACGGGAAAATGCTATCGGCGGTATTAATGCAGGGGGGTTCTCTGATATCGGAGGAAAGGGAACAGGCGGAGTCCCTATGGGTATTACTTTTTCTCGTGGGCAGTATATTAGTGGTGATAAAAATTCCAACGAAACCATTATTGGTATTACCAACGAAGGTGTCTTGGTAGTAGGGAAATATACGTATAATGAACTCATGCAATTGGGCATTAATGATGCAGTAAGTTTCTATCCCCAATTGGTGAAGGATGGGAAGCCCTATTTAAAAGCAAAGGACGACACATGGGGTGTAGGACCTCGTACAGCTATTGGGCAACGGAGTGATGGAGCCATTTTGTTAATGGTTTTATCCGGCAGGGGAAATGGCGGCATTGGTGCTTCTCTAATGGATGTTGAAAAGGAAATGTTAAATCACGGGGCTTACATTGCTGCGAATTTAGATGGAGGATATAGCTCCGAAATGGTTTATAATAATCAATTTCTTGTAACTCCATCAAACCCATTAGGTGAGAGGTATGTAGCAACCAGCTTTGTTATAGATGGGGTGAAATAATATGAAAAAAAGGAAAAATAAATGGCTATTAACCCTACTCATTTTTACCATTTTACAATTTGGTGGATTATTCGCCCTTGACCGCTTTTTAAAACAACCGGAAATTACAGATGTTGCTTCAGAAGTGGAAGAAAGGCCTAAAATCACATCAGCTCCAGCTGAAGCGGTTAAATATTTAATTAGTGAAGATGGGTCGGAAATTGCCTATACAACAGCAAATAATGAACTGGTTATTGCAGATGCTGAGAAAAAGGAATTATTTAGGGAAGTTGTAGGAAATGTTTCTTACCTTCATTGGTTAAGCAAATCCAATGCTTTATTGTATGTAGTGGATCAACTATATTCCCAACAGCTATATTTGTTACAAACGAATAATTTACAAATGGCTATGGACCAGGATACTACTGCAAATAACAATAATGCATCTAAATTGATAAAACAGTGGAATGGCACGCAAAGGACCATTGAGAATGTATATTTTTCTCCTTATGTAGAATTTTTTAATATCCATGTTAAAAATGGAACAAGAGATGAATTATATAAATATAAAGCAGGCTCAGGGCTTTATCAAATACCAATTTATTTTAAAATCCAAAGCATTGAATATGATGCCCGTAATGATATAATGACCATTACTACCGTTGATGGGGATATACATCGTATTGAAGATATTCATGATGTTCCTGTAAAGAATACACAAAATAATAACCAAAATACGAATCCAAACAACAATCAAAATACAAATCAAAACAACTATCAAAACAACTATCAAAACAACCAGAACAACAATCAAAATTCTAATCAAAATAACAATCAAATTATTATAGGAAAATAACTTTAAGTAAAAATCCTCACTTTCGCCCATACTAAAGCGTAGAAAAATCTGCGTAGGGGGTGTGGTGAAGATGAAGCAAATAAGGAAATCAAATTTGATAACCGGTCTTGTCATTGCTTTGTTGATCTTATCTTTGATCTTCATGGCCAACAAGGTCGGTTCTTTTTTTTCTGATTTATTTATTATGAGTAAAAAAGTATTGACTCCTTTTCTTGTGGGATTAGTATTTGCTTATTTATTAAATCCAATTGTTAATTTCCTAAATCGCCATCATATCCCCCGTTTACTTTCTATTTTAATCATCTATTTTATCTTTTTTGGATTGCTTGCTGCTCTATTCATTAAAGGGGGGCCAGTATTATTACAGGAATTCCGGGAATTGTCCAACAAGATTCCTGAATTATTAATGACCATTAGGATGTGGGCGAAAAGAATGGATATCCAACAATCCATTTTCCCCTTTTCTATACAGGGTGGCCTTACCCATGGAATGAATACATTTGGTCAAACGGTGAATGGTTATTTTACCGGTTTAGTTGCCAATGTGGATGATTTATTAGAGAAAGTATTTGTTTATTTATTGATTCCTTTTATTGTTTTTTATTTGCTGAAAGATATGAAATCTATGCATAGAGGTGTATTAATGTTGATTCCTGGGGCCTATCGGGGAAGGGTGAGCAGAATCCTTCATGATATCGATGCCGCTCTTGGACAATATATTCGGGGACAGTTAACTGTCTGTTTTATTCTTGGAATATTAACTTATATTGGTTATAAAATCATTGGGTTGCCTTATGCGGGTGTCCTTGCGGTATTTGCCGGCATAACTGATGTTATTCCTTACATAGGCCCATTTCTTGGCGCTGCACCGGCGATCCTTATTGCTCTTACTGTGTCCTGGAAGATTGCTGTTTTAACGATAGCTATTAATCTATTGATTCAATTTCTTGAAGGAAATGTTGTGTCTCCCCTGGTTGTGGGGAAAACTCTCCATTTACATCCATTGCTGATTATTTTGGCAGTGACTGTTGGAGGGGAAGTAGCGGGAATTACAGGTTTAATTTTTGCTGTTCCTTTAGTTGCCGTAGGCAAGGTCATTTTTCAACATACTTATCATCATATCGTGCGCAGGCCCAATCTCCCTGATTAGATGTCTTTCGGATAAATTGACATGTCCACTTTAAACTTTGTATAATATATTGGATTGTATTTAAAATTATCGTACCGGTAATCAACTTGCATTGCCAGAGAAATATCGCGATATGAAAGCTCTCGTCCTTGGGAGAAAGAGAAAGGGATAGAGGGTTTTTTTGGTGTATAGAAAGTAAAAGGGATCTGGAGGGAATAAGTAATGAAAAAGATGACTTCTGCAGAGGTTCGGCAAAAGTTCCTTGATTTTTTTCAAAGCAAAGGACATAGTATTGAACCTAGTGCTTCTTTAATACCAGTTGATGATCCATCTTTATTATGGATTAATAGTGGGGTGGCTACTTTAAAGAAATATTTCGATGGCAGTGTAATCCCCGAAAACCCCCGTATTACCAATTCACAAAAGTCGATTCGGACCAATGATATAGAAAACGTAGGGAAAACTGCTCGTCACCATACTTTTTTTGAGATGTTAGGCAATTTCTCAGTTGGGGATTATTTTAAACGGGAAGCCATCCATTGGGCATGGGAATTTCTAACAAGCCCACAATGGATTGGATTTGAAAAAGAACTGTTGTCTGTTACTATTCATCCAAAGGATGATGAAGCATTTGAAATTTGGAATAAGGAAATTGGAATTCCGGAAGAACGAATTGTTCGTTTAGAAGGGAACTTTTGGGATATTGGGGAAGGCCCATGCGGACCCAATAGTGAAATTTTCTTTGACCGGGGCGAGAAGTTAGGCAATGACCCTTCAGATCCTGAATTGTATCCCGGTGGTGAAAATGAACGTTATTTAGAAATATGGAATTTAGTATTCTCTCAATATAACCATAACCCTGATGGATCTTATACCCCTCTTCCTAAAAAGAATATTGATACAGGTATGGGCCTTGAGCGTATGGTATCCATCATTCAGGATGTTGATAATAACTTTGAAACCGATTTATTGTTTCCGATGATTGAAGCTACTTGCCAATTGGCCGGGGTTAAATATGGGGAAAATCCAGATATCGATGTTGCCCTTAAAGTCATTGCTGATCATTCTAGAACTGTAGTTTTTGCAATTGGTGATGGTGCACTTCCTTCTAATAATGGCCGTGGATATGTTATTCGCCGTCTTCTTCGCCGCGCAGTCCGTTATGGTAAAGTACTGGGCATTCATAAACCATTCTTGTATACCTTAACTTCTGTGGTTGCAGAAATTATGCATTCCTATTATCCAGAAGTGGAAGAGAAAAGAGAGTTTATTGAACGGGTTATTAAAAATGAAGAAGAACGTTTCCACGAAACTCTTAATGAAGGATTGCAAATTCTTGCCCATATGGCGGAAACAGCGAAAAAAGAAGGACGCAACCAAATTAATGGGGTTGAAGCCTTTAAGTTGTATGATACTTATGGATTCCCATTTGATTTAACTGAGGATTTTGCCATTGAACAAGGCATGACTGTGGACCGTGAAGGGTATGACAGGGCAATGGAAGAGCAAAGAGAGCGAGCTCAAGCAGCCCATCATGATGAAAACAGTATGCATGTGCAAGGGGGCATCCTTGGGGATGTAAAAGTAAAAAGTGAATTTGTCGGTTATACTGAACTTGTAGCTAATGCTAAAGTTGTAACAATCGTGTATAACAATAAGTCAGTGGATATGCTAGACGAAGGAAATGAGTGCCAGGTCATCCTTGATTCCACCCCATTTTATGCTGAATCAGGGGGACAAGCGGCAGATTGGGGCTACCTTTTAGGAGAAAATTTGAAAGGTAAAGTTTCCGATACACAAAAAGCGCCAAATGGTCAGCATGTAATGACTGTGCTCATTGAAGCAGGCATATTAAAGGTTGGAGAGGCTGTTGAAGCAGTAGTTGACCGTTCTTCCCGTGCCGACATTATTAAAAACCACACAGCAACACACTTATTGCATAGAGCGTTAAAAGATGTATTAGGTGAACATGTAAATCAGGCAGGGTCCTTGGTTTCCTCAGAAAGATTGCGTTTTGACTTTTCACATTTTGGCAGCATGTCTGCAGAGGAAATTGAAGAAGTTGAAAAAATTGTAAACCAACAAATTTGGGATTCTTTACAGGTGCAAATTTCCCATAAATCAATTGAAGAAGCGAAAGCTATGGGAGCTATGGCTTTATTTGGCGAAAAATATGGCAGTGAAGTTCGCGTTGTAAAAGTAGGGGAGTACAGCCTTGAATTATGTGGCGGATGCCATGTAAACAATTCTTCTGAAATTGGGTTGTTTAAAATTGTTAGTGAATCAGGAATTGGGGCAGGTACCCGCCGTATTGAAGCTGTGACTGGACGCATGGCTTATGAGTACTTAAATCAACAGTTAAACGTTCTTAAAGCAGCTGGTGAGGAATTAAAAACAAACATAGGAAATGTTCCCCAACGGATTGAAACCTTAAAAGTGGAAATGAAAGAATTACAACGTGAAAATGAATCTTTGCGTGATAAATTAAGCCATATGGAAGCCTCAGGTTTGACCAATAAGATTAAAGAAATTCAGGGAATTAAAGTTCTTTCTTCTGTGGTAAATAATGCAGAAATGGACAATCTTCGTACCATGGTTGATGACCTGAAAAACAAATTAGAAAGTGCTGTCATTGTATTAGGATCCGTTTCCGATGAAAAAGTAAATATTGTTGCTGGTATTACAAAAGATTTACTAGGAAAAGGACTTCATGCAGGGAAACTGGTAAAAGAAGTAGCTACCCTTTGCGGTGGCGGTGGTGGCGGCCGTCCTGATATGGCACAGGCTGGCGGAAAAAATCCACAAAAACTTCCTTCCGCATTAGAATCTGTTTATGAATTTGTTGAAAAACAATTATAACTTTCCCTTTTATGAAAAAGGGAATCGGAGATAGTTAGGCGAATTAAATTAAGGATAAGATCCTTTGTTTGAAAAGAGGTGCAAGGCCTGTGAGTTCCATTGATCATACAATGAAATTCAATATTAAACAGGATGATGTTGAGGTAAAACCTAAGGATGTCCTGTTGCAAGTATATGCCGCACTTGAAGAAAAAGGGTATAATCCCACGAATCAAATTGTCGGGTATTTATTATCAGGGGATCCAGCGTATATCCCTCGCCATAATAATGCCAGAACATTGATTCGTAAATTGGAGCGGGATGAATTAATTGAGGAACTCGTACGCTCCTATCTCCGAAACAACGAGGATTAGTTCAATTATTTAGGAGTTAAACCATGAGAAAAATGGGCCTTGATGTCGGAGATAAGACAATTGGTGTAGCAATTAGTGATGAATTAGGTTGGACAGCACAAGGGATTGAAACAATCCGCAGAGAGGGAAAAAAGAAAGACTTTGCCCGAATTGAAGAACTCATAAAGAAGTATGAAATTGGGGAAATTATAGTAGGGCTTCCCAAAAACATGGATGGAACCATTGGTTCTCGTGGGCAATTGTGTCAATCTTTTGCGGAGGAGATTCAAAATCGGTATCAGATTCCTGTAAAACTATGGGATGAGCGTTTAACCACTGTATCTGCCGAGAGAGTCCTTCTAAGTGCCGATGTAAGTCGCAAAAAAAGAAAACAGGTAATTGATAAGGTTGCCGCCGTATTTATTCTCCAAAATTATTTAGATGCCCGGAAATAGGAGGACAGAACATGGAATTTGAAGATAACACAAATGAGCTTGGTATTGATGTTGGTGAAGTGATTTCCATTCAAGAAGAAGGAACTGAAGAAGAGCGGGATTTTCGTATTATGTATATTTTTGATATTGAAGATCGCACCTATCTCTGTCTTGTTCCTGTTGATCAGGAAGATGAAGAAGAATATGAAATTCATTTCCTCCGTTACGATGGTACTGATACATTAACCCCTATTGAAAGTGATGAAGAGTGGGAAAATGTGGAAGCTACATTTGATGCGTTACTCACAGAAAATGAGGAGGATTAAGATTGGAAATAAACCATCTTAGAAATAAGGTTGGTAATGAAGTGAACTGGTATAATCAAGGTTTAAGTATGGACGAAACTTTTGAAGTCCTTACGGAATTTGAAGTGGACGGTAATCCTTATGCTGTGGTGCATCCCAGGGAAACGGAAGATGGTCCTTATATCTTTAAATATTCTCTGCCGGAAGATGGCACTCATCATTTATCTCCTATTGATGATGATGATGAATGGGAATTAGCAGCAGAAGCTTTTGACCGTTGGTTGCATGAATACCATCGGAACTCTCCGATTCAATAACAAATGATTTACACAAAAGGTCCCATAAGGGACCTTTCTTAATTTTGGGTAAAGAAAATAAAGTTCACAAACTAGAAACAAAATTTGTTTTTCTCCTCTTTCATTTTTATTTAGGTATGGTATCATAAAAATTGTAAAGGCAATGTGAAATCATTCACAAGTCTTTACAATGGTATGATTTCACTGTCCCTCATTCTTGATTCGCATAATTTTTTGTTCATATCATTCATACCAATACTCCTGCAAATCCCACCTCTCTGGTTGCGGTCTTCGGAAACCGCAACCACTTTTTTTTGTCAAAAAAAAAACACCCAGAGGGTGTTATGAATGTATCTGAAATTTATAAGTTTGGAATTGGCACGATTTGATTCTTAGCCTCTCTTTTTATTTAATTCTTCTGGAATTTCTGGTTGATAAACAAAAAACCAGCTATTGGTATTGGCATCTGTTGATGCTACACGATAAATAAGGGATGCAATAACATCAAGAATCTTTTCTTTTGATCGTTCAATCATTTGTATCAATCCTTCCTTCTTTGGTGTAAGGGTGTTTCTAAAAATCTAATAAATTTATAGCCCCAGGGGGTAACTAAAAATAATTGCCAGTATAAGCCCATGAAAGCCGCACATGAGAGGCTATGCCAGGCTGGTACTGGTTTATGTATGGCAAACCAGGTTAAAGATAAAATGGTAAAGAGAAAAAGAGATGCGGCCCATTTGGACGCTTTGATTCGATGATCGCTAAATGTGCGCCCTTTCCATTTTCCTGGAACAAAGGTAAAAATGAGAGTTAGGCCTATGAGTGTGGATATAAAAAATAAACTTCCTGCATTTTCCATAAACCAATCCAAAGTATAGGGAATTAATAAAGAGAGGATTGTAAAAGAGCCAAGGCTTATTGTAAAACAGCGGCCAAAGGTCTGGGCATGTACGCCTCCAGTTATGGTACGAAAAGCGCCAAAGATGAAAGCCATAATATAAAGCTCTTTTAATAAGCCAAATGCTAATCCTATTGTAGTTAACCCAATAAATTTGATTAGTGCATTTACTATAATTTCAATTCCATAAGCCAAAACAGGGATCGAGTGAGGGGTATTGCTATTTTCCACAATCTTTTTAGCAACAGTTCCGGCAAATTCCCTTGTCATGTACATCCCAACTTTCTTTCTGCTGAAATCATAAAGTATAACTACATGTTTCGAGATTAACAATCCCATTCCTTCTCTAAACTTCCAGAATCGTTAGACAAATTCTTAAGATTTCCGACATAAACAAAGTCGAATTCACTAGATATAGAATGAAATTTGTCTAATGTTGTATAATGTACTTTATGGAGATCAAGGAGGCCTATTGTGGAAAAGAAAAAGAAGACCTATATACTATTGACTTCTGCTTTAATTGTACTTTTAATTCCAATTATCTATTTCTTCATTTCTTTACAGGGAGTTCATGAAAAATCCGGTGAAAAAAAAGTTATTTTGATTCCTGCGAACACATCAACACAAAAAATTGGCGATATTCTAAAAAAAGAGGGTTTAATTAGGAATGGGCTTACTTTTACCTTTTATGCTAAAATGACTGGGAAAGGAAATGAATTAAAAGCTGGGAAATATCAATTTACTTATGGACAATCATCAAAGGAAATCATGGACCAAATTGCTCAGGGAAAAGTGTATAAAGATAGTTTTACATTAATTATTCCTGAAGGATTTACCGTTGAACAAATTGCCCAGCGTTTAGATACAAATGGCATTGTAACAAAAGAGGAATTTTTAGACGAAGCTGAGCATGGAGTATTTTCGTATGACTTTGTGAAGTCAATTCCTGCAGATAAAAAAATAAAACATCGTTTAGAAGGCTATTTATTTCCTGATACCTATGAAATCGAAAAAGATGCTACTCCACATGAAATTATTGACCTGTTATTAAACAGGCATCAAAAAATTTGGAAACCTGAGTGGGATCAAAAACTTGCAGCTTTAAAATTAAACCGTCATGAGTTTATGACTCTAGCTTCTATCGTGGAAAGAGAAGTAAAGGTTCAAAAAGAGCAGTCTACTGTGGCTGGCATTTTTTTAAATCGATTAAAAATTGATATGCCATTGCAAGCCGACGCTACCATTCAATATGTATTTAAAAATCAAAAAGATCGGCTGACTTATGAAGATTTAGAGATTAATGATCCTTATAATACTTATGTGGTTCCAGGCTTGATTCCAGGACCAATTTCCAATCCTGGAAAAGCTGCGATGGAAGCAATGTTAAATCCGCAAAAAAGCAATTATTTATACTACGTGACAAAAAAAGATGGGACAGGGGAACATTATTTTGCAGAAACCTTTGCCCAGCATAAAGAAAATATTAGAAGAAGTGAAGCGAACTTAAAATGAAAACAGATGAAAGCATGATTCATTATATAGAAACATTAGTTCCAGAAAGGCCTCTTTTATTAAAGAGAATGGAGGAGGAAGCCAGGAAGGAATATATACCTATTATCCAGTTGCCCAGCATACAATTCCTTCGTGTTTTATTGCAACTTCATTGTCCAAAGCGTATTCTTGAAGTTGGGACAGCCATTGGATATTCTGCAATATGGTTTGCCGAAGCTGTTCCGGAGTGTGAAATTGTGACATTAGAAATTTCCGAGGAAATGGTGAAACGGGCACGGAAAAATATTGAAGAAGCCCATTTATCTGACCGAATTACCGTTATTCATCGGGATGCCTGTGAAGGGTTGGAAATAGACAAGCCCTTTGATTTTATTTTTATTGATGCTGCAAAAGGGCAATATATGAAATTTTTTAATCACTTTGTTCCACATCTACGGAATGGCGGTTTATTAATTTGTGATAATGTATTGCTTCATGGAATGGTAGTAGACAGCAAAGTCCCCAGACGGAAAAGGACGATGACCAATCGGTTGCGGGTATTTAATCGATTTCTTGCAGAACATCCTGCTATGGAAACATCTTTTGTACCTATAGGGGATGGTATTGCGTTATGTATAAAACAGGAGGTAATTTAGATTGCAAAAGCCGGAATTACTTTGCACAGCGGCTAATTTAGATGAGATTCGCCTTTTAATAGATGCCGGGGCTGATGCCATTAATATAGGCCACGAAGAATTTGGCTTACGAGTGCCAGGGAACTTTTCTCGGGAGGAAACTGCAGAAGGGATTCAGATTTGCCATGAGCATAATGTTAAAGTCTTTGTCTCTGCTAATGCTTTGTTTCACAATCATCAGTTAGAAGAATTAGAGTCTTATTTGCGCTTTTTGGCCACAACAAAAGCAGATGCTATTATTTTTGGGGAGCCAACGGTATTCATGTTGGCTAGAAAAGTTGCTCCAGAGCTTGCTTTACATTGGAATCCTGAAATGTTATGTACCAATGTGGAAACCATCAATTTTTGGGGCAGAAAAGGAGCAACCCGTGCTTATTTGGCCAGGGAATTGAATATGGATTCTATTTTAGAAATAAAAGAAGGAGCGGAAGTTGAAATTCAGGTACAAGTTTTTGGACCTACTTGTATATTTCAATCCCGCCGAGATTTAGTTGCCAGTTATCAACACTATCTGGGAGAAGAAAAGAATCACTCTGGCAAAGAAAAACGCCTCTATTTAAAAGAAGAGAAAAGACAGGATTTGTGTTATCCCGTTTATGAGGATAAAAATGGGACCAACATTTTATCAGCAGAGGATCTTTGTATTTTGGAACATCTGGATGAATTAATAGATGGGGGAATAGATTGCTTTAAAATTGAGGGAATTTTAAGAACAACAGATGAATTGGTTCAGATTGTTTCAGTGTTTCGCAAAGCCATTGATTCCTACTGTGAAAATCCTCAGACATTTAGAACACAGGTTTCTGGATGGATGGGACAACTTCGGGACATTCAACCGCCTCAGCGTCCTCTAACAACTGGATTTTATTTTAAGGAACAGGTTTTTTAATTATTTAAAGGAGGGCAAATTTGGTGAGACGTGGACCCATTTTGCATAAACCTGAATTGCTGGCGCCTGCCGGCAATCTGGAAAAATTAAAGTTTGCCATACAATATGGTGCAAACGCAGTATATATTGGAGGGCAAAGCCTGGGGTTACGGGCCAATGCAGATAATTTTTCTTTTGCAGAAATGAAGGAAGCAACAGATTTTGCACATCATCATGGAGCAAAAGTTTTTGTTGCAACGAATATTATTGCACATAATGAAGATTTACATGAAGTAGATCAATTTATGAAGAATATTGAACGGGCTGGTATTGATGCGATTATTGTAGCGGATCCTGCGTTAATTGAACGGACAAAACAGGCTGCTCCATCTGTAGAACTTCATTTAAGCACCCAGCAGTCAACCACTAGTTGGCCTTCTGTACAGTTTTGGAAAGAAGAAGGGGTTAGCCGGGTGGTCTTGGCAAGGGAAGTATCCTTGCAGGAAATTAGAGAAATTAAAAAACATGTAGATATTGAAATTGAAACGTTTATTCATGGGGCAATGTGTATTTCATATTCAGGGCGTTGCGTTCTTTCCAATCATTTCACTGCTCGGGATTCTAACAGAGGTGGTTGTTCCCAATCCTGTCGTTGGAAATACGATATGTTTTCAGAATTAGAAGAGTGGGAAAGAAATGAAACTCCTTTTACCATGAGTTCTAAGGACTTATGTATGATTGACCATATACCGGAATTAATTGATGCCGGTGTGGATAGTTTTAAAATCGAAGGGCGAATGAAGAGTATCCATTATGTGGCAACAGTAACTAATCAGTATCGCCGCGCCATTGATGCTTACTGTGCTAATCCTGATCAGTATGTCTTAAAGAAAGAATGGTTAGAGGAAATTAGAAAAGCCGCCCATCGTTCTATGATAACAGGATTTTTCTATGGTACTCCAGATGAAAAAGATTTGTTATATATTGAACGGGAGGATTTCCCTGCTTATGATTTTGCAGGGCTGGTTCTTGATTATGATGCAGAAAAACAAATTGTAACCCTGCAACAAAGAAATAAAATTAGCATTGGAGATACTGTTGAATTCTTTGGTCCAAACATTGATCGATTTACATGGAAAGTGGAACAAATGTGGAATGAAAAGGATGAACCCATTACTACAGCTCCTCATGCCATGATGACAGTAAAAATGAAATTAGATCGTCCAGTAAAAACCAATGATATGATGCGAAAACAAAAGTAGTTTAAATCTTATCTTTGAAGTATAAATCCCCGTTTTCTCCGTCAACACTATTAAAGAAATGGTGTAGATTGGAAAAAGGGGATTTCTTTATGGAGAATAAAAAAATGAATCGCAGGGCTTTTTTTGTCCTGATTTTTCTTACTTTTTTGATTTTTGGAATAATGTTTCGTCTGGCATGGATTCAGATTTTTGCTACACGGGCGTTTTCCTATAAAAAAGTAGATTTAGTAACACGTGCTGTAGAGCAGAGAAGAGAAAAAATTGTACTGGATACAGGAAGAGGAAATATATATGATCGCAATGGGACTCCCCTGTTAGGTAAAGAAGTAACTGGCCTTGCTATTTTTCCTACAGCTCATGCCCAGTTAAAAAAGGCAGGAAAAATGGAAAAATTGCAGGCTATATTAGGTGTCTCAAAAGATACTCTTGTTGATCAATTAAATAAAATGGTTCATGCAGATTTTTGGCGAGATGAAAAGGGGAAAGTCCTTCCTTTGGATAAGGAAAAAATTAAGAAAGTGAATGAGTTAAATATTGTTGGTGTAATGGCATTACCTGTTGTGGAACGGTATGAAAAAGATCAAATAGCCAGACAAGCATTGGGTTACATAGGATATAAAGAGGATACAGAAAAAAATGCAGAAAAAGTGGGCATTTCCGGTCTGGAGGAAAGTTTTCAACCTTTTTTAAAGAGCATTGGAGAAACGTCAGTTTCCTTTTTTGTGGATGGCCGTGGCAATCCATTATATGGTTTAAACGTAAAAAAACAGGAGCAACAGGATGCTTTTTATCCCTTATCCTTAAAAACTACCCTGGATTTATCTATGCAAAAAATTATGGAGGATGCTTTTAATGCCAGTGGCATTAAAGAAGGGGCTGGGGTCATTCTTGATATTTCTACAAGAAATGTATTAGCTATGGTATCAAGGCCAGATTTTACTCCTGAAAATGAGGAAACTCGCAAAAATCCCCTTCTTTTTCAACAAGGATTAGAGAATCATGCCCTACAACGCATGACCCCTGGTTCTGTATTTAAAATTGTGGTTGCAGCCGCAGCGATAGAAGAGGGGATTGTAAAACCGGGAGACCATTTTCATTGTAAAGGTGAATACGGAAAATATGGTTTTACATGTTGGAAAAAGGAAGGGCACGGGGATCTTACTTTTGCAGAAGCATTTGCCCAATCCTGCAATATTACCTTTGCTGAAGTAGCAAAAAAGGTGGGACCGAAAAAAATCTTTGAATACGCCCAGCGATTAGGTGTAAGCGAAACCTTAGGGTGGGAAAAAGATTCTTTCCAAAAGCTTGGTGCCTTTCGTCAATTTTCCCGGGAACAAAAGGGACAAATTTTCACTTTACAATCTCAACAAGAGGATGAAGGGGTCTTGATTCAGACAGCTATTGGGCAAAGGGATGTACAGATTACTCCTTTATCGGCAGCGGCGATGGCAGCAATGATTGCAGGCGATGGTAAGGGACAGGAAGTACGAGTGGTTGATTCCATCCAATATAAGAATGGGTCCAATTTCTATACCTTTGAAGACCATGAAATCTCTCAGGCCAATTTAAAACCCGAAACATTGAAGGTGTTGCGTCAATTTATGGAGGGGGTTGTTGAAAGGGGAACTGCTGAATCATTAAAGAACTTGCCATGGAAAATAGCAGGAAAAACAGGAACAGCCCAAACGGGAGAATCTAAATATAATCTTTGGTTTGTAGGTTATGCTCCAAGTGAAAAGCCTCGTTACGCTATTGCGGTTGTAGGGCAAAACTTATCTGATAGTAACAGTAAGCCAATTCTTAAAGTGACTGGAGACATTATACAAGGTCTAAATAAAATGGTAAAATGAGTTCATAAAAAATGGGAGAAGAGAATATGATTATTTTCATTGGTTTAATTTTCAGTTTGCTATTTCTTTATTTTTTTGCCTTTATTGCAATGGGTATTTATGGCAAAGAAACCTTCATATTCGATCAAGTGATTTATGAGTGGATTACCCAGTTTGCTACCCCTTCTTTTACGAAAGGGGTCGTTTTACTAACTGAATTAGGCTCAGGTAAATTTATGATTCCTCTAGGGATTGCATTTGCATTGTATTTATTTTTGAAACTCCAAATGAAACGAGAATCCCTTTTATTGCTGATCGCCATGGCTGGGAGTGCCTTGTTAAATGAAGGATTAAAATTGTTTTTCCAGAGGAGACGTCCTGAATTAGATCATTTAGTTGAAGCAGGAGGGTATAGTTTCCCCAGCGGACATGCGATGAATTCTTTTGTTTTTTATGGCATGGTTGGTTTTATTTTATGGCGGATTATTAAAGGAGTTTATCCAAGAATCCTTTCTTTGCTTCTATGTATTCTATTGCCATTTGCTATTGGTTTAAGCCGTATTTATTTAGGAGTCCATTTTCCCACAGACGTAATCGCTGGCTTTGCAGCAGGCGGTTTTTGGTTAATGACATGTATATTTGCTTTTTATATTGGCAAAAGAAACTTCTATTTATCTTCCTCCTTCATAAAATGATATTAACATCATGAGGGAAGGAGGGAAAAGCATGTCCCAAAACGATATCATTAATAAATTGATGAAACAATGGCAAGGTGATGTAGATAAATATCGAAATGAATTAAAGAAATATAAATTTGAGTTGGAACAAATTCGGCAGGAAATGGCGTCCCTCAAAGAAGTCAAGGAAAACAAGGAAGTAATGCAAACAAAGGAAAGTGTTCAAGAGCAACCGACGTTTACCATGGAGCAAAAGGCAGAAATCTTTTTAGATTATACGGTAATGTGTTCACAGAATGACGAAGAAATTATTGTGTATGCGAATTTGCATATGAAAAATACAGGAAATGTCCATTTAGAAAACCCCTGGATTTGTATTAGAATGGATCCTCCAGGTCTAGCAAAATTAAGCGGTAAAATTCTTCCCCCCAATGCAACAGAAGCTATGGGGGTTTATACGTTGGATGGAGCAATGGATGGATGGGTGTTTATGAAAAAAGGAGAGCAATGGGAAAAGGATGTCAGCAGAGGGGAGTATTGGATTCAATCGATTCAACCCATTGTTATTCCTCCAGGGGAATCAGAAGTTTTAAATGGTTTTCAATTTATTGTCCCTCGTAATAAATCAGAAAAGAATTTCTCTGTGAATGCTATCGTATTTTTGAATAATACCCAGTATTTATCCAATAATAAAATATCTCTTCAAATAATTTAGGAGTCCTTGTGTTAGGGCTCCTTTTTTCGTCTTTGGAAAAACATGATAAAATAAATAATATTGTAAGCTACTATGTGAGGGAATGTTTATGTTTAAATTAAATAGCTGGCCTATTCGTTGGAAAATTACATTGTTAGCCTCAACCATTGTTTTATTCTCCTTATTAACCGGAACCATTGTTCTTATAGGGAAAACGATCAATGTAAAAACAGAGGATTTAAGCCAGTGGTCACTTTTAACGGCAAGGGTAATTGCTCAGATTCCTGAGATTATTGAAAATGTAGAAAAGCCTGAAGGGGAAAAGCTAATACAGCCTTTGGTCGAGAAAATGAGAGCAATATATGGTTCTGATTATATTGTTGTTCTAACGATGCAAGGGAAACGATTATCCCATCCCTTAATAAGTCGGGTAGGGACTTTTTTTAATGTTAATGAAGCTAGGCCAGCATTTGCCGAACACGTATATGTTATTCCTGTTCAGGGAGAGTTGGGAGCTGGTATTCGTGCCTACGCTCCAATTATGAACGATCGGCATCAGCAGGTAGGTGTGGTTATGGTAGGCAATACTATACCAACAATAAGTATGATGTTACATGACCTTCGCCAGGAAATTTTAATCATTTTGTTTCTTACACTTATTGTTGGAATCTGGGGTTCCTATCTTTTAGCAAGCCATATTAAACGACAGACTTTCCAACTTGAACCCCAGGAATTAGCACGAACCCTTGATGAACGAACTGCTGCCTTTCATGCCATGCATGAAGGGGTGATTGCCATCGATGAACAAGAACGTATTACAGTTGTTAATGATGTAGCCCGTAGCATGCTTAAAATTAAAGGAGATGCTATTGGAAAATATATCAAAGATGTGATTCCCGATACCCGTCTGCCGGAAGTTCTTACTGTTGGACATGCCATATATAATAAACAGTTTTATATTGGTGATACGTTAATCGTGAGTAACAGGGTTCCCATTCGAATAAAAGATCAAATTGCTGGTGCTCTTGCAATTTTTCAAGATAAAACTGAAGTGACCCGCCTTGCGGAAGAATTAACGGGCGTTAAGGGTTATATTGATGCCTTACGAGCGAAAAACCATGAGCATAGCAACAAGCTTCATACTATTGCAGGATTGATTCAATTAGGCAAAGAACAGGAAGCATTAGGGTATATTTTTCAAAAAAGCCAGGAAGAAGAGAACCTAATTCATTTTCTTGGCAATCGTATAAAGGATATAAATCTGTTAGGACTCCTTGTAGGCAAGATAAGCCGAGCGAAAGAATTGGATATTCAACTTCGTATTGATTCATACAGTAATTTTTCTCGTTTCCCGCAGAATGTGGTGTATCATGATATTGTTATTATTCTGGGTAATCTGATTGAAAATGCCTTTGAAAGTCTACAAGAGATGGGCGATATAGAAAAACAAGTGGAAGTAACTATTTTACAGGATGAGAGTTTTTTAACTATTGAGGTAGAGGATAATGGAAAAGGAATTTCCCGGGAAGATCAGGCTCGTATATTTACGAAGGGGTTTTCTACAAAAGATGCAGCAGAACATGGGATAGGACTATATCTTGTTTCTTCTATTGTTAATCGGAGTGGCGGTGAAATTGTGGTTGATAGTGATTTAGGGTATGGTACCCGTATAACCATCAGGATTCCAATGGAAAGAAAAGAGGTATGATTTGTGGAAACAATTTCTGTTTTACTTGTAGAAGATGATCCCATGGTGCAGCAAATTAATGCTTCATTTGTAGAACGTATAGATGGTTTCAAAATTGTTGGCATCGTTAAAAACGGGGATGAAGCATTAGAGAAAATTGAACAACTGAGACCCCAGTTAGTTATTCTGGATTTGTATATGCCAGGGAAAAATGGGTTAGATACCTTAAAAATAATTCGTAATCAGGATTTGGATATTGATGTGATTGCAGTAACAGCAGCTAACGATCGGGAAACCGTGATGAAAGTCATTCGTTTAGGGGCTCTGGATTATGTTTTTAAACCTTTTCAATTTGAGCGAATTCAAAAAGCATTGCTTCGCTATCGACAATATTATATGCAGAAACAATCAGAGAATTTGTCTCAGAAGGTATTTGACTATGCAATGAATTTGGGCAATTCCTTTCATGTGAAAAAAGAAATAAAAGAAACATATCCTAAAGGGATTCAGGCGTTTACCTTACAACAAATATCTGATTGTATTCGAGAGATTAAGTCAGGAATCTCTGCAGAAGAAATAGGCAATAAAATTGGCATGTCCAGGGTAACCGTTCGACGTTATTTAGAGTACTTAGAAGGAGTAGGTAAGGTAAAATCTAATATGATTTATGGTACAATTGGCCGGCCAACCAAATTATATAGCTGGCTTGATGAACAAAATGAACAAAAAGTTTAATAAGTTCGAATACTTCTCCTCTACTAATGAAACCCCTATCATGAAAATATCAGAAAACAAAGAGTTTTCAAGGGGGAGGAACAACATGAAACTTCTGAAAAATATGACGTTTCAAGTAATTATTGCAATTATTCTTGGCGTCCTTGTTGGTGCATTGTGGCCTTCAGTTGGACAAGAAATGAAGCCATTAGGCGATACGTTTATTAAGATGATTAAAATGATCATCGCGCCCATTATTTTCTTAACTATTGTGTTAGGGATTGCCAGTATGGGAAATATGAAAAAGGTGGGTCGTGTTGGGGGAAAAGCGATTATCTATTTTGAAATTGTTACCACCTTTGCATTAATTATTGGGATTATTGTCGCAAATCTTATTAAGCCAGGAGCAGGGCTAGATCCTAGTAAATTGCAAAAAGGCAACATTTCTCAATATGTTGAAAGTGCCAAAGAAATGGATTGGGTGGAGTTCTTTACACATATTGTTCCTTCTAATGTGGTGGATGCCTTTGCAAAAGGTGATATTCTACAGGTATTATTCTTTTCTATTTTGTTTGGAAGTGCTCTCACTTTATTAGGTAAATCTGGGGAACCAATTCTGAAATTTCTTGATCTATTATCTAAAATTTTCTTCAAAATATTAGGGTTTATTATGAAACTTGCCCCCATTGGAGCATTTGGCGGAATGGCCTTTAGCATAGGCAAATATGGATTAGCAACTTTAATTCCTTTAAGTAAATTGATGCTTAGTGTATATACGACCATGTTTTTATTTGTTTTTGTTGTTTTAAATATTATTTGTAAAATGTATGGCTTTAGTTTATGGAAGTATCTTAAATACATTAAAGAAGAACTACTAATTGTACTTGGGACATCTTCTTCTGAGTCTGTACTGCCTAACATGATGAGGAAGATGGAACGGTATGGATGTGAAAAATCCGTAGTAGGACTAGTTATTCCAACAGGTTATTCCTTCAATCTTGACGGGACAACCATTTATCTGTCCATGGCAGTCATCTTTTTAGCTCAAGTATTTCATGTGGATTTAACCTTAACACAGCAAATAACGATTATTGCAATCCTGTTACTTACCTCTAAAGGGGCTGCAGCTGTAACCGGTGGTGGTTTTATTGTCCTTGCTTCTACGTTGGCATCATTAAATGTTATTCCTATTGAAGGACTTGCTCTTTTAATTGGTGTTGACCGCTTCATGTCTGAAGGCCGTGCCATTGTAAATCTAATTGGAAATGGCATTGCAACATTGGTAGTTTCCAAGAATGAAAATGCATTTGACCAGGAGAAACATAATGAAGCGATTCTTCAGTTACACTATAAACAACAAGAAAAGAGTTTAACAGCTTAAAGGGTTGGGGTGTTAATAGGTGCAAACATTTAACAGGTTAATGTTGACTTCTTTTGCCGTAATTATCATTGCAGTTTTTATTGGATTTGGTTTTACCATAAATCAGCCTGCATATTATGATGATGAACAAACAGGACTTGGTAAAAAAGTAGTCATCCGTTTTAGCCATGTTGTTGCTGAAAACACCCCAAAAGGCCTTGCGGCTAGTCGTTTTGCTGAATTGGTACGGTTGAAAACCCAGGGTATGGTGGAAATTCGCATCTATCCCAATGCTGTGTTATTTAATGACAAAAATGAATTTCAGGCATTACAGGATGGGAAAGTAGAAATGATTGCCCCGGCAACATCCAATCTTTCTGCATGGTTTCCCCAGTTGTTAATCTTTGATATGCCCTATGCTTTTGAAGATGAACAAATGATAAAAGAGGGTATGGATGGAGAGTTAGGCCAACTTTTATTCCAATCCGTCAGTAGTGCAAATGTAAAAGGATTAGCTCTTTGGGATAATGGATTTAAACAAATGACAGCTAATCAAAGGCTAATTAATCCAGATGATTTTAAAGGACTGTCCTTTCGTGTGATGGCAAGCCCAGTCCTTCATTCCCAGTTTCAAGCTCTCGGAGCAAGTCCCAAAACGGATTCTTTTAATGAAGTATACCGACAACTAGAGAATGGCACTTATGATGGGGAAGAAAATACTCTTTCCAATATTTATAGTAAGAGATTTTATCAGGTGCAAAAGGACTTGACTATTTCTAATCACGGCTATCTTGGCTATCTTGTATTAATGAATAACGATACGTGGAAACGTTTGGATAAAAATAATCAACAGGCAATTATTGAAGCAATGAATGAAACCACAGAATGGGTACACCAATATGCAAAAAAAATTAACCAACAGGCTTTAGATGATCTCATTAAAAATAAAATGATCCAGATTCATTTTCAGACCGAAGGAGAAAAGATGCAGTGGAAAGAGGCCTTTCGTTCTGTTTATTCCCAATTTACGGATCAAATTGGAGATGAGGTTATAAATGAATGGCAAAAATTAAAAAAATAAATTAAAAAAGAGGTTAGGGTTATTCCCAACCTCTTTCTTTATGTCTTCATTAAGGCACCACGGTCAGTTGTTTCTTAAAAACTTGGTGATGGTGGATTTGAAAGCACCTAGTTTGCGGTGGATTAGTTAATAAAGAAACAATGACATATGTTGCTTCAGGATAATTGGCATTGCGGATGTCTTCTGGGGAGGGTTCCGGGGAAGCGGTTGGATGGGAATGGAAAATTCCTAAAAATTCTTCGCCTTTTTGTTTGATTGAATGAAAGGTTTGATTAATAAAGGGAAGGGCAATGGAATAACGATAAGGGCTTCTTTCAGCATTAGGCAAACACCATGTTGTGGTAACCACTTGATTGATTCCTGATAATATTCCACAGGCTTCAAAGGGAATTTGTGATTGGCAATAAGTAACCATTTGATTATAAGCATCACTTTTTATCATAAAGGGGAACATTATTCCTCCTTGCTACCGTTTCCCTTTACTAAATGGGTTAACTGTGGTAAAACTTTGGTTTTTATTTTTAGATTTTTTTTGTTTAAAAGGGTCTATGATTGGTCCATTGGCATTGTTTGTGTGTTTTCTCATAAAGGGGGATTGATTCCAATTTGGGTGAGATTTAAGGGAATCCCAGGGATCTTGATTTATTCTAGCCTGGTTCATTTTTGCCTGATTGGTTCTTGCTTGTTCAGTAAGCAATGCCTGATTATTAATGGCGCTAGGATTAGGCCTGGCTAAGCTTTGTAGTTCTTTAATTCGGTCTTGAATTTTTTCTTGTGGGGATTTGGAAAGTTGAGTTATTGCTGCTGATTCTGATTTTTGCAGTGGGGGCAGTTGTTCAACGGAAATGGATTCTAGATGTGGATTAGGTCTGGCTATGCGTTTTAATTCTTTAATTCGATCTTGAATAATTTCCGTTGGGGATTTAGAGAGTTGAGTCATTGCTGCTGGTACTGATTCTTTTAGTGGGGGCAATTGTTCAACAGGAATGGGTTCAACTTCTGGAGTCGATTCAGATTTAAAATAGGGCTCAGGGTCTGGTTCTAGTTTAAAAGAGGGTTCATGTACGGGTGCAAGTTGAGGCGGAATAGTGGGTTGAAGTACTGGAGTTGGTTCTGTTTCCTTCTGATCAAAAATTTCTTGTTTTTTGATTTCTAAGACTTGGAGAATAATCTGTTCCCAGATTTTTGGAGAATTATTTTGTGGCAATAAAATTGGGACCTTATAATAATTTAAGATACCTTGTAAAATCCCCTGTGTAATGGCTTCTATTGAAATGGAATGAGGAAGGTTGACAATAACAGCAGGGCAATGGATTTTGGCAAGAAGTTTTTTTTGTTTGTCATGGGAGAAGGGATTCCATAAGGAAATGGGTTTTGCCACTTTCATTGGATAATGTTCAAGGAATGAAGTATATATGGAGTTTGCCAGTTCTTTTCCTCCTTCATTATGGGAAGAAGAATAAAGAATTTCTAATTGTTCTTGATTGGATGATTGAAGATAAAAGTAAAGATCCCCCTTTGTATCATTTGTTGATTCAAGATCAGCGCCATAAGGAATTAATAAATTCTCAAGGCGAGAAATAATTTCTCTTTTATTCTCTTTTTTTAATTGAATGGTAATTCGTTTACCATCTAACCAGGGTTTTAAGTATAAAGAAAAATTTGAACGATTATATTGTGTACGGTAACCTACCTGTTCGCATAATTTACGAAAAGAAGGAAGAAGGTCTTCATCAATAGAGTAAACCTGTTCTTTAAAAAGAAATACCTTTACCATCCTAACGTTCCTCCTTTAGAAAAAATTTCTAGGTATTTTATGCGCCCAATTTTAAAAAGTGATAATTAATTAATTTTTTAAAATTTTTTACAGAACACCCATGACCAACATTACCCTCCCTACATATGATGTAGCATCCTTTGAAAAAAAAAGATGGAAGGTAGGATGTCCGTGAAAGATATTAAACCTATACGTGGGGGCCAGGTTGATGTTTCTATACTTCAACAATTGGATCCTGAATGTATTCGTGTGCAAAAAGTCTATGACTGGACCGTAGCTAATACTCAGGACCAACGGGATATTGCCCCACCGATTGAATGTGTGCAACCCATTGCGTATGCTATTGCTTCAGGTCAATTAGTTACTGTCACTTGTACTGCTCCTGCTCCGGATTTAACGATTCCTATTGTACCAAAGCCTGCCCCCTTATTTTGCCCAACTGACGAATTATGCTGTTTAGAAATTGGCCGTGAAGATGTAACTCTTGTTGATGGAACTCAAGCTCAATTAGTTGCCATTGTTTCCAGCATCCCCCTGCATTTAGTGGTGTCTGCTAACGGCACTGTAATTTGTGAATTTGACACCCATGTGAAGATCTTCCAAAAAGATGTACTTTGTGCACCACAGGGCACTAATGTATTATGCCGTGTAACCCAAATTATTTGTGATGCCGTTCTTTTAAATGAGAATCAAATCGTTGTTAATGTGAATATTTGTAAAGAAATTCAAGTAGAAGCAGAAGTGAAACTGGAAGTAATCGCCAAGTTCTGTAGACCACGTGCTCCTATTGCTCCAAATATTCTGCCTTTACCCTGCCCGCCTGTTGGCCAATTTCCTCCTCAATGTCCCACCATCTTCCCAACGGTTAACTGCGAATGCTCTGTTACGGGTATTGCCAGCGGCGAATTTTATGTTCCTATCTTGTTTGACCTCCTTGGCCTTAGTATCTTATCAGCAACTCTCAATATCAATATATGCCCCAACTGCCAGGCTACAGGAAGCACCCTTTTGGGTAGCTTAACGGTTCTAACTGTTCTTGGAATTAGTGTCATTACAGTACCATTAGAAGCTACGACTATTAATCCTCCCGTATGTAACTTTCCAACACCAGGGGTTACCACTGTTACAGGCTTCTTAACTCTTACCGTTGATGGACTCGTTGGATTGTCATTGCCATTTACCCTTGTTGTTGACACCAATACCAATACAGCTACCCTTACCATTAACATCTTAGGTATTCCATTAGTTATAGGACCATTATCTGCAGCAGGTGTTACGGTTATCGATTGTACTGTATAAAAAATAAACTTATCACCTTCCCTTCCTTGATTTTCCATACGGGATATCAAGGGAGGGATTTTCTTTTATTCTTACGTGCTAGCCTAGTTTTAAAAGTCATAAAATGAATTAACCTGGTTTGTTTTGGAGGTAAGCAAAATGAAGAGGGCTTTAATTACCGGAATTACCGGACAGGATGGATCTTATCTGGCTGAATTGCTTTTAAATAAAGGATACAAAGTATACGGTTTACGGAGAAGAACCAGCTCCCCATTAATTGAAAATATTCAACACATTTTGCATGAAATTGAATTGGTGGAAGGGGATTTATTGGACCAGGGCAGTTTAGTTGATATTATGAAAAAAACGCAACCTGATGAGATTTATAATTTAGCTGCCCAATCTTTTGTTGGTACATCCTGGAACCAACCTTTTTTAACAGGACAGGTAACTGGATTAGGAGTGACTAATGTTTTAGAAGCCATTCGCACCACTAAACCAGATGCCCGTTTTTATCAAGCATCAAGCAGTGAAATGTTTGGGGAAGTAATGGAAACCCCTCAATCAGAGAGCACCCCTTTTCACCCACGTAGCCCTTATGGAGTGGCTAAAATTTACGGCCATTGGATTACCGTGAATTACCGGGAAAGTTTTGGAATCTACGGCTGTTCGGGCATTCTGTTTAATCATGAATCACCACGTCGAGGGATTGAATTTGTAACAAGAAAAGTGACCAATGGAGTAGCAAAAATAAAATGCGGATTGGCGAAGGAATTAAGGTTAGGAAATTTAGAAGCAAAAAGGGACTGGGGATTTGCCGGGGATTATGTGGAAGCCATGTGGCTAATGTTACAACAGGATACACCCAATGATTATATTATAGCTACTGGAAAAACCCATACAGTAAAAGAGTGGGTTGAAGTTGCATTCCGTACCGTTGGTTTGAATTGGGAGGATTATGTGGTCATTGACCCTAAGTATATTCGTCCAGCTGAAGTTGATCTTTTATTAGGCAACTCTGAAAAGGCTAGAAAAAAATTAGGATGGAAACCCAAGGTTGATTTTGAACAATTAATAGAAATGATGGTCCAACAAGACTTAAAGAAGGTTATGGGGGACCGATAACCATGCAAATTTTATGGAGAGCCAATTTCTTCGATACAACAGGATTCAGTCAGGCTGCGAGAGGATTAGTTTTGGGATTGGATGCTCTGGGGGTTAATGTAAAAATAGAAAATATGGACTTCCGCTTGCCTCGTGTGGAGCTGGATCCTCAAGTGCAAAAGAAATTAGAGGCCTTGTTAACAAGAAATAAAGAAAATAATTTTATATCAATTTCCCATTCTCCCCCCAATCTATTTACTAAAAAAAAGCCCCATATTTCTGTAGGTTATACCTACATGGAAACTTCTCAAATGGTTTCAACCTATTTAGACCAATGCAATGAAATGGATGGCATTTGGGTCCCATCCAGGCACAATTTTCACTATATAAAAAAAAGCGGGGTAACAGTCCCTGTCAATTTAGTTAGACAAGGAATACAAATAGAGAATAAAAATTTAAATCCTGCACAAGAGGGTGTCTTCACTTTTCTTTCTATTTTTCAATGGTCTCCTCGTAAAGGGTATGACCTTCTTCTGCGAGCTTTTTTTGAAGAATTCAATAAAAACGAGGATGTAATTTTAGTAATCAAGACCAATAAAATGGGTTGGGGTAAAAATCTACAACCCTATGTGTTGGATGAAATTGAGAAATTTAGAATCAGTATTAGCCATGGGAAACAAACAGCCCCTGTGCATGTCATTACAGATCTTCTTTCCCAATCCCAAATGCATGAATTATATAAAAAAAGCAATGCCTTCGTTTTACCTTCTCGAGGGGAAGCTGTTGGGCTCCCTTATTTAGAGGCTGGTGGTTTTGGTTTACCTGTAATAGCAACAAGATGGGGGGGCCAAACGGATTTCCTAGAAGAAGAAAACAGCTATTTGATCGATTATCAATTAGTCCCTATTCCAGAAAAATGGTATACGGGTTTTTATAATAAAGGTCAATGGTGGGCAGAGCCTGATTTACATGATTTAAAGAAAAAGATGAGACACGTTTATAACAATTATCAAGAAGCGCAAAAAAAAGGTGAATTATTAAAGATGGAAATTGCAAATGAATATAATTGGGAAAAGGCTGGGTCGGATGTTATTCGTGCTGTTAGGGGAATAAGGAGAGATACTCATGTGGGAGATCCCCCTTTTTAACGAAGAGAAAATTTTTATCCCTTATCCCAAAGGACCAGATTCAGGTGTAAATTATCTATTAGGTGGACTTAGACACATTCCGCAATATTCAGTTACAATAATTCCTTATGGACGTTTCTGGGGCGGTTTTGGGGGCGCTGTTATGGATCAGAATAACACTGTTTTTAAGGAATTATCCCATGAAGTCCCCCAGGCAACATTTTTTCCAACATCCTTTAAATCAACCTCTTTACCACTGATTGAAAATAAAAATATTGCCGTCCTTCATTGTTTCTTTGGCTTTAATTATTACCATTGGATGTTTGATGTGGCAGCTCGCTTGGATTTAATAAGAAAAAGTCATATTCCTATTGATATGTATATAACCAGTTGTCCTTTTTCTTTTCAAGATGAAACTTTAAATCTCCTTGGGATTCCACCAGAAAAAAGAATAAATATAACTCCTCACTTATATATTCAGGCAAATAAACTTATTGTCCCTTCATTTATACATAGTTATAAAGGATATATGCCAGGGTGGGCCGTTCATTTTTTAAGAGAGGAGCTATATTTAAAGAGGAATGTACAAAAAATAGCCGGTTATGAACGAATTTATATTAGTCGAGCTAATGCTAGCCATCGGAAAATAATAAATGAAGAAGAAGTAATGAATCTTTTAAGTAAGTATGGTTTTAAACGGATATTTCTTGAAGAGGAATCTGTGGCTAGAAAAATTGAACTTTTTCATTCTGCTGAAATGATTCTTTCTCCCCATGGTGCGGGCCTTACCAACCTCTTATTTTGTAATCCTGGAACGAAAATCATTGAATTGTTTAATCCCAGTTGGATCTTTTCCTGTTATCGATTCATTAGTTATTATGTTGGGTTAGATTACTACTGTTTAACTGGAAAGGGTAACTATTCTTATCGGGTAGATTTACGAAAAGTCTCTGATGATATTACCATTGACATAAACGACTTATCCAAACTATTAGAATCCCTATAAACTCAATTAGGTGAAGGGGGGTATTAAGTATGTCAATCTCATCTATTTTAAAATCCCTTTTTCATAAGGAGAAACAGGATTTTATTAAAGAGACCTATATTCAATTATTAAATCGTGAACCAAGCCAACTAGAGATGCAACGGGATCTGCAACAAATGGATGGAGGAGAACCTGCTAAAATTAGCTTTATTCATCAATTAATTGCAACTGAAGAAGCAAAAGAGTTATTTGAGAAACCCATTCAAAGGTTATCTAATTCAAACCTTTCCATTGCTAATATTGTACGGACCTTCTATACCTCAAATGTTGTTTATTTTGTGAGAAGTGTCTATAAAGAAATATTGGGATATGAGTTTCATACCCAGCCTGATTTAAATGCTGTAAAATCCTTGACCTTGGGACTCATTCCTCGTACGACGTTTATTGCCAATACATTGGAAATAAGTTTCAAAATCATCCGCCACAAACTGCCTCCTCAATCAATTACCACATTTCAAGGGTATTATTCCTCATCATGGGATTGGGCTTCAGAAAAGGAATCCAATAAAATAATTCCACTTTATAATGAAGAGGAAGTTGTACTAAATTACCCCAAAGGAATTGATCCCTCTTTTGACTGGAAATCAATCTTATTGTTTAAAAAAATCCCTCAACCTTTCGTTGTTTTAATTCCACAGGGGCAATTTTGGGGAGTAAGTGGGGGAGTTGTATTTACACCTGAAGGAAAAATATTAGCAGACGTTTCACAAGAGACAGATTTATTTCAAGAGACCTTTAGATATTCTTTTTTTGCAAATAAAAACATTCCTTCTCCAAATAAATATAGCGAGACCATTGGGATATTACGTGCCAAATATGATATTAATTATTTTCATTGGATGTTTGATGTGATTGCTAGAATCGATTTACTGCGAAAAACTGATATTCCCATAGATAAATATATTACCAATGTGGCTTTTCCCTTTCAGGATGAGTTATTGACTTCTATAGGAATCCCCAGGGAAAAAAGAATTCAAACCAATATCCAACTAAACATTACTTCCCAACGGTTGCTTGCACCCTCTTATACAGGGAGTTCTTTAGGTGTGATTCCTAAATGGGCTTGCGATTTTTTAAGAAGAGAACTTTTAAGCAATAGAGAAAAAATCCCAGGATATGAACGAATTTATATTAGCCGTATGAATGCTTACCATCGGAAAGTGGAAAATCATGTAGAAGTAATGAATGTTTTAAAAACTTTTGGTTTTAGGGAGGTTATTTTAGAAAAGGAACCTATTTGGCGAAAAATTCAAATCTTTAATTCTACAAGATTCATTGTGGCTCCCCATGGAGCAGGCTTAACCAATCTCGTGTTTTGTGAACCAGGAACGAAGGTAATTGAATTATTTAACCCGAATTGGATGTTACCCTGTTATTGGATGATTAGCAATCACATGGGATTAGATTATTACTACTTACGTGGAGTGGGGGGAGAGTTATCAAATCCAGTGGATATTAAAAAAATTAGAGGGAATATGACAATTGATATTCACCAACTTCATCAAATTTTAGACATGGCTCTAAATGGGGGAACAAGTAGTTGAGTATTTTACAACAATTAATAAGCCTATTGCAGAAAGATCAGCAACTCTTCATTAGGGAAGTATACAGAGAACTGTTAAACCGTCCCCCTAATATTATGGAACTCCGTCATAATAGCCAGCTCCTTTCATTTGGGTCTTCTAAACTTGAAATTATAAAAAATGTATTAAGGAGTAAGGAAGCATTATCCTTATATCAATTACCTATAAACAGACCAAATCCTTTTCATGGAACAATAGCGGATATTATTCGTTCTTTTTTTAATGTGGATATCTATACTTTTGTAAAAAAATGTTATCAAGAAATTATGGGTTTGCAACGGTTGGCTATTGACATTCAGAAACACCAATTTCTTACCAGTGGGCAGCAACGAATACAGTTCATAATTACTTTAATTGAAAGAAAAAATCTGCTAAGAAACAATTTTCAAAGGGCAAAAGTTCAAGGAGTTCCTCAGAGAAACAATCAGCATTATTATACAACTGCTTGGGAATGGATCAAAGGATCTAACCTATTTGATCATTTCATTACACTAAACCAGGAGGAAATGATAAAAGGAAAACCACCCAAAAGCATCGATTCATCTATTGTATTTGACCATGGGGATAAGTTAGTCACCCAACCTTTTATTATGATGGTACCCGGGGGAAAATATATTGGAGCCAACCATGGAGTCGTGGTAACACCTGATGGGAGAATAGTAAAGGATTTATCCCATGAAATGTTTGATAAATACAACATGCAATTTACAGGCAATTATTTTTCTGATGCTAGTTATTTTCCTGGAACCGTTGCTGTCCTTCATACTTTTTTTCCATATAATTATTTTCACTGGTTGTTTGATGTAGTCTCTCGTTTGGATTATTTAAGTAAAAGCAATGTATTTGTAGATAAATATATTATTGATAGCAGCTATCCCTTTCAAGAGGAATTATTACAATTACTCAATATACCTAAAGAGAAGAGGATTCAAGTAAACGATAAACTTCATGTGAGAGCCAATAAACTGATTGTCCCATCTTATACAGGGTGTATTAATAGTGTCGTTCCAAAAAGGTCATGTGAATTCCTTCGGGAAGAATTTCTTTTAAAAAGAAACATCAAACCAAAAGGATCAACTCGCATTTACATTAGCCGTGCTGATGCCAAGCGTAGGCTAGTATCAAATGAAGAACAGGTAATGGAATTATTGGCTGCTTTCGGATTTGTCCGTGTTGTTTTACAACCAATGTCAGTCACTGAAAAAATTGACCTATTTCAATCAGCAGAAGTCATTATTGCCCCTCATGGAGCAGGATTAACCAATCTGGTGTTTTGTAATCCAGGGACGAAGGTTATTGAGTTATTTAACGCCAATTGGATGTTGCCCTGTTATTGGATGATTAGCCAGCATATAGGGTTAGATTATTATTATTTAGTAGGAAAGGGAGAACGATTACCTGTAAGATTTAATGTAGGAAATATATTTGACGATATTTTAGTGGATCTCAATCAATTATTTTTAACGTTAAAACTTGCCTCCATTTAAAAGGGGTACTTTGTTTTTTCACGTACTGAGGGCCAACCTCATAAATTATCTTATACAAATTTTTTCATGGGGAGTGGATAAAATGACTCCTTTTTATGGGCAAGCTATTAACAATTATTATCCTTATACATGGCAATGGTTAGCAACCGATAAACCTAGTTGCACTTTCCAAAAAATTCATTCAGGAGAAGTAATCCAGCCCTTTGTGGTGAGCATTCCTCATGGACGTTTTTGGGGTGCTCATGGAGGTGCTGTTATTACTCCAAATCATAAATTAATAGAAGATATATCTATTGAACCAGGTTTATTTCAAAAAAACTTCAACTTTCATTTATTTAAAAATAAATTCCCCCCCATTCCTCGTTTCTATCCAGAGAATGTGGCAGTTCTTCACGCTTCTTATGGATTTAATTATTTTCACCTCATGTTTGATATTGCTGCCCGACTGGATTTACTCCGCAGAAGTAACATCCCCATTCAACGTTATGTAACAAATCATTCCCTACCCATACAAGATGAAATCCTTTCCTTATTAGGCATTCCCAGAGAACAAAGAATAGAAGGTGCTTCAAATTTAATTCTTCAAGCAAAAGAATTAGTTATTCCTTCTTACACGGGAAGCTCATTGGGGTTAGTCCCAAAATGGGCCTGTGATTTTTTGAGAGAAGAACTTCTTTTAAAGAGAAATGTGGAAAAATTAGCAGGGTATGAACGAATTTATATTAGCCGAGTTATGGCCAGCCACCGCAAAGTGGTAAATGAAAAAGAGATTATGAATGTTTTAGCTCCTTTGGGTTTTAAACACATTATTCTTGAAAATGAGTCCATCGTTAGGAAAATCCAAATATTTCATTCAGCAAATGTGGTTATTGCCCCCCATGGAGCAGGATTAACAAACCTATTATTCTGCAATCCGGGAACAAAAGTAATTGAATTATTTAGCCCAAATTGGATGGTGTCCTGTTTCAAAATGATTAGTCATTATTATGGATTAGATTATTATGAATTAATGGGAAAAGGACATCGTTATCCCAATCGTGTGGATCCAAGAGGATATCATGAAAATATTGAAGTAGATATAAGGGAATTTATTCAGTTGCTACAGGAAAGGAGTTTAATGTAATTGAAAGTATTAATTAAAATAAATGAACTGTTGAAAAAAGAAGGGAATCTTTATATATGGGAATTGTATAGGCAACTGCTTAATCGCCCTCCACTTAAAGATGAGTTAATTCAATCCCAAATTCAATTAAATCAGGGAATTTCAAAAATAACTCAGATTAAAGCATTAATGAATAGCCCCCAGGCGGCTTATATATATCAAACCCCACTTGTTACTTCTGTTACCATCCATTCAACTATAGCTGATATTATAAAAACCTTTTATTCCTTTCCAATAACAGAATTTTTATATCATGCCTTTACCCAAATTACCAATTCTGTTCCAACAGCACATCATCAAACCCATATACAAAATGTAACCCTTGGAAAAATCACACGTCTGTCCTTTATTGCTGATCTTATAGAAGAATCCATTGAATTTCCTTTACAAGTTATAGTGAATAATGATACTCCCGAGGTTGAATTAAATAACAGGATTTTGGAAATTGAGAAATTGGTAACACCTATTGATGGCTGGTTAACAACGAATGAAGGTTCTTCCCTGTATAAATTAGCCCGTTTTGAAGCCCCAATTCCCACCATTGTCGAGGTAGGTTCATTTAAAGGAAGATCCACTTCCTGGTTATCTTTTGCACTAAAGGACCGGGGGGGAGGAACGGTATATGCCGTTGACCATTGGAAAAATTGGGGTCAAATTAGTGGTGTTGAGCTCTATCAAACCTTTATTCATAATATAACATCATTAAATTTACTGCCTTTCGTTAAACCCATTCAGTCAGACACCATTGAAGCAGCAAATAAGTGGCCATTGGATCATGAAATTGGTTTTCTGTTTATTGATGCTGTCCACGATTATCATTCAGTGCGCCGAGATTTTGAATTTTGGAGCCCAAAAGTAAAAGAAGGGGGATTCATCGCTTTTCATGATGTAGATACATGGGATGGACCTACGAAATTAGTGCAAGAAATGCCCGGCTGGATAAAAAAAATAAACCAGTTTGATAGTGTCTGGATTGGACAAAAAATTACTCCATAATTTGTAAATGCATGGACATTTTTTTAGGCGATCTTTCACGGACTTCCCTTAAAAATCATAATCTATTCTACAATGAAAAAGCAGGTGGTTACATGATAAAAGCACTGGTATTGGCAGGTGGGCAGGGTAAACGGCTTTGGCCAAAAAGCACAAGTGATTTACCTAAGCAGTTTACAACCCTTTTTCATGGTAAATCCCTTTTTCAATATACGATGGAAAGACTGCTTTCTTTCCTCTCAATACAGGATATTTATGTAGTAACGTTAGAAAAATACAAGGGAATTGTGAAAGATCAAGTTGGTATTATTTCCGATGATCATATTATTGTAGAACCCTATGGAAGGGATACTGCGGCCTGTATCGGTTTATCAGCCACTTATTTAAAACATAAATACGGTGACCCTATTCTCATCACGATACCTGCAGACCAATATGTATTAGAAAGTGGCAAGTATAGAGATGCATTGTATGAAGCAGCCAATCAAGCCATTATTGAAGACTGTGTAGTTACCCTGGGGATAAAACCCCATCGTCCAGAAACCGGATATGGGTATATCAAAAGAGGGGAAAAGCTAGGTTCCTTTTATAAAGTAGATCAATTTATTGAAAAGCCACCTCTGAATCAGGCGAAAGAATATTTTAATGCCCCCACTTATTATTGGAATAGTGGAATTTTCGTTTGGAGAGCTTCAACAGTTTTACAAATGATTGAACAATTTATGCCCATTTTATCCCATGGATTAAAGAGAATTGAAAAATCAATGAATACTCCCGATGAAAAAGTAGCGATTGAAAGGGAATATGTAAACATAGAGAAAAAATCCATTGATTATGGCGTAATTGAACAAACAGATTCCATCTATGTCATCCCTGTAGATTTTATCTGGGATGATTTAGGAAGTTGGGATTCTTTAGAACGGATATTCTCTACCGATGAAAAGGGAAATGTGGTAGAAGGAAAAAGCCTTTTAATGGATACAACCAATTGTGTCATAAATTCATCAGGCCAATTAATTGCATCTATTGGCATAAAGGATCTGGTTATTGTTGCTACGGAAAAAGCAATATTAGTATGCCCTAAAAATAGAGCCCAGGACGTTAAATTGCTATTAGAGCAGAATGATTTGGAATAGGGGTAAAGAAACGTGGAAAAACGGTTTTACCCCTTGAAATTATTGCCCATCAGGAAAGAGAAAATATGGGGAGAAGAGATATGGACGTTATCAGGACTACCTAATCAGGATACCAGGATTGTAAATGGCATTTTTGCTGGAATCGGTTTATTTGACCTTTTTTGCGATTATGCTGATTTTATTCTTGGAAGCCATGGCAAAGATAAAAAAGAGGTTTTTCCATTACTTATAAAGTTTATTCATTGCCAGGATGATTTATCAGTTCAAGTTCATCCGGATGATTTTAATGCCAGATTACTTGAGAATGATGGAAATGGAAAAACAGAATGCTGGTATATTCTTGATGCCGATTCTGATTCCCATGTTATTTATGGACATCAATTCATGACTCCTGAATCCTTTAAGAATAGGGTTCTAGATGGACAATTAGAGAAGTATTTAAATCGAATTAAAGTCACTTCAGGGAATTTAATTTATGTACCTGCGGGAATCGTTCATTCCCTGGGTAAAGGCATTCGTTTAATTGAAATTCAACAATCTTCTGATCTTACCTATCGAATTTTTGATTGGAATCGGATGGATGAAGCAGGTTATAAAAGAGAATTACAAGTAGATAAAGCCTTACAAGTGATTAATTTTATGGAACCTGTATTAAACAAGGAGAATCATCTTTTTCAATTAGCCAATGGTACCCCCTTTACAACTCCTTTTTTTACTGTAGAACGGATTAAAGTCTATGGCAATTCCGTTTATTTTACCAGAGGAAACTTTTGTATTTTAACCATTATTGAAGGAGAAGGAATGATTGCTGGCAATGGTGAAGCGGTAAATGTTAAACAAGGAGAATCGTTATTAATTCCAGGGTGCTTGCCATCATATTCTGTTATAGGAAAAGGAATTCATATTCTCCGTTCCTCTTATTGATTTGCATCACGGCTATTTTAAAATGTCGAGGTGGATAAATTGGAATCCATTCATATCGTTACAACGTGCAGTGACAAATATTCTAAACCCCTCGCTGTTATGCTAACTTCCCTATTATTAAATAAAAAGTCACAAAACCCAGTGAAAATATATGTCATTGACGGTGGAATCTCACCACTAAATAAGTATAAATTGTTTGTATCCTTGCAGAAGTATAATATCCCTATTATTTTTTTAACCATTGATTCTTCAAAATTTAATGGGTTTCGAATCATAGGCTATTTTGGTAAGGAAAATTATTTCCGGATACTTATTCCTCAATTATTAGGGCAGGATGTCAATAAAGCCATTTATTTGGATAGTGATATTATTTTAAAAGAAGATGTGACAGAGTTATGGAATATAAATATTGATAATTATTGTTTAGCTGCAGTAGAAGATCCTGCCGCTTTAGATCGATGTGCCCCTTTGTCTATTCCACCTCAGTTTAAGTATTTTAATTCAGGTGTGTTAGTGTTTAATGTCACAAAGTGGAGAGAAAATAATTTATCAGAAAGAATTATGCAATATACGAGAAATAATCCATTTAAAGTGTTATACATGGATCAAGATGCGTTAAATGCAAATCTATATGACAAATGGTTAAAGTTGGATCCGAAATGGAATTTTCAATCCTCATATCTTATAAATCCAATCCTTTATAAAATAAAGCCTGCAATCATTCATTATACAACTGCGAATAAACCATGGACTATGGGCCATCCCCTGCAATATGAATATTTTCATTATTTAAGCATGACAGTTTGGAAAGATTAAAAGTAAAATGTGCAATAAAAAACCCTATTAATCAAGTTCGATTGATAGGGTTTTTTGAATTCCATCATAAAGATTGGTTTGGATATGCCACTGGGGCAAAGGGATACCGTAGGGTTGATAACGCATCATTTCACGGGGTCTGTATGGTTTTTTGCCCCAGTGGACGGGAACGGTTTGACCGGTGATTTCTTCATAGATTCTAATGAGGTCTTTCAATTTAATAGGTGTTTGGGAAGAAATCAGAAATTCTTCTTGTTGTTGAGCCATTCTTTTTTCAAAGCGGAGTGCAGCTAAATAATATGCTTCAATTACATCATCAATATAAATCATATCAATATATTGTTCACCTGGTGTCATTTCCAGGGGTTGTTGTTCTTCAACTGCTTTTTTTAAAAGGGAGAAGATTCGTGGACGAGGATCCTTCTTGCCATAAACATTTGAGAACTTTAAATGAATAACTTTTAAAGGAGAAGTTTCAATGTAGTATTGTAACAAAGTAGTAAAAGCTTGTTTGGTGGCTGCATAAAGGGAGACAGGGCTATAGGGTTTTCCTTCATAATGTTGTAATATGGTACCTGTATTAATGAGTTGAAAACATTGATTCTTAACCATGGCTTCCACAAGATGGATCCCTAATGTAATATTGCTTTCAATCATGGGGTGAATATCTTCCAGGGTGTGTACTGAAGGGCTTAACGAGGCCAGATGAAATACAATATCTGGTTTGATTTTTTTCAACATATGTTGTAGGTCCTCAGGGTTTCCTGTAAATTCATGAAGGGTGAGTTGAGAGGTGATATTGCTAATCATTGAGAAATCTGTTTCTTTTCTGCATAAGAGGTGAACATCCCATCCCTCACCTAGAAGCCTTCTAGTGAGGTAGGAACCAATAAAACCAGTTCCTCCTGTTAAAAAAGCAATCATTTCTCATATTCCTTAATTTGTTCTAGACAGATTTTCTTCATATCCTGGCCATCCTTATACCCTTGTGTCCACTGAATAATTTTATTTAAGGCATTGTCTAAATTCCACTTTGGACTCCAGCCTAATTTACTTTTCGCTTTTGCGCAATCCAATTTTAAATAATGGGCTTCATGCCATTTGAAGCCTTCTTCAATGGTAAAATCAGCAGCCGCTCCCCACTTATTGCATAATGTCTCTACAATCCATTGTACAGGTTTGGCATCTTCGTCATTAGGTCCAAAATTCCACCCCTCAGCAAACTGAACCCCATCCATAAAAAGTTTTTGCGCCAATACTAAATATCCCCCTAAGGGTTCAAGTACATGTTGCCAGGGACGAATAGACATTGGATTTCTTATGTGAATTTTTTCTCCATTCTGGAGACAACGGATACAATCGGGGATCAGGCGATCTTTTGCCCAATCTCCCCCTCCAATAACATTTCCTGCTCTTGCCGATGCTAAAGCTATTCTATGGGTTTCATAGGTTTGGGGATTAAAAAAAGAGTTGCGATAAGAAGCGGTGATTAATTCTGAGCACCCTTTACTGTTTGAATAGGGGTCGTGCCCTCCCATTGCTTCTGTTTCCCGGTATCCCCAGACCCATTCTTTGTTTTCATAGCATTTATCTGAAGTAACATTAATAATGGATCTCGTTTTATTTTTATTTAATTGGGTTCTAACGGCCTCAAAGACGTTTAATGTTCCTATTACATTTGTCTCGTATGTTTCAATGGGGTTCTCATAAGAAGCGCAAACCAGTGGTTGAGCTGCCATATGAATGATGATGTCAGGGTCAGCTTGACAAAGGGCTTCATTTAATTGCCCCCGGTTGCGGATATCTCCTATGATCGTTGTGGTCCAATCTTTTATCTTGCATAAAGAAAACAGGCTAGGCACTGTCGGTGGAGAGAGAGAAAACCCTGTAATTTCAGCGCCTAGTGAATGAAGCCATAAACATAACCAGGAACCTTTAAATCCTGTGTGTCCTGTAATAAATACTTTTTTTCCTTTCCAAAAATCATGGTTAATCATGCTTCATTCCATACTTTCCAGGGGGCTTTATTTTCTTTCCATAAGGATTCAAGATATTTTTTATCTCTTAAGGTATCCATTGGATACCAGAAACCTGGATGAGGATAGGCCATTAATTGGCCATCCTTTGCCATATTTTCCAATGGTTCTTTTTCAAATATGGTATAGTCACCTTCGATATAATTAAAAACTTCCGGTTCTAAGACAAAGAATCCACCGCTAACCCATCCTCCATCACCCTTTAATTTTTCTGTAAACCCTTCAACTTGATGCCCTTTATTTAAATGCAACGTACCAAATCTTCCTGTAGGTTGTGTGGCTGTCAAGGTTGCATATTTTCCATTTTGTTTATGGTAATGAATTAAGTGTGGAATATCAATATCTCCCACACCATCCCCATAAGTTAACATAAAGGTTTTATTTCCTACATAGTTTTGAATTTTTTTGATTCGCCCACCTGTCATGGTATCCTGGCCTGTTTCAGCCAGGGTGATTTTCCATGGTTCTGCATTGTGTTGATGAATAATTTGTTGATTCCCACTGCAAAAATCTACGGTAATGTCAGATTTATAATAAAAATAGTTGAGAAAATAATCTTTTATTTTGTACCCTTTATATCCAAGGCAAATAATGAAATCATTAAAACCATAATTGGAGTAAATTTTCATAATATGCCATAAGATAGGGTATTCGCCAATTTCAATCATAGGTTTAGGTTTTAAATGGGATTCTTCACTAATTCTTGTTCCAAAACCTCCCGCAAGGATCACAACCTTCATAAAAATCCTCCTAACCCATATGTTTGCAGTAAATGGATGGTATTTTTAACACACTATATGTAAGTGAAACTGTATTTGCTATCACAAAAATGAAAGCCGCAGTCCTGATTAATGGTCAGGATTGCGGCTTATTCATTCAGTTAGCGTTTTTTTTTATGATTAACCCAATGGATGTTGAGGTAAATTGCAATAGTTGTAATCGTAAATGATATTCGCTTTGATATGGCGGCAGGTCTACAAAAGATTCTATGTGCCCAGTGCCAATTGTATAGTCCATTTCAATAGTATGCCCTGCACTGCGTAAGGTTTCTATCATCCATTCAATGTCTTTTTTGCGAAAAATAACGAGGGTTCCATGGTCTATGGTTTGTTCATTGGAAGTGAGATTAAATTCCGTGGTATGAACAGCGACTCCTCCCGGTTTTAAGCACTTCATTTGATTAATAATAAATTGTTTTCCCAATTCAATGTTCCCACAATGTTCAAATGCACAAGATGACCATGTAAAATCATAAGCATTTGTATATTTTTCAGGAATATGATTCATATCAAGGAATTCAAAGGAAACCAGTTGTTGAAAACGCTGAGGGTCACAAATCCCCCGTTCATTTAATTCCAGTAAGGTTTTGCTATGTTGATTAGAGGAGACCCATCCCAATTGGGATGCTTTATCTAAATGAAGGTCTGTTGCTGTAACTTCACAACCATGGGAAGCAAAGGAGGCAGCAAGGGGTTCTTTGCCTACACCAAACCCTAACCCTTTGCTATTAGGCCTCAGCACTCCTTGTTGTAATAAGGATTCGTATATATAACAGTATTCCCATAACTTGCGGTGATACTTAAAAGGTTCTTTTAGCTTATCACAAGCCTTTTTAAACCAATTCGTCTCAAAATCAGCTTGTTTACACAATTGGGATATGAGCATATAAACACATCCTTTTCAGTTTTCCCGGTATATGTATGTAATTTTCGGCTTTCTTATTACAAAAGAGAAGTTTGAAATACATTAAAAAAAGGTGGGTAAAGAATGAATATTGCCTTTGATATCGCTTTTAAACAATCAGCTTCTAAGGACCGTGGGATTGGACGCTATTCCCAAAATATGATTGAATCTATTATGAATCTGAATAAAGAACACCAGTATTTTTTCTTTTCCCCTAATCATATTCGCACCAGAATGGAATTAAAGGATCGAATACAACAATTTATTGCTCGTTATAAAATTGATATTTTTCAGTTTACCAGCCCTTTTGATTATATTTTTCCCTTAGAACGAGAATGGTTTGGAGATACCAGAGTAGGGGTTATTTTTTACGACACCATTCCTTTGATTTATCCAGAAGTGTATTTGCCAAGTCCAGTCCTTGCCACTCGATACCAAAACATTTTAGATTTTATTGCAAGCTGTGATATTGTGTATGCCATTTCAGAAACAACGAAACAAGATGGAATTTCTTATGGGGGTATAAATCCCAACAAAATTAAAGTGATTTATGGAGGATTAGATCCTGAATTTAAAACGATAGAGCCCAACCCTATTGCAAAAATAGCTGAAAAATTTAAAATTGCAAAACCTTATGTTCTCTATACAGGTGGTTCAGATTTCCGCAAAAACATTCCCCGTTTAATTGAAGCTTTCATTCATGCAAATAATGAATTAAATAACAACTTTCAGTTAGTCATAACTGGATCTGTTTCTCAATATACAGTCTCAATGAATAAGGTAAAAAATTTGATTTTTACTGGTTACGTTAGTAATGAAGATTTAGTTGAATTATATAATGGGGCCACATTATTCGTTTTTCCCTCCCTTTATGAAGGATTGGGATTGCCTGTGTTGGAAGCAATGGCCTGTGGAACCCCGGTATTAACCTCTAACACATCCTCTCTGGCGGAAATTGGAAAAGATGCTGCTTATCTGGTGGATCCTTATAGTACGGATCAAATGGCCAGAGGAATGGTGTATCTGTTATCAAATCCAGATATATTGGAGGAATTAAAGAAAAGGGGATTATACTGGGTAAAATTCTTTAACTGGGATGAAGTCGGACGTAAGGTTTTAGCAGAATATATATGAAAAAAAGCCCTTATTGGGCTCTTTTTCCGCAACAACCTCCTCTTCTTCTTTGAGGGAAGGGCGGTTTGCTTATAAATTTTGTTTGTTGTTGCGTTGTTTGGTTAGGTGGTGTTTTTGTTGATGCAATAAATGGGGTTCCATCATATAATTTCCCCTTGATTTCTTCAGTAATATTGGAAGGTGTAGTGGAAAAGCGAAGGACTAAGTCGTATTGGTTATCGCTATTCATATCCTGATAACCTGTTCCCAGCGGTTTTAAGGCAATTGAGTTACACATTAAAGAATCAATGCGGATTTTTTTTACATCAAGTTCTTTTGTACCTAATATAAACACATAATTAGATTGTTTAATGATTTGTGTAGTTATTATTGGAGACTCCATATTATCTTCCCCTTTACCACTATTATTTTTTCGGTGATTTCTTTAAAAAAAAGGTAAGATATTTTATTCAAGTATTTATTGTAGGGTCACATAAATATGATAAAGAAAGGCGAATGTTGGGGGGGAAGAGGATGTTTTTGTTTGATTTCAAAATTTTGCTTATTTTAATTTTAGCTGTTTTTCGAATCACTCATTTATTTGTTTATGATCGGATTACTTTATTTCTTAGAAAACCTTTTGTAGAGGAAATATATTTGGAGAAGGAATCTGGGGAAGGGTATTATGAGATGATTTATAAAGGAAATTCTTTTTCTCAGGCCATTGGCTACCTGTTCAGTTGTCCGTGGTGCATGGGAATATGGGTTAGTATTTGTGTGGTCATTGCCTATTGGTTATGGCCAACAGTGGTTTTCCCCATACTTGTCGTATTTGCCATTGCGGGAGGAGCGGCTTTGCTTGAAACCTGGACGGATAATTAAATCAGGTAATTCACTAATAAATATGAAATTTATGGTATAAAGGTTTATGCAGTTGTGCACTTTATAGAGAGTTAGAACCTGTTTATCTTACCGGGTTTTGTTATAATAATGAGTGGTTGGAGTTTGGTTACATTTGTAAGGAGATGAATTCAATGAGTGAAGCAGTACAAACACTTAATGGCTGGTATGCATTACATGATTATCGCACCATCGATTGGGCTTCTTGGAATTCTGTTTCTGAAGAAGATAGGCAGGAAGTAATTGAAGAACTGCAGGCTTTTATGCACAAAGTATCTTCAGTAGAACAAACCAATATGGGAAGTACCAATATTTATACTATTATTGGGCATAAAGCGGATTTATTGTTCATGCATTTCCGCCCAACATTGGAAGATCTTGAAGAGGTAGAAACCGAATTTAATAAATTAAAATTTGCTGATTTTACTTACAGACCTACTTCATATTTTTCCGTTGTAGAATTAAGTACATATAATACTGATCCTGAAGCAGCTGCTTTAGATCCAGCCATCCAGGCTCGCTTAAAACCTATTTTGCCTAAAAACAAATACGTTTGTTTCTATCCAATGAACAAGAGACGGAGTGGGCAAGACAACTGGTTCATGCTTCCCATGGAAGAACGGGGTGCATTCATGCGCCAACATGGAACCACAGGACGCAAGTATGCAGGTAAAGTACTCCAGATTGTTACTGGTTCTACAGGTTTTGATGATTGGGAATGGGGTGTTACCCTTCTTGCTGATGATCCTATTTATTTTAAACAACTGGTTTATGAAATGCGCTTTGATGAAGTAAGTGCCCGGTTTGGAGAATTCGGATTTTTCACTATTGGAACACTTGTTAATGAGAATCGTATGAAAGACTACCTTTCGTTAAAAAATGAAAAATAAATAAGTAAAAAGCCACCGTTTGGTGGCTTTTTCACTATAATTACAAAAAAGTGAAACGAGGGTATTTCTATTTCGTTAATATATATAACTAAAACAAAAATATCTTATAGGGGGGATACATCGGTGGAAGAATTCGGTGTCTCCATTTGGTGGTTTATCTTTGCGATTGGGCTTCTGGTTGCCGAAGCCACCCTTTCTGGATTTGTAGCGTTGTTTTTCGGCATTGGAGCAGTAGCCGCAGGGGGGATGGCTTTAGCTGGTTTTAATTTGCCTTTGCAAATCATGACGATGGCAGTTGTATCTTTACTTGGCATCATTTTCGGGAGAAAATTTCTAGTTTCCCGAGTTCAAGTGAATAAGGATGTAATTAAGACTAATGTAGATGCGCTCATTGGAAGGGAGGCAGTTGTTACGCAGACAATTCCTCCCTTTGGTAAAGGGAGAATTCTTTGCAACAGTGAAAGTTGGTCTGCAGAATGTGCAAAGGGGATGCAAATAGAAGAAGGGGAAAAAGTAGTGATCCATGAAATACGCGGGGTTACGGCGATTGTTGCAAAAAAGAAGTAATCTAGAGGAGGGTTAACTATGGAATTAATATTTGCTATCGTTATATTAATTATTATTATTGCTTTAGCTTTTGCTTCTGTACAGGTGGTACGGCAATCAGAAGTGCGTATTGTGGAACGATTGGGGAAATTTAATCGCCAGTTGGGATCCGGTTTATTTATCGTTATTCCAATTCTAGACCGGGTGGTTGCCCGTTGGGATATGAGAACACAAATTATCAATTCCAGTCCCCAACCTGTAATTACCAAGGATAATGTGACCATGGGCATTGATACATTAATTTATTATCGAATTACGGATCCAAAAGCTGCAACCTATGAAATTAATGGATTAAAAAATGCCATTGCTAATTTAGCTGTCACAGCTTTAAGAAATGAAATTGGTAATATGAATTTGGATGAAACTTTAAATTCTCGGGATCAAATTAATCAGGCTTTACAAGTTAAAATGGATGAAGCTACGAACAACTGGGGTGTAAAAGTGGAACGGGTTGAATTAAAAGAAATTATTACCCCTCAGGATATCCGTGATGCCATGGAAAAACAAATGAGGGCAGAACGGGAAAAACGTTCCAAAATTTTAGAAGCTGAAGGGGAAAGAGCTTCTGCCATTGAAAAAGCAGAAGGATTAAAAAGAGCGCAAATTCTTGAAGCAGAAGCTGACATGGAGGCTAAAATCCGCCGTGCAGAAGGGGAAGCCCGTGCTATTGAATTAGTAGCAGAAGCACAGAAAAAACAAATTAATGAAGTGTATACAGCCTTTAAAAACATTAATGCAGATGAACGGGTTATTGCCTTGCGTTATGTAGAAGCTTTGGAAAAAATGGCCCAAAGCGATAACAAAGTATTTGTCCCTTATGAAGCCGTAGGTTTAATGGGCAGTGCTGGAGCATTAAAAGAATTAATAAAAGAGGAAAAATAATACCCTTTAAAAATAGTAGCATACAGGCACGGAATGGGCGATTATAACATAAAATCTGATAAAGTGTGAACTTCATTTGGAGGTGACCGCTATGCCAGGTTTGTTTGCCGCCCTTTCTTTGTTCATGCGGGATATGGTTCTGTTTGTTTCATATATAAAAAATAACGCTTTTCCTCTTCCCTTATCAGAAAAGGATGAAAATCGTTATCTGGAATTGATGGGAGTAGGGGATAAAAACGCTCGGAACCTATTGATTGAACATAATTTGCGACTGGTTGCACATATCGTGAAAAAATTTGAAAATACCGGGGAAGATAGTGAGGATCTCATTTCTATTGGCACAATTGGATTAATTAAAGCCATAGAAAGTTATCAAAAAGATAAGGGAACTAAATTAGCAACTTATGCAGCTAGATGTATTGAAAATGAAATCCTAATGCATCTGCGTTCCTTAAAGAAGACCAAAAAGGATGTCTCGTTGCATGATCCAATTGGAACCGATAAAGAAGGCAACGAAATTTCTTTAATCGATGTACTAGGGACAGAAGCGGGAGAAGTGGAAGACCGTGTACAGTTAAAAATTGAAAAAAATAAAATTTACCATCATATCCATGTCCTTGATGAACGAGAGAAGGAAGTTATTATTGGGCGTTATGGGTTAGATAATGAAGAAGAAAGAACCCAAAGAGAAATTGCAAAAGAATTGGGGATTTCCCGTTCTTATGTTTCTAGGATTGAGAAAAGAGCATTATTGAAATTGTTTCATGAATTTTATCGGAAGAATGGCAATGGAGCCATTAGCAAATAAAGAAAGATTACAACCTCTCCTATTGATTTACAGCCTTTTTATTTAAAATTGAACAAAAAGACATAATTTACTCATAATTATTCTGGAAAAAGCAAGTAAAATATGGTATATTATTCCTAACCTTTTTATTTTTTCACTTCCTTTTTATAATTTACTTTTCCCCTGTCTCCTTAGTGGATGGCAGGGGTTTTTGTTTTATAAATACGTAACTATAATTAGTTCTTGATGCTGCAATAATTTTGTTAAATAACATTTTAAGATGAATGATGCCAGGATAATATATTTTTCGCCGTTGATAAATCCGTTACAAGCACATCAATCCAACCTCCACGTAGGGTGGCACCAATGGCCGCAACTTTTTCTTTACCACTAGCAAAGGCAATAACATTTTTGATGTTTCTTAATTCACTTACAGACAACCCAATCATTCTTGATTCCTCATCATAAGAAATAACGCTTCCGTTCTCATCAAGAAATGATGTACATAAGTTTGCAACAGCCCCTTTTTCCCTCATTTTAAGAATATCCCCTTGATTAAAATAACCCGATTTTACAATCATCGACTCTTCCGATACTTGTCCAATCCCAATTAAGGCAACATTTGCTTTTCTAGCTAATTTCATCACTTCTGATATTTCTTGTTCAGCCATAATTATATCTCTTGTATGTTTAGAAGCTACACGGAGTGCTATCGTTCATACAATAGAAGAAAATATCGATTTATTAGGAGATAAAGACAGTCGTTCTCAAGGTCTAAAGAAAATAAACGAATTTGTAACTAACATGATTAGCTCTCCTATTAATTTTTTATAATGGGGAGGTTTATTTTTTTAAAAAAAAGGCATGATAAGGATACACATATTTTACAAATGCTGTAAATCATAAAATTAGGGTTAGGAGTAATAAATATGGCAATTGTTCCATATTTGCACATAATAGCAGGTGTATCTTTAGCGATATTTGCTGCCTTTGTAGCTGATTTAAAAAATTGGAGAGATTATTATCCAACCATTCTTTTTTTTATCGCTGGTGATTTGCTTTATCAATTTATTACCTATGATTACCCTTTATGGGAGTATGGGGGGATTCCCAATAGCCCAATCTTAACTCCAATTATTCTCATGTTTACAGCATATCCTGCTACTGCCCTGATTTACTTAAAGTATGCTACAAAGGGATGGAAGCCTTTTCTGTTTCATTATTTTTTATGGATTATTTTATATGCAATCGTAGAGTATATTCTTGTCTCTCTTAAATTGATTAGATATGATAATCATTGGACGATGGGGTGGTCTATCTATGTTGATTTCTTATTGTTTCTTATTTTAAGAATCCATTATAGTCACCCCTTCTTAGGATGGCTTTTATACTTTATAGTTTGTTTTCAAATGATTAAAGTATTTAATATTCCAATTCTTAACACATAGCATACATAGGTTAAAAACTAACCCCTTCAATTCAAAAATTGAAGGGGTTAGTTTTCTTTTTGTTTATCTTTATTAAAGTGGGCCATGATCTTAATAACGATCCAAATGAAAAATGCCATAACAATAATCATGCCTGAACTAAGAAGGAAACCTAACACACCATTTTTAATATACCATAGGGAATCATGCACTTTTTTTCAGTCCCTTTTGAATGAATGATAATCGGCGAATTAACCAACGGGCAAACATGGCATTTAATGAGTAAATAGGGAGTGAGTAGATTGATTTCCATGTATTTTCTTTATATATTCCCATAAATTTAAATACATATTCTCCCAGAGTGAAGAACAAACTTATTAATAACACGCCTATAATAAATGATTTCCAATTATTCCCGTATTGATAACAGATCATATAGATGACTGGCAGCAATGAAATATCAAAAGGTGCTGTTGGCGTTGAAAATGTCCAGTGCAATTTGATAGGATAGTGCCATGCCTGAAAACTGATTCCCATCATATCCATGTTGGCAGATAACATGGATATGATAATGCCAAAGGATATAATTTCAGGGACCCTTTTTTTGTCCACTATTTTCCACCAGAATATCCAGGGTATAATCGTTAATAAAACTAAAAACCACCATTGATAAGAAAAGACATGCTCCTTCATCCAAATTTCTTGCTCTAAATGAAAATAATGCAACTGTATGTTAATCAACTCTGCAAAAGTGGGAATATTGTTGGTCATGAGACGATGTTTCCTTTCTGTAAAAAATGATGCATCAGCCAGCGAGAAATTGTAGCAAGACTGAGTAATAATAGTGCAAAAATCCACTTAGATGAAATTGTGATGAATTCAAATTTAATTAAAAAGGGAATAAAAAAACTGACCCAGAAACTTATCATAAGAAAAGTTCCAATAAAGTATGATAACCAGTTTTTACTAAACTGATAAATAAACATAAATGATACAGGAAAGATTGAAATCTCGTAAGGGTATAATGGTGTTCTTAAAGACCAGTGTATGCGGTGAATAAATTGCACGAAGTTTAAATTACGTACTAAAGGTACAAATAGAGCAGAAAAAAACATGATTAACAGACCAAAAGAAAGGATTTCCATTAATCGTTTTTTATCAGTGAATTTCCACCAAATAATCCAGGGTATAATGGTTAGAATGACTAAAAACCACCATTGATAGGAAAGGAAACCCTGGGCGTTCCAGTATTCTTTGAGCATTTTAAGATTGACGTCTAGTGTGTTATTGATCACTTGTTCCTTTTCCATAATGCACCACCCTCTGTTTTTGTTTAGAACTGCTATACTATATACTTGGACAATCCCTTTTTCTTTATTATTAGTCATTGAGAGTGAACTCATAAGAAAGTATGCCGCATAAAAATTTCACTTGAAATTTGCGGAGAAAGGTTCATTATATAAGAGTGATATTAAAAATAAACTTTATATTCCCTTCATACAGATTTCATATTGCTTTTCGTCCAATATGATAAACTGTCTGAAGGAAGAAGGTGAATAACATGAAGATGAAAAACATGAAGATGAAAAACATAATAGTAGTAATTTCTTTATTATTGATTCCTTTATTTATGGTGATTAGTGGGGAATTAATACAGAGGGGAACCATCATTCAGGTCTTAAAGTGGATTTATCATTATCCATCTGCATTTATATTGAATTATATGATTGCTTTATTGTTTCTTTTGTTAATCGGTGCATTTTTTAAAAACGTATATGTTAGTTTAGGTTTGTATTTTTTTATGGGCTTTATGCTAGTATTGCTGAATAAATATAAAATGAAATTTTTGGAAGATCCTATTTTTCCCTGGGATTTAATGCTTTATAACCAGGTGATTAATTTATTTCCACAACTTTATAAAGCTCTCAATCCTTTTTTATTATTGCCATTAGCTTTAATTCCACTTGTGGGCATTTATCTTGTTAGGAAGCTTCCTTCCATTAAATTAAATTATAAAGTACGGATTATATTGGGCATTTTGTCTGCTTTTTTATTGGTTGGCATCTCATTTTATAAATCAACTCCAGTGGCATCTGTATTAAATAGTTTAAATATAACAAACAAAACCTGGAATCAAAATGAAAACTATAGCTTTAATGGATTATTTTTAAGCTTTTTAATGAATGTGCAATCAGCGGTTGTTCTGCCTCCCAAAGAATATAGTGAAGAATTAATCAATGGTATTGTTAGTGATATTGGGGCGAAAAATCCAGTTACCGCAGATAGTGTATCCACTTCTACAGCACCGCAAAAGCCAAACGTGATTTTTATTATGAATGAAGCTTTTTGGGACCCTACCCTTTTAAAAAATGTGTCATTTAGCAAGGATCCTATGCCGACGGTACGTGCCATGCAAAACTCCGGGAATGGGGGATGGATTTTATCTCCTGAATATGGTGGAGGTACGGCTAACGTAGAATTTGAAGTTTTGACAGGATTGTCTATGAATTTTGTACCAAGCGGATCTGTTCCATACCAACAATATATCACTCGTCCAACCCCTTCTTTAGCAAGTGTTTTTGCAGAAAAGGGTTACGATACAATCGCTATTCATCCTAATGATAAATGGTTTTGGAATAGGGATGTAGTATATAAAAATTTTGGCTTTCATAACTTTTTAAGTATCGATCAGTTTAAAAATCCTTCAAAAGAAAAACGAGAAACCTATGTAGATGATAAGGAAGTTACAAAATCAATTATTCAACAAACAGAAAAATCCGATAAACCTGCTTTTATTTATGCAGTTACCATTCAAAACCATGGCACTTATTATTATCCCAGTAAAAAACCTACGTATCCTATTGATGTAAATGGGAACTTTTCAGCGGAGGTTAAAGAACAGTTGCATGTTTATAGTAATGGGATTTATGACGGTGATACAGAATTACAAAATTTAATCAACTATTATCAAAATTCTAAGGAGCCTACCATTATCGTCTTTTTTGGTGATCATCTGCCTTTCTTAGGAAATGGATATGATGAAACAGGTTATACCAAAAATATCACTGGTTTAGAACAAACAAAAATGATGTCTAAAACACCACTGGTCATTTGGAATAATTTCGGGAAAGAAGTTAATCTACCACAAAATACAGTGAGCACATCTTTTCTTGGCACTTATTTATTTGATGTAGCTGGAATGAACCCACCGTTATATTATAAGTTTCTAGAAGAATACAGAAATAAATTGCCTGGCAATAAACTAAATTTGAAAATGGACGCTAAAGGAAAATTATCCCTTGATACACCGGGGTCATTAACGGAATTAGAAAATCAATACCGTCTTTTACAATATGACCTTTTATTCGGCAAACAATATGCAAAGGATAAACTTTTCTGAGACAGTTAAAGGCTTATTTCGCCCTTCTTTCAGTTTCCCTCGTATCGACTTGCAAAAAGGCAAAATTCTTTAAGTGTAAAAAAAAAGGAGCATCGCTAACTACTTAGTAAGTAGTTTTGCGATGCTCCCCTTTTTTCTTTATTACTTACAAACCCATTTTGGATAACATACCGTTGATTTACCAAGGGACTTACATATCATATTACATTTATGTTTCTTATAATGAGTATATTCTCTTTTTTTCTTTTTACAACTTGAACAGGACATATCAATCATCCCACTTTCCTCGTTTGTATACATTATTAAATGCGTTGGCAGGAGGATTGGTGTGGGACAATACCTACTTGTACCGAAGGAATTTCTTATCGTATGCAGATTGTATCCATTTCCCCTTAACTTCAATAAGTTAATAGAAGGAGGGGAGAAGAAAAAATGGGACTTGCCTTTGTTTTTGTACGGAGAAATGCTGCAGTCTTGCACGCTGGCCATGTGGGGTGGGGATTTCAGTTTGAGGATGGACTTCTATTCTGTGGAGCTACGGAAAATCCCAGTGGCAATGCATTGGTATTGCCAGGAGGACACAATGGATGGTGGGGAAAGAAAGTATTATCTCAGGAAGAGATGTTCGAAGAAATGAGGGCGCGATTTTTTGATGAATATAAATGGATGGAAGTGAAAGATTCCGATCCCGACAAGGCTTACCAGGCTGCTTTAGCTACTGCAAAATGGGGATATACCGTTCTGGGGAATAATTGTCTGGACCATACTTATGCCATTTTATTTGCATATAAAGTGAAAAATCTTCCATTAAAACAATTAACTATTGCCCCCAATGATTGGTATGACAAAGTAGATGGGGGTGGGGGGAGTTGTTATTTGTAAACTTAAAAAGGCTATGCGAGAGCATAGCCTTTTCTATTAAGATGTTCGTTATTTAAGAAAGAGCTTGACACAGGTCGTTAATTAAGTCCTCAGAAGATTCCAATCCTACAGATAAGCGGAAAAGGGTATTGGTAATCCCAAGTTCTTCTCTTGTTTTTTTAGGCATTCCTGCATGGGACATGGTGACAGGATAACTGAGTATGGTCTCTACACCTCCTAGGCTCACAGCAAGGGCTGGAAGATGCAATTTCTCTAAGAATGGTTTAATTTGTTCTTCTGATGACAGTTTGAAAGAAACGATGCCACCATTGCCTGTTGCCTGGCTTTGTTGCAGAAGGTGGCCTGGATGATCTTCTAATCCAGGATAATAAACCTCTTCAATCCCAGGTTGTTCTTTTAGGAATTTAGCAATTTTCAAACTAGATTCTTGAATTCGGTCTAATCGCACCTGTAATGTACGAATCCCTCGCAATAAAAGCCAGGAATCCTGTGGACCAAGGACAGCGCCAAAAGCATTTTGTACAAAGCGTACCTGTTTTGCAAGTTTTTCATCTTTAACAACCACAAGCCCGGCCAATACATCGCTATGGCCTCCAATGTATTTTGTTGCGCTATGGAGTACAATGTCTACACCCATAGTTAGGGGTTTTTGGAGATAAGGAGTCATGAATGTATTATCCGCGATGGTAAGAAGCCCGTGTTTCTTTGCAATCTTAACAATTCCTCTAATATCTGTAATTCCCAGTAAAGGATTAGAGGGAGTTTCAATGTAAATTGCTTTTGTGTTAGGGGTAATTTCTTTTTCAAGGGATACTAAATCTGATAGATCGGCAAAGCGAGGGCGAATTCCGAACCGTGGAAAAAACTCAGTCAATACTCGAAAGGTTCCCCCGTATATATCCCTTCCAATAAGAATTTCATCACCACTGGAAAAAATGCTGAAGACAGAAGAAATGGCGGCCATACCAGAAGAGAAAGCAAATCCTGTAGTCCCTTCTTCCAGATTGGCTATGGTTTCTTCAATGGCCTGCCGGGTTGGATTGCCGGAACGAGAATATTCAAATTGTCCATGTTCATCTAGAGTAGACTGATTATAGGTTGACACCTGGAAAACAGGTACAGTTAATGAACCGTAGATTTGCTCTATTCCTGTAGGTGCGTGCAATAAGCGGGTGGAAAAATCCAGATTTTCTGATTTTTTACTCATGTAATACTCCCTCCAAGTCTTTTATTAAGTCACCAGCATTTTCAATGCCAACAGAAAGCCGTAATAAACAATTTGTAACTCCGATTTTTTCTCTTATGTCTGCAGGAATATCTGCATGGGTTTGCCTGGCGGGAAATGTAATCAGGCTTTCCACACCACCTAGACTTTCTGCAAAACTAATAATTTTTAGGTTTTTCAGGATATGGGGAACTAAATCAGGGTTTTTCACAGTAAAGGATACCATTCCTCCAAATCCACTGGCTTGTTTACGATTGATGTCATGTCCCGGATGGTTAGGGAGTCCAGGATAATACACATTTTCCACAGAGGGTTGAGTTTGTAACCAACAGGCAATTTTCATTGCATTTTCTTGATGGCGGCCCATGCGCAGAGCAAGGGTTTTTATACCACGAAGGAGCAACCATGAATCCTGTGGACCAAGGACCGAACCGCTGGCATTTTGGATAAACTGGATTCGCTCTGCTAACTCTTTTTCCCTTGCAACGACAATGCCTGCAACTAAATCATTGTGGCCACCTAAATATTTTGTCGCACTGTGAATCACCAGGTCTGCACCTAATTTTAAGGGTTGTTGTAAGTAGGGAGTCATAAACGTATTGTCAACAATGGTAAGGAGATTGTGTTTTTTTGCCAAATCAATGGCACAATGCAAATCGCATATTTTCATTAATGGATTTGTTGGTGTTTCGATAAATAAAGCCTGGGTATTGGCTTGAATAGCATCTGCTATTTTATCCGGTGAACAGGTATCCACAAAACTTGCTTCAATTCCATAGTGGTGAAATATTTCGCGGAATATCCGATAAGTTCCCCCGTATAAATCATTAGAGACTACTAAATGATCCCCTGGTTTAAAGAGAAATAAAATGGCTGTAATAGCAGACATGCCAGATGAAAAAGCAAAGGCACCTGCTCCATCTTCTAATTTTGCCATGGCTTCTTCTAAAGAAGTACGAGTAGGGTTTCCGGACCTAGAATAATCAAATCCCGTACTTTTTCCTAATTCAGGGTGGACAAAACTAGCTACCTGATAAATAGGTGTTGAAATGGATCCTGTGGCAGGATCTCTACGTGTACCAGATTGAACGATTAAGGTGTCTAATTTCATGGGATTTTCCTCCTTTCAAATGAAAAAACTCTCCATCAAAGATGAAGAGTTTGGGCAATCGTACATTTTGCACAGCTCTCATCTATTAGAATGCAAGGGTGCATTCTACAGGAAGTAGCACCGTTCATAACAGTTCTTCAAAAGAACAGTCTGATGGTTGCCGGGCTTCATAGGGCCAGTCCCTCAGCCTCTCTGGATAAGAGTATTCCTATTAAATTAGTTTGACTACTATGTATTCTATTTTAATTTTCAATCTTTGTCAATCCCCATATTTGGGAAGTTCACATCATAAGCTTGTAACAGATGTAATACTTGTGAATTTGTTGAACTAAGGTAACCACAGGAAAAAATAAGTGGGAGTTGTGGTTGATGGAGGAGAAAAGGTTGTTTCGCATTGAGAAAGATTTCTTAGGTGAGAAACAAGTACCCATTGACGCCTATTATGGAATTCAAACTTTACGTGCAGTAGAAAACTTTCCCATTACTGGATATCGAATTCATGAATCCTTAATTATAGCCATAGCCATGGTAAAAAAGGCAGCAGCTCTTGCAAATGTGGAGACTGGCCATTTAAATCCCCGCATTGGGAAGGGGATTGTACAGGCTGCTTCCGAAATTATTGATGGACAATTCCATGACCAGTTCATCGTGGATCCTATTCAAGGGGGAGCAGGCACATCAATAAATATGAATACCAATGAAGTCATTGCCAATCGTGCATTAGAAATACTTGGGTATGAAAAAGGAAATTATTTTCAGGTGAGTCCCAATAGCCACGTAAACATGGCTCAATCCACCAATGATGCGTTCCCGACTGGCATTCATATTGCAACCCTTCGCTTATTAGACCAATTGCTTTCAACCATGAATGATATGCATGATGCCTTTAAGAAAAAAGCACAGGAATTTGATCCTATTATTAAAATGGGGAGAACCCATTTGCAAGATGCTGTTCCTATTCGATTGGGTCAAGAATTTGAAGCCTATCGAAGAGTGGTAGAAAGGGACGTTAAACGGATTAGCCAATCCATGCAACATTTATATGCTGTAAATATGGGGGCAACAGCTGTTGGTACAGGTTTAAATGCAGATCCTAAATACATTCAAAAAGTGGTAAAGCATTTAGGGGATATTAGTGGTTATGCTCTGGTTAACGCAGAGGATTTAGTAGATGCGACCCAGAATACAGATGCTTATACAGAAGTTTCTGCATCATTAAAGGTATGTATGATGAATATGTCTAAGATTGCCAATGATTTGCGTTTAATGGCATCAGGCCCTCGGGTAGGCCTTGGGGAAATCAGCCTTCCTCCTCGCCAACCCGGCTCTTCTATAATGCCAGGAAAAGTAAATCCGGTCATGGCTGAAGTGATTAATCAGGTAGCATTTCAGGTGATTGGAAATGACCATACCATTTGCTTAGCTTCTGAGGCGGGACAATTGGAATTAAACGTAATGGAGCCTGTTCTGGTGTTTAACCTATTACAATCTATTAGTATAATGAATAATGCTTTTCGTGTATTTCGGGAATATTGTTTAGAAGGAATTCAGGCGAATATGGATACATTGCAGGATTATGTGCAACGGAGCGTAGGGGTCATTACAGCGGTTAATCCCCACCTGGGTTATGAAACAGCAGCGAGGATTGCCAGGGAAGCCATATTGACTGGTAAACCTGTACGGGAAATCTGTGTTGAACAGGGAGTGTTAACAGAGGAGGAATTAGACTTAATTCTCGATCCTTATGAAATGACTCATCCAGGCATTGCCGGTGCAGCTTTATTGTTTAAAGATGAGAATGGAGAGCAATAAGTAACATAATAGTTAAATATGAAAAAGAAAGAACCCAAAGAGGCTGACTCTTTGGGTTCTTATTATATAAGTACAGTCTGATGTTTTTTGAGATGTTCCAAAACTTTTTGCACAGCATTTTCACCCTGGTCAATACAATCTGGAACCCCGGCACCGTAATAAGGGGCACCGGCAAGATATAAACCAGGCAAATGGGTAGCCACTTGTTCTATAAGTGTTTCTACCCGTTCTTTATGGCCTACAACATACTGAGGTCTTGCTTTAATCCAGCGGGTAATTTTCACGTGTTCTGGATCCTGGTCAATTTCCATAATGAGATTTAAATCTTTCAGTACGGCTTCAATGATTTCTTCATCAGAGTGGCAAACGATGTCATCATTACCGGCTTTTCCAACGTATCCTCTTAACAACGCCTTTCCTTCTGGGGTCGTATGAGGCCATTTTTTGTGAGTCCAGGTACAGGCAGTAATGGAGTATTTCTTGGATCTGGAAACGACAAATCCAGTGCCATTAATATCTTTTTTAATTGCTGATTCTGGATAGGCCAATGCTACGGTAGCAACGGAACTGACAGGTGTACCTGAGAGAATAGAGACGAAGGAATACTCTGATAAGGCTTCCATGGTTGGTTTTGGCCCAGTGGTCATTATTACACTATCGAAAATTTCCTTATTTCCCTGATCTGTATAAACTTCATATTGATCTCCTGTTTTTTTGATTTTTTTCACAGGAGTGTTAAAGCGGATAGATTTAGGGTTTAATTTATTTTCAATTGCTGTAACCAGGGAATACAATCCAGTTCTTAACGAAATAAAAGCACTGACAGATTTTTTATCTCCCTGGGATTTGGGTTGTTGTGGTGTTGTTTTGCCCATGCCAAGAATTAAGCTGCGATATTTCCGCTCCACTTCATAGAATTGGGGAAAGGTTGACATCAAGCTCAATTGATCAATATTTCCCGCATAAATTCCAGAAAGAAGAGGTTCGATTAAATTATCTACCACTTCATTCCCCAGACGGCGACGGAAAAAATGACCCAGTGATTGATCTTCATTTCCAGGGGAACGGGGAAGAATAAGGTCAAAGGCAGCACGTAGTTTTCCTATGGGTGAGAATAGGCCAGTAGTGGCAAAAGGAGCCAATTTTGTAGGAATCCCCATGATCGCTCCACCTGGCATTGGATATAGTTTGTCCTTTGCTAAAATATAGGATCTTCCCATATGATTACGAACTAACTGGTCTTCTAACCCGACTTCTTTTATGAGTTTAGTGCCACTTGTTTTTCTTGCAATGAGAGAGTCAGGGCCTTCTTCAATAATATATCCATTAGAATAATCTGTTTGCACCATTCCCCCAAGGCGATCTGTAGCCTCGTAAAGAACAATTTCAATGGGAAGGTTTTTTTCATTGATTTCTTTTTGTAAATAAAAGGCAGCTGTTAAGCCGGTAATCCCTGCTCCAACAATGGCTACTCTTTGTTCTGTTTCATTCATTGGGTTCACCTTTTTCCAAAAGCTTATTCAACACAGCATTGGCCAGTCCATCAATAAATAAATCTTGCGCGTTTGGCATGGATGGCCTGTAATAATGTATCCCCAGTTCTTTGGCTACATTTCCACACTCGAAATCATTGTCATATAGAACTTCCAGATGTTCTGCAACAAATCCAATAGGGCAAATAATCATAGATGTGTAGCCTTCTTTATAGAGTAACCTCATTTTTTCAAGAATATCAGGATCTAACCAGGGTTCCGGTGAGCGGCCAGCACTTTGCCAGGCAACATCATAGTAAGGAATTGAGGCCTGTTCTGCAATTAACCTGGCATTCTCTATAATTTGGTCCGGATAAGGGTCCCCCAATTCAAGAATCCGTTGTGGCAAACTATGGGCGGTGAAGATGACCATGGTTTTGTTTTTTTCTTCTGGAGGAATTCCAGCATACATTTTCTTTAATTCCTGGCTCCAATATGTAATAAAACTAGGTTCCTTATACCAGCTTCTTATTGCCTTAAAGCTGGGTCCTTTAATTTTTTCACTTTCTTCCCGGGCTCTTTGATGATAAGACTCAGAACTGTAAGAAGAGTAATGGGGGGCAAGGACAAGGCTAATTGCTTTTTCAATCCCATCTTCTTTCATTTGGCGAACAGCATCTTCAATGAAAGGGAAAACATGCTTTTGCCCTAAATAAACCTGAACCGAAAATGATGAATTTTCCTGGTTAAGTTTGTTTTCCAATCGTTTAATTTGCTCACGGGTAATGCGTGAAAGAGGTGAGATGCCGCCAATCTTTTCATAGCGATTTATGAGCTCGGAAAGCATAGCGGGGGAAGGTTTTCTTCCCCCGCGAATATGTGTGTAATAGGATTCAACTTCATCTAAACTTCTGGGAGTGCCGTATGCCATAACCAGAAGCCCTATTTTGTTTTCCATCATTACACCTCATTTATTTAAATTAGAGACTGGCACTTGCCATCTTTTCTTTAGAATAATCATGAACGAAAGCGGTTAAACGTTGAAGAGTTTCAACTTTTACCTGTGGATATACTCCATGGCCAAGGTTAAAGATAAAACCTGGAGTTTTCATGCCTTGATCAAGAATTTCTTTTGCCTTTTCTTCAATGGCAGACCATGAAGAAAGGAGAAGACCTGGGTCTAAGTTTCCTTGAACCGTCTTTTTCACACCATGGTGTCTGGCTACTGGAATAGGCATTCTCCAATCCAAACCAATTACATCTAAAGGAAGTTGATTCCATTCTTGCAACAAATGGCCTGCACCTACGCCGAACATAATTTTAGGTGCATTTTCTTTTTCTAAAGCAGAGAAGATTTTATTCATAACAGGAGCTACAAAGGTAGCGTAGTCTTGTGCATTTAGGCTGCCAACCCAGGAATCGAAAATTTGCACAGCCTGGGCCCCAGCTTGAATTTGTGCCCGAAGATAGTCGATGGTCATATCTCCAAGTCTGTCCATTAAAAGATGCCATGTCTCTGGTTGGGAATGCATCATGGCTTTTGTACGGTAATAGTTTCGGGAAGGGCCTCCCTCAATTAAATAACTGGCAAGGGTAAAAGGTGCACCTGCAAAACCAATCAATGGCACATTTAATTGTTGGCGCAATAATTGAATGGTTTCAAGAATATAAGGAACATGTTCTTTTGGATTTAATTGTTGCAAGTTTTGTACATCTTCCATAGTACGGATCGGATTGCTAATAACAGGGCCAATACTTGATTTGATTTCTACATCAATTCCCATGGCAGGCATAGGAGTCATAATATCAGCAAAAAGAATGGCAGCATCTACACCGAGTTGTTGTACTGGCAACATAGTGACTTCTGCACATACTTCAGGATTATGGGTAATTTCAAAAAGAGAGTATTTTTCTCGGATTTTCATATACTCTGGCTGATAACGGCCAGCTTGTCTCATATACCATACAGGGACATGATCATGTTCTTCTCCCCGGCAGGCTTTTAAAAAAGCGTCATTATATTGATTCATTCTTCCACACCTTTCCTGTAAAAAGCACAAAAAATTCTACACTATATCTCATCATACTATAACGGGTATTAAAATGGAAAAATAGTATTAAAAAATAAAGTTCATAAAATTGACCAAATTATCTGGAAAGGTATTCCTCTAATGTAATTCCTTTTTCCATGATTTCCTGTGCTGCTTTTTCTCCTACATAACGAATATGCCAGGGTTCATAAGCGTAGCCGGTAATTCCTTCTTTCCCTTTTTGATAACGAATAATAAAGCCAAAACGGGCACAATTCTTGGATAGCCATTTTCCTTCTTTAGTATTGCCAAATTCATCTTCTAATGAAAAGCCTATTTCAGAGCAGGTAACATCCATGGCTAGTCCAGTTTGATGTTCACTTTGGCCTGCCTGTGCACTATACTGATTTGCACTTTCTCCCATCTGCCTAAAGTTTGCTGCATAAATTTGTTTTTGTGTAGAATAGGAACGGTAACCGGATTGGGCAACTATATCCATTCCCTCAGCCTGTGAAGCTTCGAAAAGTTTCTCTAAAGCTTTTGCAGCTTCTTGACGCATGGTTTTTTTCGGACTTTGCCCAGAAAAGGAAAAAGTAACATGGGGCTCGATTAAGTCTGGTGGAACATAATCAGAAGGCAAATGCCTCTTTTTATTGACTAATACAAGAATATCGTTTGGATTAGGCACAAGCCGATCCCCGTTTTTTTCTACAGTAGCAGGGGCAGATGGCGTTTCTTGTTTTGGCTGTTCATTTTTTGGTGTTTCTTGTTTTGGTTTTTCGACAGTTGGCGTTTGTTGTTGATTAGGATTTGTTTTTTCATTTTCTTCTGAACATCCTAATAATCCAAAGAAAGAGGTAAGGATTAACAGGGCTGAAAAGAAGAGTAATCGTTTGTGTAGTTTCATTTAATAATTTCCCCTTAGTAGAAATAACATATTTTATTATTTTTAGAATAGCAGTTTTATAAATACTTTGCTATCCATTCTGCCATTTTCATAAGGGCTGCAGTGATTCCAGCTGCCATCAAAGGGCCGACAGGTATTCCTCTGAAAAAAACAATGCCTATTATAGAACCAATCACAAGGCCAACAATTAAATGAGGATCATTTCGTAAAACTTCAAGGCCTTTTCCATTCATAAAAGTAGCGATAGCTCCCCCTGCAAGAGCCAGAATCCCTACCATGGTTGTAAAAAGAGGGGGGATTTCCTTCCAGGTAATTTTTTCACTAGCGAAAGGGACGAGAACGGCAATGGTTAAAAAAAGCAAGCCTAATTCCATTCCACGTCTTTCAACAGTAGGAAAAAAACGTTCCAATGAAGAGAGTTTTAATACCAGCAAAATGCTAGCTGCTGTGGCAATAATAGGCGAACGTCCAAGTAACCCGATAATGATTAATATAACCAGCATTCCTTCCCCTGAAACCATTTTTCATCCCCTCGAAACCTGTCCTATATTGCTTTCAGATTATGAGGGAGAAAGGGAAAGTATTCTTTTATCTTTTACAATTGGCACAAGCTGGAATAAATCAACCTGACTGCAAAAATGAACATCTTCATCATAATTTAATGCCAGTAGTCTTTTTCCTGTAGTGCTATTGCGCAATTCATCGAGGAGGGTATTGGCACATTGTTGATAGGAAATTTCCAGGGTTTTACCCATATCACAAATTCGTAAATTAGGGTTTATGGTTTTTGCATGATGAATCAATAGACCTGCTGCAAGACCATCCTCGTGGGCATATTTCTGCCTTGATCCTGCACAGAAAAGAGTAATATCTAAACGACGGGATAAAGCTTCTTTAATACAAGCTGTTGCGTTAAGAAAACAGCCAATTAAGATGCCTGCTCCCCGGTAAGCTTTTTGAATGGCTCTTGTTCCGTTCGTAGTGGTTAATATTAATTTTTTTTGGCGTGGTTCGGCATTCAATAATTGGGTTGGTGAGTTGTTATAGTGGAAATCGTGTATATTTTTACAATGTCTTTCTCCAGCTAATACGGTGTCTGAATTAAAGAGGGACAAGGCTTGCCCTATGGTTTCAACAGGATAAACCATAGAAAAACCTTTATTCAAAGCTGTGACGATGGTACTTGATGCACGAAGAACATCAATAATAATTACCGTATGATTATTAATTTGTTCCTGTCTTATTTCATCAACGGTTAACACCACATCGATTTGCATGAACATCTCCTGCCATTCTCCAAACTTATTCAGATTTTAGTGTATGCATAAAAAAGATCAATGTGTAAGCCATTCAAAAAGACTAATCTTCCTGGTACATGCATAAGAATGCTATGGGGGAGGGAAGCTCATGCTTGAAAAAACGATAATTGGGATGGCTACTTTACGGGTTTTATCCGGTTCCATTGAAATTTTTGCCGCAATTCTAATGATTAAATTTAATCAAATAGAAAAAGCACTCCTCGTTAATTCAGGATTAGCCCTGGTGGGTCCTTTTATATTATTATTAACCACAACTATCGGGCTTCTTGGGATGGCGGATCGGTTAAATGCCTGGAAAATGATTTGGATTTTAGCAGGGGTTACCTGCATTTTTATAGGAATCCGAAAGTAAGGGGAGGCGGCACAATGGAATATGTTGTACAAAAGGGAGATACCCTTTTAAAGCTAGGGAATCGATTTGGGGTGAGCACAGAGAGTATCCTTGCACAAAACCATTTTTTACGAAAAAACGACTATCTTGTTCCTGGATTAATGCTGTCCTTGCCTAATGCAGTTGTTCGTAAATATGTAGTGCAAAAAGGGGACACCCTCCCTTTTATATCGGAGAAGTTTGGCGTGTCGGGAAGGGAGATTATACAGGCCAATGGCCAACTGGTAATTCCTTCTCAACTCACTGTTGGCCAACAAATCATCATTCCATTTACGGCTGCTAAAACCATTGTGCAAACAAATCAGGAATACAGTTACCAGGATGTAAGAGATCATTTAGAGGCTTTAAAAAGAGTGTATCCTTTTATTTTAATTGATGTGATTGGCACTTCTGTTTTAGGAAAAAATTTGTATGCTATTCGTTTAGGTTGCGGAAAGAAAAAGGTGTTTTATAGTGGGGCATGGCATGCCAATGAGTGGTTAACAACACCTGTTTTAATGAAATTTATTGAAGATTATGCAGCGGCATATTCTAAAGGTATCCCCTTAAAAGGGTACAATATTACAGCTCTTTATAGTGAAGCTTCCATTTGGATTGTTCCTATGGTGAATCCTGATGGAGTTGAATTGGTGCAAGAAGGAATTATGCCGGAGTGTCCTTATTATGAAGAAGTATTGTCGATTAACAATGGTTCTAGAGTCTTTCGGCAATGGACTGCGAATATACGCGGGGTAGATTTAAATCATCAATGGCCAGCATTATGGGAGGAAGAGACTTCTACCAGTCCCCAAAAACCATCTCCATGCCATTTTGGGGGAGAAAGGCCTCTATCAGAACCTGAAACACAGGCTATTTATTCGTTTACCCATAGCCAGTCTTTTGCTTCTGTTCTTGCAATTCATTCTCAGGGGAAAGAAATATTCTGGGGATTTGAAGGGTTAGAACCTCCTGAAAGTGAGGGCATTGCCAAGAGGTTGGAAATGTTAAGTACGTATCAGCCGATACAAAATGCAGGAAGTGGGGCAGGGTATAAGGATTGGTTTATTCAAGAGTTTCGTCGCCCGGGCTTTACTATTGAAATTGGTACAGGAGTAAATCCCTTGCCTATTGAACAATTCGATATGATCTATAATCAAAATCTTTCCATGATGTTAGAACTCCCATTTTTAGTTGAAGATTATTAATTATAAGGCCCTGTCAAATGACAGGGCCTTGATTTTGTTTCCGTAAGAGCAGGAGGATAAATGTTCCAATGCTAATATAGCCAAATATTGGGTAAAAGAAATGAATAAGTCGAGAGAATCCAAATTGGCTGATGATATAAGAAATAAAGATGAGAAGAATCATCCATTTTTTTGAGGAGATTGCTGGATATAAACTATGCACTTGTTTGGTTAACCCAAAAATATTGCCTACTAATGTGGTGAAAATTTCCCCGAAGATAATCAGATTAAAAAATCCATGTAAAAGGGGATGCCAATTGGATACGATTTTCGCCATGGGTATTTCTGCATCCATGATTTCATAAAAATAAGCTGTAAGGGAATAATTGCTTAAAAATAAAAGAAAACCTAAACCTAATCCCCCAATAATGCCCCCAGCCCAAAGTATCCTGGAGTTTTTTGATTCCGAGGCTAAAGGAACAAGTACGGCTAAAGCTAATGAAAGATTAAAGGAAGCATATAAAAAGGGGGAAATCATCCAGGATTCATGTACAGGAGTTAAATGAAAGCTAGGTAGCCCTTTTGTAAGCCATGTATAGATAAATATAATTAAATTAAATAAAATCATGGCAGGCACTACGAAGGAATTGACCAATAAGACTCCGTTTAATCCCCTGGATACAATCGTGTAAACCAATAATGCTGTTAAAAAAATGCCTGCTTGTTTATAAAATTCTCCATATTGTTGAAAAAGGGCTCCTGCACCGGCAAGCATCACTCCTGTAATAAATATAAGCATAATAAATGTAATCATATTAATCCAATTTCCAATAGTTTTGCCAAAAAGGAATTGGTTCATTTCATGATAGGATTGAGCTTTTATTTGGCGGGATAGGCTTAAAATTTTGCCTCCTGTCCAAATAAAGAGTAAAGTACTTAAAAAGACAATGGGTATACTTTTTTCACCATAACGGGTGACGAAGTGCATGATTTCCTGACCGCTGGCAAAACCGGCACCAACCACCGTCCCCATATAGGTAGCTCCAATGAGTAGTACTTTTCCTATTTTTTTCGCTGGTACCCCCTCCTTTATTGCGGTTATTACATCATATGAAGTGAAAAAGAGAGTTAGACATGCTTGTTCTTGAAGGGATAAAGAAATATGGTTTATATTTACGGAAGTGAAGAAGTGATGGGAGGTTGTTAAGAGATGAATTTTGATGTGCTAGTGATAGGTGCTGGTCCTGGAGGTTATGTAGCAGCCATTCGCGCAGCCCAATTGGGAAAAAAAGTTGGATTAATAGAAAAGGATGAAATCGGTGGCGTGTGCCTCAATAAAGGATGTATTCCTTCTAAAGCATTAATCTCTGCTGCTGATCGTTATGAACGAACAAAAGAAAGTGAAGAGATGGGCATTTCTTCTGAGAATGTAATCATCAACATCAAGAAAACCCAACTTTGGAAACAGGGGATTATTGATAAATTGACTTCAGGGATTCAAACTCTTTTAAAAGGTAATGGTGTACAAGTCATTAAAGGGAATGCTTTCTTTACAGGTAAAGATGAAGTGAAAATTATTGGTGATGAAGAAAGCCTGTGTACCTTCCAACACTGTATCCTGGCTACTGGTTCTACCCCGATTCAAATTCCTTCTTTGCCTTTTGGATCAAGAATTATTTCTTCAACAGAGGCGTTAAAATTAGAGCGTATTCCTGCTAGCCTTATTGTGGTTGGTGGAGGATATATTGGAATTGAATTAGGAACCACCTTTGCCAAATTTGGAGCGAAAGTTACAATCTTAGAAGGTACAGCTTCCATTCTCCCTGGTTTTGAGAAACCTATTTCTCAAATGGTAAGGAAAAAGTTAAAAAACCTAGGAGTTGAGATTCATACGAATGCCTTGGCAAAAAGCAGCAAAGAACTTCCTGAAGGGGTTGAAGTCACTGCTGATGTAAAAGGGAAAGAAATTGAACTTTCCGCTGAATATTGTTTGGTTACTGTTGGCCGCCGTCCTAACACAGGGAATCTTGGAATTGAATTAGCTGGAATCGACGTGGATGAAAGAGGCTTTATTGTTATTAATGAGCAATGTTGTACTTCTAATGAACAGGTTTATGCCATCGGTGATATTGTTCCAGGTCCTGCCTTAGCCCATAAAGCCTCTTATGAAGGAAAAGTTGCTGCTGAATCCATTGCTGGAATGGATCGTATAGTAAACCTAAAAACCATTCCTGCAGTGGTATTCTCTGACCCGGAAATTGCTTCTGTAGGTTTAACGGAAGCACAGGCAAAAGAGCAGGGAAGAAAGGTGAAAGCAGGGAAGTTTTCCTTTGGGGTAAACGGCCGTGCCTTAAGTTTAGGGCAGGGAGATGGTTTTGTAAAAATCATTGCAGATTATGAAACCGAAATCGTGTTAGGGGCACAAATAGTGGGGCCAGAAGCTTCGGATCTTATTGCAGAAGCAACTCTTGCTATTGAAACAGAAGCTACATTATCGGATATTCTTAGAACGATTCATGGGCACCCCACATTGGGTGAAGTGTTTATGGAAGCCGCTGAAGTGGCCGCTGGCCATGCCATCCATGCCCTTAAGATTTAAGGCTTTTATTACCTTATAAAAATTTATAAATGACAGTAAGGTTTTATTGGTAAAGGCGTTTTTGAATCAAATAAGTTGCCGTTTACGAGCCGATACTAGGGCAACTGAAAGAAGGGCGAAAAAAGCCTTCAACTGTCTCCATCACTGGGCTGCCCAGATGTTTTGAAGGCGCTCCCGTATTGAAGTTGACCGTCAGTTTACCATCATTGTCGGCGAGGAAAGGCACTAGTTTGATTCAAAAAGCGTCTTTTTTACTTTTTGCACTTTGTTTTTTAATACTCCTAATTGTTCAATGTGGACTTCAACAACATCTCCATCTTGTAAGAAAGATTGGGTAGGAGCACCTACACCTCCAGGTGTTCCTGTAAGAATAATATCTCCTGGTTCAAGAGTCATCAATTGGGATAGGTATTCAACAAGATACTCAACATCAAAAACAAGATTGCATGTGTTGGAATGTTGCCGCCGTTCACCATTTACATAAAGGGAGATATCTAAATTATGGATATTATTAACTTCATCTTTGGTTACAAGATAAGGTCCTACAGGGAAAGTTCCGTCTAAAATTTTTCCCTGGGTCCATTGGCTTGTCCTATTTTGCAAATCCCTTGCACTAACATCGTTTCCAATGGTAAATCCTGCTATATACTCTAAAGCCTGTTCTCTGGATACATTTTTTGCTTTTTTGCCAATTACAAAAAGGAATTCAGCTTCATAGTCCAATTCTTTTGTAACTTCGGGAAGAGAAATAGAATCATCTGCTCCAATAATGCAATTATTGAATCTAGAAAAAATTACAGGATATTTTGGAAGCTCCAGGTTCATTTCTAATATATGTTCCCGGTAATTTTGCCCCACACAAATGATTTTTCCAGGTTTTAAAATGGGAGATTGAATGTGGACTTCTTCTTTATTGAAAACCATAACTTGATCTGGCAGGAAATCAGACGAAGAAATAAATTGGGCAGCTTTATTTGCTAAATCCATGGCCTGTTCCCCTGCATTTAAAAAACAAACCATATTTGGATATTGAGGAATTTCTGGCTGTTCTCCTTGTTTTGCCATTTCCATGTTAAGGATGGCCTGATTTAAATCAATAATCATTTCGTCGAAAAGAAAACCTACCCGGTTTTTCCTCTTAAAGTTATAGGTAACTAGCCTCATAAGTACCCTTCTTTCTGCTTAAAATGACAGATTCATTCCCAAATATATACATATTCACTATATCATTGTCGAGTTGCAAATGTAAATGCGAAAAATTCAGAAAATAATTATAAAAGGTTGATTTGAATGGACAATAAGGCAACAATACAATATAAGGATGCATTCCTTTTTTCTAATGACATGATATGGTTGATTATGGTATAGTACATTCGGGAATTTATCGGTATTATCTTCGTTTGGAGTGGTTACATGTTTTCTCATCTTGTACCTGATTTATATGTTAAATCTATATATGATATTGACTTAAATAAATTAAAAAAACGTGGAATAAAAGGGATTGTGACTGACCTGGATAATACATTAATGGAATGGAACCGTCCGGAAGCCACACCAGAACTTATGGATTGGATCAAACAAGTTCAAGGGCAGGGATTTTCAATCGTTATTGTATCCAATAATAATCGTGAAAGGGTTGAAAAGGTGGCTAAACCTTTAGGTGTCCCTTTTGTTCATAGGGCTAAAAAACCCATGAAGACAGCCTTTAAACAGGCATTAAATAAATTAAACGTTCCATTGGCTAAAACAGTTGTTATTGGAGACCAGGTTTTTACCGATGTTTTTGGAGGGAATCGTATGGGATTGTATACAATCCTTGTGGTTCCAGTAGCTCAAAACGATGGGCTTGCTACTCGATTTAATCGTTTTATGGAACGTTTTGCTTTAAATTGGATGAGAAAAAGAGGATTAATACCCTGGGAGGACCATAAATGAGTAGTGATATGCATCAAGAGTTATTGTGCGCCGGATGCGGTGTTTCCTTACAATCAACAGATCCAAAAAAGGTAGGGTTTACACCTGCCAGTGCCATGGAGAAAGACATTCCAATTTGTCAGCGCTGTTATCGGATTAAACATTATAATGAAGCATCTACAGTAACCCTGGGAGATGACGAATATCTTCGTATTCTTAATAAAATAGGAGATACTAAAGCCCTTGTTGTTCAGGTGGTGGATTTATTTGATTTCGATGGAAGTTGGTTAAGAGGATTGCCTCGCCTTGTAGGGGGAAATCCAATTTTGCTTGCAGTTAATAAAGTGGATTTGCTTCCCAAGAATATTAACCGAAACCGCCTTCTTAATTGGATCCGAAAATCTGCCAGTGAATATGGAATTAAACCTGTTGATGTGGTACTTCTTAGCGCTAAAAAGGGAATTGGCATGAACGATTTAGTAAGGGCTATGGATCAATATCGCAGAGGGCAGGATGTTTATATTGTTGGTGTAACCAATGTAGGCAAATCTTCGTTAATTAATCGCCTTTTGAAACAATATGGGGATGTGGATGTGGAGATCACTACTTCTCAATTTCCCGGAACCACACTGGATGTTATTGAAATACCTATTGATGATGATTCATCCCTATTTGATACGCCAGGCATTGTCAATAGGGATCAATTAATCCATCAAGTATCGCCTCAGGAATACAAATTTATTCTTCCTGATAAACCCATTAAGCCTAAAGTGTATCAATTAATGGATAAACAATCCCTTTTTGTAGGAGCTTTGGCTCGTATTGACTTTGTGAGGGGAGAACGGCAACCCTTTGTTTTTTACATTTCAAATGAGCTTATGATTCATCGCACAAAATTGGAAAAAGCGGATGAATTATATAACAAGCATAAAGGGGAATTATTGGCTCCACCACATGGGGAAAGAATTAATGATTTGCCACCTTTCCAAAAATTTTCCTTTAAAGTACCTTCTGGAAAATATGATGTAGTGATTCCTGGACTAGGCTGGGTTGCTCTTCATGGTACCGGGGCGAATGTGGACGTTTATGTCCCGAAAGGTACCACTGCTTCCCTGAGACCTTCTTTGATTTCTTAATGGGGAATGGGAGTTGAGAATGAGTTGAATAGTAAAACAATAATGACTGGATTATTTGGACATCCTGTGGGACATTCCCTGTCCCCTAACATGCATAATCGAGCTTTTGAGGTGTGCGGATTGAATTATCGTTATGCGGCATTTGATGTTCCTCCTGAGTACATTGGGGAGGCTGTTGCAGGAATTCGGGCTCTTGGTTTTCGGGGTGTGAATGTAACGATTCCTCATAAAGTTGCTGTTATGCCTTATTTAGATGAAATAGATGATGAAGCCAAAATAATTGGTGCGGTAAACACCATTGTAAATGAAAATGGGCGTTTAATTGGATACAATACAGATGGAAGAGGATACGTCCAATCCTTAATCGAAGAAACAGGAATTATACTAGAGGAACAATCTGTTCTTATGGTTGGTGCAGGAGGTGCTGCAAGGGGTGTAGCTGTGGCTCTTCTGCGAAGAGGTCTGCCAGAGTTAGTGATTGCAAATCGCAGCAGGGATAATGCCCGGGCTCTTGTTCAGGATCTTCACTCCTGGATGCCTGAAAAAAGGATAAAGGCAATTTCTTTAGAAGAAATCGAATCATCCATTGGAAATAGCACACTCCTCGTACAAACCACTTCCATTGGCATGTCCCCAGCGGTTTCTGAGAGTCCTGTTGCGAAAAGCCTTTTACATAAAAATCTTTTAATTAGCGACTTAATTTATAATCCTTTCAAAACCCAGATTCAAAAAGACGGGGAAGAAATAGGCTGCCGTACCCATTCAGGAGTTGGAATGTTTATATATCAAGGGGCATTAAGTTTTGAATATTGGACGAATCATAAGGCTCCTGTCGAAGAAATGCGTAAAGTAGTTATGAGTAAATTAGAGATGAGGTAATGCATGTATGTTAACAGGTAAACAAAAAAGATATCTTCGTTCTCTTGCTCACCATTTACAGCCCATTTTTCAAGTAGGCAAAGGTGGCGTTAATGAAAATCTCATTCGTCAGGTGGATGAAACATTAGAAGTAAGGGAATTGATTAAAATTTCTATACTCAATAATTGTGAGGATGACAAAGACGAAGTGGCAAAAGAAATTGCTGGTGGTGCCGGGGCAGAATTGGTGCAAATTATCGGGAAGACCATCGTTTTATATAAAGAATCGAAAGAAAAGAAAACCATTGAGTTACCAAAGTAATAAGAAAAAAATAGGAATTCTAGGTGGCACCTTTGATCCTGTACATCAGGTTCATTTAATGGTAGGAGAATTAGCCAGAGATGCGTTGCAACTGGATGAAATCTGGTTTCTCCCTGCCTATATTCCTCCCCATAAGCAAAACCGGGCCATTTCAGAACCCCAACATCGTATCAATATGTTGGAAGCAGCGATTGTCGAAAATCCTAATTTTAAAGTTTCCAGTATGGAGATGGAACGCGGGGTAGAAGGTAGGCCATCATATACATACAATACGATGATTGAATTTAAAAAAGCCTATCCTTTTCATGAGTTTTATTTTATTATTGGCGGGGATATGGTGGAATATTTGCCCAAATGGCATAAAATTAATGAATTAACTTCCATGATTCATTTTGTAGCTCTTGCCAGACCAGGCTATACCCTGGCAACGCCTTATCCTGTTATTGTGGTTGAAATGCCTCAGTTAGACCTTTCATCCAGTATAATACGGGAAAGGGTTGCCAGTGGACAAACCATTCGTTATTTAGTGCCTGAAGGGGTTAGACTATATATTAAGGAGAATCATCTGTATGAATCATGAACAATATTGTCAGCGGTTAATCGAGTCTGTCACGAAGCAAATGGATGAACGCCGTTTGCAACATACCCTTGGGGTGGCTCGTACAGCTAAAGAAATAGCGAGAATATTTGGCGCTGATGTACAAAAAGCGGAAATTGCGGCTATTCTTCATGATTATTGCAAGCAATGGCCAGAAAAGAAAATAAGACAGGTCATTGAAACTATGTCCCAGAATTCCCCTGATCTATTACAATATAGTAAGGAAATCTGGCATGCTCCTGCCAGTGCAGAAATTGTTCGCCAGGAATTAGGGATTGAAGATGAAGAAATTTTAAATGCAATTCGCTATCATACCACTGGACGAGTGGACATGTCTCTATTGGAGAAAGTGGTTTGTTTAGCAGATTATATTGAACCTGGGAGGAAGTATTCAGGTTTAAATGAAATAAGGCGCCAGGTGGTGTACGGCATCGATCATGCTCTGATTGCAGCCTTTGGGAACACCATATCTTTTTTGGCCCAGCGAAAACAAAAAATTTACCCTTTAACTTTTTTAACCTATAACAATTTAGTTGGAAAACTGGAAAAAATGGAGGGATTACACAAGAATGACTGAACAGGAAATTGCTCAATTGGCGGCTAAAGCAGCTGATGATAAAAAAGCCCATAATATTATGATTTTAGATATTCGTGGATTGTCTGTGATTGCTGACTTCTTTGTCATTTGCCATGGGAATTCAGAAACTCAGGTCCAGGCTATTGTGGATGGAATTAAAAAAGAAATGGATGAAAAAGGAGTTCCTGTTAAAGGAAGAGAAGGATATGCTGATGCTCGTTGGGTACTATTAGATTTGGGAGATGTAGTAATCCACGTATTCCATCGAGATGAAAGGGAATTTTATAACATTGAAAGATTGTGGAAAGATGCTCAAGTTACAGCAGTTAACGAGTTATCATAAATTAGCAGAGCTTTATGATTATCTCATGGAAGAGGCCCCTTATGAGGATTGGATGGTATTTATCCTCAAAACATGGAATAAATATGGGGTTCATCCGAAAAAAGTTGCGGATCTTGGATGTGGAACCGGAACCTTTATTCGTTATTTGCTTGAACATGAGTTAGAAGTACATGGGGTTGATTTATCTCCAGGGATGCTTCAAGTTGCGCAAGAAAAATTACAGCGAAGCCATCCAACGAAAAGAGTCCATCTTTCTTGCCAGGATATTTGCCACTTGACCTTAGACACACCCATGGATTGTATTATAAGTTTTTGCGACACATTAAATTATATTACAGAAGTGGAAGGAATTAAGGGTGTTTTTAATCAGGTGTATCATGCATTAAAACCCGGTGGATTGTTTATCTTCGATGTCCATACCCCATTTAAAATAAAAGAGATTTTTGGAAATGAAGTTTTTATAGAAACAGATGAAAAAGTGTCCTATATTTGGGAATGTGAATATAGGGAAGAACGTGAAGAAGTGGTGCATTCCCTCACCTTCTTTGTTCAAGCAGGAGAGGAGTTATATCAAAGATATGAGGAATGCCATCATCAAAGGGCTTACTCTTTGTCTGGTTTGCAATGTTGGTTAGAAGAAGCAGGTTTTATAAATATCTCTATTAGTGGGGATTTTACTTTTCAGCCAATTCACGCAGAAAGTGAAAGGGCTTTTTTCGTAGCTATGCGTCCCCCTTTACCTTGACATTTTCATGAGCTGTTGCATATAATTTGAATTAAATTGAAAATACCATTGTTATGATGAGGAGTAGTAATTGTCACGAGTGTTCAGAGAGTTGACGGTTGGTGAAAGTTAACCACTTTAAGCAATGAACTCGCCTTTGAACTGGCCTGGCGTGTAATATACATACCTGTTGAGCCCGTTAACCGCGTTAAGGTTTTAAAGTGAACGATTTTTTTATTCATTAAATCGTTAACTAGGGTGGTACCGCGGGAGTGCAATTATGTCTCTCGTCCCTGGATTTTTCAGGGGCGAGAGGCTTTTTTAATGTTTATAATTACTGAAATGATAATGCTGAATTGGGAGGTTATAAACGAATGAAATCTTACAATCCACATGAGATTGAAGCAAGATGGCAACAATATTGGGCTGATCATAATGTCCATTTAACCAATGAAGATGACACAAAGAAAAAATTTTACTGCCTGGAGCAGTTTCCATATCCATCTGGAAGACTTCATATGGGCCATATGCGGGTATATTCCATCGGCGATGTAATCGCTCGTTTTAAGCGGATGAAAGGATACCAGGTTCTTCATCCCATGGGTTGGGATGCTTTTGGCCTTCCTGCTGAAAATGCAGCCATTAAATTTGGCTCTCATCCTGCAAAATGGACGTATGAAAATATTGATTATATGAAGGGCCAACAAAAACAGTTAGGGGTAAGTTATGATTGGGAACGTGAAGTTGCTACCTGTAACCCTGATTACTATAAAATGACCCAATGGCTTTTTCAACTCTTCTATGAGAAAGGGCTGGCTTACCGCAAAACAGCAGCGGTAAACTGGTGCCCTGAATGTGCGACAGTACTTGCTAATGAACAGGTAGAAGATGGGAAATGCTGGCGTTGCGATTCCGAAGTTACAAAAAAAGAATTGGAACAATGGTTCTTTAAAATTACTGATTATGCAGAAAGATTGTTAAATGATTTAGATGGATTAGAAAAATGGCCTGAGAAAGTAAAGACCATGCAACGGAACTGGATTGGAAAAAGTGAAGGTGCAGAAATCACTTTTGATATTCCGGAAATTGGTGAGAAAATGACTGTATTCACCACCCGTCCGGATACTTTATTTGGGGTTTCTTTTGTCGTTCTTGCGCCTGAACATCCACTTGTTCTTCAACTTATTAAAGGAAAAGAAACAGAACAAGATGTACTTGATTTTATAGAGCGAATGAAGAAAGAGTCTGAAATTACCCGGACTTCTGCTGATGCACCGAAAGAAGGCCTCTTTACCGGTGCTTATGCCCAGCATCCTTTAACAGGAAAACAGGTGCCAATCTGGATTGCCAATTATGTATTAATGGATTATGGCACAGGTGCTGTAATGGCTGTACCTGCTCATGATACACGGGATTTTGCTTTTGCCCAACAATATAATTTGCCAATTCAGGTAGTTATTCAACCTGAAGGGGAAACCCTCGATGGAGAAGGATTGACAGATGCATATACTGGAGATGGCCTTTTAGTGAATTCCGGTGAGTTCAATGGGATTCCAAACCGTGAAGGGATCAGTAAAATTGCTGATTATTTACATGAAAATGGAATTGGAGGAAAAACTGTTTCATATCGCCTTCGTGATTGGCTGGTTTCCCGTCAACGCTATTGGGGTTGTCCAATTCCTATGGTTTATTGTTCTACTTGTGGCACTGTACCAGTTCCAAAAGAACAATTGCCAGTCCTTCTTCCAGAAAATGTAGTGTTCAATGGTAAGGATAATCCTTTAACAACCAATGAAGAATTTATTCATACCACATGTCCTAAGTGTGGTGGCCATGCCCGTCGGGAGACGGATACCATGGATACCTTTATTGATTCATCCTGGTATTATCTCCGTTATACGGATTCCAAAAATGATGAAATTCCATTTGCTGCTGACAAAGCCAACAAATGGTTACCCGTTGACGAATATATTGGCGGGATTGAACATGCTATTCTTCATCTTCTGTATTCACGTTTCTTTACGAAAGTGCTTTATGATGCAGGGATGGTTAATTTTACAGAACCTTTCAATAGCCTGTTGACCCAGGGGATGGTTCTCAAAGACGGTTCCAAAATGTCTAAATCCAAAGGAAATGTTGTGAGCCCTGATGAAATTATTGAAAAATATGGGGCTGATACCGGGCGTGTGTTTATTTTATTTGCTGCACCACCAGATAGAGATTTGGAATGGAGTGACAGTGGGGTAGAAGGAAGCTTCCGTTTCTTAAACAGGGTATGGCGTATGGTTGATAATAATAGTGAGTTAGTGCAACAAAAATTAGATGTAAACTTGACTGACGATGCAGCCAAAGAATTGAATCGTACCCTCCATGCAACCATTAAAAAGGTAACGGAAGATATTGATCAAAGGAACCAATTTAATACCGCAATTAGTTCCATTATGGAGTTAGTAAATAAAATTTATAGCTATCCAGAGCAATCTGACCGTGGTATTTATGCCAAAGCCATTGAGACTGTCATCGTTCTTCTTGCCCCATTTACACCTCATATGACAGAAGAAATGTGGCGTATCATTGGAAATGAAGACAGTGTCCATCAACAAAGTTGGCCTTCATATGATGAAAGTGCCCTTGTTTTGGATCAAATTGAAATTGTATTGCAAATCAATGGCAAAGTGAGAGAGAAATTAGTCATTCCGGCACAAATGACTAAAGGCCAAATGGAAGCCCTGGCTATTGAAAATGATAAAGTTAAAAATTTAATTGCAGGTAAGACGATTCGTAAAGTCATTGCTGTACCAGGCAAACTGGTAAATATTGTTGTTGGGTAAACCGAAAGAAAACCCCTATCACCGCTTTTCAGTGATAGGGGTTTTTTTGATCCTGAAAGGATTCTTCTACTTCTAATAAATCTTGCCGGAATTTTTCCTGGGTAGCGCGAATTGTATCCATGAACACTGTATCTGTTTCTTTGTCAATTACATTTAAGCCGATGCCTGTAATACCTCCGGGCACGCATACTTTGGCTTGTAGTTCTGAAAGGGTATAGCCCCCTTCTTCAAGAAGACGGCCAAGGCCTATAATCATCGAAGTCATCATTTTCGTCGCATCATCTTCTGAAATAGGGGTTTCTACAATAGCTGAATCGATAAACCGTTGCATTAGAAAACTGAAAAATGCAGGGCCACAGCTTACCATATCCGAGGAAATACGGGTAATAGATTCATCAATTTCTATAGGGGTACTGATTGTTGACATCAGATCGATTAAATATTTTTTATCCTCTTGCGATAATCGGGAACCAAAAGAAAGCAGAGTTACCCCTTGTAGAACGGCATTTGTAATGCTGGGAATAATACGGGCTGTTTTATGGGCAGGAAGGATTCGATCAAGCAATTCAGGACCAACAGGGCTCGTAATGGAAATAATCAATTTATCACGGGTTAAGTCTTGTCGAATATAATCAATGACTCCTTTATAATCTTTGGGTTTAACGCATAAGAAAAGAACCCTGGATTCTCGGGCTACATCACGACAAGTACCTGTTTTTAAATCAGGATATTTCGATTGAAGATTATTTAATTTTTCCATGGTACGATTTGTTGCAAGAATGGTTGAGGGTGATAAGACACCGGATTTTATGAAGGATTCAATCAAAATGGTCCCCATGTTTCCAGTTCCAATAAATCCAATGTGCATCTGAATTCCCCCCGATTATCTTTACTATCCTCATTCATATTCATTAAGAAGGGAATTCAGTACACTTTTTTAGATATTTATGGTAACATATATGTAATAAATTGGTAATTAAATCGTTTTATTACAAAATTCCTGGATCATTTCCTTTGTTACATATGTTCTGTTTGGTAAATGATGTTCCTTAGCATAACGGTTTAGTTTTTCTGTAACCAGGTTAATTTCCTCTATTTGAAAGGACTCCCCTTTTTGGCATTTTTCAATCGCTTGTTCAATATAAAATTCCCTTTGGGCATCTAATTTTTTGTATCCCAGTATTCGTTCAGCTTGTTTGGAAGAATGGGCGGAAATTTCGTGGTGAACACTCATTTTAAAACCTCCTGTTCCGGTTGAAATACTTTATAAAATGGTAAACCATATTGAGAATTATAGTGAAAAAAAAGAGAATTAACAAGGAGTTGTGTATATATGTGGCAAGTGGGATGGGAATGGATTAGGGAAAGAAAAAAATGGGTAGTACTTATTGCACTCCTTCTTATTGCTGGATTAGGTTTTGTTTTTTATCCTAAAGAATCAACAGAGGATTCGTTTCAGCCAATCTCGGAAAAACCACAGCAAGGGGAAGGAATGGAAAAGACAGAATCCACAAAAGACATTGTAATTGATTTAAAGGGAGCGGTTAAAAATCCAGGTATATACCATTTGCCTCAGGGTTCTCGATTATATGAAGCCATTGAGATGGCCGGAGGATACGGCAAGGAAGCAGACTTAAAACAGGTCAATGGCGCTCAATTGCTTTCTGATGGGGAAGGAATTTATATTCCTGCAATAGGAGAAGAGGAGAGTGTGTCTTCAAGCCAAAAGGGAAAGGTGAATTTAAACAGGGCAACTGAAGAAGAATTGCAAACCCTTCCTGGAATTGGCCCTTCCCGAGCAAAAGCAATTATTCAATACCGAGAAGAACACGGGGGATTTAAAAGTGTTGATGAATTGAAGAATATATCAGGGATTGGCGAGAAGACCTTTGAAAAACTTAAACCAGAAATTATTGTATAATCATATTCAAAACTAGTTGACAGGTAGGAATAATAGGTATATAATTCATTTAGCAACGTAATCAAAAACAAGTAAATAGTAGAAACTCTTATCAAGAGCGGTGGAGGGACTGGCCCTGTGAAACCCGGCAACCGGCAGGAACTGCAAGGTGCTAAATCCAGCAAAGCAATGCTTTGAAAGATGAGAGCGATGACTTCATAGTTCATCCAGCCTCTTCTTTTAAAGGAGAGGCTTTTATTATGAGACATCGCTAATAGAGGAAATTAGAGGAGGAACATCAATGTCAGAAAATCAATTTAAGTTTGAAACTATTGCCTTACACGGAGGGCAAGAAGTAGATCCAACTACTTTATCACGTGCAGTACCTTTATATCAAACCACTTCTTATGTATTCAATGATACAGACCATGCGGCAAACCTCTTTGGCCTTAAAGAATTCGGTAACATTTATACTCGCATCATGAATCCAACCACTGATGTGTTTGAAAAACGCATTGCTGAATTAGAAGGCGGAGTTGGGGCGTTAGCTGTTGCTTCCGGTTCTTCTGCTATTACCTTTTCTATTTTGAATATTGCTGGTGCAGGGGATGAAATCGTTGCTTCTAGCAATTTATATGGGGGGACTTATAATTTATTTGTTCATACCCTTGCTAAATTAGGAATTAAAGTACATCTCGTTGATCCAGATAATCCTGAAAATTTCCGTGCAGCAATTAATGATAAAACGAAAGCCCTTTATGCAGAGACCATTGGCAACCCAAAAATTGATGTGGTTGATTTAGAAGCCATTGCTAACATTGCCCATGAAAACGGAGTTCCTTTTATTGTTGACAATACCTTTGCAACTCCTTACATTACTCGTCCAATTGAGTTTGGAGCAGATATTGTTGTTCATTCCGCTACGAAATTTATCGGTGGACATGGAACGTCTATTGGGGGCGTAATCGTTGACTCTGGCAAATTTAACTGGAACAATGGAAAATTCCCAGGCCTAACTGAGCCAGATCCAAGTTATCATGGTATCGTTTATACAGAAGCAGTTGGACCTCTTGCTTACATTATTAAAGCTCGCGTACAATTGCTTCGTGATATCGGTGCATCTATTTCTCCATTTAACTCATGGCTTCTTTTACAAGGCTTAGAAACATTGCCATTAAGAATTGAACGCCATGTGGAAAATGCACAAAAAGTTGCTGAATTTCTTGAAAACAGCGAGTATGTAAGCTGGGTAAACTATCCAGGATTAAAAAGCAATAAATATCATGAATTGTCTAAAAAATATTCACCTAAAGGCCCAGGGGCTATTTTTACCTTCGGCATTAAAGGCGGATTGGAAGAAGGAAAACGGTTTATTAACAGCTTAAAACTTCTTTCCCATCTTGCAAACGTAGGGGATGCGAAATCACTGGTAATCCATCCTGCTAGCACAACCCATCAACAATTAACACCTGAACAACAAATTAGTGCAGGGGTAACTTCGGATTTAATCCGTTTATCCATTGGCATTGAAAATGTTGATGATATTATCGCTGACATTGAACAGGCTTTAAAAGCTAGCCAGGCTGCAACTGTAAAATAATCTAACGAGAAATTTGATGAAGGATGTCTGAAAAAACAGGCATCCTTTTTTTATTAGCATGATATACTTAATCTTAAACCGTTATGAAGGGGGGAGTATTTATTTGTTAAGTAACAGGAAAACTTGGGATGAATATTTTATGGATTTAGCTTATATGGCTTCCACCAGGGCCACATGCCCTAGACGCCATGTAGGAGCAATATTAACAAAAAACAATAAAGTACTTGGTACAGCTTATAATGGCAGCCCCAGTGGAACGGTTTCTTGCCTGGATATAGGGTGTTTGTTGCAAGATTATTATGAACAGGATGAAAAGGGAAATCCAGTTCTTAAAAAGAAATGTATTCGTACGATTCATGCAGAACAAAATTTATTGCTATTTACGGATCAAGTTGATCGGGACAGGGCAACCCTTTATGTAACGGATCAACCCTGTTGGACCTGTGCTAATTTAATTGCGAATAGTGGAATTATGGAGGTTGTCTATCACAGGGATTATAAAAAGGATTATGAAAAAGTTACCAATTTATTTAAACAAAAAGATATCGGATTTCGCAGGTTAGAAACATATACACCACCTCCCGGAATAAACATAGAAGTAGTCGATTAATATTTTATTGCAGACGGGTATGGAATTTCCAAAATGGGTAAAGATGTAGTAGCAAGAGGATATTTT
>CAMLDI010000002.1 GCA_946478845.1 uncultured Paenibacillaceae bacterium
CCCTCATGGACAATTACCTCGATAATGTTGAATCCTACTGCAATAAATCCAAATTACGTGATCCAATTACCGGTGAAGAATTAGAAGCAGATGAAAAACTCATGAGGTCCATTGAAGAACAAATAGGCATTTCTGAAAATGCGAAAAAAGCTTTCAGGGAAGAAATTCTTATTCGTATTTCGGCTTACGCCCGCAAAGGAAAACGGTTTGATTATAACAGCCATGAACGCCTTCGTGAGGCTATTGAGAAAAAATTGTTTGCTGATTTAAAAGATGTAGTAAAAATTACCACTTCTAGCAAAACGCCAGATGAAATGCAACTGAAAAAAGTGAATGAAGTAACAGCACGTTTAATTGATGAACATGGATATTGCCCAATTTGCGCCAATGAACTTCTACGCTATGTAGGTAGTTTATTAAATCGTTAGCGGGATACCGCCAGAAAAAAGGGACAGGGAAGGGGGAAAAGAATGAATATTAATGAACCCTTGTTTATTATTTCCCGCGAGGACTGGTCTCTTCATCGTAAAGGGTATCAGGACCAAATGCGCCATCTGGAAAAAGTAAAAGAAGCAATCAAAAAAAACCTTCCCGATCTTGTCAGTGAAGAAAATATTATCTTATCTAAAGGCAAAGATGTAGTCAAAATCCCCATTCGTTCCCTTGATGAATATCGTATTCGCTATAACTATAATAAAAGCCAACATGTGGGGCAGGGAAATGGGGATTCAAAGGTTGGGGATGTTATTGCTCGAGATGGCGAGCCTGGCAAAGGGCCAGGGAAAGGCCAGGGAGCTGGTGATCAACCAGGGGTTGATTATTATGAAGCTGAAATTACAGTTGAAGAATTGGAGGAAATGCTCTTTTCCGAAATGGAGTTGCCCAATCTTCAACAGAAACAACAGGATGAAATTATAGTTTCTGACATCCGCTTCAATGATATTCGAAAAAAAGGGTTAATGGGGAATATTGATAAAAAAAGAACCCTTTTAGAGGCCATTAAACGAAATGCCCAAAATGGATTTAAACAGGTGCAAAATATTTCAGAAGATGATTTGCGTTTTAAAACATGGGAAGAGATTGTTTATCCTCATTCCAATGCAGTGATTCTTGCCATGATGGATACATCTGGATCCATGGGGGTGTTAGAAAAGTATGTGGCGAGAAGTTTCTTTTTCTGGATGGTTCGCTTTTTAAGAACCAGGTATGAAAAAGTAGAAGTGGTGTTTATTGCCCATCATACAGAAGCCAAAGAAGTTTCGGAAGAAGAATTCTTTACAAAAGGGGAAAGTGGAGGAACCATTTGTTCCTCCGCCTATCGTAAGGCTTTGGAAATTATTGGAGAGAGATATTCCCCATCCTTATATAATATTTATCCTTTTCATTTTTCAGATGGAGATAATTTAACATCAGATAATGAGCGCTGTGTAAAATTAGTGAAAGAATTAATGGGTGTGTCAAATATGTTCTGTTATGGTGAAGTGAATCAATATAATCGTCACAGTACACTGATGTCAGCCTATAAACACATGAATGATCCTAAGTTTAAGTATGCCATTATTCGAGAAAAGGGTGAAGTTTATAAAGCCCTGACCACCTTCTTTAGAAAAGAGGGAACATAATGAGCGAGATAATGAATAAGTTAGAACGGGCAGTAGATGAAATTACTGAGATTGCAAAAGGATTTGGGTTGGATTTTTATCCTATGAGGTATGAAATATGTCCCGCAGATATTATCTACACTTTTGGGGCTTATGGAATGCCAACTCGATTTTCTCACTGGAGTTTTGGAAAAACATTCCACAGAATGAAGTTACAATATGATTTAGGATTAAGCAAAATTTATGAATTGGTCATTAATTCCAATCCTTGCTATGCCTTTCTCCTTGAAGGAAATAGCTTAATCCAGAATAAATTAATTGTCGCCCATGTTCTCGCTCATTGTGATTTCTTTAAGAACAATATGCACTTTAGCAAAACAAACCGTAACATGGTAGAAAGCATGGCTGCAACAGCGGAACGATTGCGTTCTTATGAAATAAAATACGGGAAAGAAAAGGTGGAAAATTTCTTAGACGCTGTTCTTTCTATTCAGGAACATATTGATTCTGGGTTAACGAGCCGGCAATTTGAATGGAAAGACAATGAGGAAATGTATTTAGAAAAAGGCAAAAAGGTATCTGAGTACCATGATCTCTGGAATTTAGAAGAAGAAAAAGAAAAAACAGAAGAAGGCGATGAGAACTTGAACCATCGCCGTTTTCCTCCTCGTCCCGAAAAGGATTTGTTATTATTTATTGAAGAGTTTAGCCCTCATCTTGAAGAATGGCAAAGAGATATTCTTACCATTATGAGAGAAGAGATGCTCTATTTCTGGCCACAAATTGAAACGAAAATAATGAATGAAGGTTGGGCTTCATACTGGCATCAACGAATTATTAGAGAAATGGATTTAACTGAAGAGGAAACCGTAGAATTTGCAAAATTAAATGCGGGGGTAATCCAGCCTTCTCCTACAAGTATTAACCCTTATTATCTGGGGTTGAAAATTTTGGAGGATATTGAAAAACGCTGGGATAACCCTACAGAAGAAGAACAACGGAAATTTAATCGGAAGCCAGGAAAAGGCAGAGAGAAAATTTTTGAAGTTCGGGAAATCGAAAATGATTTATCATTTATACGTAACTACTTAACAAAAAAATTAGTTGATGAAATGGATATGTATGTGTTCGCCAAGCAAGGAAATGATTGGACCATTACCGAAAAAAGCTGGGAATTGGTCAGAGATCAATTGGTGAACAGCAAAGTAAATGGAGGGTATCCCTATTTGCTGGTGAAAGATGGGGACTATCTTCGCAATGGTGAATTATATATTTATCATCAGTATGAGACCATTGAATTGGATATAAAGTATTTGGAAAAAACGATGCCTTTTATTTATTTCCTTTGGGGTAAATCCATTCATGTAGAAACCATGATTGAACAAAGAAAAGTTCTTTTTACTTATGATGGGAAGAAATGCCACCGCAGATTTTTGTAATGGGAATTAAAAATCCCACCTACTGTATAAAACAGAGGTGGGGTTTTAGATTATGTGGTGAATAGAATAAAAGTCAATTTTGTGAATAATGTTAATTATTGAATAATGTGTTTTTTAGTGTAGTACAATGAATTAGAGGGACCTCTAAAATTTGATTGGGGGGATGGTAACAATGTTATTGTTCAGTTATGCGAACTGGGATGAGATTTTGCGAGTTTGTCTAGGGTTATGTGGTAATGTAATGGATGATCGTGAAGGCATAAAGAACGATAACCTACGTCAACTAGGGGGGATTCCCGGTGAAACCGGAGGAAATGCCAAACCCTTAATCAATCAACCTGCGGAGGCGTTGGAAGAGGAACACCATGTTACAACGGTATAGGGGAATGAAGGGCTGCATAGAGTGATATGCTCTATTGCAGCTTTTTATTTGTCTGAGGACTACTTATAATATCTTTATATGTGAAGTGAATGAGGAGAGAATTATCAATGACATACATCCTGGATCAACAACATAATCAATTGCTTTCAAAGCAATGTCGCCAGTGTAGGGACCCCCATTTTCAAAGTATTTCTGAGGAGTTCGAGTCCATAGGTTGCTGCCGGTATGAACCGGTTTTCACGCTTTTTGAAATATGGAAAATGGCAAGAAGGGGGAAGGAATCCTTCTTTAAAGAAGAGATTTATTTTAATCCGAAAAATCAGATTTATGAATATGAAATCGTGGTTGGAGCCCATATTCATGCTTCTTTTTATGATAAGGGAGAGAATGGTCTTATTCCCTCTCAAGTTTATGCCCAATTAATGGCTTCTCAAAAAACAAGGTACCAGGCCATTGATTTAAGATTAAAGTATGGAATCTGTTCTTTTTTCGTTAGTGGGAAAGGATGTGGATTAGAGCCTTCTTTTAAAACCAGTATATGTAGAATGTTCATATGTGATTCCATTGAAGATGGATTAAATAAAAAAGAATTAGAAAAATTGTATGGGGTTCAAAGAGAGATTAGGGAGGAAGGGGATACATTTCAACGCATTCATGCAAAAATTCTCCGAAATAATGGATTGGATTTAATCCATCACCTTGACCAGGTATTAGATTATTTACGGCAGGTTGAATAGAAATCGGGAATAATGAATTAAATTATGAAGGGAACGTTTACGTATATCCGGTTCATCAAATTTTCCTGGTTTAGAATTCGCTTCGAAAAACCAAAAGTGCCCATTACGATCCATGCCAATATCCATGGATACTTCCCCTAATGAAGGCCATTTGCTTTCTAATACTTTTGCTATGGTAAGGGCAATGCCTTTTAATTGTTCTACTATTAACTGGCTTTTTGTATTGGGAAATACAATGGGGAGAATTTCTCTGGGAGATTGAATAGATCCCCCTCTTGGAACATGGGTAGTGATGTTCCCTTCTCCTGACAGGCGAATACCAGCTCCAGTAAATTCCCATTTTCCATATCCGTTTTTTTGCACAAGAAGACGAAAATCAAAAGCTTTATTTTTATAATGGGCTAGAGGAATACCTTGTTGAATTAGGTAGGGTTTATTACATCGCTCCAGTAAAAAAGTTAGTGTATCTCCAAAAGAATTGAATTCTTTTTGTATAGTTTCCTTTCCCTGTTGATATTTAAGGAGAAAAGAATCTTTTATTTTTTCTAAACGGTAAATCCCTTTTCCAGCCATTCCTTTCAGAGGTTTTAAATATATGAAAGGATATTTATTGATCATGAATTCTAAATTTCTATTATTTTGGAAATAACGGGTTTCTGGCAAAAGATAGCGAATGGAAGAATGGTGGCGGAGAAGTTCAAAAATCGTTGCTTTATCGAAAAAATTGGGGTTGAAGAGCATTGTTTTTTTTTGCATCATTAATTTTTTTAATCCTTGTTGTACATGGCTTTTTTCTTCGGCATTACGGCTAGGAATACGGTTGTAGAAAACATGGGGAAAAGGAAGGATTTCTTTAATCCATTTTTTGTTTTTCCCATCATATAGATAGCCTGTTACCCATTGTTTTTTCCAATGGATTTTTTCTATAGGTACTACATAAACCAATGCCCCTTCTTTTTTTCCTTCTTCAATAAGATCAATAAAATTCTCCCTGACCCCTTTGAAATGATTTTTTCCTTCTACCGTAAGAATCCCAATCAATGGCCCAGGATAAAAACCATTCATGTTTCTGCGATAAGAAATCCTTGCTGAAATCATTTCTTTTAGGGGTTCTTCATTTACAACACGAAATTCCTTTTTCCAATTGCCAATAGTAATAACTGTTCGTTCCGGTGTAAAAAGAAATGGACCTTCACCACGGATCACATGTAAAAACCAGCTTCTTGAATCAGGATGGTATGAGATCCATCCATGGTTTGCAGATCCATTTTTCATTCTTTGATACCAACTAAATTCCGCGAAAGGTAATAGGCATATTTTAATGGATTTAATCTTGCTTGATTATAATAGGCCCCTTTATTTATTTTGCGGAAAGAAGCTCTCCCTGGTTTAGAATTAATTTCAATAATCCAAACTTCACCGTTTTTATCTACCCCAATATCAATTCCTAGTTCCACAAGCCTGCCATGGCGGCTTTCAATAAATGAGGGAAGTTCATTTACAATAGAATCGATGGTTTCATTTATGTCTGTCATTTGTTCCTGGGAGTAAAATTTCATTAGAAATTCATTGACAGAAAAGGCTTTCCCACCACCGCATAAATTAGAAGTAATTCCATTTATTACACCCGCTCGAACGGCTCTTCCTGTTTCTTTCCATTTTCCATTCCCACCTTTTTGTACAAGGACACGAATATCAAAGGGAACGCCTTCATCAGAACAGAGAGATAAATAAGGTTGAATCATGGTTTTATTTTTCAAATGGTTGCGCAGCCATGAATATAGGGCGATCTGGTCAGCAAATTCTTTATATATTATTTTATTTTTATAATCTCTTCCTTGAAGAGTTATATAATTTTGTTCCTGGGAAATCTTCATAACCCCAATACCTAAAGAATTCTGAATGGGCTTGATAACAACGGCTTGATAATCTTCTAACCATTGGCCAATTTCATGCATGGAATCAATGAGTTCTGTTGGAGGAATATAGGGAAGCAATCCGGGATGTTGTATCATGTTTTGGTAGTTCTTCCATTTATTTGGCAAAACGTGACCTAGAAATACGATATAGGGCTTCGCTTTCAATTGTTGAATCTGGTTTCGGTATTTTTTTCGATTTGAGCATCGATCATAAACGAGAGATGGTAAAGGAAATAAATGTTTTTCCCATCTGTAATTGTTATATTGATACCCGGTAACCATTTTGTTTTCAAAATCAACTTCTGTGGGAAGAAAAACAAACACATTCATGCCTATTTTTCTACCGGCAGCACATAAATAGGCATAATGGGTTTTTTCAGAAAAAGGGGGGTATCTTTTACTGGGGGTAGCAAGTATTCCCAATGAAGCGGATTGCATGTTCATCCCTTTTTTGACCTCCTTTTACCTGGATGTTGGAATAATTGGATAAACCCGCTCCGATAAAAGCAGTAATCCATTAATTTGACTACAGATCGGCGTACTTTATTTTCAGCAGAACTTTGGGATAGGGATGCAGTAGTTTTAGAGGGTTTAGAATTTACTTCAATCAGCCAGAGATTTCCTTTTGTATCAAGAGCCAGATCAATTCCTAGTTCTGCAAATTCCCCTGGAAGGTATTGTTCTAAAGATTGCGCAACTTTAAGAGCCGCTTGCCGAATTTTACGCCTTGTATGAACAATGGGAAGTGGAATATCCAATGCATTTAGAGCTGAAGTTAAGGGATGTATGGTACCACCTCTAGCAATGTTTGATACAATATTATTTTCATTGCTAACCCTGGCAACGATGGAGATAATTTTCCATTCTCCAAGTTGATCTTTTTGCACTAACGCACGAAAGTCGAGAATCTCATTATTCATGGTCATAAGATGTAATCCTTGCTGCATAATATATTGCCTTTTTTTGAGTTTTGGATATAATTTTTCAAATAATTTTTGGAAGGTTGAATAACGGTGGGTGATAAATCCGTTCATGGATGTATACTGGCAACAATAATCCCGAGCTTTTTCAATTCGGATAATGCCGCTTCCCATACTGCCATGGACAGGTTTAAGATAAATGTACGAATGTTTTTGCAGAAAGAAGCGTAAAGAATCTTGATTGTAGTATTTTGCAGTGTCTGGCAGAAGGGGGGAAATTTCCGGATCGTTGATCAACTCTTCATGAATGCTCCATTTATCAAGGAACTTATCATTAAAAAAAGCAACATCTTTATTTTTAAGATAATTTATTTTATTTTTCGTTTCCTCTTTTCTTTCAACTTTACGGGATGATATTCGATTGTACATTACATCTGGCAGGGGGAATTTCTTAGTGAGCCAATTTCCGTTTTGTAAAATCCACCCCTTTACTGTTTCTTCCTGTTCAAATTCGTTAAGAGTGAGTACATAAGCAATGGTATGTTTTTCTTTAGCAGCCTGAATAAATTCTTGAAAATAGGAAGTTAATTCTCCAAATGGTTTTTCTTTAATTAAGTCTTTAGATTCAATATCTGATGAGGAAAGAATGGCTAATAAAGGGCCAATTTTTAAGTGTTTTTCTTCAGGGTTGTATTGGCAACAGATCTCAAAAAATGAATCAGGGAGCAATAATTCCCGTGCAATGGATTCTCTGATACGAATATAGGGGAATGTTTGGCTAGTGGATTGAAAGCGAACCAGACAGGATTCCTTGCCAAAGGATAAGCGAATCCTGCGTTCTGAGCTTAGCGAGAAGGCGGTGATTAAGGGGATCGAAAGCAAAAGATCTGTACCTTTAGGAAGAAATTCATCTGATTCAACTTGTAATTTAACATGCTGATAATTCATTTTGGAAAATCCCCTCAGGTAGGTTTATTACATTATCCTATGAAATAAAGTCGGGCATGGTGAGTTTTTCTGCAATTGAATTCCGTGACACAGTGCTGATAAAATATAAGGGAAATATTTGCAATCCAATAAATGGAGGGATCTTAATGGAAATTACGTATCATAGTCATTCCTGTGTTCAACTTACAAATGGGGAACACTCTGTGATTATTGATCCATTTATTACAGGAAATTCTACAGCTCAGATTAAAATTGAAGATATTAAAGTTCAATATGTACTATTAACCCATGGCCATGGGGACCATTTCGGAGACACTATCGAAATTGCCAGAAGAAATAATGCTGCCATTATTGCGAATCATGAAATTGCTACTTATTTAGGCTGGAAAGGGCTAACGGTTCATGGTATGAATACAGGGGGTTCCTATAACTTTGAGTTTGGTAAAGTGAAGTTAACCCAGGCTTTCCATAGTTCAGGGTTGATATTAGATGAAGAACAAAACATTGTTTATATGGGAATGCCTATTGGCTTTTTAATTAGCATGGGGAACAAAACTGTGTACCATCCAGGGGATACAGCACTTTTCGGAGATATGAAAATGATTGGTGAATTAAATGACATTGATGTGGCCTTTTTGCCCATTGGCGATTATTTTACCATGGGTCCTGAAGATGCATTAATAGCAGCACAATGGATTGGAGCAAAACTAACCATTCCAATCCATTACAATACCTTCCCAATCATTGAACAAGATGCGGATCAATTCATATTAACTCTTGAGAATAAAGGATTGAAAGGGAAAAAATTAAATCCAGGAGAAAAAATAGAAATGTAATGTCGTTGTAATGAGCCTGTAACAAAAAGGGGGTATCTTATAAGTAACCCAATTGAAATCCCCCTTTAGTATATTTAAAAATGCGACGCGGTGGTCGCATTTTTTTTGTCCATAAATCTACTATCGACATTTTATGCAATTGAACGTATGATAGATATCGTTCTTACTAGAAAATTAAAAACAGGTGATGATGTTTCATGCGTTTACGAAAAAGACCCGGTATTAAAGAGAAGATGCTCTCTTATTCACAATGGGTGCCTATGGATGCAGAATTAAATAAAGGGAAATGGTCCCACTTTTTTGGCAATACAAATCCTATTTTTGTAGAATTGGGAACAGGAAAAGGTAATTTTATTACCACACTGGCTGAACAAAATCCGTATATAAATTATATTGGTGTTGAATTACATGAAGAAGTATTGATTTCCGCGGTAAAAAAAGCAGCGGATAAAGGATTAAATAATATCGCTTTTTTATGGATTAACATAAATCAGTTGGATCAGTTTTTTGGTGAGGGTGAAGTTGATCGTTTTTATCTCAACTTTAGCGATCCCTGGCCCAAAAAACGCCATAGTAAGCGTCGCCTGACTTACCGTGAGTTTATTCAAAAGTATCTCTTATTGTTAAAGCCAGAAGGGCAAATTGAACTTAAAACGGATAATGAAGGCCTATATGAATTTAGTTTAAATGAATTTGTGGCAACGGGGTGTTTGCTTAAAGATATAACCTTCGATTTGCATAGCAGTGTTTTTGCTGAAGGAAATGTTATGACAGAATATGAATCCCGTTTTGTAGAAAAGGGAATGAAAATTTATCGTTGTGTGGCATGTCCACCGGCACAGTGGTTGCATCAATTCACAAATAGAAAAGAAGAATTATTTGTTATATAATAATTTAAGTAGCTATTTGTATTGTTTTCAATACAGATGGCTTTTTTATTTGTACTTGTTATAGTAAAGGGTTATAATATCATTAGTACAGAAGAGCCCCCAAATAATTATTTAAAGGTGAATGTTATGATTACAAAACACGAACAAATATTGCGATATATTGAAGAACTGGGTGTAGGAAGCAAAATATCCGTAAGGCAGATTGCTAAAGAACTTGAAGTGAGTGAAGGTACTGCCTATCGGGCGATTAAAGAAGCTGAAGCCCAGGGAATGGTAAGTACCATTGAGCGGGTGGGGACCGTTCGAATAGAAAAGAAACAAAAACAAAACATTGAAAAATTAACCTTTGCAGAGGTTGTAAATATTGTTGATGGCCATGTTTTGGGCGGTAGGGAAGGATTGCATAAAACCCTTCATAAATTTGTTATTGGGGCCATGAAGTTAGAAGCAATGATGCGCTATGTTGATGCAGGAAGTTTATTGATTGTAGGGAACCGTTATCAGGCCCATAAACTTTCTTTGCAACATGATGCTGCTGTTTTAATTACAGGGGGCTTTGATACCAGTGAAGAAGTAAAACAACTGGCTGATGAACTTCAATTGCCCATTATATCAACTAGTTATGATACTTTTACTGTTGCGACTTTGATTAACAGGGCCATTTATGATCGATTAATTAAAAAAGAGATAATGATGATAGAGGATATCCTTATACCAATAAAAGAATCCTTTTATTTAAAAGCAACAGATAAAATCAGTGATTGGTACCAGCTCTCTGATAGTATTGGCCACACCCGTTTTCCTGTTGTAGATGATAATATGAAAGTACTTGGGATTGTTACCTCTAAAGATATCATTGGCCATGATGAGCAGATACCCGTTGAAAAAATAATGACAAAGAATCCAATCACAGTAGGTGGCCGTGTATCCGTGGCATCTGCTGCCCATATGATGGTTTGGGAAGGGATTGAGCTATTGCCCGTTGTAGATAACCATAAACGAATGATTGGGATTATTAGCCGTCAAGATGTATTAAAAGCCCTGCAATATATTCAGAAACAACCTCAAATGGGGGAAACCTTCCCGGATTTGATTATGAATAGTTTTAGGGAAGAAAAAGATGAAAACGGAATTTATTTTAAAGGGGAAGTAACCCCGCAAATGACCAATCATCTTGGGAATATTGCCAGTGGGGTCATGACAACACTGATTACAGAAACGGGGAGCAGAGCAGTACGCCAATATAAGAAAGGGGACATGGTCCCGGAAAATATTATGGTGTATTTCTTAAAACCTGTACAAATTGAAAGTGTCATAGAGATACGGCCTCGGGTAATGGATGTTAGCCGTAAATTTGGCAAAGTAGAAGTTGAAGTATATCACCAGGGGAACATTGTTGGCAAAGCGATGATGTCCGTACAAATTATTGAACGGTAAAGAAAACTTGGCTGGCGCCAAGCCTTTAGGCGACGGCGGCAGCCCTAGTTGCACTTATACTATAAGAATAAAATTTTATAAATTCTTATAGTGTAAAGAAAAAGCAGGCCTTTAATGGCCTGCTTTTTTTACTTGGTTCCCTCTTGCAAGATTTTCTTAAAATATTTATGGTTACGAATCCCTATAATGAAATTAACTAATCCCATTAAGAGAAAAATAACGGCAAATATTCTACGATAAATTACTAAATCATCAAAAAAGAATTGGTTTGTTCCCAATCCTAATAAGGCAATTCCGATAAATATATTCATTCTAGCTTGAAGAAGTTTTCCTTCAGCGCCCGGTTTTCTTCTCCAGGTGAATGCATAATAGACTGAAATAAGCCCTGTTGTTAAGGTGATAATAGAAATTATTGTTAAGATTGTCTGCAACTTCAAACCGCTTCCTTCCGTATAGAAACTGACTTGTCTTTCATTATTGTACTTATTTTTGTTCTTTTACGCAAAAAATTATATACAGAAAGGAAGGAGATCTTTTGATTAAGGTTGAGAACCTGGAAAAAAGTTTTAAAAAGAAGACTGTGTTGAAGAACATATCCTTTACAGTGGGTAAAGGTGAGGTGGTTGGATTACTTGGAGAAAATGGGGCAGGGAAAACCACATTGTTACGTTTGCTTTCCACATTATTAAAACCCACAGGTGGAACCCTTCGTGTTGCAGGCTTTGATACGGTTAAACAGCAAGAACAAGTAAGAAAAACCATTGGTGTCCTTTTTGGCGGGGAGACAGGTTTATATCAACGTCTCACTGCCAGAGAAAATATATATTATTTTGGCAGGCTTTATAAAATGCCTTCACAGCAAATGGAGGCCAGATTACTAGAACTTGCCCATTATTTTTCCTTTGAATCATTTTTAGATCGAAAGGTTGGGGAGTTTTCCCGGGGAATGCTGCAAAAAGTGGCAATCGCCCGATCTCTTATTCATGACCCCGAAGCCATCTTATTAGATGAACCCACTACCGGATTAGATGTAACAAGTGCCCATGGGGTTAGAAAATTGATATTTGATTTAAAAGAACAGGGAAAGACGGTCATTTTCTCCAGCCATATTATGGAGGAAGTGGAGAGGCTATGCGACCGGGTAATCATGTTACACAATGGAGTCATCCTTTACGATGGGGCATTGCAAACCTTGTTTGAAAAAGAGGGCACAGATGATTTAGAGAGGATTTTTATGGCCAGGATTGGAGGTGTTCTCTAAATGCAGTGGTGGATTATTGTAAAAAAGGAATTCCTCGACCTTTTCCGAGACCGGAAAACCTGGATGACAACGGTTTTAATACCTGTCTTATTAGTCCCATTATTATTTTTTATTATGGGAAATGTATTTACGAAATCCAGCGAAGAAGCTAGTAAAGACATTCCTATTGCTATAGAGGATGCTTCTGGACAGGTTGAGAAATGGATTGGACAAAACCCTGCTTTCCAAATAAAGCCGGGAATCACTGATTTAGAAAAGGCGGTTAAGGACGGAGATGTACGCTTAGGGGTACGGGTAGATGCTGCTTTTCAACAAAAAGTAGAACAGATGCAGCCTGTTTCTGTATCTTTATTATTTGATCCATCAGATAATCGTTCCTTGATTTCCATTGGTGTTTTGCAAAACCATCTCAATTTGCTGAACCAGCAGTTACTGGGTGAACGGTTAGGTGAATTAGGGATTCAGCAACAATCACTAACACCTATAGAAATCAAAGAAGTGAATCTGTCCACGGATGAACAAATGGCTGGAACGTTTATGTCATTGATTATTCCTTTGTTATTATTAATGTCAGTTGCTACAGGAGGAATGCCTGCAGCCATTGATTTGGTAGCAGGAGAAAAAGAAAGAGGGACATTAGAGGCTTTATTAACGACCCCGGCTTCTTCTAAGGCAGTTTTGGTGGCAAAATTAATTGTGGTATCTACCATGGGATGTTTAAGTTCTATTGCTTCCCTTGGAGCTTTTGCATATACGATGACAACCGATGCCTTTCAAAATTTCTCCAGTGTTCCTGGCGAAGGGGGAAATGCTGGTGGGTCATTAAGTTTGGATATCTTTACCGGACAAAACCTCTTTTTTATTCTTCTGATTATAATTCTGTTAGGAATTATGTTTGCAGGGGTACAGCTGGCATTGAGCACTATTGCGAAAGGTTTTAAAGAAGCTTCAACCTATATGAGCCCTCTTGTTATTGTGGCAATGATTCCTGCCTATCTCTTAATGCAGACAGGGGCAAAGGAACTTGAAACTTATCAATTTGTTTTGCCTATTGTAAATGTCATTGCCATTTTTAAAGAATTTATTTATGGGATTTTTAATATAGGGCATATAGGAATGGTAATTGGAAGTACATTGATTTATGTAGCGATTGCCGTTGGGATAGCTACGTTTCTCTTTAGAAAAGAGTCCTTTGTATTTAAGCATTGATGTACAAGTGTGATAAAATTGAAAAGGAATAAATGATATGGAAAATTGGAAGAAAAAAATCATTCTATTTTTAGGCAGCCAGACAATTTCCCTTTTTGGATCTTCCCTGGTTCAGTATGCCATTATGTGGTATATCACCTTAAACACCCAGTCCGGGGTGATGATGACCATATCGATCCTTTGCGGTTTTGTGCCGACTTTCATTCTTTCACCTTTTGCGGGGGTGTGGGCAGACCGCTATAATCGTAAAATGTTAATTATTTTATCTGATGCACTTATTGCAATATCAACCCTGGCCTTAGCCATTTTGTTTTTAATGGGATATGAATCCCTATGGCTTCTTTTTGTGATATTAGCAATCCGGGCAATCGGTACTGGAATACAAACTCCTGCAATTGGGGCAATTCTGCCCCAACTTGTACCGGAAGATAAACTGACAAAGGTAAATGGAGTAAATGGGAGCATTCAAGCTTTTGTAATGCTCATTTCACCAATGGTAAGTGCTGCTCTGTTAACCTTCCAAACTATTGAAATGATTTTCTTTATTGATGTCATTACTGCAGCCATTGCCATCTTCATATTACTTGCCTTTCTTAAAATTCCTGTGCATGCAAAAGCATTACTGAAACAGAAAATCAGTTATTTTATCGATATGAAACAAGGTTTTTTCTACATTAAAGAGCATGATTACTTAAAAAAATACTTTATTTTTTGTGCCATATTTTATGTTTTAGTTGCACCAGCAGCCTTTTTAACACCACTACAGGTGACACGCAGTTTTGGTGGTGATGTATGGCGGTTAACGGCAATAGAAATTGCTTTTTCCATTGGGATGATTTTTGGTGGAATCATTATGGCTTCCTGGGGAGGCTTTAAGAACAAGATTCATACCATGACTTTAGCCAGTTTATTGTTTGGATTTTGTACTTTTGCCCTGGGGATTGTTCCTGTTTTTTGGATCTATTTATTTTTAATGGGAATCACGGGAATTGCAATGCCTATGTTTAATACACCTTCAACAGTTTTGTTACAGGAGAAAGTGGAAGGTGATTTTCTTGGAAGGGTATTTGGCGTATTAACGATGCTTTCAACATCTATGATGCCCCTAGGTATGCTTGTATTTGGCCCTATAGCCGATTTAATTAAAATTGAATGGTTACTAGTAGGAACTGGGGTTTTGCTGTTTATTCAGAGTTTTTTCTTATTAGGAAGCAAATCATTGCTTAAGGCAGGACGCGGTTCTTAATAACATTGCAGTTCATAAAAGAGCTTCCCTGGAAAAAGGGAAGCTCTTTCAAGTTGTCTTTACTATCCAAGTTGCTGCAATTGATTTAAAAGAGTGCTAATCTCTTTTATAGTGGTAAAAATTTGTGTTTCTTGAAGCTTATCAAGTAAAATTTCTCCATTTTGGATTACCGGCTGCAATTCCTCAAGAATTAAATTGTTTTTGTCTACGATTTGTTGGTGGAGATTTTCTGCAATTGCTGGTGCATCAATCTGATTAAATTCATTTATTTCAGTCATCAAGGTATTAATTTGATTTTCCAGTTCAGTTTTTATTTCTGCATTTAAAGCAGCCTCTTGAATCATTTGTGGTGCTTGATCTGCAAAATTGCTTAAATTATTTATATGTTCTGTAGCCTTATTTACATATTCTAATGTATTATTTGTTTCCTCAAGAAAAGAGCAACCACTTAATATGAAAGATGTGAGTAAAGCAAAAATAAAAAAGATTTTTTTCATAACGTTTCCCCCTTATAGATCCTTAAACCTTTTTTCTTCATTATGAAATACGAATCTTGTTATAAAAAGTTTCTTTTTAGTTTTATAATTGGGGGATGGCTTTAATTTCTACATAAAAGTGTAAAGTCTCGGAGACTACAAGGGTTTTGAGTTGTACGGTATAGATTTGGTTTTCGATGGTATAACGTCGGTCAGCAAGTAAAAGTTGCAGGCCTTCGTGGAAATTAGCCACATGTTCTAAAGGACGGTCTTTGAGAAAAGAGAGGTCTTTGATGATTAGCCGTTTAGATTCAGTGGCAATCAAAGCATTGGGTGCTTTTGGGTGGATTTCAATGTTTTTTACTGTAGTCTTTTTAGATTTTAGGAGTTTTTCTGTTTTTTCCATGGTGACAATTTGGCCAAGATATTCAACGTTTTGATTTTCTAGCTCCCTGACTTTGATTAAAAGCCTGTCCAGCTGTTGCCCGTATATAAATAGAAAAATAATTATTCCTGTAAGCATTCCGAAGATAAATAAAATGATTAAACGAATGTGACGGTAGATATGGCGGCCTGCAGGCACTCTCATCTTGATTATTCCCCTTTAAGGAACCATTGCAGCATTATGGTACAGGTATGGGCTCCCATAAAAGCGCTGATGATATAAATAATTTGCTTAATAATAGGGGAAATATCTCCTTCTTCAAAAATGCGCTCAATATGCATGAACGAATCAAACGTTCCCCCTAAAGCAGCAACCAATCCCCAGATTTTCAACTTATCTGACCAGTTCATCATTGTGGAAAAAGGGGGCTGCTGGTTAATAAAAGCAGCTATTCCACTAAATAGAGTTCCTCCAAGAACTATGCCAAAAGCAATAAAAAAGTTTACCGTAATTCCAGAAAAGAGGCTTATTATCAGGGACTTATTCATATTTCCCCCTTAGGACATGATTGGTTTTCTATAAAAATATGGAATTGAGGAAAAAAATATGATAAATGCCTCTGGCAAGTTCCTTTATAATGAAAAATGGAGGGGGGCATGAAACGATGGATGATTCATTTGTACACCTTCATGTACATACGGAATATTCACTTTTAGAAAGTGGAGCTCGCATTGAGACCCTTGTAAATAAAGCTGCCGACTTCGGCATGAAAGCTCTGGCAATTACGGATTCCTGTGCCATGTATGGTGTGGTGCCATTTTATCATGCATGCAAAAAAGCAGGCATTAAACCAATTATTGGTGTGGAACTTTTTCTTTCCGAAGAGGAAGAAAAGGAAATGAATAAATTAGTATTATTGGCTGAAAATCTTATAGGATATAGAAATTTATTAAAATTGGTTTCCAGTGCCCGTCTTTCTGGGAAAAGGATTCCCGGGGTTTCAAAGAAGATTTTTCAACTAGAGCCAGAGTTAACAAAAGGGATTATTGCCATTAGCCCTATGTTAGAAAGTGATATTAGCCATTGTTTGCAACAGGGGAATATCCAACAGGCGGAAGTATTAGCAGAAGAATATAGAAGGTATTTCCCGGAATCTTTTTTTCTTGAAGTCCAGGATCATCGTACATTACAGGAAAAGGAACTATTTGAACCCATTATTCAATTAAGTAAAAGGATTTCAATTCCTCTTGTTGCATCGAATCATGTTCATTATGTGAATCAAGAGGATGTGGCCATTTACGAGGCTCTCTGTGCCATTGGAGAAGGGGTTACTTTAAACCATCTTGAACAAAGTTCTTCCCGAAAAGGAGAGTATTATTTAAAAAGCCATACTGAAATGGCAGAAGTGTTTATTTTTTTACCGGATGCATTAAAAAATACGATGGCAATCGCCAGCCGTTGCCAGATTGAGATTCCCATGGGGGAATACATTCTGCCTGCCTTTCCTGTTCATCTGGGAATCAGTTCAATTGATTTCTTGCGCAAGAAATGCGAGGAAGGGATTTATTATCGATATGGAAATGAGAGTTCATCTGCTATTCGAGAAAGATTGGATTATGAATTAAGTGTTATTAATAATATGGGATTTGCTGATTATTTTCTCATTGTATGGGATTTTGTAAAGTATGCCAGGGAACATGGGATTGCAGTAGGGCCTGGCAGGGGATCCGCTGCAGGAAGTTTAGTGGCTTATGTGTTACAAATTACAAACATAGATCCAATCAAATACAAATTGTTGTTTGAACGATTTTTAAATCCAGAACGGATTACCATGCCGGATATTGATATTGACTTTAGTTATGAACGCCGGGATGAAGTGATTGATTATGTCAGTCAGAAATATGGCAGGGAACGGGTAGCCCAAATTATTACATTTGGAACCATGGGAGCTAGGGCGGCAATAAGGGACGTAGGACGTGTTTTAGGGCTTCCTGTGAGTTTGGTAGATAGAATAGCTAAATTAATCCCACAAGAGCTTGGAGTGACCTTAGAGAAGGCGAGACAGAAGAATAAAAGGTTGGATCAAGTGGTTGAGGAAAATCCACAATTAGAATTGCTGTGGAAAATCGCAAAATCCATTGAGGGTATGCCTCGCCACACATCTATCCATGCGGCTGGTGTAGTTATTTCTCGGGATTCTCTGACAGAATATGTTCCGTTGCAATTGGGCCATGAAGGACATTCTTTAACCCAGTACACCATGGAAGGCCTTGAACAAATTGGCCTTTTAAAAATGGATTTTTTAGCCTTGCGAAATTTAACCATTATTGAACGGTGTGTAGAACTTATTGAGAAAAATGAGGGCACCCTTTTTCAACTGGATCGCATTCCGTTAAATGATGCATCAACCTATGACATGTTAGCTAAGGCTGAAACTGTGGGTGTTTTTCAATTGGAATCCTCAGGTATGAGAAATGTGCTGCGGCAAGTTCAGCCAGCTACTTTTGAAGAAATTATTGCCGTATTGGCACTTTTTCGGCCAGGGCCAATGGAATTTATTCCTGAATATGCGAAAGTGAAGAAAAATCCAGGAAAAGTGAACTATTTACATCCTGACCTTGAGCCTATTTTAAAAGATACCTATGGCTTTATTTTGTATCAGGAACAAATCATGCAAGTAGCTTCGAAATTTGCAGGATTTTCTTTAGGGGAAGCAGACCTTTTGCGCAGAGCAGTTTCAAAAAAGAAAAAGGAGCTTCTACAGGAACAACGGGAAAAATTTGTTGCTGGATGTTTACGCCAGGGATATGGAGATGATTTGGCTAACCATCTCTATGACTGGATTGTCCGTTTTGCCGATTATGGTTTTAACCGAAGCCATAGTGCAGCATATGCATTAATTGCTTATCAAACAGGATATTTAAAAGTTAATTATCCTGTTTATTATTTAACATCCATGTTACAAATGGCAGCTGGAAACCTGGAAAAAGTTGCAGAGTATATTGATGAATGCAGGCGGCTATCCCTTTCAATCCTTCCTCCAAACATTAATCGAAGCCAGGGAAATTTTTCAGTTGAAAATTCATCGATTCGGTTTGGATTATATACCATTAAGAATGTAGGAATTCAGGCAGTAAAACATATTTTAGAAGTTCGTAAAAATGGGGAGTTTAAAGATTTATATGATTTTTGCCAGCGGGTGGATTTGCGAATTGTGAATCGAAAAGTGATGGAATCTTTAATATTGAGCGGTTCCATGGATTCCTTTTCAGGCCATCGCAGGGCCTTTTTGGCGGCTTTGGATGATGTGATGGAATGGGGGGGAATCGTCCGTGAAAACAATGCAGAAAACCAGTTATTATTGTTTGAAGAAGGCTCATTAGATCACCCCCCCATTTCCATAGACCTATCTCCCTTTACACAAAAGGAAAAATTAGAACAGGAGAAAGAAACCCTGGGACTGTATGTTTCAGGGCACCCTCTCGACGGGTTAAGACAATTTTTTTATAATGGTCTATTTACACCTGTTATACAACTACATGAAGGAAAAGAAGAAAAAATCATTGAATTGGTTGGATTGCTGAAGGAACTGAAAATTATTTCCACAAAGAAAGGGGAACCTATGGCTTTTCTTGAGGTGGAGGATCCTACGGGAAAAGTGGAGGTTGTTGTTTTTCCAGGAGTGTTTTCCACCTATTCCCACCTTTTAAAAAAAGAAAAGTTGTTGATGATAAAGGGAAGAATAAGTCATCAGGATCATCGAACAAAAGTGATTGCACAGATTATTTCTCCGCTGGATAAACCTCCTTTAGAAAAAAGGGTTTTTATTAGGATTGGAAGAGAGTTGGAAAAAGATCACTTGAAAATGAATGAATTAAAGCAAAAGCTGTTACAATCTCAGGGAAATAATTCTGTGATTTTATTTTATGAATCAACGAGAACCACACTACAACTAAGCAAAAATTTTTCCATAGAATTTGACGAAAAAATCAAGAATGAACTTGAAAAAATTGTCGGTTCTGGAGGGATTGCTGTAAAAAAATTAAACTGAAAACTGTTATAAAACAGAATGGCTATTTTTTTTGTTTACAGATTTCAGACTTCTGGATATAATAATAATTAAAATAGAAAGTGGTCAGACCACTAAAAGATTAAAAATTATATCGAATACTTTGGGTGTAGGAAGAAAAGGAGTGGATTTTTTGTGTCTAATTTACGTGAAGAAGCATTAAAGCTACATAAAGATAATCAGGGGAAAATTCGAGTAGAAACAAGGGTACCTTTACGAAATGCAAAAGACTTAAGTTTAGCTTATTCTCCTGGTGTAGCAGAGCCTTGCAAGGATATTTTTGATAATCGCCAAAAGGTATATGATTATACTTCCAAAGGAAATTTAGTTGCTGTTGTTTCTGATGGAACAGCTGTTCTTGGATTAGGGAATATTGGACCAGAAGGCGCATTGCCTGTTATGGAAGGAAAAGCGGTACTTTTTAAATCCTTTGCAGGGGTAGATGCTTTCCCCATTTGTTTGGATACACAAGATCCTGAAGAAATTATTAAAACTGTTAAATACTTAGCACCTACTTTTGGTGGTATTAATCTTGAGGATATTGCCGCTCCAAATTGCTTTAAGATTGAAGAACGGTTGAAAAAAGAATTGGATATTCCTGTTTTCCATGATGACCAACACGGAACTGCAATTGTGACAGCTGCAGGATTGATGAATGCTTTGAAAATTACCGGCAAGAAAATGGAAGATATTTTAGTTGTAGCTAACGGAGCAGGTGCAGCTGGGATTGCTATTATTAAACTGTTGCTCAGTATGGGAGTAAAAGATGTCATCATGTGTGACTCTAAAGGAGCCATTTATGAAGGGCGTCCTTACGGCATGAATCCAATAAAAGATAAAATTGCGAAAATTACGAATAAAAATAAAGCAGAAGGTACCTTGCAACAAGTGATTAAAGGTGCGGATGTTTTCATTGGTGTTTCTGTAGCTGGTTCCCTTACCCAGGAAATGATTCGCACAATGAATGTAGATCCTATTATTTTTGCCATGGCTAATCCAGTTCCGGAAATTATGCCAGATGAAGCAAGAGCTGCAGGTGCAGCGGTAATTGGCACAGGCCGTTCGGATTTTCCAAATCAGGTAAATAACGTATTAGCTTTCCCTGGCATTTTCCGTGGGGCGTTAGATGTAATGGCTACAGATATTAACGAAGAAATGAAACTTGCTGCAGTTTATGCCATTGCAAACCTGGTGAGTGATGATGAATTAGATGCAGAACATATCATTCCATCTCCTTTTGATCCACGCGTTGCACCCCATGTGGCTGCAGCAGTTGCAAAAGCAGCTATGGATACTGGTGTAGCCCGAAAAGAAGCTGACTTAGAATCCATTAAAGAATCAACCATTCAAATGGCAACTATAGGATAGTCGGAAAGAGGAGGAGATTTCCTCCTTTTTCTATAGCACTATCACAAAAATTCAGGCTATCGCCTTTGCCTAAGAGCTTGGTGACAGCCAAGTTTTCTTTATAGGGCAAATAAAAGAGGTGAGGGTATGTCTGTCGTGCCAGAACAGCGTAAGGTTTATCAGGAAATCTTACTGGAAATAAATAATTTAATTAAAGAAGATGGTTTGAAACCAGGTGACCGATTGCCTTCTGAAAGGGAATTGGCGGAAAGGCTGCGTGTGGGAAGGTCATCTGTCAGAGAGGCTTTACGGGCATTAGAATTATTGGGACTGATTACTACCAGACGTGGAGAAGGAACGTTTATCCAAAGTTATCGGCAGAATAAATTAATTGATATTATTGGCTTCTTTATATTAAAGGATTTTAAAACCCGCAGGGATTTAGTTGAAATGAGAAAAATACTGGAAATTGATGCTGTACGATTGGCCTGTCAACGAGCCACATCAAAACATTATGCAGAAATGGAAAAAATTATCCAATTAGCGGACGAGAAAATTCTTAAGGGTGAAATTCCTACAGAAGAAGATTATTTATTCCATCGGGCCATCTGTCGTTCTAGTAGAAACTCAGTATTGCACCGGATTTGGGCACCTTTAATTGAATATAGTAAATCTGTTCGTATGGAGTCCCTTTCTCGGGATGGTCGTGCTGAAGAAGGCCTGGAAGAGCATAAGGAAATTTTGCAAGCAATCCGCGAAAAAGATGAAGAACAGGCCGTTACACGTATGACAAAACATCTTGAAAACAGCATTTTGTAAGGTTTAAAGGAGGAAGTTTTTGCGAATGTGGACAGTTATCTATATTTCGCCTAGTCAAAAATCTGCTGAAACATTACAAAAACGTCTTACAGAGGAAGGTTTTTTGGTGAAAATTAAGCAGATTGGCCAATCTCCCCAGTATGAAATTCTTGTTCCCGAATCGGAGCTAGATGAAATCCAGGAGGTACTTAATAGTATTCTCCACTGATATTAAAGAGGTGTTTATTTTGTTAAGAGATATTTTTCCAAAAAAGAGAAAATACGCTACTCTTCCTACGGAAAAACGTGTTGAACCAACTCCCTCCGTTGAAAAAAACCAGATTCCTGAAGGGCTTATGGTGAAATGTCCTAAATGTGGAGCCATTAGCTATTCAAGAGAGTTGATAAAAAATCTAAAAGTCTGCCATCAATGTGATTATCATTATGCAATGAATGCTTTTGAGAGAATTACAGCTCTTTTGGATGAAGGCCTTTTTTTCGAATATGATAATGATTTAAGATCCGATGATCCTCTCTCATTTCCTGATTATTTAAATAAGCTGGAAGCAGACCATCAAAAAACTGGGCTATCGGAAGCAGCAGTTACCGGCGAGGGAACAATAAAAGGGTTCCCTGTAGTTGTAGGGATTATGGATTCACGTTTTCGTATGGGAAGCATGGGTTCAGTTGTGGGCGAGAAAATTGCTAGAGCGATTGAACGGGCAATTGAAAAAAACTATCCGGTTATAATTTTCTCAGCTTCAGGCGGTGCCAGAATGCAAGAAGGAGTGCTTAGCCTTATGCAAATGGCAAAGACCAGTGCCGCTTTAGCTAAACTTCATAAAGCAGGAGGATTGTTTATTTCTGTGATGACCAATCCCACTACAGGCGGAGTTTCTGCTAGTTTTGCATCCCTGGGGGATTATAATTTTGCAGAACCTGGAGCATTAATCGGATTTGCCGGCCGTAGAATTATTGAACAAACTATCCGGCAAAAACTGCCCGATGATTTTCAAACAGCTGAATTTTTATTGAAAAAAGGGCAACTGGATCGAGTGATCCATCGTAAAGATATGAGAACTATTTTAGGAAATATATTAAGTTTACATTCAGTAAAGGAGGGAAAATAGATGGCTGGAGAACTTCCATTTGAAAAACCTCTCATAGAACTTCAATTGAAAATTGAGGAACTAAGGAAATTTACTGAAGAAAAACAAATTGATTTCTCAGATGAAATTGAAAAATTAGAAGTCAGGGCCAAAGAATTAGCAGAAGAAATTTATGGCAATCTTACTCCATGGCAACGAGTGCAAATGGCCAGACATCCGGAAAGGCCAACTACGTTAGACTTAATTAAAGATCTTTTTACCGATTTTGTTGAATTGCATGGAGACCGTTTATTTGGTGATGACCCTGCCATTGTAGGAGGGGTAGCCCGATTTAATGGTTTACCGGTTACTGTAATTGGACATCAAAAAGGGAAGGATACCAAAGAAAACATTGCTCGAAATTTTGGCATGCCTCATCCAGAAGGATATCGTAAAGCTCTGCGTTTAATGCAACAGGCTGATAAATTTAATCGCCCAATCATTTGTTTTATTAACACCCAGGGAGCATATCCTGGAATGGCAGCAGAAGAAAGAGGGCAAAGTGAAGCGATTGCCCGCAACTTAAGAGAAATGGCATCCTTTGGTGTTCCAATTATTTCTGTCGTTATTGGTGAAGGAGGAAGCGGTGGGGCACTTGCCTTAGGAGTTGGAAATCGAATTTTGATGATGGAAAACTCTATTTATTCTGTTATTTCTCCCGAAGGTGCTGCTGCTTTATTATGGAAAGATGCAGGACAGGCGCAACGTGCTGCAGAATCATTAAAAATTACGGCGCAAGACTTAAATGAATTAGGGATTATTGATGAGATCATTGCCGAACCATTAGGCGGTGCCCATCGCAATTATGCTTCATCGGTGGCAGAGATGCGTAAATCTCTGGAAAAGCATATAAGAGAATTAAGTCATTTAACCTCTGATGAATTAGTAGAAGACCGCTATGAAAAATTTAAATCAATGGGGAGATATAACCTTCTTAGCGAGATTTCCTAGGAGATACTTCCTGGTGGGAGGCAGAAGAGATGAGAAAAACAAAGATTGTATGTACCATTGGCCCAGCAAGTGAATCAGTTGAAACCTTAAAACAATTAATGGAAGAGGGCATGAATGTTGCCCGCTTAAACTTTTCCCATGGGAACCATGAGGAGCATCGAGCACGTATAGAGGCTATTCGCAAGGCAGCTGTAGAAACTGGAAAAGGCATTGCCATTCTCTTGGATACAAAAGGTCCGGAAATTCGTACAGGGGATCTTGAAGTAGATAGTGTGGAATTAAAAGATGGGGAGACGTTGATTTTAACCACTGAGCCCATCCTGGGAAATGAAAAGAGAGTGTCTATTACTTATGCTGGATTAGTAAATGATGTAAAGCCAGGAAATGTTATTTTAATAGATGATGGATTAATTGGCCTTACTGTGGAAGAAATTCAGGATCAAGACATTATTTGCCACATTCGCAACGGTGGAACCCTTAAAAGCAAAAAAGGGGTAAATGTGCCAGGTGTTGAAATAAACTTGCCTGGAATTACGGAAAAAGATGCCAATGATATTATATTTGGAATTGAAAATGGTGTAGATTTTATTGCTGCATCCTTTGTACGTAAAGGTGCAGATGTATTGGAAATCCGAAAAATCCTTGAAGATTATGGTGCAGATATACAAATTATATCTAAAATCGAAAATCAAGAAGGGGTTAACAATGCAGATGAAATCTTAAGTCTTTCCGATGGATTGATGGTTGCCCGGGGGGATTTGGGGGTAGAGATTCCTGCAGAAGAGGTTCCAATTGTACAAAAAGACTTAATTAGAAAATGCAATCAAATGGGCAAAGTAGTCATTACAGCGACCCAAATGTTAGATTCAATGCAAAGAAATCCACGGCCTACACGGGCTGAAGCAAGTGATGTTGCCAATGCGATTTTTGATGGTACTGATGCGATTATGCTTTCCGGAGAAACTGCAGCAGGGAAATATCCAATTGAAGCAGTTCGTACCATGAATCGTATTGCTGTAAGAACAGAGGCTGCTCTTACATATCAAGAGATATTGAATACTCGTTCTATTGAAAAACAATCAACGATTCCTGATGCTTTAAGCCAGGCTGTTGCCAATGTTGCTTTTGACCTGGATGCCACTGCAATTATTACTTCTACAGAAAGTGGACACACAGCTAAAACAGTTTCTAAATTTCGGCCAAAGGCACCTATTATTGCAGTAACACCCCATGAAAAAGTATGCCGTAAACTTGCGTTAGTTTGGGGAGTTTTTGCCCTCCATAGTGAGCTGGCTAATAGTACAGATGAAATGTTAGATGTAGCAGTTCGCACTTCTGTAAAAACTGGTTTAGTTAAAAGAGGGGATTTGGTCATTATAACAGCTGGTGTTCCTGTTCGTGAACCAGGTACCACGAATATTTTGAAAGCCCATATTGTGGGGGATCTTCTTGCAAAAGGCCAGGGAATTGGAAAAGGAGCTGTAACAGGAAAAGTTCGTGTTATAACAAGTCACAAAGATATTGATGAAAATGAAAGTGGATATATTTTAGTGGCAACGGGAACAGACAGTGATATGATGGACGTGATTAGCAGAGCAAAAGCTCTTGTTGTTGAAACAGGTGGAATCACTTCCCATGCAGCAATTGTTGGGTTAAATTTAGGAATACCAGTTATTGTTGGCGCCAATAATGCCACTCGTATTTTATGCGATGGAGATGATGTGACCGTTGATGCTTCAATCGGGCATATCTACTCTGGCCACGAAAGAATATTGTAGTATCTAGGAGGAAGAAATGGCAAAACAGGAAAAATGGTTCGAAACAACGTTGAGGGTTAGATATTCTGAAACCGATCAAATGCATGTTGTTTATCATGCCAATTATTTGTCCTGGTTTGAAGTAGGCAGAACGGAATTAATTAGGGAATTAGGTTTTCCTTATCGACGTTTTGAGGACCTGGGCTATCTTCTTCCGTTAAACGAAGCCAATCTTAAATTTAAAGCTCCTGCCCATTATGATGAAGAAATTTTGATTAGAACAAAAATTACTTTGTGTACTGGGATTCGCCTTATCTTTGCCTATGAAATTCGCCGTAAAGAAGATCTGCAATTATTAGTTTCAGGTGAAACCCATCATGCATGGACTACAAAAGAGTTAAAACCTGTTCGGATTGATAAAAAAGAGCCACATATTTATCAGTTGATGAAAGAGTACGAAGAGTCAGGAGAAGAAAGCAATGCTTAAATATCTGGTGTTAATCATCATTGTTGTTCCGTTGATTGAGTTATGGGGGTTATTTACAGCAGGCCAATGGATTGGATGGATTCCTACACTTGCCCTATGTTTTTTAACCGGGGTTGTAGGAGCATGGTTAGCTAGAACCCAGGGGCTAAAAGTTCTTATGCAAGCCCGGCAACAATTGGAAAGAGGAAATGTGCCAGGAGATGCATTGCTTGATGGAATTTGCATTTTAGCCGGGGGAATTTTTCTCTTAAGCCCCGGATTTTTCTCAGACTTCGTTGGGTTCTTTTTACTTCTTCCCTGGACAAGGGTAATTGTAAAAGGTTTCATGAGAAATTGGTTACGGAAAAAATTAAATAGTGGAAACCTTTATTTTTCAAACTTCAACCGGTTTAACAGATGGTAGAAATTAAATATAAATAATAAAAAACGGATGAATCCAGTAATGGAATCATCCGTTTTTTATTTATTTTAGCGAGGAACTATTTAACGGGCTGGGTGCCATGGAGGATATAATTCCAGAGATCATGGATAATGCGGGCTCGCCATAACGCATTTAAAATAACCAGAATCACTGGACCAAGGATTAATCCAATAAACCCAAATAATTGGAGTCCTGCAAAAAGGGCAATTAAGGTCATTAGAGGATCAAGGCCTACATTTGTGGCTACAATTTTAGGCTCCATGATTTGGCGTTGGACAATGACAATGGCATAAAGAATGGAGAGGCCAATCACCATACCATAATTACTGGTAAATAAACTATAAAGAATCCAGGGAACAAATACAGCTCCTGTTCCTAGATATGGCATTAAATCAACAATCCCAATAAGCAATCCAATGGATACAGCATAGGGAACCCTCATGATTAACAACCCAACGATGACGATTACAGCAGTAATAGATATTAAAGTCAATTGAGCTTTGATAAAACCAAATAACGCTTTTTGTAAATCAACAGTTACATTGGATATTTTATTAGCATACACATCAGGAATTAATGATTTTATGGCCTTTTTAATTTTATGATAATCTTTGCTGATGAAAAAAGCAGATAAAATTGAAATCAACATTACAGTCGCTGCATTTGGAATTGAACTTAAGAAATTGCGGATTCCCATTAAAATGGATTTTGTAAAAACAGTTCCTGTTTCCGCAAGTTTTGACATGACATCATTTACGTTAGCTTGAATTTGGGATTTAAAATTGGCATCTAAAGAAGTATAGAAATTAATCAAGTTATCGTAAAAACCTGCAATCACACCCCTTGCCAGAAAATCCCTCATATAAATCGTTAGACTATTAATATAAAAGGGAAGCATGTCCATTAAATTTCCAGTTTCTACAATTAATTGAGTCACAAGAAAAGTAATGAATCCAAAGAAAAGCAATAAAACAACAGATAACACTGTAATTACTGCTAACCAGCGGGACCATTTGGCCCGATTTTGTAAAAGGTCCACTGGAGTATTAATTATATAAGCGATTATGGAACCAATAATAAAAGGGTATAGTAATGGTGTTGCAAAAATAATTAAACGGAATAAACCATAGGCAATGGCAATAACAATCAATATCCGTAAAATCAACATGATTCGTGGCAAAAAGTCAGATTTCTCCATATTTCCTCCTTTCCGAAATAAAAATGTATTCTTTGTTAAAAAAATTGAACATAAACTTTCACAATTCATAATTTTAGGTTATGATAAAAAAGGTTATACAAGAAACTTTTTCTTATCATTCTACATCAATTCACATTTTTTTCAGTAAACATTCACAAAATGTCCAAAATAATTTATAATTATTTTCAAACTTAAAGAATCTATCCTCTCTTTTTTGTAATATTTTAGCTTTTTTTGCTGTCAAATTTTATTTTTTAGAAAACCCAGAGAATCAAACTAGGGATAAAGGAGAGATAAAACTATGTCTAACAAAGGATTAGAAGGGATCGTAGCAACCCAATCATCTATCAGTTCCATTATTGATGGTGTATTAACTTACAGGGGGATTAACATTGACGAATTAGCTGAAAACGCTCAATTCGAAGAAGTTGTTTACTTGCTTTGGCATGGTGAACTTCCTAAAAAAGATCAACTTGAGCAATTTATTAAAGACTTAGCTGAAAATGCAACAATTCCTGAGGATGCTATTCAACTTATCAAATTGGTTCCTCAAGGTAACCATCCAATGGCTGTATTACGGACAGTAATTTCTTCATTAGGACTGTATGATGATGAAGCGCAAGATATGTCTAAAGAAGCTAACCTTCGTAAAGCATTGCGTCTTCAAGCTAAAATTCCTACTGTTGTAGCTGCATTTCATCGCATTCGTGAAGGTAAAGATGTAGTTTCCCCTCGTGCTGATTTTAATTTTGCACAAAATTTCCTATATATGTTAAATGGCGAAGAGCCAGATCAAATTGCTGTTGAAGCTTTCAATAAAGCTCTTGTATTACATGCAGACCATGAATTAAACGCTTCAACTTTTGCTGCTCGTGTAACGGTGGGAACGCTTTCTGATATTTATTCCGGTATTACTTCTGCAATCGGTGCATTAAAAGGACCTCTTCATGGCGGAGCAAATGAAGCGGTTATGAAGATGCTTGAAGAAATTGGTTCTGTAGAAAACGTTGAACCATATATCCGTAAAGCTCTTGATAACAAAGTAAAAGTGATGGGCTTTGGACACCGTGTGTATAAAGATGGAGATCCACGGGCAAAACATTTAAAAGTTATGTCCCAACGTTTAACTACTATCACTGGACAACCTCAATGGTATGAAATGTCCATTAAAATTGATGAAATGGTTACTGGTGAAAAAGGACTGCAACCCAATGTAGATTTCTACTCTGCATCTGTTTATCATAGCCTTGGTATTCCAAGAGATTTATTCACACCAATTTTTGCCATCAGCCGTATGTCTGGCTGGACTGCTCATATCTTAGAGCAATATGACAATAACCGCCTCATCCGTCCACGTGCTGAATATGTGGGTCCGGTAAACGCTCATTATATTCCATTAAATGAGCGCTAAGAGTGTTTGAAATTTTAGATCGGAGGATTACTTAACGAGTCCTCCGCTCTATTTCAATACTATAAAGTATTTGTTTAATACATAGCCTAGGAGGGGTAATGGTGTCAATTTTTGAAAAATTTGAAGTACCCGCACAAGGGGAGAAAATCACAGTAGATAATACTGGTAAATTGAATGTTCCTAATAATCCAATTATTCCATTCATTGAAGGGGACGGAACTGGTCCAGATATCTGGAATGCTGCAGTTCGCGTATTAGATGCTGCGGTTGAAAAAGCTTACAATGGCGAAAGAAAAATCCAATGGTTTGAAGTATATGCTGGTGAAAAAGCTTTCAATAAATATGGTGAATGGCTCCCTAAAGATACTTTAACTGCAATCAACGAATACCTTGTTGCAATTAAAGGACCTCTTACCACTCCTGTTGGTGGTGGAATTCGTTCCCTCAATGTGGCATTACGTCAAGAGTTAGATTTGTATGCATGTGTACGCCCAGTACAATATTTTGAAGGAGTACCTTCTCCTGTTAAACGCCCAGAATTAACGGATATGATTATCTTCCGCGAAAATACTGAAGATATTTATGCTGGTATTGAATGGGCAGAAGGATCCGATGAAGTGAAAAAAGTAATCGATTTCCTTCGCAATGAAATGAATGTTTCCAAAATCCGTTTCCCAGAAACTTCTGGCATTGGGATTAAACCTGTTTCTAAAGAAGGAACTAGCCGTTTAGTTCGTGCTGCTATTCAATATGCTATTGATAACAATAAACCAAATGTTACCCTTGTTCACAAAGGAAACATCATGAAATTTACTGAAGGTTTATTTAAAACCACTGGTTATGAAGTTGCTGACAATGAATTTGCAGATCAAACTTTCTCCTGGGCACAATATGACCGTATTGCTGCTGAACAAGGTAAAGAAGCTGCTGATAAAGCTCAAGATGAAGCAATTGCAGCTGGCAAAATCATCGTTAAAGATGTTATCGCTGATGCTTTCTTACAACAAATCCTTACTCGTCCTGCAGAGTATAGCGTAGTTGCTACATTAAACCTTAACGGGGACTACGTTTCTGATGCTCTTGCTGCTCAAGTTGGCGGTATTGGTATCGCTCCTGGGGCTAACATTAACTATGTAACTGGCCGTTCTATTTTCGAAGCTACCCATGGTACTGCTCCAAAATATGCTGGTTTAGATAAAGTAAATCCATCTTCTGTTATCCTTTCTGGTGAAATGATGCTTCGCCATATGGGTTGGACTGAAGCTGCTGACCTGATCATTAACTCCATGAGCAAATCCATTTCCGGCAAACGTGTAACTTATGACTTTGCTCGTTTAATGGAAGGCGCTACAGAGTTAAAATGCTCTGAATTCGGCGACGAATTAATTAAAAATATGTAATTTTAACGGGAATGGGGTAATGCATAGTTCTTTACTTTTGCATTCCCTTTTCCTTATGCAATTTTTTTAGGTGTGTTTCAATTTTTTAAATATAAATAATTGAATTCCTAGGAGGCAATATAAATGTCTTTCAATCGCAAAAAAATTGCTGTTATTGGTTCTGGTTTCACTGGAGCAACTACTGCGTTTTTATTAGCGCAAAAAGAACTTGGGGATGTTGTTCTTGTTGATATCCCTGCTATGGAAAACCCTACGAAAGGGAAAGCTTTAGATATGGCTGAAGCTGGTCCTGTTCAAGGATTCGATGCTAAAGTGATCGGTACTTCTAACTATGAAGATATCCAAGATGCAGACATGGTAATCGTTACTGCAGGGATTGCTCGCAAACCTGGCATGAGCCGTGATGATCTTGTTAATATTAACGCAGGGATTATGAAATCTGTTGGGGAACAAATTAAACAATATGCTCCTAACAGTACTATCCTTGTTCTCTCCAACCCTGTTGATGCTATGACTTACACTCTTTTCAAAACAACTGGATTCCCTAAAAACCGTGTAATCGGCCAATCTGGCGTTCTGGATACCGGACGTTTCCGTACTTTTGTTGCTATGGAATTAAACGTATCTGTTAAAGATGTAACTGGTTTTGTACTTGGCGGACATGGAGATACAATGGTTCCTCTTACTCGTTACTCTTATGTTGGCGGAATACCATTAGAAACTTTAATTTCAAAAGATCGTTTAGATTCTATCGTTGATCGTGCTCGTAACGGTGGGGCTGAAATCGTTAACCTTCTTGGAAATGGTTCTGCATACTATGCACCAGCTGCGTCTCTTGTTGAAATGGCTGAAGCAATTATTAAAGACCAAAAACGTATTCTCCCAACCATCGCTTATCTTGAAGGCGAATATGGTTACAATGATTTATACCTGGGCGTACCAACTCTTCTTGGTAAAGATGGTATTGAAAAAGTTTATGAATTGGAATTAACTGCAGAAGAAAAAGCCGCTCTTGACAATTCTGCACAAGCCGTTCGCAACGTAATGGCAGTCCTTTCTTAATCCAATATGTGTACACAAAGAGTTCGGTTCTATTTTTTGGGCCGGACTCTTTTTTATGAAATAATTATGTTATGATGAGCAAAGGAGGGATTAATCAACATGAAAACTATAAAAACAGCAATCATATCTTTTGTATTTATCATGACTGGATTATTATTGTTAAGTGGTTGTACAGCAAACCAGCAAGACATGGAGTTTTACAAAACTTCATTTTTAGAAAAAGCCAATCAATTTGTGACTGTTAACGATAATCACAATAAAAACCTTAGTGATGTTCGTGACCAGGCTGATAAAGGTATGAAAAGAACAAAGGTGCAAAACTTTATTGATCAAGGGAAAAGCCAATTAGAATTAGTACAAGAGGATTTTTCTACCTCACAAGTACCGGCAGAACTAGAACCTTTAAAAACAAAGATTTTAACAGCTATTGATTTAAGAATGAAAGCGTATGATGATTTGTTTGCATACTATGACCTGAAACAACAATCAAATCATGGGCAGGAAGCTGATAAAAAATTGGCAGAAGCCGATAAATTAGTAAATGAATTGAAAGTTGAGTTAGAAAAATTTAAATAGGTTGGGTGTGGAAAGTGAAAAAAGTATTAATTGTGGATGATGAACCGTCGATTTTAACTCTGTTGGAGTTCAATTTGAAAAAGGCAGGATATGAAGTTTTTAAAGCCATGGATGGAAATGAAGCTGTTAAACAGGCAGTGGAAGGGAATCCTGATTTAATCATCCTCGATATTATGTTGCCTGGCATGGACGGCATTGAAGTTTGTAAAAAGTTACGCATGGAAAAAGTAGATACACCAATCCTTATGTTGACTGCCAAAGATGATGAGTTTGACAAAATTCTTGGATTGGAACTAGGGGCTGATGATTATATGACCAAGCCTTTTAGTCCGAGAGAGGTTGTTGCCAGGGTCAAAGCCATTTTAAGAAGGACAGGCAGCCAGCAAAGGGATTTAGCTAATGAAGGGGAAGAAACGTACTTTGAGTTTGGCAAGTTGCAAATTTATCCCGAACGTTATGAAGTGTATTATAACGGCGCCCAATTAGATTTAACACCAAAAGAATTTGAATTGCTTCATTATCTTGCTAAACATTCGGGCAGGGTATTAACAAGGGAACAATTGTTAAATGCAGTCTGGAATTACGATTTCGTTGGAGATTCCCGCATTGTTGATGTTCATATTAGTCACTTAAGAGACAAGATTGAAGAAGATACAAGACAACCTAAATATATAAAAACCGTTCGTGGAATGGGATATAAATTAGAGGGATCCTAATGCATCATTTTCGCATGAGAATCACCATTTCTTTCCTTATCGTGTTAACGGTACTGGTAGGATTCATAGGTATATATGTAGGTAAATTGCTAGAGAATACGTACCTCGATATTCTTGAGAGCCGTTTATCAAAAGAAGCAAAAATTATCTCTGATGATATATTTTTTAATCATTTATTCACAAATCCTGAGCAACTTCAAAATCAAATTAAACAGTTTTCCCAGGGAATATCTGCAAGGATCACTGTAATTAATAAAGATGGCAAAGTATTGGGGGATACCGAAAGTGATCCCAATAGTATGCCTAATCATCTTTATCGGCCGGAAGTGCAGAACGCAATAAAAGAAGGAATTGGCCAAACTATACGATACAGTGTTACTTTGAAACATGACATGTTGTATGTAGCTATACCTATGAAAGAGAATGGGGAGATTGCTGGCATAATACGGTTAGCTGTACCAGAGACTACAATTAGTGAGACGGTAAAAAAAATCTGGTTTAGTTTAACTCTTGGTCTTCTGGGTACATTTTTGGTTTTTGGGATAATTATTGGGAATGTATCCCATATGGTTACTCGTCCTATTGAAGAAATCATCAAAGTAGCAAGAGAAGTAACCGGGAAAAACTACAAAAAACGTATAGCCATTAATCCTAAGGGGGAAATTGGCCAGTTAGCGCAGGCAATTAACTTTATGATTGAAAGCCTTGAGCAACAAATGTCTACTCTAACGGAGAATAAACAAAGACTGCAGGGAATTATCAATAATTTGTTCAGTGGTATTTTATTGGTGAATGACAACAGGAGAATAGTTTTAGCCAATGAAGCCTCCACACAATTATTAGGATATAAGTTAGAAAACCTAATTGGCCATTCTTATCAAGAAATTGGGAAAAGTACTGGCTTAAATCCCCTTATTGGACGTTGTTTGGAGTATGGGGATAAAGTAAGGGATGAAATTCATCTTTATTATCCTGAAGAAAAAATCATTGATGTGAATTTAGCTTCTTATAAAAATGATACAGGTGAAATTAAAGGAGTTATTGTTTTACTTCATGATATCACATCAATTCGCAGGCTTGAGAAATTAAGAAGCGAATTCGTTGCTAATGTATCTCATGAATTAAAAACCCCTATTACTTCTATTAAAGGATTTACAGAAACATTATTAGATGGAGCGCTGGAGGACCCAGAAATTAGCCGTTATTTTCTTACAATTATTAATGAGGAAAGCGATCGTTTATATCGATTAATCTCAGATATTCTTGATTTATCAAGGGTAGAACAAAAGAAAATGCCCTTGAAAATTGAGGAAATGAATATAACCAAATTAATCAAAGAAACAGCATCCCTCTTGCGTGAAGAAGCCAGGGATAAAGGAATAGCTTTAATTATCCCCCCTACAGATGATCGAATTCTTTTTGAAGGGGATTCTGATCGTTTAAGGCAAGTTCTTTTAAATTTGATCAGCAATGCTATCAACTATACACCTGAAAATGGGGAAGTAAGAATTAAAGTTAGGGAAACCGGGGAAAACCAAATTGAACTGCAAGTCAGTGATACAGGAATAGGGATTGAACCTGAACATTTACACCGTATTTTTGAACGCTTTTATCGTGTGGATAAAGCCCGTTCAAGGGAATCAGGAGGTACAGGCCTGGGATTGGCGATTGTAAAACATCTTGTAGAATCCCATCATGGCCAGATTACTGTGGAAAGCCAGGAAGGAATGGGGACAACATTTACCATTCTTTTGCCTAAATATCAACCACAATAATTCTCTTCATCATTTCTTTACAAAAACTCAATCCTCTCTTAAATAGTTTTGTGTAACATGGAAATATAGAAATCCATGTGAGAGAGTAGAGGGTGAGTGACCTCGTGTATACGATGACAGACCGAGCTGTTCTGATGACTGATCATAATATAGAAGAGATGACCTATCTTGGATTTGATAAAAATGTGATTCAGGTTACAGATGGGAATTTATTTTATAGTCAACATCATGCTTTACGCAATATTTCAATTGATATTAAAGAGAATACTGTAACTGCTTTAATTGGGCCATCTGGTTGTGGAAAGTCCACTTTTCTCCGTTGTTTAAATCGAATGAATGATTTAATTGAGGGGTGTGTTGTACAAGGGGATTTCCAAATAGGTACATTAAACATCTATCATCCAGATACCGATGTAGTAGATTTACGGAAAAAAGTAGGAATGGTATTTCAAAAACCCAATCCATTTCCTATGTCAATCTATGATAATATTGCATATGGCCCTCGGATTCATGGGGTTAAGAATAAAAAAGATTTAGATCAAATCGTTGAAAGGTGTTTACGTCAGGCTTCATTATGGGACGAAGTAAAAGATCGCCTTCATGCATCTGCCATAGGATTATCCGGAGGGCAACAACAACGTTTAGTCATTGCCAGGGTGTTAGCTGTAGAACCAGAGGTCATCTTAATGGACGAACCTGCATCAGCATTAGACCCTATTACAACAGCAAATCTGGAAGTTCTAATTCAGGAATTAAAAAAGGATTATACAATTGTAATTGTTACACATAACATGCAACAAGCGGCTAGAGTTTCTGATTATACTGCTTTTTTCTTAAATGGTGAATTGATTGAATATGATTCCACAGAAACTATTTTTACAAATCCATCAGATTCAAGAACAGAAGATTATATCACCGGACGGTTTGGTTAAACCGATGAAGAGAACTGCAAATGCAGTTCTTTTTTTGTTTTTTATGACGGGGTCATGTTATGATGAAAGTATTGGCTTTAAGAAAAAACACTGGTGAGGTGTATAATGGGGAATAAAATTGTAGTGATTGATGGAAATAGCATTGCCAATAGGGCCTTTTATGCATTGCCCTTGTTGAGTAATGATGAAGGATACTATACAAATGCTGTGTATGGTTTTTTAACCATGCTTTTACGGATGTTAGATGAAGAGAAACCAACTCATATATTAGTTGCTTTTGATGCGGGAAAAACGACATTTCGGACAGAAGGATATAAAGATTACAAAGGGAAACGGTTAAAAACCCCTGGTGAATTATCCTCTCAATTTCCTTTAATAAAAGATTTACTTAATGCTTTTAATATTAAACATTACGAATTAGAAGGTTATGAGGCGGACGATATTATAGGAACCATAACGAGGGAAGCAGAGGAAAAAGGCTTTACTTCAATTATTGTCTCCGGGGACAAGGATATGTTGCAATTAGCCTCAGACCACACAAAAATTGCTTTAACCCGAAAAGGAATCACTGAAGTGGATTGGTATACTCCTAAGGAGATAATGGATAAATATGGATTAACCCCAACTCAAATTATTGATTTAAAAGGGTTAATGGGCGATTCCTCAGATAATATCCCTGGCATTCCCGGAGTGGGAGAAAAAACAGCATTAAAATTGCTGCACCAGTATCATTCTGTGGAAGAAGTATTGGCCCATGCTTCAGAAGTCAGTGGCAAAAAATTGCAGGAAAAAATAGTGAATCATATGGATGATGCGAGGATGAGTAAAGATTTAGCAACCATTCTTCGTCAGACTCCTATTGAACTTTCCATAGAGGATGTATGCTTTGTTTCCTATGATCCTAAAAAAGTGGAACAAACCCTTTTACGATTTGGCTTTAAGACCATTTTGCAACGATTAGGGATGGATTCTGTTGAAGCTAATAATAGCAATGAAACAGAAGAAGAGCAGGAATTCGAATATGAGATTATAAAAAATGAGAATCCAGCCCTACTAGAACAATTCATGGAATCTCCACAAGCCTTAATGGTAGAAATTGATGGAGACCGTTATCATGATTCAACCATTCTGGGACTTGGATTATCCAATGGTGAAAAGCATGTGTATCTTCCTTTTACACTGATAGAGAAGTGGGAAGAATTGCAGAAATGGTTGGCAAATGGGGAGCAAAAAAAATGGGTATATGATGGAAAAAGAGCGATAGTTTCTTTAGCTTGGAAAGGAATAGAATTAGAAGGAATTGAATTTGATGGATTACTGGCTTCTTATTTAAGCAATCCAACGGAGTCTCGCCATGCCCTATCTGATGTGGCGGAACGATATCATTTTTCTTTGCCCCCAGATGAAAATGTTTATGGAAAAGGGGCAAAACGCCAAGTCCCTGATGAGGAAATAGTGGGCCGTCATGTTGCCCGTAAGGTAAAAACCCTTTATCAACTTCGTCCTCATCTAGATCAAGAAATGGAAAAACAGGAAATTTCCTCACTGTTCTATAACCTGGAATTGCCCTTGTCTTTTGTCCTTGCTAATATGGAAAAGCAGGGGATTAAAGTAGCTGGAGAGCGTTTGGATGAAATGGGGACAACTATTCTAGGAAAACTAAATCATTTGATTTCTCAAATTTATACCCTTGCAGGAACTGAGTTTAATTTGAATTCTCCTAAACAATTAGGTGAAATTCTCTTTGATAAATTAATGTTGCCTGTTATTAAAAAGACGAAAACTGGGTACTCCACCAGTGCAGATGTATTAGAAAAATTACAATATGCCCATGAAATTATTCCTTTAATTCTTGAATATCGCCAATTGATTAAATTACAGTCCACCTATATTGAAGGATTGAAAAAGGAAATCTGTGAAAAGACAGGGAAAATCCATACCTGTTTTAATCAGGCTGTTACTGCCACGGGCCGTCTCAGCAGTACAGAACCGAATCTGCAAAACATTCCTATTCGATTAGAAGAAGGCAGGAAAATTAGACAAGCTTTTGTTCCTTCTCAAGAAGGATGGTCTATTTTAGCTGCTGACTATTCCCAAATTGAACTGAGAATTATGGCACATATTTCTCAGGATGAGAATTTAGTTGATGCGTTCCGCCAAGATATGGACATTCATACTCGCACAGCGATGAATGTGTTTGGTGTACAAAAAGAAGAGGTTACAGCCAATATGCGCCGTCAGGCTAAAGCGGTAAACTTCGGTATTATATATGGAATAAGTGATTATGGCCTCTCACAAAATCTGAATATTTCCCGTAAAGAGGCTGCCGAGTTTATTGATAAGTATTTTTCTGTGTTTAAAGGCGTTAAGAAATTTATGGAGCGAATTATCATTGAAGCGAAAGAAAAAGGGTATGTTACTACCTTATTAAATAGGAGAAGGTATTTGCCAGATATTCATAGCAGCAATTTCAATTTACGCAGTTTCGCAGAGCGGACAGCCATGAATACTCCCATCCAGGGAACGGCTGCAGATATCATTAAATTAGCGATGGTGAAAATGGCAGAAAAATTAAAAGAGCAAAATCTTCAAAGCCGTATGTTATTACAGGTCCATGATGAATTGATTTTTGAAGTGCCTCCCCATGAAGTGGATCTTATGTGCAAGGCGGTGGCTGAAGTGATGGAAAATGCACTTCCATTAAACGTTCCTTTAAAAGTGGATATTCATTATGGTCCAAGCTGGTATGAAGCCAAGTAAAGGAGAATGACTATGCCGGAATTACCTGAAGTAGAAACGGTCAAACGAACATTACAACAACTTGTCTCAGGTAAAACCATATCCTCTATTACTGTTTCTTTACCTAGAATCATTAAAGAGCCTGATAATCCTGATTTATTTAGGGAATTGTTAAAAGGGCAGACTATTCGTAAAATGGGGAGACGGGGGAAGTTTCTTAAATTTTATTTCGATGATTTTGTTCTCCTTTCCCATTTGCGGATGGAAGGGAGATATGGGTTATATAGAAAAGATGAGCCAATCGAGAAACACACCCATGTCATTTTTCATTTTACTGATGAAACGGAACTTCGTTATCGAGATGTTCGAACTTTTGGAACCATGCATTTATATAAATTGGGTGAAGAAGAGCAGGCTCCATCCCTGATTAAATTAGGGATAGAGCCTCTAGACCCATGCTTTACCCCAAATGAGCTTAGGCAAAGGATGTTAGGAAGAACGAGCAAAATTAAATCTCTCCTCCTTAATCAAGAAATAGTAGCGGGATTGGGAAATATTTATGTGGATGAATGTCTTTTTCAAGCAAAGATCCATCCTGAAAAAAATCCCTCCCAGTTAAAGGATAAGGATTGGATACAACTTCATGATTCCATTGTAGATGTTTTAACTCGGTCCATCTCCCTTGGAGGTTCTTCTGTAAAATCCTATGTTAATGGGCAAGGAGAAGAGGGAATGTTTCAACACACATTAAAAGTGTACCAAAAAAAAGGAGAACCCTGTGTAGAGTGTGGAACACCTATAGTTAGAACCATTGTCTCTGGTCGGGGAACCCATTATTGTCCTCAATGCCAACCAGAATAATTGATTAAGGGAGAATTGATGAGATGAGAATAGGTTTAACCGGTGGCATTGCATGTGGAAAGAGTACCGTGTCCAATATGTTAAGGAATCGGGGTGCCCAAATTGTAGATGCAGATGTCATTGCCCGGGAGGTTGTGGCACCCGGGGAAGAAGCCTGGCAACAAATCATTAATTGTTTTGGGAAAGAACTTTTATTAGAAAATCAGGAAATCGATCGGGCCAAATTAGGATCCCTTGTTTTTTCTAATGAAAAAGCCAGGGAACAATTAAACGGAATCGTTCATCCAGCGGTGAGAAAAAGAATGAATGAACTTGCACTGGAAGGGGAAGCAGCAGGAAAAGAACTGATTATTTTGGATATTCCCTTATTATTTGAATCCAAGTTGGAACATTTAGTAGAAAGAATTATTGTTGTTTATTGTCCTGAGGAAATACAAATGGAAAGATTGATGAAACGAAATGGATTTACGAAAGAAGAAGCGATCAATCGCATTAAATCCCAAATGCCAATTGAGGAAAAAAAGAAACGAGGGGATTTTGTTATTGATAATAGCGGTACAATTGGAGAAACTGAAAAACAGGTTACAGTTCTCTACCCCTTCTTACTCCAGAATAAGATTTCTTAAAGGGAGTAAAATATGGAATTAATTATGAAAAAAAGGTATGTGGTTTCCTTTGTTGTTTTATTGGTTACCTTTATTTTATTGGATTCCTCCCTGGTTTTAAAATTGATGTTTCCTGTTAGTTATAAACAAGAGATTAAAAATTCTTCAGCTCATTACAATGTGGACCCTTTTTTAATTATGGCCATTATTCAAATTGAGTCTAAATATGATCCCAGTCGTGTATCGAAAAAAGGTGCAGTAGGTTTAATGCAGGTTATGCCGGATACGGCAAAGTGGATTATTAAAGAAGCCAATTTCTCTGTAATGGCGAAAGAATACCTGGATGAACCTGATATGAATATTAAACTTGGTTCCTGGTATGTTAACTTCCTCAACAGGGAATTTAATAATAATCCATATGCCACTATTGCTGCTTACAATGCAGGCCAGGGAAATGTACGTAAATGGTTAAATGAAGGGGTTTGGGATGGGCAAAGAGAAACCATTGAGAAGATTCCCTTTGGAGAAACTCGACATTATGTGCAAAGAGTGCTTTACTATCAGGAAAAATACCAAAAAATTTACGAAGAAGAGTTTAAACCATAAGAAATCCCTCCTTTGATTATAAAGGGGGGGTTTTCTTAATGGGATATCAGAAAATTCAAACTTAATTAATTTTAATAAAATACATTGCAAAAAGTGACATACTTAATATAATAAATACAGGGAATAGTGTGTAACATATGGAGGAAGGGGAACTTATTAATGACGACAAAAATTGCCATTAATGGTTTTGGTCGCATCGGGCGGATGGTATTTCGCAAAGCCATTCATGATCCTGAAGTAGAAATCGTGGCGATCAATGCCAGCTATCCGGTGGAGACTCTCGCACACCTTATTAAATACGATACCATTCATGGAAATATTGCTGATAAAGTTGAAACTGATGGCGATACCATTATCGTTAATGGAAAGAAAACAAAAGTAGTTTCTGACCGTAATCCAGAAAACTTACCATGGAAAGAACTTGGTATTGAAATTGTAATAGAAGCAACTGGCAAGTTTAAAGACCACGAAGGCGCAAGCAAACATATAGAAGCCGGGGCGAAGAAAGTTGTAATTACTGCACCTGGTAAAAATGAAGATGTAACCATTGTTATGGGCGTTAATGAAGAAGCATATGATTATTATAATCATCATATTATCTCCAATGCTTCTTGTACGACTAACTGCCTTGCTCCAGTAGCTAAAGTATTGGATGAGAAGTTTGGAATTAAGTATGGCATGATGACTACCATTCATGCTTATACAAATGACCAGAAGAATTTAGATAATCCTCATAAGGATTTACGTCGTGCACGTGCATGTGCTCAATCTATTATTCCTACTTCTACAGGCGCTGCCCGTGCTGTAGCGAAAGTTCTTCCTCAATTACAAGGGAAATTAAATGGATTTGCTTTACGTGTTCCTACACCTAACGTATCCGTTGTAGACCTTGTGGTTGAATTGGATAAATCTGTAACAGCTGAAGAAGTAAATCGAGTTTTCCGTGAAGCTAGTGAATCTAGCATGAAAGGCATTCTTGGTTATACGGATGAACCTCTTGTTTCTTCTGATTTCAATGGTTCAGAAGTATCTACTGTAGTGGATGGCTTATCTACAATGGTAATGGGCGATCGCCAATTAAAAGTTTTAGCCTGGTATGATAATGAATGGGGTTATTCTTGCCGCGTACTTGATCTTGCTAAGTATGTTTCCGAAGCATCCTTTATGAAAAAAAAAGTTGAGGTTAATGTATAATCTCACTATATAATAACGTAGAAGGATCTACCAATAGGTAGGTCCTTCTTCAGTTTATCTAATAAAAGCTTGACTGAACGTTGAATCTGGGACAAACTAGGGGAAAAGTACGGAGATAAAATGGAGTGATAACATGCGCTGTCCTTTGTGCACACATAATGGTACCAGAGTCCTGGATTCTCGCCCCATAAATGATTTTAAATCCATTCGCAGAAGGCGGGAATGTGAAAAGTGCGGGAGAAGATTTACAACCTTTGAGGTGGTGGAGGAGACACCACTTATTGTCGTAAAAAAAGATGGAACCCGGGAAGAGTTTAGCAGGGATAAAATCTTACGTGGGTTAATCCGTGCCTGTGAAAAAAGGCCTGTTCCTTTAGAGACCTTAGAGAACATCGTTGAGGGCATTGAAAGGGAGCTGAGGAATACAGCACAAACAGAAGTGGAAAGTAAGGAAATTGGAGAATTAGTAATGAAAGCATTATACGAAGTGGATGAAGTATCCTATGTTCGTTTTGCTTCTGTTTATCGTCAATTTAAAGATATCAATGTGTTTGTAAGGGAATTGGAAGAATTATTGCGCAATGGCAGAAAAGAATGAATAGAGGTAAGATAAATGGAGATTCAATTTCTTGGTGGAGCTCGTACTGTAACGGGTTCTTGTTATTTAATTGACACCGGTGATTACAAAATTCTCGTGGATTGTGGCATGTTCCAGGGAAAGAAGCAGCTGCAAGAACTAAATCAGGTTTCACCGCCTGTAAATCCTAATGAAATATCTGCAGTGGTGTTAACCCATGCACATATAGACCATAGTGGCCTTATTCCGAAGTTTTGCAAAAATGGGTATAAAGGGCCTATTTATACATCCTCCACAACTGTTGATTTATGTGCCATTATGCTGCCTGATAGTGGGCATATTCAAGAGTTAGAAGCAGAATGGTATAACCAGAAGCGGAAAAGAAAAGGACGTTCTCTACAAAATCCTTTATATACAGAAGAAGACGCTAGAAAATGTTTGCGTCAATTCAAAGGAGTAGAGTATCAGGAATTGAAGGAAATCCTTCCTGGTATTACATTACGTTTTCAGGATGCTGGCCATATATTGGGGTCTTCTATTATTGAGATATGGATTGATAATGGAGAGAAGGTTAAACTGGTTTTCTCAGGGGATTTAGGCAATCCTAATCAAGCCATTGTGAAAGATCCCAGCATTATTGAGGAAGCTGATTATGTATTTATTGAATCCACCTACGGGGATCGGTTACATAAAAAAGCTGAGGATCCCAAAAAAATACTTGGTGAAATCATTCGCACTATTCAAAAGGATGGAGGCAACATTATTATCCCATCTTTTGCTGTGGGTCGAACCCAGGAAATCATCTACAATTTGACTGAGCTTTTACAGGAAGGGGAAATTGCTCCTCTCCCCGTATTTATAGATAGTCCATTAGCGATTGAAGCAACAAAAATATTTCAAGAGAATACCCGTGTTTTTGATGCGGAAAGCCATGCCCATATAAATAAGGGAATCGATCCTTTATCTTTTCCAGGATTGCAATTTACCGTTACTCCTGAAGAATCCCAGAAGTTAAATCGTGTTACAAGCGGATCTATCATTATTTCTGCAAGTGGCATGTGTGAAGCAGGAAGAATTAAACATCATTTAAAACATCATCTCTGGCGCCAAAAATCCCACGTTGTCTTTGTGGGATATCAAGCTGAGGGCACAATGGGAAGAAAACTGGTGGATGGAGCAAAACGAGTGCGAATTTTTGGGGAGGAAATTAAGGTTGCTGCCCATATTCACAATATTGAAGGCTTTTCCGCCCATGCAGATAAAAATGAATTATTACACTGGTTATCTTCTTTTAAAACAAAAATTAAACAGGTATTCGTGGTTCATGGGGAAGAACAGGTTAGTTTAAATTTTGCAGAAGAAATTAGAACTACACTGGATATTCCTGTACATGTGCCAGTAAGAATGGAAAAAGTGATGCTGGCACCTTCTGTTGTTTCTATGGAATGGCATGTTGAAGACCAACCTGTATTAACACCGGACATTCAACATGTATTAGAAGGGTTGGAAGACAATCTCTCTGCTTTTAAAGGAATTCTTGAAAAGAATAAATTAACTACTGGCCAGCAACAATTATTAGCCGATAAAATAGATCAGTATCTCAATCAACTAAATGATTTAGCTGAGGATTGCGAAAATAATCATAATGTTTCATGAAAGGAAGGGTTATTCTCATGACCTGGTTACAAGTGATTCCCAATGATCGGTATATTGTGGGTATCGACCGGCCTGTGAGTGGGGTTGAGATTGGTTATCTTATTCATTTATATCAACCTTTAATTGGCCCTTTTCCTATTTTGTTGTATCAAACCTTATATCATCAATTAAGCTTATCCAACTTCACTTCTGTAGATGGATTACATCGAGGTTTAATGGTTAATATGGCACAACCTTTAGATGATATTTTAAAAGCACGATACCAATTAGAGGCCATTGGGTTACTGGATACCTATCGTATTGAAAAAAATGGGGATTATTTTTTCGAATATCAACTTCATCCCCCTTACTCTCCTGATGTCTTCTTTCGAGATGATACATTAAGTATTATGCTATTAAACAGAGTGGGGAAACAACATTATCGGAATTTGCGGAGAAAGTATTCTACACGTGTATCTGTGCAAGGGGAGAAAAAAGAGAAGATTACTCGTGCATTCGATGAGGTTTTTTATCATTTATCACCTTCAGAAATGCGTATTGATCCTGGTTCAGAAACAGCATCTTTTTTGCAAGAAGTAGAAAAGGAGTCTCCTCTCGACACCTTTCATGATGGGGAAGTAAAGCATCGTGTCTATAAGCAAACCGCTGTAGATTTTGAACTGCTAGAGGCATTGCTCCCCCGTTCTATAAAAAATGAACACCTATTTACAGAAGAAATTAAACAGGTTTTGCAAGAATTAGCTTTTCTTTATAACCTGGATGATCAGCAATTGGCACGTTTTCTTCATGAATATACAATATATCGAGCAGATAACACCATTGATCCTATGATTTTAAAACGAAATGTAAAGGATTGGTACAGGCATGTCAATGGAGGGCAAGCCCCTCAAATTAATGTGAAAGAATCAGAAAAAGTCCGGGTGGAAACTGGAGAAAAAGCTGGACCTAGGAATAAGATCCTAACCAGAGAAGAAGAACAAAACCGTTGGCTTTCCTCTATTTCGCCTTTCGAATTAATGTCTATTTATCAAAATGGAGCAAAGATATCTTCTGCTGATCAGACTATTGTTGAAGAGTTATTGGAAAGTTATCAACTGGATTCTAGTGTAGTGAACGTACTTCTGGAGTATGTGATGTTAACTCAGGATAAAAAGTTGCCCCCACAGCTGATTTATAAAATTGCATCCCACTGGAAGCGGTTAAATATACGTACGGTACAAGAAGCAATGGAGATTGCAAAACAGTTATATTCTGAACATAAAGGGAAAAAGGAAAAAGCAACATCAACAGTTTCTAAAAGGAAAAAAACGGAGAAAAATAAAATTTCCGAAAACGATGGTGTTCCCCAAAGGATTAAAGAAAAATTAGAACAGCAGAAGAAAAAGAATAATTCCCCTTCCCAATCAACTGATGATTTTGAAAAGAAAAAGCGGGATGTAGATAAAATGTTAAAAACCCTGGGTGAAAAGGATCAGTAGGGAGTGATAAATATGGAACGGATAAGTAAAATATTTTCTAGTGTTTCTCCGATTAAAAATACAAATCACTCATACCAAATGAAAGTAAATGAATTATGGGAAAGTGAGAAAATAAAAGAGTTACGCCAGCAGAACTCAGAAATTGAACAAGGCCATTTGTCCCGATCCCTTTCCGCTGTACAACAAGCAGTTACCGAAGAGGAAAATTGTAAAAAATGCAATGGACTTAATCAATGCTCTAATTTAATGGTAGGATATAAATCTACATTGAAATGGACTGGAACAGCCATTGTTGGGACATATCAATCTTGTTCGTTACAACAGGCAAGAGAAGAACAAAAGGAAAGAGAAAAATTAATTCAGTCACATCATATTCCAAAGGAAATTTTATCAGCAACTTTTTCTGAATTGGAAAAAGATGTTGAACGGATTGATGGGATAAAAGCTATTTTAGATTTTTGTTTGAATGTGGAACCAGGAAAACCGGGTACAAAGGGTCTTTATTTTTACGGTTTATTTGGTGTAGGAAAAAGTTATTTAATGTCTGCTGGAGCGAAACTGTTGTCAGAGAGAGGCATTTCTTCCTTGATGGTTTATACACCAGAATTTTTTCGGGAAATAAAAGAGTCATTGCAGGATAATACTACTCAACAAAAAATTGATGTTGTTAAAAAAGTGCCTGTCCTTATTTTAGATGATATTGGAGCAGAAACTCTTTCTCCCTGGGTAAGGGATGAAGTTCTTGGTGCCATTTTGCAATATCGGGTTAGTGAGAATTTGCCCGTTTTATATACATCAAATTATAACTTTACAGAACTATTGTCTCATCTTTCCTATTCACAGAAAGCTGGAACAGAAATGTTAAAAGCGATGAGGATTATGGAGCGTATTCAACATTATACAGAATGCTATGAAATAGGTGGGGATAATAGGAGAATGGGGTAATTGCCCACTGTTAAGTAGGCATGAAATAGCTTTCATGTTAGGATAGTATGGAATAGGCGAGAGTCTGGAGGGATAACACCATGTCGATTGACCGTATATTGGAACGAGCAGTGGCCGGAAAACGGTTAGGATTAGAAGACGGAATCCGTTTATATGAGAGCGATCAAATAGAAAAGATGGGTCATTATGCCAATCTCATAATGGAAAAATGGCACCCAGAACCCATCACGACTTTTGTCATTGGGCGCAATGTAAACTATTCAAACGTTTGTGATACCTGTTGCCGTTTTTGTGCTTTTTATCGGACAGTGGGCGATAAAGATGCTTATGTTCTGTCTGATGAAGAGATTTTGAAAAAAATACAGGAAACCCAGGATGTGAATGGGACAGAAATATTAATGCAAGGAGGAACCCATCCGGATCTTCCTCTTACGTATTACACAAACCTTTTGCGTAAAATTAAAACCCGTTTTCCCAAGATTACGATGCATTCTTTCTCTGTAGCAGAGATTTTAAAAATGGCTGAAGTATCGGGGATTAGTGTGGAAGAAGTATTGAAGGAATTAAAAGAGGCAGGTTTGGATTCTTTGCCTGGTGCAGGGGCGGAAATACTGGATGATCGCATTCGTTTGAAAGTAAGCCGGCAAAAAGGTTCCTGGATGCAATGGGTTGATGTGATGAAAACAGCTAATCGTGTAGGGTTAACTACAACGGGAACCATGGTAATCGGTTTAGGTGAAACCTATGAGGAGCGGGTATTACACTTAATCAGAACCAGGGAAGCGCAAGATGCAAGTAAAGGATTTCTTGCCTTTATTTCATGGACCTTCCAGCCAGACAATACCCATTTGGATATGAAGAGATTAACCGGAGAAGACTATCTGAAAAACGTAGCGATTTCTCGTTTAATGATAGATAACATTGCCAATTTCCAATCTTCCTGGGTGACCATGGGTCCAGAAATTGGGAAACTTTCTTTAAAATATGGCTGTAATGATTTTGGCTCTACCATGATGGAGGAAAACGTTGTTTCAGCAGCTAAATGTGCCTATAAAGTAAACACCAATCAAATAATCCAACTGATTCGTGAAGCAGGAAAAATACCTGTCCAACGGAATACAAATTATGATATTCTCCGTATCTTTAAAGAAGGAGAAACCATTGAGACGGATTTTGTTATGCAAAATTAGAACTAAAAAAAGAGCAGCTTCTTGTTATGCGAGAAGCTGCTCTTTTTTTAGTTGTTTATTTTTCAGGCTTAAGTTGATTCGTAAGATGACAAGGATAGTAACAGTGAGGCCGGTGATAATATACATTATTTTAATTCCAGGAATAGCAGTGTCTGTTCCAATGGATATGCCATGGTATAAGGCCATTAGGAATGCCGGAAATGCCAGATAGTGGACGGAACGCCAAACCTTTTTGCCAAGACGTTTCAATAAGTCTGAAGATAATACTAAAAGGAATATGATATACATAGCGATTACCCCTAACCCAATTTCCATGGGGTCTTTCTTCGCGGCAAAAGGAATAAGGATTTCCACGATGGAGTAACCTACATAAGTATCATAGAGAAGAACCAATCCGTGGGTTACACCGAATAATAATCCAAGCCATCCCGTAAGAGTGTGTGCGATAGATAAATTTGCCCTTGATTTAGGAGGCATAATTTTCATGCTTTGCAAAATCCCCGCAACTATTGAACCAAAGAGTAAAAGGTAGGATGTGAGGGCTAAGGCCCGGGTTGTATCCCACACAGAAAACCAACTGCTTATTAAATTAAGTAAGTCCATGAATGAATCTCCTTTCAAATAAGTATTTATGATGCTCTGCTGCGAATTTGCGGTTGTTGAGATGTTTGTCCATTTCCTCCGTTCATTGAGTTTCGAGAAGAGGAATATTCCGCCTTTTCTCCATGGTCATCTTCATCCTCTTCTTCAAAGTAGGATGAATGTAACCATTCTTCTTTTATTGGATCATTTTCAACTGTAGCTGTTGTGTTGTCTTTGATTTCATTTGTAGGACCTAATGCACTTTGTTTCGTAGCATCCAGTTGATTAATGCTGCCAATGAATCCTGTAAAAGCAGCAATACTTGCAGCGCCGATTATCCATTTTGTCAGTTTGTTTTTGGCCATTTGTTACTTCCTCCCAGTAATGGTTTGTATACGTTTTGTTCCTATGAATGTAAGTATAGGGTGGGTAACTGAAAGGTTTGTGAAAGATGGCTGAAATTAAAATGAAAATTGTATTTTATTTCCGTAGCATTGTTAGGGTTCAAATAACGGAGCTGTTTCTTTTTTTTTCGGGCAAAAAAAGTGGCCCGTTATATTTAACGGGCCAAAGGTAGGAGTGGAGAGATTAATTCAATTCCAGGAGGTGTCAACCCAATTAAGGGGGTTGATATTATTATACCTTTAACTGAAAGCGTTATCAACTGATTTTTTAAAATTTTTAGTAAATTTAAAAAAGTAAATCATTAAAGCTGCCCTTGACTTTACTTTGAGGTCTTACTATTATTAATAACATAATGAAATAAGAGTGAAAGCAATGAAAAGGACATGATCCTAACTGATTATTCTCCAGAGAGGAAAGCCATTGGCTGTAAGCTTTCCGTATTAATGGTTATGGATTACCCCCTTTTGGCAGGGAATCGGAACTGCGTTAATTAGCAAAGTATGGTTCACCGGAGAAATCCGTTATCATGAATGAGGGCAATGGAGGATTATCGTTCTGTTGCTGAATCAGGGTGGTACCACGAGAACAACACGCTCGTCCCTTTAGGGATGATGGCGTGTTTTTTTATTTGTTTAAAAGAAAGGAAGGAATGACATCATGTCTGCTATCCAAATTACATTTCCAGATGGCTCACAACGGGAATATGAACAGGGCATTTCTTTAGAAGAAATTGCAAGTTCCATTAGTCCTGGACTTAAGAAAAAAGCACTTGCAGGGAAAGTGAACGGGAAAACCGTTGATTTAGGAACACGAATTGAAGAGAGTGCTGCAATTGAAATTATTACGGAAGATAGTGAAGAAGGAATTGAAGTTCTGCGCCATAGTTGTGCTCACTTGATGGCTCAGGCTGTTAAGCGTCTCTTTGGCGGAGATAAAATTCACCTTGGGGTTGGTCCAACGATTCAGGATGGTTTTTATTATGATATCGATGTAGAAGAAACCATTACTCCTGAAATGTTGGAAAAAATAGAAAAAGAAATGCAAAAAATTGTAAATGAAAATTTAAAAATTGAGCGAAAAGTGATGTCTCGCAAAGATGCTCTAAAAACCTATGAAGAATTAGAGGATCCATTAAAAGTAGAAATTATTTCTGAGTTACCAGAAGCTGAGGAAATTTCTTTCTATCAACAAGGAGAATTTACTGACCTTTGCCGTGGGCCCCATGTTCCTTCCACAGGAAAACTTAAAGCATTTAAATTGTTAAGTGTTGCCGGCGCATACTGGCGGGGAGATTCTGACCGCCAAATGTTACAACGGATTTATGGCACCTGCTGGGCTAAGAAATCTCAATTGGACGAATATCTTCATTTCCTTGAAGAAGCAAAGAGACGGGATCATCGGAAACTTGGTAAAGAATTAGAACTATTTATGTTTTCCGAAGAAGCTCCAGGGATGCCTTTCTATTTGCCAAACGGGATGATTATCCGTACAGAATTAGAGAATTATGCTCGGGAATTGCAAATTGAACGGGGTTACAAAGAGGTCCGTACCCCTTTTATTATGAATCAACGTTTATGGGAACAATCCGGCCACTGGGATCACTACCATGAAAATATGTATTTTACTGAAGTAGATAATACTCGTTTCGCCTTAAAACCCATGAACTGCCCTGGCCATATGTTAGTCTTTAAAAATAAAATTCATTCCTATCGGGATCTGCCAATCCGTCTTGCTGAATTTGGCCAGGTGCATCGCCATGAATTTTCCGGAGCTTTAAATGGCATGATTCGAGTTCGGACATTTACTCAGGATGATACCCATATTTTCGTACGTCCTGATCAAATTGAATCTGAAATTAAAAATGTTATAAAATTGATTGATTTAATTTACGGTGTATTTGGCTTTACTTTCACTGTTGAACTTTCTACTCGTCCAGAAGATTCAATGGGTAGTGATGAATTATGGGAAACTGCAGAAAAATCCCTGCAGAATGTTTTGGAGGACCTGAATATTGCTTATACAGTGAATGAAGGGGATGGGGCATTTTATGGCCCGAAAATTGACTTCCATATTCGGGATGCCATTAAACGGAGCCATCAATGCGCCACCATTCAGTTAGACTTCCAAATGCCTGAAAAATTTGATTTAACTTATGTAGGCGAAGACAACGCAAAACATCGCCCTGTGGTAATTCACCGTGCCATTTATGGTTCTATTGACCGCTTTATCGGGATTCTTACAGAACACTTCGCTGGAGCATTCCCTACATGGTTAGCTCCTGTACAAGCAAAAGTGATTACCATAAATGAAGCTCATGTTGCTTACGCAGAAAAAGTAACAGAAGCTCTTGCAGCGAAAGGAATCCGTGTAGAACTTGATCAGCGGAATGAAAAAGTAGGCTATAAAATTCGTGAAGCACAAATGAAGAAAATCCCGTATATGCTAGTGATTGGGGATAAAGAAATGCAAGAAGGCACTTTATCCGTTCGCCGTCGCGGGGAAGGGGATCTTGGTGCACGTAAGGTGGAAGAAGTGATTGCCACCATCTTAGAAGAAATTGAAACAAAAAGTTTTTCTTAATTCTTGACTTCAACAATTCTTTCTTGTATACTATTTGAAGTTAGTGAAAAGCAGAAGCGCCCGCTTCTCACCTGAATGACGCCATTAAGGCAGTTGCCAGGTTTTCTTCTAGAGATTTATTTCTTTCGAATGAATAAGTGTGGGCGTTTAAGCGTCCACACTTTTTTATTAGTTTAAAATCTTTTATGGAGGTGGAAGGCAATTAGCAAAGAAATTTTAATCAACGAGGAAATTCGGGCTCGTGAGGTTCGTGTGATTGATACGAATGGTGACCAATTAGGGATTTTGCCTTTTCGCGAAGCGCTTCGCCTCGCCCAGGAGAAAGAACTGGACCTGGTAAATATTGCGCCCACCGCAAAACCACCGGTTTGCCGAATTATGGATTACGGCAAATATCGGTATGAGCAACAAAAGAAAGAAAAGGAATCCCGCAAAAATCAAAAAGTAGTTGAAATCAAAGAAGTTCGTTTGTCACCAACGATCGAGGAACATGATTTCCAAACGAAGCTTAGAAATACAGTTAAGTTTCTACAAGGTGGAAACAAGGTTAAATTAACCATTCGTTTCCGTGGGCGTGCAATTACCCATGCTGAAATTGGCCAACAAGTTATGGAGCGTCTTTCTAAAGAAGTAGAAAATCTTTCTACTGTAGAACGCAGGCCAAAAATTGAAGGCCGTAGCATGATTATGATACTCGCACCAAAAAATGATAAGTAACCATCTTGATTGGAGGACTAGGATATGCCAAAAATGAAAACCCACCGTGGAGCTGCAAAACGTTTCAAGAAAACTGGATCTGGTAAATTATCTCGTGGCCATGCTTACACTAGCCACATTCTTGAATCCAAATCTCCAAAACGTAAACGTAACCTTCGCAAAAGCGGAATCGTATCTAATGGGGATCAAAAACGCATTGCACAAATGCTTACTTACGTAAAATAATTTAAACACGTTGCTACTGATATATAGGAGGGAACATAGATGCCAAGAGTTAAAGGTGGAAATGTTACGCGTAACCGTCGTAAAAAAGTTTTAAAACTTGCTAAAGGTTATTTCGGCTCTAAACACCGTTTATTTAAATCTGCAAATGCTCAAGTAATGAAGTCTTTACAATATGCTTTCCGTGACCGTCGCCAGAAAAAACGGGATTTCCGCAAATTATGGATTGCCCGTATTAATGCGGCTGCACGCTTAAATGGACTTTCTTACAGCAAATTAATGCATGGTTTAAAAGTTGCTGGATTAGAAGTTAACCGCAAAATGCTTGCTGACCTTGCTGTTAATGACAAAGAATCCTTTGCACAACTTGCTAACACTGCAAAAGAAAAATTAAATGCTTAGTATAAAAAAAGGCTGAACGAAGGTTTTCGTTCAGCCTTTTTTAACATTTACAAAGGGTTAAAAGAATCTTTATCGAAGAAGAATAGAAAGGGACTTAATTATGAGGAGGTTAAAAAATGTCTTTTTCGAATCCTTCAGATGATAAGCGCAGGGAAATTTTACAAGAAGCGAAAACCATTGCTGTTGTAGGTTTATCCAATAAACCAGATCGTACCAGTTATATGATTGCTGAAGCCCTACAACGGGCTGGCTATAAAGTTATTCCCGTTAATCCTTCCATTGATGAAGTGTTGGGAGAAAAAGCAGTAGCTTCACTCACAGATATCAAAGAACATGTGGATATTGTTAATGTATTCCGCCGCAGTGAACAAGTGATGCCAGTAGCAGAAGAAGCTGTCCAAATTAAGGCAGGGACATTCTGGTTACAGCAAGGGATCTATAATGAAGAAGCCGCACAACTCGCACAAGAAAATGGGTTGAACGTTGTTATGGACCGTTGCATTAAAGTAGACCATGCAATTTTAATGCCACGATAAAGGAAAAAGCCGCTTCAAACACGAGAAGCGGCTTTAATTGTGTAATATTTCTTATTGAAAAAAAACTGTTCTTTACGTATCTTATTATAGTAGACAAAATTGGGATAAACAGGGGAGACTATGTGCATAAGGTATATATTGAATTTGAAGATGATATTTATGCAGCCATAACGATTGGAAAAAAAGAAGCAGCCGAAATGGGTTTTACGAAAATCGATGAAACAAAACTAGTCGTTTCTATTATGGAATTGACACGGAATATCATATCTTATGCAGGAAAAGGGGAGCTAATTGTACGCCCGGTCCTCAATGGAATTGAGATTATTGCATCGGACAAAGGTTCAGGAATTCCTAATCTGGATAAAGTATTGAAAAATCAATTTAAATCACATAAAGGTCTGGGGTTAGGTTTATCCGGTGTGAAACGGTTAATGGATGAATTTGAGATAACCAGTTCTCACGAAGGGACCCGGATTAGGGCAGTTAAATGGCTTAATGAGAGGCGAAAACACCATGGAAGGACTTAAAAGTAGGGAAGAAGGTAGTTATTCAATTATCCATATTTTACCTGATGGAACCATTGATTATTTAGATAAAGGATCCAAAGAATTGTTTGGCATTAAAGGGCGAAAACCTAAGCATTTTATAAATCTTACAGATGAACCTTATATTCGTTCAGAATTAAATAAATGTTATTTAGGAAAATCCACTCACTTTCTGGCTGCTCTTAATAAACAAACCCATTTATTTTTATTTGACCGTGTTTTTCAAAATAATCTATTGATTAAATTAACACTGACTATTTTTAACATGGATCGAATTAAAGCAGAACAGGTAGAAAGTAATTGGAATGCGAACCTGTTAGCCTCCATTGGTGAAATGTCTGCAGGAATCGCCCATGAGGTAAGAAATCCTTTAACTTCAGTGAAAGGATTTCTTCAATTATTAAGTAAAGAATACAATCATCAATATATTCATATTGCCCAGGATGAGCTAGAAAGGGCAGTAAACATTTTAAATGACCTTCTATCTGTGTCAAAACCTAATCCAACCAATGAACCTTTTGTTTCAATTAATGTTATATCAGAATTAGAAACAACGTTGCTTCTTTTCCAAAATCAATTATATTCTATTGATTTAAAGAAGAGATTTTCTAATTCTAATGCAACAATTCATGGAAAGAAAAACCAATTGAAAAAAGCATTTTTTAATTTAATTAAAAATGCCATTGAAGCCATGCCAGATGGCGGGGCATTAACAGTGGCACAATATCTGGATCATCGTGGTGTACATATTACAATTGAAGATACAGGTCATGGCATTCCCAAAGATAAAATACCCATCCTGGGAACACCTTTTTTTACCATGAAAAAAGATGGTACAGGCATGGGATTAGCCCAAGTATACAGTACCATTAATGAAAATCATGGCCAAATTCAGGTCTATAGCCAGGAAGGAATTGGAACTAAATTCCATCTATTATTCCCTAATGCATCCAAAGAACAGTCGATTAATGATTATTTAGGAGGAGCACTTATGAATGTTTTAGTGAAGGAAAAACAGAGCTTGAAAAGTTTCCTCGTAGAAAACGCAGAGGAATTAACGAATATTTGGTTTGCTTATCTTGAAGAAACAAAAAGTTATATTTTCGAGTTACATGATGAAAGTGATTTATCCAAAAAGAGATTTAAAGATTTAATTAAACTTATTGCAGAAAGTATCGAACAAATTAATTATGATGATATTCAAATTTGGACAAAAGAAGTAGGCATTAGCAGGGCTCGCCTTGATTTTCCCATAAATCTTTCCTGGGAAATTTTCCAATCCACCCGGGAAATTCTCTGGAAATCCATAGAAACCTATTATACCCAGTCTGGCAATGTTATCGGAATGAATGAACTGTTTGCATTAGAAAGAAAGGTGAATAATGTAGTAGATATTATTATAAATCACTTTACTTCTTTCTATGTGAATTATAAAAATGAATTATTACAAAGCCAGAGAGAAACTGTAGATGAACTGTCTGTTCCAGTAATTCCCCTTACAGATCTAATTTGCATTCTTCCTATTACCGGGAATGTGGACACTTATCGGGCTAAAAAGATAAGAGAGAAAACGTTACAGCGTGTAAAAGAATTAAAGGCAAAGAAATTAATCATCGATATCTCTGGTGTACCTTATGTAGATACAGCAGTAGTGAATCACCTGTTTAAAATCGTAAAAGGAATCAAGTTATTGGGTTGTTCCACAGTGCTTACAGGGATTAGTGCAGAAATTGCGGATACTATGATTGAATTAGGCGTGGAAATTGACAACCAGATGGAAACTAAATCCGATTTACAGCAAGCTCTACAGGATATTGGCCTTTTAAAATAACATTTGAAATTCAGGGACCCTTTCATAGGGTCCCTTATTTTAAATAAGACCGAAAGGTCAATGGTTGAGATGTTAATGAATCAAATCAGTGCCTTTTTGCGAGCCGATACGAGGGAAACTGAAAGAAGGGCGAAAAAAGCCTTCAACTGTCTCCGTCATTGAGCTACCCAGATGTTTTGAAGGCGCGCCCGGATTGAAGTTTCCCGTCAGTCTTACATCATTGTCGGCGAGGAACTGGCATGATTTGATTCTTAGCATCTCTTTTTTGTGCGTATAATTCTTGCTTATTTAAACAGTATAAAAATACAAAGAAATCATGGAGGGAATGCCTATGAACTAATTTTTGCCAAAAAATAAACCCTTAAAAGGTGACATTTATGCAGAAGACTCATCATCCTATTGGAAAGTTGTTGCTTTCCGCAAACTTAATATCTGAGTCTGACCTTATCCGCTGTCTACAAATTCAAAAAGAGACAGGGGAAAAATTACGGGACATTGTGGTAAAAGAAGGGTTAATCACCGAAGAACAAATTGTACAGCTTCTTGCTGAACAGATGGGCTTTCCTTATATTGACCTGCGTCGAGTAGAAGTTAAAGAGGATGCCTTAAAAATTATTAATGAAGATACAGCAAAACGGAATACGATTTTTCCTGTATCTGTAAAGGATAATGTCCTGACTATTGCCACTTCGGACCCTTTGAATATGTCTGTAATGGACGATTTATATTTAATTACTGGTTATGAAATGAATGTGGTTGTTGCTACCAGTAATGATATTGAATGGGCAATTAATCGTTATTACTTGCCCCAGGGACAAAAACAAAATGTTCCCGATGAAGACCAGGACCCTGAAGAAACAAAAATATTGGAATTGGATGAGGTAGAGGAACAAAATGCTCCTGCCATTACCTTAACACAATCCATTATTACTAAAGCTGTAGCCAGAAAAGCAAGTGATATTCATATTGAACAACATGAAAAAGAAATGCTTGTCCGTTATCGGATTGATGGAGTTCTCCATGACATCATGGTCATTCCGGAAACCTTACGGCCAGCAGTTCTTTCCCGCTTAAAAATAATGGCAAACCTATCCATTACCGAAAAACGAAAACCCCAGGACGGGGGTTTTCATATTAGGATTGATCAGCATTTACTCGATGTGCGCATGTCAACCTTACCTACTCTTTTTGGGGAGAAAATCGTTCTTCGTTTGCTTTATAAAGAGAACATTTTTAAATTGGAGCAATTAAATTTTTCCCCCGAAAATTTACAAATGGTGAAGAAAGCCATTAAATTTCCTTACGGCATTTTGTTAGTGACTGGCCCAACAGGGAGCGGGAAAACCACAACATTGTATTCAGTACTCCATGAATTAAATACCCTGGAGAAAAACATTGTTACTGTTGAAGACCCTGTGGAATATGTTTTGCCACGGATTAATCAAATTCAAATTAACCCCCGGGCAGGATTAAGTTTTGCTTCTGGATTAAGGTCCATTTTGCGCCAGGATCCGGATATTGTCATGGTGGGGGAAATCCGGGATGAAGAAACAGCCAAAATTGCTGTACAGGCAGCTTTAACAGGCCATTTAGTTTTCAGCACTCTTCATACGAATACCGCCCTTGGCAGTCTTTATCGCTTGTTAAATATGGGGGTTGAAGCCTATTTGCTGGCTGCATCCCTTAAAGCAATGATTGCCCAGCGCCTGGTTCGGCGAATCTGCCCTGAATGTAAAAAAGAAGTGGAAATTCAAAAAGAAGTGTTAGAGCGAATTGGAATTATGAAAAGCCCCTATGCACCAGAGAAATTTTATTGGGGCAGCGGTTGTTTTCATTGCCAGAACACTGGATATCAGGGAAGGGTAGCCATTCAGGAGGTCATTCTGGTGGATGAAGAGTTAAGTGAATTAATTAGCAGGGAAGCGCCAGAACAAGAAATTTTGGATGCACTTGAACGAAAAAATTTTGATTCTCTCTTTGATGATGGTGTAAAAAAAATAGCCCAGGGACTTACTACAGTGGAAGAATTTTTACGTGTTGTTTATTACTGATAAGGGGAATAGTACAAATGGCACCAATGTATGATTTCACAGCCATTAACAAAAATAATTCAAGAATTAGCGGGATTTTAAAAGCAAATTCTGAGTTAGACCTATTGACTGAGTTACAGGGCAATGGGTACACCGTAACAAAAATCAGGGAAAAGAAAGAAGAAAAACCTTTTTTTCAGAAGAAAATTTCATTGAGAGAAATGTCCTTGTTATGCCGGCAACTAGGTACTATGGTTCGGGTAGGTGTTCCAATCCTGCAAGCCTTAAACACCATAGAACATCAAACAGAAAATAAGCTATTGAAAAACATATTAAATAAGGTGGCAGGAGATTTATCTGTAGGGAATACCTTATCCCAATCATTTGAGAAGCACGATCAATACTTCCCTCCTTTATTTACGAAAATGCTCCGTGCTGCGGAAAAGGGAGGAAACTTAGAAAGTTCCCTTGCTTTGCTGGCAGAAACCTTTAATAAAGATTATTTAGTAAATAAACGGGTGAAGAGTGCGTTAACTTATCCCGTTATTATCCTGGTTGTAGCAATAATTTTGGTGATTTTTCTCATGGTGTTTATTCTCCCGATTTTTGTGGACATGTTTAAAGGAATGAATGTTCCTCTTCCTTTATTAACGAGGATCCTTTTGGGAATAAAGGATTTTTTCACTTCATTTGGATTGTATTTATTAGTTCCCTTAGCCTTTGGAGGCTACTGGTTTTTCAAGTGGGCGAAAACTGATAAAGGAAAGGAAAAAGTGGACGAATTTCTTTTTAAAATTCCTATCGTTAAGGGAGTATTACAAAGGATGGCTGCCTATCGTTTCAGCCAAACATTGCGAGACTTATATGCCAGTGGGGTTCCTATTGAAAGTTCCCTGCAAACCGTTACCCAGGTTATTGGCAATAAGTATATATCCAATCACTTAAAGGAAGCGATTGCTGATATTAGCCGGGGTACGGGCATTACAGAGGCTCTGGAAAAAACCCATGTCTTTCCCGATTTATTAATATCCATGGTGCGAATTGGGGAGGAAACAGGGGATATGGAAACCATGTTAGGAGAAGTTTCTTCCTATACCCAGTATGAGTTAGAACAGGGCATTAACCAGGTTGTGTCCTTGATTGAACCTTTAATGATTGTTTTCATTGGTGTATTTGTTGGGGCGATTGTCATTAGCGTGATTTTGCCAATTTATGAAAGTATGAGTCAAATTGGAAAGCAATAAAAAGTGGAAAGGAAGTTGATAAAGATGGATTTTGCATTTAAACGAGTTCGCCAACAAAAAGGGTTTACCCTCATTGAATTACTTGTCGTAATTGCCATTCTTGCTGTTTTAGCAGCCATTGTTGTGCCCCGGGTAATTAATAACCTTGGAACTGCAAGAACAAGTGCAGATGCCGCTAATAGGGCAATGCTTCAATCTGCTGTAGAACGGTATTATATCGATAACAGTGCTTATCCCGTTACGACAGGAGGGGATGCAGCAGTAGGAACGGGTACTGTGGATACTGCTGCTTTAGCTACAGGAGATTATATTGCTACGGCTCCAACGGATCCATGGGGGGGCACACGAACTTATTCAATGACTGGCGGTGTAGTTAGTGCGTTAGGTGCACCGTAATGAAAGATAATGAAAAGGAAATTATGTAACCAGAGAGGGCAGACATTAGTTGAGCTGATTGTTACCACCTTTATTATTTCTGTAGGATTGATTGCAATCCTCACCTTTTTTATGGTTAGCCGCCAGGGAGTTACTGCTTCCTGGCGCTATACCCAAAAAAATGAATTAGCCGGCCAGGTGATGGAGCAGTTAAAAGCTACACCCTATGCAACGTTGCGCAGTTGGGAACAAACCTATCGGGTAGGCGGGCAAGCCAGGGATATTAATCCCCGTTCCTTTGTGCCCCCATGGGATTTCGGTACGGAATATCAAAATTATGATATTCGTTTTGACCTGTTGGCTTATCAAAGTTATTCCCTGGACCAACTAATGAAAGTGGTTGTTCGCGTGAGAGAAACCCCTACCTCACCCTGGTTGGAAAAGGGAAGCATTATTAGAATGGGTGAATGAAGTTGATAAAAAAACTTAGATGCCAAAAGGGTTTTACTCTGGTTGAGTTATTGGTTACCATGGCCATTTTATCCATTGTAACGGTCTTATTGGCAGGCATTTTTCGGGAAGGGACCTTAAGTTCCAGACATGCCATTGAAGATTCTGGATTAAATGTGACCTTCCGTATGAAGGCAGATGGAATCCGTGATGATATTCGTTCCAGTAAATCTGGAGCAGTCAATGGGACCACTTATCCTGTTTTTAATAATACTACAAAGACATTAACCTTGTTTACGGGGACTACAGCTTCTCCAGCCACACTGCAATATTACTTATCAGGTAACATTCTTTATCGAAAACCCTCAGGGGGAACTGCTACTGAATATTTAACAGATGTTACTGTTTTTAATGTAACCATGAGCGGTACCGCTGTTGATGTTACACTGCAAGTCAATCGAATATCCCCTGATTATTCAAGAAGATCTTATCAAAAAAGCATTACCATTAAAGCAAAACCCAGAGTGCATATTTCTTAGGCAAAAGGGGTAGCAGCAATGAAAAAGTTTCAGAATGAATCGGGGCAAAGCCTTGTACTGGCATTGATTATCATTGGTGTATTAATGATTGCAGTGGTATCCGTCAGTCTATTTGCCCGTACCGATTTGCTAAGTTCACAAAAACAAATCAATCAAACCAGTGCCTATTACATTGCCGAAGCCGGGTTGCAAAGGGCCATTCAGGATACCAATGCCAGCCTGGCCAATAAACAATCCCCAGTATCCTCATATTCAGACCCAAATTTTAATGGGGGTTCTTATCAAGTTACCTTAACGCCTAAAACCAATGCCAACGGGGAAAACATTGGTTATGACATCCTATCTATAGGAACTTATAAAAATGAGACGAAAAAAATTTCTACCTGGGTAAGGCCAAGGTTAACCACAACCTTAAGTGCATTAGACTATGCTCTTTATGCCAGCGACAATATGTCAATCCGTACCCTTTCAGGCCTCCTGGGGATTGGTTTATTAGGTACCCATAAAATCCAGGTTAATGGCAATGTACACGGAAATGGCAATGTTAATATTAAGCATGATGGGCTGCTTCTCGTTGGGTCACCTACCATTACGGGTACTGTAAGCAGTACAGATATTAATAATATTCAGGTGCCAGGGTTAGACAGTTCCAAAAAGTTGGTCACTCCTAATATCCCTATGCCTTCCTTTGATTTTGACAGGGCAAGGGAACAGGCAAAAAAAGAAGGGTTATATATCTCCCATAGTGTAGGTGATATTTCTCTGTTAGGGATTGCACCCAATCATAAAGTAATTTTTATCGATGGGGATTTATCCTTAACAGGCCTTGATTTGTTAGGGATTTCTTTAGCCAATCGCACATTTGTTGTAAACGGAAGTTTCACAGGGTTGTTGGAAGTCGGCGGTATTAATTCTGCTGGTATTAATTTAAATATTATTGCGAAAGAAAATATTAACTTCTTAGGGGCGGTTACAGGCTTACAGGTGAATGGCATTCTTTTTGCCCAGGGGGATAACAGAAATACAAATCAACCTGATCCAAATTTAGGGAAAATTTCGACTGCTGGCCATTGTGAGGTTAAAGGATATACCGGGGCTCGAACTATTGATATGGGAGCAGGGATTTTAAGCAGTATTTTAGGGCTTATTACAGGAGAAATGGAATTTACCCACAATCCTAATGTATTTGCAGAGGGGTATTTGCCGTCAGGGCTTGGGTTTAAAGATAACGTTGTTGAAATAGTTTCCCAGGAGGTGGTGCCTTAATGAATCGAACAGGTGTGCAAATTGGTGAAAAGTTAATTAGGGTTATTGTTGAAAGGAAGCATCGCAATCAGTGGGAACTGATCAACAATGTAACGGAACCCTTGCCTGAAGGAATTGTAAAAAATGGACAAATACTAGAACCGGAAAAATTGGGTTTGATATTGAAAGAATTATTTATCAAGAATCAGATTCAGGAAACCCATGCTTCCGTTTTTATTGAAGAAGCGCCTTTTTTTATCCGGCGTATTGAACTGCCTAAAATCAATAAAAAAGAGCTCGCCAGCACCATTCAATATCGGGCGCAAACAGAGCTGCCGGTGAACCCTAATGAACTGGTTATTCGCTCCTATCCACTGAAAAAACTGGAAGGCAAATCAAAAGAAGTGGAAGGAGAGTATTTGATTGTAGCAATGGATAAGGGGGTTGTAAATAAAACAGCAGAAGTTTTCCATAATGCTGGATTAACCCTCTCATCTTTATCCCTGGAGCCCATTGCTATTTATAATGGCATTTTATTGCATGATGATTTAGCAAATCAGTTAGAAGAAAAATTCCTCCTTGTACGTACCGATACAAGCCGGCTTATGTTAGCTATTTTTTCCAATGGGCGAATGGTTCATTCACGGTATCTTCCTTTTTCTACAGAAAAACAACATTGGGTACATGAAATATCCCGAACCTTAAAAAGTTGGAATAGCGGAGATGTACATGGGCGTGTGCAACAAATTGTTCTGTATGGTGATGAGGAACATGTGCAAGACATAAAAAATGAATTGGACGAAACGATATCGGTTTCTGTCCTGCATATATTTGATCCATCCCTCCCCTGTAAAGGAATTGCCTTGAAAAAGAATGATGGAATCAATTTTTATGTGGATCGGGTAACTTTTAACATATTGAGAAAAACCCCCATTCATGTCTATGCTCTTGCCATTATAACTGGATTAATGTTGTTGAGCCTTTTATATCAGTATGGGTCTCAGGCCTACGTAAGGGCACAAATTGGATTGTTAAAAGGGAATATTAGTGAACATACAGAGATTCAGAGCCTGTTACAAAAACAAAATCAATTGGAAGCCATTCGGGCTAATGTGTTAAAAACAGCAGGGGAAATACGTGCACAGCATGTAGATCCCATTAAAACGCACCAACTTATTGCCCCACCCACCTCAGGGAGCATCGCTTTTACCCAGATTGTGTTTGATAACCAAATGATTAAAATAGCAGGACGAACAGGTGATGTGCAAAGTTTAATTAATTATTACCTGCACTTGCAACAAAATCCTAACTTAATGAATGTCATTTTGAATAATGTTTCCAGTGGAACAGGTGGAGTTCAATTTTCCCTTGTAATGAATCGGAAAGGGAGTGCAAGCTAATGAGACCCTTAAATAAACGGGAAAGATTATTAATCATTTCTTTTTTTATCGTCTTTCTCTTATATGTGGTCTCCAATTATTGGATTAAACCCATTATGGAGAATATAGATATTTTACAGGTAGAACAAACCGCATTACGGGGGGAATGGGGTGAAATCAGAAACTGGATTGGACAGGAGAATAAATTAAATCAACAAGTAAATGCCATGGAAACCGAAGTCAATCAAGAAATGGAAAAGGTTGCCCCAGCGAACCAATCTGCATTGTATTGGAACGCTTTTAATAAGATTGCCGGGGAAACAGGAACAACGCTAACGAGAATGGATGAAGGGAAAGAAGCCGCTGCAGTGGGCAAAAGTAGAACATTTACCCTGGGTGTCAGTGGTTCTGAAAGTGGTGTTATGGAATTTATTAAACGAATGCAAAACATGGCCTATGTCACAGCAGTTAAAACAGGAACGATGGATTATCGGGATACCTCAACTGTCATGGGTACCTTACAATTAATTGTAGGTTCTAGATAAGGAGTGAAAGAGCGAAGATTATCGCTCTTTTTTTGTTTGTTTGAAATAACCTTTTTATTCCTATAATGAAAAATAATGAAGGGATAAGGGGTAAATAGGTATGTGGAGAATACGCAATGAATCAGGGCAAAGCCTGGTCATGGCTTTAATCATTATGAGCGTATTAATGCTGGCTCTTGTAACAGTCTTATTGTTTGCTCGTACTGATTTACAACACTCACAAAAACAATTGAAACAAAATAATGCTTACTATATTGCTGAAGGCGGTTTGCAACGAGCCATCAATGATGTGGATACAAGTATAGTAAACGGACAGGATCCGGAAACCTCTTTTTCTGACCCTAATTTTAACGGGGGGGCATATCAAGTAACGGTTACCCCGAAAACAAATGCCAGTGGAGAAAATATTGGATACACCCTTCTTTCAACAGGAACTTATCAAAATGAAACAAGGAAAATTTCGGCCTGGATTCGGCAACCTTTAGGGTATAGTATGCTCCCTTTAAACTATGCCATTTATGCCAATGGGAATACATCCATAAACACCCTGTCAGTATTATTAAATCTACATAACATTACAGTCAATGGGAATGTCCATGGCAATGGGGTAGTACAAATGGCCAATTCGGGACTTTTATCTTCTCCGCCAAACATTAATGGTACTGTCAGCAGTACTTCCTTAGCCAATATCCAGGTACAGGGTTTATCCAACGGTGAAAAAGCAGTCAGACCCTTCATGCCTATGCCATTATTTGATTTTGATCATGCCCGGGAAGTAGCAAAAAGGGAAGGAATTTATGTAAATGGCAATTTATCGAATATTTCCCTCTTAGGACTGGGTCCTAATCATAAGGTGATTTTTGTAGATGGAAATTGTGATATGACAGGGCTTGATCTATTAGGAATTTCTCTTGCCAATAGAACCATTGTTGTAAATGGAAACTTTTCTGGAGCAGTATCTGTTGGAGGAGCAACACTTGTTAATACCAATTTAAATATTATAGCAAAACAAAACATTGAATTTTTGGGAGCGGTAACAGGGTTACAGGTGAATGGCATTCTTTTTGCCCAGGGCTATAATCGATATACTAATTTGCCAGACCCTACCTCAGGAAATGTGTCCGTGGCAGGGCATTTGGAGGTGAACGGGTATCTTGGCGGAAATCAACTAACCATAGGATCCGGGCTTTTAAGCGGAATTCTGGGACTGGTAACAGGAAATATGAATTTTACTTATAATCAAAATGCTTTTGCGAACCTGCCAGCAGGCGTTGGATTCAAAACACTCCATGTGGAAATTGTCGAGCAGAAGGTGGTGCCCTAATGAATAAAACAGGCGTGCAAATTGGAGAAGAACAAATAAGGGTGATTGTAGAACAGAAACATAGAAGGAAATGGAAAGTCATTCACAATGAAACCGAGCCTCTTCCTGAAGGAATTGTGAAAAACGGCCAGATTCTGAAGCCTGATAAATTAGGGTTGGCCATTAAAGAATTATTGTTGAAAAAAAACATCAGGGAAACCCATGTCTCTGTATTTGTTGAAGAAGCGCCTTTTTTTATTAGGCATATTGACCTTCCGCAAATCAATAAAAAAGAATTAGCCAGTGCCATTCAGTTTCGCGCCCAGACTGAATTTCCAGTAAATCCAGAAGAATTGGTGATTCGTTACTATCCAATGGAAAAGCATGTAGGAAAAAAGAGAGATGAAGTACAGGGGGAGTATGTCCTTGTAGCGATGGATAAGACTCTGGTAAATAACATTGCAGAAGCCATCCATAATGCAGGATTAACCCTATTTTCTCTTACGATTGAACCTATTTCTATTTACAAAGGCATTTTACTAGACCAAGAGTTAAACGGTCAGTTACAAGAAAATCTCCTTCTTATTCGCACAGATACAAGCCGCATGATGTTAGCTATTTTTTCTAAAGGAAAAATGGTTTATTCCAGATACCTTCCTTTTTCCACAGGGAAACAAGATTGGGAACAGGAAATCTCTCGCACTTTAATGAGTTGGAATAGTGGAGAGGGACATGCCCGAATAGAGCAAATTATCGTGTTTGGAGAAAAGGAACATGAAGAGGCGGTAAGAAAACATATTGAAGAAATAATGTCTATTTCCTTACTACATATCTCTGATCCTTATCTTCCCTGTCGCGGATTGACCATAAAAAAAGCAGTGGAAGTTAATTTTTATGTGGATCGGGTTGCTTTTAAATTATTAAAAAAGACTCCCCTCTATGTGTATGCCTTAGTTTTGATTACCGGTTTTATGTTTTTCAGCCTTTTATATCAGTATGGTTCCCAGGCCTATGTTCGGGCAAGTATAGGCAGGTTACAGGGAAACATTAATGAACGGACAGAAATATCACAGTTATTGCAAAAACAAAAAGATTTGCAAGAAATGCAAACAAGTGTATTAAAATCTGCAAGAGAAGTATCCAATCAACATATTGATCCTATTCAAACCTATCGTTTAATTGCACCTGCAACACCGGGAACGATCACCTTTACCCAGTTTAATTTTGATAATCAATCTATTAAAGTATCAGGACGGACAGGGGATACACAAAGTTTGATTAGTTATTATCTTTATCTGCAACAAAATCCGAATTTAATGAATGTAAAACTGAATAATGCCTCCGGGGGAACAGGTGGGATTGAATTTTCTTTCGAGATGAATAGGAAAGGAAACCAAAAGAAATGAGAAAGTTTAACAAAAGAGAAAAGATTCTTGTAGGTTCTTTTGTCGTCGTTTTGGCAATTTATCTTGTCTCCACCTATTGGATTACCCCCATTATTGAAAAAATTGATGAGTTAAAAAATCAACAAGCAGAATTAAAAACCCAATGGGATGAAATTAGAAATTGGGTTGGAAAGGAAAAAAATCTAGAGCAACAGGTAAGCGCAATGGAAACAGAGGTGAATCAATTAGTAGAACGAATACCTCCTTCTAACCAATCCGCTTTATATTGGGATGCCTTTAATCGAATTGCAAGGGAAACAGGTGTGGTCCTAACTAGAATGGTAGAGGCAGCAGCAGCAGGGGGGGCACCAACAGCAACAGGAGGCACGGCGACTGGAGGAAAAGGGACAGAGGGGACAGAAACTAGCGGAGCAGGCACAGAAGCAGGTGGTACTAGAACTGCGCCAGGAGGGAAGACATGGTCTGCCACTATGTCAGTAAATGGCCCTGAAGCTGGCATTATGCAATTTCTTAATCGCTTGCAAACCATGACTTATGTGGTGGCAGTTAAGACAGGGACCTTCGATTATCATGATGGATCTATATTGCTAACCCTTGAACTCCTTCTTGGATCGAGATAATAGATTAGGTTACCTCATTGGGTAGCCTTTTTGTATTTATATGGATGATTAGGAAATAAGATTTGGTATATTTCAAAAGATGGGCGTGATAAATTTTAGTTGAGAAAAAGATACATAAGGGATAGAAAGCCTTTTTTATTAAAAAGAAAAAATTTTTATTAGTTAGGAGGTATGATTTCATAAAAAAATCAAAGTTGGTAATATATGTAAATGTTTGAATATTTGCAGGAAAGGCTAATAGGAGCAATAAAGAGAATTATCTTTAAAATAATTATTATTGTTGTAATAATGTTTTTGGGTAGTGGATTTATTTTTAAATCAAAATCTGTTACTAATAGTTAACACATTTTGATTCATAGTGGGTTGCTTGTGCTTTGTATTTTTTGTTTTTGCATTATATAAATTTGTTTTATATAAACAAATCAAGTTTGATGACTAAAAGGAGAGAAAAAAATGGCATTTGTAAATGCGCGTCTAACAAAAGAAGAAAAGGCTGAAATCGAGGCAAGAGCAATACCGAATCCGGGAAATCCATGCTTTACTCTAAGACCGTCTATATGGACAATTGACCATCAGGAAAATGTAATCTTAATATGGGGGCTTCGTGAGCGGGAAGAACCCTATGATTATCACTTTATTTTGATGTGGAAAGGTACACCATTACCTGTAAAGTTGAGAGAATATTGGGATAAAGGTTTACCACGCAAATGGGAACTTATTTCTTTAAAAATTACGGAAAATCTCATAGAAAAACAATTTGAAATATTACAAAGCCTTAAAGATGCATTAACGGTTTATGGCTTGAATGGAAGCCCGGATGCGCCTTTTGACAATATAAATAAAAACATTAAAGTAGAATTTAATTTTTAATATAAAAAAAGAGAACCTCCCCCCCTAATTAGTAGGAGATTCTCCCCGTTCTTTTGCAGTTTTACTTCTAACAAGATACCCCACGTACACTACCAAATACATAACCATCAATAGTGAAGACAAACGATACATCATACCATAACCGGTAAACCGGGCTAATAAACCTAAAATCATGGATCCCAGGCCGATTCCTAAATCAAAACCGGAAAAGAAAGTACCCGTAGCCACACCACGTTTGTGAGGGGGAACTCGATTTATGACCCAGGCTTGCAGGGCAGGTTGAATCATGCCAAAACCAATGCCATAAAAAAGGGCCGCAAAAATTAAGCTCACTGTGCTAGTGGAAAAAGAAAGAAGAAGTAAACCTGTGATTGAGAAAAAGGCCCCAGGAAATAATACATAGGTATGACCTTTTTGATCAAATATTTTTCCTGCCAGGGGACGGACAATCATGACCATGACAGCATTAGCAAAAAAGAACCAACCCACATTGGGAATGTTTTTTTCAACGCCAAAGAGAGTAATAAATGTGACAATTCCGCTGTAAGTAAATCCTAGTAACAAAGCTAATAAGGTAGGAAAAAGGGCTTTCTTTTCTACAATGGATTGCAGGAAAGGCTCTTTTTTTGTTGTTTTTCGTAAATCATCTGGGCGATGGTCTTTAATTAAAAAAGAAAGCAGAACAGAGATGACTGCTAAAAGTGTGGAAATAAAAAATACATAGCCAAATCCCATTTCATTCATGACCCAGATTCCTAATAAGGGGGATAATGCCATAGCCAGCGTGCTGGAAAGGCCATAATAACCCATTCCTTCTCCCCGTCGTTGGGGCGGGATAATATCTGAAATCATGGTACCCAGAGAAGTCGTTGACATTCCCCAACCGATTCCGTGGGGAATGCGGAGAAGCAGTACCAGTAAAAAAGTGCTCATCCAATAGTATCCTGTGACAGATAGGGTAATTAAAATAAGCCCGACAATTAATACCGGTTTGCGGCCAAAATCATTGGTTGCTTTTCCTGCAAAGGGGCGGACAAGCAAGGCGAATAGAGTAAAAATGCCAATGACTAAGCCTACGATAAAATTATCCCCTCCCAGTTTTTCAATATAAGGGGGAAGGGTAGGGATTAACATTTGAAAACTAATAAATAAAAAAAGATTAGCCAGGGTTGTGATGATAAAATCCCTGGTCCATAAAGGAGATTGAGAAGTGGAATGTGGCATACTCGGTCTCCTTATTTATATTTTTTCTTAGAGGGAAACTCAATGGTAAAGAGGGTCCCTGTGTTGTCGTTGCTTTCTAATTTGATGGTCCCTCGATTTTTTTTCACCAGGTCACTGACAATGGCAAGGCCAATTCCAGTATGATTTTCCTTCGTAGAAAAACCATATTCGAAAATTTTCCGTTGCAGAGATGATGGAATGAGAGGACGTTGATTTTGAACCTGGATCCTTACTTTCCCATCTATTCGTTGGGTTGTAAGTTTAATGTGGTTGCAAGGATATCCACTATTGCGAATAGCATCAGCCGCATTATCTAACAGGTTGCCAATGATTTGATTGAGTTCCACCATTTTAATACTTGTTTCTGTTAAGCTGGAATGCATTTTTAAATCTAAATGGATGCCTTCCTGTTGAAATTGAGCCAATTTTGTCTGTAAAAGGGCACTTAATCCCGGATTATCTGAAAGAAGCACTTCGTTGATTGATCTTATTTCCCCTGTTAATTCTTCTAAATACTGAATCATTTTCTCATGATCTTTTTGTTTGGCAAATATATAAAGAACTTGTATATGATTGGAAAAATCATGGCGTTGGGCCCGAATTGTTGTAAATAATGAATTCACATTATCGATATACTCTTTATATATTTGTAATTCTGTGTCTCGTTGGTTTGAATGAATCATTTCTTTAATTAAAAGGATCAATAAAATTTGAAAGAAAATTAAGGTAAGAAGACCTGTGTTAAAAAGTTCTTTTTCATTGGTGAATAAGAATTCCAAAACAATGGTGAGCAAATACATAAAAGATAAAATAATGTACGTATAAATAGAAATGTTTGCAGGGGTACCCTCACCCAGGTTTTTTTTGAAAATGGAGAAGTCGTATCGGCGTACAACCAAATAGATGATTAATAATATAATTAAATCAATCCATCCTCCGACCAAGATGAGAAAAGGCAATTGTTTCATTTGTTCGACATTATTTCCAGTTATTGTGGAAAGGGTTGTAAAAGTTAATAATTCCGTAATTTGCAAAGTAACGAGAAAGACTACCAGACAAATAAAAATCCGTAGAATTGGGATATTGAAAACTAATTTTACAACGGCAAGTGTGATAAAAAATTGCAATGACAAGCGTATGGAATCGTCAAATTGAGAATGGTTAAGAATCCCAACAAAACAAGCTAATAACATGGAAGTAATGAAATAATGTGTTCTTTTCTCTTTTATGGAAAATCCCGATAGGGTAAGAACAAATGCTACAATCAGAAACATTTCTGGTATGGAATAAAAGAAAAATTTAATAAGATCCATGAAGATAATCCCCCGAAAATGGCGAATTTTGTAGAATTTTGTTCGCTTTTTATAAACTAATATTACCCTAGGATTCACCATTTGACTATTTATATTTTTTTATTTTAAGTTTTCATCATTGGATACCCATTTTTTCCTAAAAGTAAAACTTAAAAACGTTCCGGGTGGTTGGTGCAAATGGCGATGCGAGAATCAATGAAAGCAATTTGCTTCATATGTTGCGGGTCATCAACAGTCCAGGCAATACATTGGATGCCCTGGTTCAGAAATGGCTTGATAAACGTTGGGGTCAAATAGGGATAGCACATTGATAATAGGGTAGAGCGGGTATAACGGAGGAGCTCATGGGTTAAAACAGGAACGCCATAAATAAGCAAGCCTCGCAAGATTTCCGGTCCAACCTGTGCAAATGTACGTATCGTTTCATGATTAAATGAAGTAATAATGATTGAAGATTCTAGCCCATGGCGTTGAATAAGGGAAACCACTTTTTTTTCAATTCCCGGGTAAAAGTCTGCCCCTCTTTTAATTTCTAAATTTAATTTTTTCCCCTGATAAGAAAATGGTTTAAATAACTGAAATACTTCTTCTAAAGAGGGAATGGTTTCCCTGTTGTATTTTGGGGAAAACCAGGAACCTGCATCTAATTTTTTTAACTCCTTAAATGTGTAGTCTCCCACGAATCCAGTGCCATTCGTGGTTCGTTCTAAGGTATAATCATGTATAATAATGGGAATTCCATCACGGCTTAATTGGACATCCATTTCAATTATATTCACAACGGGATGAGATAGTCCTTTTTCAATGCTCAAGAGTGTATTTTCAGGATATTGGCCGGACCATCCCCGATGGGCAACGCATGGATTCAGCATGGTTTCCTCCTAATTTTTTTATTTACTTTAAGTATACTTGAAAAAGGAGTGGATAAAGTTGGAACATTTTTTTAAAAAATACGGAATTGCTCAAGTGACCATTCCTTTACCTTTCCGTTTAAATCATATTCATTGTTATTTAGCCCGCCAGAATCATAATGATTGGACGGTGATTGATACAGGTCTTTATCGGCAAGAAACGGTGGATACCTGGCAAAAGGCATTTTCCCAGCATGGCCTTAATGAAAAAGATATAACAAAAATTATTGTAACCCATTATCATCCCGACCATTTTGGTTATGCAGGACATTTACAAAAGCAAACCAGCGCAGATGTAGCAATGGGAAAAGTAGCATATCAACGGGGAAAAGAGAATTGGACTGAAGAACAACAGAAGAGGAGTGAGAAGTTTTATTTTCAAGCTGGAATGGAAGAAAAGGTTTTAAAAGAATTAGTAGAGCATGATGGCAGCTTTTTTCCAATGGTTCGCCCTTTCCCTAATGTTACCCATTTTTTGCAGGAAGGGGATACAATGGAGATTGGGGAGTTAACATTTCATGCTCTTTATACGCCAGGCCATGAAGAGGGGCATTTTTGTTTTTATCAGCCTGAAGAAAAAATATTATTTTCCGGGGATCATCTGCTAAAAAAAATCACACCTAATATTTCTTATTTAGGATTTGGGGATGAAAACCCCCTGGCTACTTATTTATCTTCGTTAGAGAAAATGAACCAATTAGAAATCAATTGGGTTCTACCTGGCCATGGCCCTGTGTTTAGTAATGCAAGGGAACGAATACAAGAAATTATGGAACATCATCAGGTACGTATTGTAGAAACCTATGAAGCCTTAAAAGGGGAAATGACCGCTTTCCAAATTTCGAAGGCTTTATTCCAACGAGAGTTAACCATTCATGAAGAGCGTTTTGCTTTAGGGGAGACCTTTTCCCATTTGGCGTATTTGTTAGAAAAGGGAGAAATAAAAAAGACCCCTGATGTCCAGGGGGTCTGGTATTATACAAGGGCTTAGTAACCCAGGCCCCCATATTGTACAAGGATATAGCCTAGTATAGACAGTAAAATCGATCCGATAAAGGCAGCCAAAAATGGTTTGTATCCAATTTTTTTGAATAAAGAAGTATGAATGCCTAAGCCCAGGGCTGCCATGGCCATAGCAATGCATAAATAAGCGATTTCGATAATGAATTGGGTTAAGGTTTGTGGAATGATTTGCAGAGTATTAATGCCGCTGGCTAAAAGAAAACCTAAAATAAACCAGGGAACGGGTATGCCAGGACGTTGTTTTTCTGGACCTTTTCTTGTTGACCGATTAAAAAGAAAGTAAATTCCCAGGGCAATAGGAACAAGAAGGGCGACACGGGACAATTTAACAATAATAGCTTCATCTATAGCATTATTTCCTCCTGGTACGGCAGCAGCCATAACATGGGCGATTTCATGGAGTGTTGCCCCGGAGAAAACCCCGTAATTTAAATTAGATAGGCCAAGATAGGGGAATAAAAAAGTGTAGACCAGAGTAAAAAAAGTGCCAAGAACCGCAACAATGGTTACACTAATTGCGATTTCTTGATCTTTGGCTTTTACCTGGGGTGCAATAGCAGCAATGGCAGCCGCACCACATATGGCTGTTCCGCTGGCTGTTAATATTCCCAGTTTTTTATCTACACCCATCCATCGGGCTAAAGCGTAAACTAGACTTAGAGCGAAAAGAATGTCTATAATTGATAAAGCAAAAATTTTTGGGCCTGCGTTAATTAAGTCGATGAAATTCAGGCGCATTCCTAAAAGAATAATACCCACCCTGAGGAGTTTCTTGCTGGTAAATTGAATGCCAGCTTCTGCCCCTTTAGGGATTTTAATTAGAGCATTCCAGAGAATGCCTAGCAAAATGGCCAATACAAGAAACCCCATAATTTTTAAAAAAGGCAAGGTTGAAATTAATTTTGCAAATAAGGCAATAGCCAGTGGAATTCCTATGCCAATCGCCCAGTTTAACCTTTGTTTTTTCATTTGAATTCTCTCCCCTACTAACAACTATACTTCTAGGTTTTACTATAGCGATAATTTTTTATTATGGGAAATTCGGATATTAAATAGTAATCATAAGAAATTGTTATGATAGATTTTAAAAAAGAGGGATATAGTATGATTGAATCTCTGCGGATATTTTTAAGTGTTGTTGAGAAAAAGAGTTTTTCAAGAGCTGCAGAAGAACATCACCTGTCTCAACCTGGGGTTAGTTTAACGATTCGTAATTTAGAGGAAGTGTTTCAAGTTCAATTGCTCCATCGGTCTCCTAAGTATGTAGAATTAACAAGAGCCGGGGAAATTTTATACCAGCATGGAAAAGAAATTCTACGCCATTATGAAGATGCGAAAGAAGAAATATATCTCTTAAAAAATGTAGTGATGGGCTCCTTGAAAATAGGGGCAAGTTTTACCGTCGGGGAGTATTTAGTCCCTGGCATTCTTGCACGTTTTATGGCTAAATATCCTTCTGTAGAATCTCAGGTGTGGATTGGGAATACGGAAGAGGTGGCAGAGTGGGTGAAAAATGGGCAAATCCATATTGGATTGGTTGAAGGAGATGTCCAATCTCCGGATTTGAAAATAACCCCTTTTATGGAAGATGAAATGATTATAATCATGCCTGGAAATCATCCTTTGGCAAAGGAAAGATACATTCGTTGGGAGGAATTGCAAAACCAAATATGGGTGTTACGGGAGAAAGGATCTGGCACAAGAACCTATGGGGATTTGGTTATTGAAGAACATCAATTACAGCCAAGAAAAGTGTATGAATTTAGCAGTAATCAAGGGGTGAAAGAAGGGGTAATTGCAGGATTGGGATTTTCAATTATTTCCCATTTAACGGTACGCAAGGAAATAAAAACAGGGGAAATTAGCACTGTTGCTTTTTCAGGAGAAAAACACAACAGATGGCTCTCATTTCTTCAACCAAAAAATAGCTTATCCAGGGTAACAGAAGCTTTTATCATTGAGGTGCGAAACGCTGTAAAAAAGGCATAAAGAAGGGACGTTCAATGAAAAAGAACGTCCCTTTTTTCATGTATCGTTGCTGCGACAATTTCCAGAACATCATACCGGTCAAGGGATTGCATACCGTCACGCAAAACAATTTCCGCATTACGTTCTCTTTCCGTCAAAATTGGATAAAGTTCAGGGGTAATGCTGTCAACTATAGTGCCAAGTGTTACGGTTTGCACGGTCAACACCTCATTCCATTTGGTAAAGGTAACCCGCTTTTATACCGATAAGTTCTGAAACTTATAATGTTATTATAGCATACTCTTTACGTAAAAAAAACTTGTCCAGAACATGGCAAAGAAAGAGCAAAAAAAAACAGCAACCGCCGGTTCAGCCGGGGTTGCTGTTTTTAATCATTATTCAGCTTTAGGAGCTGCGTTTTTGAGTGCTTCGGAAACGTTGTTGAACTTTTTGAAGTTATCTACAAACAATGCAGCAAGTTTTTGAGCTTGACCATCATATGCAGCTTTATCAGCCCAAGTTTCGCGAGGATCAAGAACTTCAGAAGGTACACCTGGGCAAGATTTTGGTACAGATACACCGAATACAGGATGTTCAACGAATTCGGATTTTTCTAATTCCCCATTAAGAGCAGCCGTTACCATAGCACGAGTGTATGGTAAGTTCATACGTTTACCAACACCATAGGCGCCACCAGACCAACCGGTATTTACAAGATAAACTTTTGCATTGTGTTTATCGATTTTTTCGCCAAGCATTTCTGCATATACAGAAGGTGCTAATGGAAGGAAAGGTGCACCAAAGCAAGTAGAGAAAGTTGCTTCAGGTTCAGTAACGCCACGTTCAGTACCAGCTAATTTACTTGTATATCCAGACATGAAGTGATACATTGCTTGTTCTTTAGATAATTTAGAGATTGGAGGCAATACGCCGAAAGCATCAGCTGTTAAGAATATAACAACTTCAGGATGGCCTGCTACACCAGGAATTAACGCATTTGGTATGTAGTCAATTGGGTAAGCAGCCCGTGTATTTTCAGTAAGGCTGTTGTCATCATAGTCAGCAACACGGTTTTTGTCATCAACAACTACGTTTTCAAGCACAGAACCGAATTTGATTGCACGATAGATTTCAGGTTCTTTTTCTTCAGTCAGGTTAATACATTTAGCATAGCATCCGCCTTCAATGTTGAAAACGCCATTGTCAGACCAGCCATGTTCGTCATCCCCAATAAGGAAACGGTTCGGGTCAGCAGAGAGGGTGGTTTTACCAGTTCCAGATAAACCGAAGAATAAAGCTACATCTCCGTTATCCCCTTTATTTGCAGAGCAGTGCATGGATAATACGCCTTTTTGTGGAAGGATATAGTTCATTACGCTGAAGATGGATTTTTTCGTTTCGCCAGCGTATTTGGTTCCACCAATAAGAACGATTTTCTTCGCAAAGTTAACAATAATGAATGCTTCAGAATTAGTGCCATGTACAGCTGGATCCGCTTCAAAATCAGGAGCGCTAACAACGGTAAATTCAGCTTGATGGGATTGTAATTCTTCGTCTGTAGGACGAACAAACAATTGGCGAGCAAAAAGATTGTGCCATGCATATTCGTTAACTACACGAATGGGCAAACGATAAGTCTGGTCTGCACCAGCATAACCATCGAATACAAAAAGTTCTTTTCCATCAAGGTAATTGAGCACATCTTGATAAAGTTTGTCAAATTTCTCAGGAGTGAAAGGACGATTTGTTGAACCCCAATCAACTTTATCATGCACGGAAGGTTCGTCAACAATGAATTTATCTTTTGGCGAACGTCCAGTATACTTTCCTGTTTTAGAGGAAATTGCTCCCGTAGAGGTTAATTTGCTGCCGTTATTTGTAACAGCTTTTTCTACAAGTTCCGCTACGGATAAGTTAAAGCGGATATTTTCTGAGTTCAAAATATCATTCAATTGCTTACTGGTTTTTGTATCCATTTTCCCTGTCCTTTCCTTATAATTCCTGATTGGTTTCTTGTAACAAATAGTATGTCACTAAATCAGTGAATAGTATGTCTTAATAATAGTATTTATGTTTCATTTCTGCAACAGGTTGTGTCTAAAATTTTAACAGAAGATTCTTTTGGCGGATAGATTTATAAATAGACAAAAAATGTTCGATAATTCGTCATAATTTTCTAAAAACTATTTGTGATAAGATAGTGACAAATAAAATAAAATGATAATTTTTATTTTATTTGTTTCTTCGTTGTCTTGTTCCTGTGAATGTGATTTATAAGGGGGAATCAAGGGATGGTAAGAAGTAATAAGGATTTAGTAGGGGTTTCTCGTCCTCTGAAAATTGTGGAAGAAGTTCTTTTGCAACAGGGATTTAAGCGAAAAGGAAGCAAGGAAGAGCCCGTTTTTCGAATGAATATTCAAGACGCTTCCACCCATCAACTTTATTTGTTGGATATCCCATTTAAAGAGGAACATGTTGAATCAATGAAGATGGTTCGTTTTGGTGAACCCTGTGTTTTTCAAGGAGGGTTTGTAAAACGCTTTCCTGATTTTGAAATCCCGTTGCCTATTTCCTGGGCTGCAGAAAGCAAACTGGCTGAAGTAGCTGACTATTTATCATGTGTTGAACAGGGATATCCTAGTCATTGATATAGATACTTAAAAATCCTCCCTCTATGGGAGGATTTTTGTATCCATTTCGTAACAGGTCCTATTAAGGGGGATACATAATATGAACATTTATAAAGAAATACATCAGGTGGAGCAGCCAAAGGGAACAGTGGTCATTATTCATGGTTCTGGGGAGTATTTTGGCAGGTATCAATGGGTAGCAAAGAAATTAAATGAAGCAGGTTATTGTGTTTTTGGTGGTGACTTGCCAGGGTTAGGGCGTTCCTATGGGAAAAAAGGACATATCGATCATTTTGCCGATTATTATCATATTGTGAATCAATGGGTGAACGAAGCAAGGAAAATTCAGGAACCTGTATTTTTATTTGGCCATAGTATGGGTGGATTACTTGTCATTCGTTATTTGGAAAGATACCCCTCTGAGGTTTTAAAAGGAGTCATTGTGACCTCACCCTGTTTAGGATTAGTGAGAAAAGTTTCTCCTTTTTTAGAAGGGATGGTTGGGATATTCAATCGATTCCACCCATCATTATGTTTACCTTCTGGTATAAGGCCTGAACATGTGAGCAGAGATCCCGCTATTGTTCATCAGTATCAAACAGACCCCTTAATTATTAAAAAAGTAAGTGTTCGATGGTATTTGGAATTAAAAAAAGAAATGGAATTATCCATAGAAGAAACAGATCTATACCCTTCTATCCCTACACTGGTCATGCAGGCGGGAAAAGATCAAATTGTTGATCAAAGGAAAACAAAAAATTGGGTGGAACGTATGTACAATAATTCCCCAATCCAGTATATTGAATGGCCGGAATTATACCACGAACTTTTTAATGAACCGGAAAAAGAGGAAGTATTTGAGAAATTGGCAGATTGGATGAAAAAGATTGAAATCCCTCGTTAAATCCATTATCGTATTAATGGGTTAAAGAAGGGGAAATGAACTATGCATAAATTTATTAAATCAAAATGGTTTTCTTTCGTTCTGGCTATACAATTTATTATTGGTATTGTTACAGGCAATATATTGTGGCGAGTGGATAACCTTATTAATCATGTAACTGAAGGACAGGAACAAGAGTATCATACGGATCGGCCTCTTTCCGTTCTTATTTTAGGTTCGGATAAAAGAGGAACCCATGGCGGGGATTTAACAGATGTGATGATGCTGGCTGTTTTTAATCCAAAGGAAAAAACAGTTCGTTTGTTATCCATTCCCCGGGATACCAGGGTAATTATTCCTGGAGAAAATCTTGATCGCAAAATTAATTCTGTGATGAAGCGGGGAGAAGAATTAAAAGAAGAGGCATTAGGGAGGGGAGAGATTCCTACCACCGATGGCGTATCCCTTTTAAAGGAAACAATCGAAAGTATTTATGGTATTCCTATTCACAACTATGTGATGATTAACTTTGATAGTTTCCGCCAAACGGTTGATGAGTTGGGCGGTATTGAAGTCAATGTTGATAAACGTTTGCTTTATCATGATCCTACAGATGGGACGGCTATTGATTTGCAGCCTGGTTTACAAACTTTAAATGGGGAGCAAGCACTGGGATTTGTTCGCCATCGCCATGATGATAGGGGAATTGACTATTTTTCCACAGACTATGACCGAAATGCCCGGCAACAGCTTGTCATTCAGGCTGTGTTAAATAAATTGAAAACTTTTTCTGGGATGACCAAAGTGTTCAACATTCTAAATGTGATCGGAGAAAATATTAAAACAGATTTATCACTCAATCAAATGAGAGGGTTATTTGGTGATTTTTCCAAAATCGATCCTAAGAACTTAATTTCTCTTACTCATGAAGGGGAATATTGGGTACCAGAAATAAGCCGTACATTGATTCCTTTAGAAGCCCTTGAGAAAATTCGGGCGGTTCTTTTAGAAGCAATGAATTTAGATGAAAAGATGGTGTCGCAGTATAATAATTCACCTGCTGGTATTGGGTTGGCCAAGAAGACACCAGGGGATGAAAAGCAACAGAATATGGATATGAATGAAGATGATTCCCAGGCGGTTCCTGCACCTGAAGAGGAAAATCCAGAGGGCAATCCTGATTCTGATGAGGAACAGGTTGATGATGATAAGGATTCTGGGGGATCTTCTGAACCGCCGATTATTGGCGGAGGCACAACAGAACCTGGGACAGAACAACCAACGGAGCCTTCCAATCCGCCAAAAAACAATGAAAAACCCCAGGGTTCAGATAAAAATGGTATTAGTGATTGGATTCCTTATGGCCAATAAAAAGAGAAAGAAAAAAGCCGCTTTTGAAACAACAAAAGCGGCTTTCTTTATGTTTAAACTGTGGCATCGCTAAATTTAGTTTGTTTTGCAGCCTTATCCCTTTCGGACTTGGTTAAGTGTTTCTTGCGAAGACGAATAGATTTAGGAGTTACTTCACAATACTCATCATCGTTCAGGTATTCTAAAGCTTCTTCTAAACTTAAGAGACGAGGGGTTTTTAATTTAACCGTTTCTTCTTTTGTTGCAGAACGGACGTTAGTTGCATGTTTTTCTTTACAAATATTTACCACTAAATCATTATCCCGGGTATGTTCCCCCACAATCATTCCTTCGTAAATTTCTGTTCCTGGATTTACAAATAGGATTCCCCGGTCTTCAATGGATAACATACCATAGGTTGTTGCAGAGCCTGTAGCCATAGAAACAAGAACTCCCGCATGGCGGCCCCCTACATTGCCTGGAACAACAGGACGATAGGCATCAAAGGAATGGTTCATAATTCCATACCCCCGGGTTTGGGATAAGAATTCTGTACGATAACCGATTAAGCCACGGGATGGAATGATAAATTCTAAGCGAACGCTGCCGAAACCATTATTGATCATATTGACCATTTCCCCTTTACGGGTTCCTAATGATTCCATTACAGGTCCAGTGTATTCTTCTGGAATATCAATGATTAATCGTTCAGTTGGTTCACATTTTACCCCATCAACTTCACGAATAATAACTTCAGGTTTTGAAACTTGCAATTCAAAACCTTCCCGTCTCATGTTTTCAATCAAAATAGACAGGTGAAGTTCACCACGTCCAGATACGATAAAAGAGTCAGGGGTAACTTCTTCTACCCGTAAACTTACATCGGTTTCTAATTCAGCATCAAGGCGTTCCCTTAATTTGCGGGAGGTGACATATTTTCCTTCCCGCCCCGCAAAAGGGCTGTTATTAACAAGGAAATTCATTTGCAACGTGGGTTCATCTATTTTCAGTAAGGGAAGTGCTTCTTGAACATCAGCATCAGAAAGAGTATCCCCCACGTTAATTTGATCCACACCAGCAAGTGCAATGATATCTCCGGCGGCTGCACTTTGGATTTCAATCCGTTTTAAACCTTCAAAACCAAAAAGTTTATTTACGCGAACCATTTTCACCTTTCCATCACGGTCAATATGGGCAATATTATCGCCACGGTTAATGGTGCCACGGGTTACACGGCCAATCCCAATCCGGCCAAGGTAATCATTGTAATCAAGCATCGTTACCTGGAACTGAAGAGGTGCTTGTGTATCACCTGCAGGAGCGGGGATATGTTCAATGATTGCTTCAAATAATACTTTTAAGTCTGGATCCTGCTTATCAGGGGAAAGGCTAGCTGTCCCGTTAATTCCAGAGGCATAGATCACAGGGAATTCAAGCTGTTCTTCAGTGGCATCTAGATCAATGAAAAGATCATATACCTCGTTTACCACTTCTTCAGGCCGGGCATTTTCCCTGTCAATTTTATTAATAACAAGAATAGGTGTTACCTTTTGTTCTAAAGCTTTTTTCAGTACAAAGCGAGTTTGGGGCATACAGCCTTCGAAGGCATCTACAACGAGAAGAACCCCATCTACCATTTTCATAATCCGTTCTACTTCTCCACCGAAGTCGGCATGGCCAGGGGTATCCATAATATTAATGGTTTTTCCCTCAAAATGAATGGCCGTATTTTTCGCTAAAATTGTGATTCCACGTTCCCGTTCTAAATCGTTAGAGTCCATCATTCTTTCCTGGATTTTTTCATTGGAGCGAAAAGTCCCAGATTGGATTAACATTTTATCCACGAGGGTGGTTTTTCCATGGTCAACGTGAGCAATAATGGCTATATTGCGGATGTCGTCTCTATTTTTCATTATTTATAATTACTCCCTTCAAATCGAACACCATAACCCTTCTATTTTAAACTTTTGCCTATTGTCCTGGCAAGTAAACTTACAAGGAAATATTTAGGATGATGTGAATAGCGCTGTTTGTAAAATAAGGCTATACTATTGAGATATGAATAAAAGGTAAAAGGGGAAGAAGAATCATGCAAGAAGAAAGGCTAACTTGGGGGGAAAAGCGGTATCATGCCTGGAGTTATCACCTAAAGCAACAGTTTGGGGAAAAAGTATTTAAAGTGATGCTGGATGCTGGTTTTACCTGTCCTAATCGGGATGGAGCCATCACTACAGGAGGATGCACCTTTTGCAGTACCCGGGGGTCAGGAGATTTTGCTGGCAGACGGCGGGACGATTTAATCACCCAGTTTCATGACGTTAAGGAACGGCAGCATTTAAAATGGCCTAATGCAAAATATATTGGCTATTTTCAAGCATATAGCAACACCTATGCTCCTGTTGCAGAATTGAGAGAGTACTATGAAACCATTTTGCAACAAGAAGGGGTCATTGGCTTATCTATTGCTACGAGACCTGATTGCCTTCCTGATGATGTGGTAGAGTTATTAGCTGAATTAAATCAAAAAACCTATCTCTGGGTAGAGTTAGGGTTGCAAAGCATCCATGATGTCACTGGAAAGCGAATTAATAGGGGCCATGATACAGCTTGTTATTATGAGGGAGTAGAAAAGTTAAGAAAACATAATATTCGTGTGTGTTCCCATATTATTTTAGGCTTGCCTGGAGAAACAGAAGAAATGATGATGGAAACAGTAGATGCTGTCGCTCATATGGGGGTGCAGGGGATTAAAATCCATCTCCTTCATTTATTGAAAAAAACCCCCCTCGTAAAAGAATATGAGGCAGGTCTCTTTCAATTAATGGAGAAGGATGACTATATTCGTTCGGTGGTTAATGCCCTGGAAATTCTTCCTCCAGAAATGATTATTCATCGGCTAACGGGAGATGGGCCACCGGATTTGTTAATCGGTCCTATGTGGAGCAGAAAAAAATGGGAAGTGTTAAATGCCATTGATTGGGAATTGCTACGACGTGACTCATGGCAAGGGAAAAAATTCAGGCCTTAATTCTCTGGCATGGGTGTAGGGGTTGGGTTAGCAAATCCCTCTTTATATTTCTGATCGATGATTTTTCTGATTTCAAGGAGGCTTTTGTTGTTGTTTTTCTTTAAATAGATGGCTTCAGCGGCAATCTCTTGGCAATTTTGGCAGGTGATTGCATGGGAGTTCCAGATGATGCTTCCATTTGCCTTCTTTTCTTTTATAAAACAATCCAGATTGCTTTTATGGCCAACGCTGTCCCCACAACCACAATAACAGGCCATATTGGCTATGACTTCATCGTTTGCAGTTGCTAGTTGATACACTTGTTGAATAGAAGTATCCACATTGACCAGAAAAGAGGGCAATTGGTCTATTCCTTTTGTTTCTTCAATTTGGTCACCGCTGGCAGGTACAGTGTTATGGGATAAATGGTCAGTTTTGGCGGTGCTACAGCCAGAGATTATGAATAAAAAGATGATGGGAAATAAAGAAAGGAATCTCTTGTGCATTTTTTAACCTCCTAAGTATTTACAAATGGCAATAATTAATTATATACCGAATGTATGTTTTTTTAAAAAAATGTGGTATACTTCATCCGTAATCTAGTTCATAGCAGAGCCATTAATCGATTATAATAAAAGTATTGAAATAAAAAGGAGAGATTGTTGTATGTCATCTATTGGTGTACCTGGATTAATTTTAATCCTAATTATCGCACTTGTCGTATTCGGTCCTAAAAAATTACCGGAAATCGGACGATCCTTCGGTCAAACGTTAAAAGAGTTCAAGAAATCCGCCAATGGATTGACAGATGATGTTGCAGATGAAAAAAAACATCAAATTAAGGAAGTAAATGATGTGAAACATAAATAAAGAGCGCCTTTTGCGGCACTCTTTTTTTCTTTATAACAATGCTTTATATGGAGTAAGGTCAATATTTTTGGATTGCAATACCTTAAGAATCCGTTCTTTATCTTTATCAGGAGAAGATAAAATATATCCCCGAATGAGACAGTCTTGATTCACTTCTTCCATTCCATCTTCTTGCGCTATATGTTCTACTTTATTTACAATGGATTTTTTAGCCATAGGACGAACAAAAGCCGGGATTGGTTTCACAAGTTCTTCCAGAAGCTGATTGGCTTCTTCATTCCAATTCATTGGTAAACACCCTTTCCACTATTATCATATTGCATATTATAATCAAAGTGGTAAGTTGTTTTCAATTTTTTTAACTGTTTCTATTCCTAAATAAGCACATAACAAATCTTTTGCCCATAACCAGGCAGGTTTTGCATTATTAGCGAGGAAATATTCATTTGCATACCCTTTTGGGAGGAGGGTAGGGTTAATACAACTGTAATTTTTTCGATAATAGTTACCCCAACGGCTAAAACATTCTGTTTTTCGTGTAAGAGCAGTTACCAATAAGTCCTTGTCTACCTGAATGATTTCGAGAGGAAAGAGAGAACAACTGAAAGGTTTAAGTGAATAGGGCTCTATCCCATGATCAAGGGCATAACGGTGGATCGCACAGAGGTGCTGGCCATCCAATTCTACGAGAAAAAGGCAATTCCCTTGAAAGGTTCGAATGCATGGATAATAGTTTGTTTTATTAGTCTTTTCAAAAAGTCCTCTTTGTTTTGCATATAAATAACGGCCATCTTGATTAAAGGCCTTTAGTATAGAAAAGGCGTGTTCTTCAAATAATTGAAGGTTTTTTCCTTCCATGGAATAAGGTTGCCCACCTTCACAACAATTGTGTCCATGGGCTTGATTGCAATGAAAACAATCCAGATTCATAGGAGTCATCAGATTTTCATCAATTAGCAAATGATGATCTTCTATAGGATGAATCCTTTTCCCCAGGTTTTGTTGAATATATTGCCTGACAAGTCTCTCTTCTTCTTTCGTTAAATATTCTTGTGTGCCATAAAATCTGCTTACCAATGCATGTTCCCGCTTTCCTACCGATTATATGTATACTATAGCTAAAAAAGGATGGGTTGAAAAGCGGTTTGAATTTTATGGGGGATATAGCGATAGGAGTATGAATTGTGGTATACTTTACTGAAAAATTGTTCATTCGGAAACGTTTGCGATGACGGTTGTTGAGACCGGAGAATAGGAAGTGGAGGAACCGACCGTGAAGAAACAGATTTATATTTACGATACAACATTAAGAGACGGCACACAGGGAGAAGGGGTTAGCCTTTCTGTGGATGATAGTTTAAAAATCGCAAAAAGACTGGACATTCTTGGCGTTCATTATATTGAAGGCGGATGGCCAGGCAGTAATCCGAAGGCCATGGAATTTTTTCACCGGGCAAAGCAATTAGATTTGAAACAGGCAAAAGTAGCAGCCTTTGGAAGCACCAGGAGAGTTGGCATTAAAGCTGAAGAGGATGCTAATTTACAAATGGTCCTGGAAAGCGGTGTTGAAGTTGTTGCGATTTTCGGGAAAAGCTGGGACTTCCATGTTACCGATGCCCTGGGAACGACACTAGAAGAAAATTTGCAGATGATTTATGACTCTGTCCGTTTCTTAAAAGAAAATGGATTAGAAGTGTTCTATGATGCTGAGCACTTTTTTGATGGATATAAAAACAATCCAGAATATGCTTTAAACACCATTCGTAAGGCAGCAGAAGCTGGTGCAGATTGCCTTGTTCTCTGCGATACCAATGGGGGTTCATTGCCCCATGAGATTACACAAATTGTGACTCATGTGAAAAGTGAGTTAAATACACCTGTTGGAATCCATGTTCATAACGACGGAGGATTGGCTGTAGCCAATTCCCTGGCAGCTGTTGAAGCCGGGGCTGTTCAGGTTCAGGGAACAATCAATGGTTTTGGGGAACGGTGTGGAAATGCAGATTTAATTTCAATCTTGCCAAACCTACAACTTAAATTAGGATATCAAGTGGTTTCTGAAGAACAAATTTGCAAGTTAACCAATGTATCTCGTTATGTATATGAAATTGCCAATATTGTTCCGCCGAACTTCCAACCTTTTGTCGGGGTGAGTGCTTTTGCCCATAAAGGCGGTATGCATGTGAGTGCTATTTTAAAAGCAGGAGAAACCTATGAACATATCCGCCCTGAAGTGGTAGGGAATACAAGGCGGGTTCTGGTTTCCGAGTTATCTGGCCAGAGCAACCTGTTGTTTAAAGCCCAGGAAATGAATCTTAATTTAGATAAATCCAGCCCAGAAGGCCGGACAATCATTCAAAACATTAAAGAACTTGAACATCAAGGATACCAGTATGAAGGTGCGGAAGCTTCCTTTGAGCTTCTTCTTCGCAAAGGCCTTGGGGAATATGAAGAAGTATTTACTGTTGAATCTGTAAAAATCCTTATGGAAAAGAAACAGAATGGTGAGGCTATGACAGAAGCAACAGTGAAGTTGCGAGTACAGGATAATATTGTGCACACGGTTGCTGAAGGGAATGGGCCTGTCAATGCTTTAGATAATGCCCTTCGCAAAGCATTAGAGCAATTCTTCCCGGCCATTCGCGATATGTATCTGTCTGACTATAAAGTTCGCGTTCTTAGCGAACATGAGGCGACTGCATCAAAAGTGCGTGTGCTTATCGAATCTACGAATGGAAAAGATAGTTGGAGTACAGTAGGGGTTTCTTCTAACGTAATTGAAGCCAGCTGGGAAGCCCTGTTAGATAGTATGAAATATGTTCTTCTCCGCAACGGGGAAAAAGTGCAATTAGATGATATAGATGACCCCAACCAGGACCGCCAGGGGATATTAAACCATTAATATTTATTAAATGACAAAAGACACCTAACCGGTGTCTTTTTCTTCTTCATATAAAAAACACACAAAAAAACTACAATATACATGTGGAGGTGGTTTAGTGAAAAATCATATTTTAGTGATTGAGGATGATTTAGATATTCAGGAACTAATTTATGAGTTCCTGAGCACCCAGGGTTATCAGGTGGATGTGGCCAGCGATGGCTTAGAAGGAATTAAGCGTTTTAAAGAATCTACGTATGACTTGGTGATTTTGGATATTATGTTACCGAATATGAACGGATATCAAGTTTGCCAGATGATTCGCCATAAATCCCAAATACCTATTATCATGTTAACAGCCCTGGGGGAAGAAGAGGATCAGGTAAAAGGATTTGATCTGGGGGTTGATGACTATATTGCTAAACCCTTTTCCTTCCAAATTCTCATTAAACGAGTAGAAGCTATTTTAAGAAGAAGCAATCCAACCCATTTATCACGCACGTTGCAATTTGAGGATATTATCGTTGATTGTGATGCGTACACAGTGCATGTCAAAGGGGAAGAAAAAGTATTAACCAGTAAAGAATTTGATATTCTTACTGCATTAATGGAGGAAAAGGGAAAAGTATTAGATCGGCAAACATTGTTGGATAAAGTCTGGGGGTATGACTATTTTGGGGATGCCCGTGTTGTAGATGTCCATATTAAAAACCTGAGGAAGAAATTAGAGGTCCCTTATATTAAAACGGTAAAGGGAGTAGGTTATAAAATTGATTAAGGAATGGAAAAAAAGAAGTATTACCCATAAAACATTTTTTATCACAACGTTATTATTAATTATTTTTTCCCTCATACTTTATTTGATTTTGTATTCATTTCTTCCTGTTTATTATCACAAATATAAAATAAATAAGATTAATGATGAAGTAAATATCCTGTTGGATAATGCGAAGAAGGTTCCTCTGAAACAAGCCACAGAGATATTAGATGAATTCGTCCACGCGAATAATGTGGGAATGATGATTTGGGACCGATTTGGAAATGTTGTATATGTTCCTTCAGATTATTTAAGTATGAAGATCATTCGAAATTATATTGATATGAATGACCCTGCCAGTTGGTTAAAAGAGAACCAAGGAAGAGTGATTCGAGGGAAGAATGGCAATCCAGATGTGTATGTCTTAAAACGGCCGATCCTTTTTTCCGATGGATTATATTTCATAAACATTGAGTCCACCTTTCAACCCGTTGATGAAGCAGCAAATGTCATTCTAATGTTTATGCCTTATATTGGGATTATTGTGATTATTATGTCTGTAGCGGGAGCCATCATCTATTCCAGAATGATCACAAAACCCCTTTTGCAGTTAAATAAAGTGGCCAAACATATGGCCGGTTTAGATTTTAGTAAAAAAAGTGAAGTTGATTCAGAAGATGAAATTGGGGAACTTTCCCAAAGTTTAAATAACCTTTCCTCAAATCTGCAAAGGACAATGGCAGACTTAAAAAAAGCCAATGAAAAACTGAAAGATGATATTCAAAAAGAACGGGACATGGAGGAGAAACGCAGGGAATTTATTGCTACTATTTCACATGATTTAAAGTCTCCAATTACAGCAGTAAAAGGACAGCTAGAAGGCATGATTTATCAAATTGGCGCTTTCAAGAATAGAGATAAATATTTAAAACGTTCTTATGAAATTATGAATGATATGGAAAAATTGGTAAGGGAAGTTCTAGATTTATCGAGACTGGAAAGTAAGAATTTCCAAATTAAAAAAGTGAGGATTTGTTTATCAGAACTTATTGAGACCATTCTTCGTAAATTAGAGTATTTCAGCCAAACAAAGCATTTAACCATCCAAACAGATATTCCAGAAGGCATTTTTATTGAAGCTGACCCAAATCTTATGGAAAAGGCGATTGCCAACGTGTTAGATAATGCAATGAAATACGCAAAAGAGGGAGAAGAAGTAAGGGTAAAACTAATTGAAGAGAAAAATAGCCTTTTGTTTCACGTTTTAAACTGTGGAGGGAAAATTGAAGAAGAGGATTTAGCCCAATTATTTGAACCCTTTTATCGGGTAGAAAAATCCAGAAATCGCAATACAGGCGGAAGCGGATTAGGATTATATATTGTAAAACAAGTGCTAGAACTCCATGGTGTTAAATATGAACTTCAGAATACCCATGAAGGCTTTCTTTTTACTATGAAATTTAATAAAGTATAACCCCTCAACTTGCAAAAATGTTCGAGGGGTTTTCTAATATTTCACGGTCATTTCAGCTTAACTTCATATGGTCTACATCCCCTTTTAATAGGATAAGCAGTGAGGAACATAAAGGAGGTTGTAAACTCATGAATTTCATGAAACGGGCTTTTCTTAGTGTAAAAGAACGAAAAATAAAGTCCCTTGTATTAATCGTTATTTTCTTGATTATTTCTAACTTAATCCTGGCCGGTTTCTCCATTCAAACAGCCACGAAAAAAGCCAGTGATTTGGCCATTCAAAAACTGGGAAGTGATGTGACATTAAGTGTTGATCAACAAAAACTGCGGGAAAATGGTGTGGACCGTTCGGAAATGCCGTTTTTAACTGTAGATGAAGCGAGTAAGTTAAAAGGGTTAAATCATGTAAGTGGGTATAATTATATTTCTAGTTCAGTTGCTCTTGCTAATGGTTTTACTCCCATCACTACAGAGGAAGAAGAGGAATCCACCACTCAAAATAATAATATAAAAGTTTTCGCTGGGCCTGGCGGGCAAAAAATGAATGCTGATGTCACTTTAAGTGGAGTTGTATACACAGATTTGCTGGATACCTTTAATGATGGGACAGAAAAAATCCTTTCAGGACGAGCCCTCACTGAAGGGGATATTAATAAATCTGTGGCTATAATTGAAAAACAATTAGCGGATCATAATGAATTAAAAGTTGGAAGCACCCTGCAAATTAAATCTGCAGATGAAGAGAAAAACCTGACCTTAACCATTGTAGGTATTTATGAAAATAGTGGAGAAGAAACAGATTTAGGCATACCAGCTAATTTCTTGAATCCTGCAAATAAAATCTATGTGCCTTACACTGTTGCCAGCCAATTAAAAAATAACAATACAGAGGGAACCATCGATCAGGCTGTTTATTATTTAGATTCACCGACCAATATGGAATCTTTCAAAGGAGAAGCAGCTAAAACAAATATTGATTTTGAAAAATATAAATTAGATGCCAATGAAATGTTATATCAACAAATGATGGGGCCTATTGAAAATGTAGCTTCTTTCTCAAAACTAGTGGTTTATATCGTCGCGATAGCTGGGGCAGTCATCCTGGGTTTAATCGTCTTTCTTTCTATAAAAGAACGGAGACAAGAAATGGGTATTTTATTATCCATTGGGGAAAGAAAAGGAAAATTGATGGGACAATTTGTTGTAGAAATGTTGATGATTGCAATTTTAGCACTGGGCTTATCTGTATTTACTGGCAATACAATATCTCAAAAAATTGGGGACACCTTACTGCAGAACGAAATTAGCACGACCCAGGAGCAACAGCAAAACTCACCGAAAATGTTACGTATGGTCATGGGCTTTGGCGGACAACAAACGAAGGTAGAGGCTATTGACGAGATTGATGTAAGTGTAACTTTACAGGATGTAGGTAAGATGGGAACAATGGGAGTAGGAATCGTCCTTCTTTCTACCCTGATTCCTACCCTTTCTGTGTTGCGTTTAAGACCAAAAACCATTCTAACGAAAAATGAATAAAGAAGGTGATTATATGAGTGCCATTCTAAAATTAGAAGATGTTTCTTACTATTACCATAGCGGTGGAAGAAAAGTAAATATATTAGACAAAGCCAATTTCACCTTTGAACGGGGAAAATTTTATACCATTGTAGGCCCATCAGGCTCAGGGAAAACCACAACCTTAGCTCTCGCCAGCGGGTTAGATGCTCCAAGGGACGGGCATGTCTTATTTGATGAAAAAGATATAAAACGGATTGGACTGGATGCCTATCGTAACAAACATGTGTCTATTATTTTTCAGTCTTTTAATTTAATCACTTATATGACTGCATTACAAAATGTAGTAACAGCCATGGAAATTACAAAAGTAAAGGAAAAAAATAAGAAACAAAGGGCACTTGAATGGTTTAAGAAAGTTGGCTTAACAGAAGAAGAAGCCAAACGGAAAGTACTGCAGTTAAGTGGAGGACAACAACAGAGGGTCGCCATTGCCCGGGCTTTATCTTGCAATGTGGATTTGATATTAGCTGATGAACCCACAGGGAATCTAGATGAGCAAACGGCAAAAGAAATTGTCGCGATTTTTCAAGAGTTGGCCCATGAAAATAATAAATGTGTAATCGCTGTGACACATTCTCATGAAGTTGCGGAAAAATCCGATGTTATTATTCGGATGGAAAATGGGAAACTTGTAACTGAAGAGAAAATTTTCACTTCATAGAGTGAAGAAAGGAAGGTTACAAGGGTGAAAAAGAAATTGTTAGCAGGAGCTTTAGTTTTAGCGGTGATGGTACCTACATCTGCCTTTGCTGCAAATTCGGTTACATCATTAGAATCTGTAGCACATAAAGCCCATCAATCAACTATGAATGGGGAGAAAGTGAAAGAAAGACAGGATCATTTAATGGATATTGTTAAGCAATACTCCCCTGAGCTTTCTGGTGATTTTCAAAAGGTTTTCGATGAGAGAAAACAAATCATGGAGCAGTTTAGAGCAAAACATGATGAACTTAGAAAACAATTCAAAGAGATCCACACGAAACTGGAAAAAGGTGAAATCACCAAAGAACAGGCTAAAAAGGAAATGGAGAAGTTAGGATTTAAAAAAGAAAATTCAGTGAAAATTAAAAAACATTTTGAGCTTCGCAAGCAATTAAAAGAAGCGGTTGAAGGAAAAGATACAGAAAAAGTAAAAAAAATTCTTCCCCAACTATTAACGCAAATGCAGGAAAGAAACAAACAGTTGAAGGAAGATTTCGCAAAAAAATAAATTCTTTAAAAAGGCTGCCGAAGAAAAAATCGGCAGCCTTTTTGTTGATTCATACACTTCATTTGTTGACCAATATACTCTAATTAAAGTAATATGGTCATATTATAAATAGAAAGGGAGTGAGGAACATGTCAACCTTGTCAAAAAGGGGCCGTATACTCGTTATAATCGGTATGTTGTTAGGAATGTTGATGGCATCCCTGGATAATACCATTGTTTCAACAGCAATGCCAACTGTTGTATCTCAATTAGGGGGATTAGAAATTTTTTCCTGGGTGTTTACAGCCTATTTATTAACATCCACGACGTTTATCCCTATCTTTGGGAAACTGGCTGATTTATATGGGAAGAAGTTATTTTATATGCTTGGGTTAGGGGTTTTTATTCTTGGTTCAGCCCTTTCCGCAACTTCTCAAACCATGTTTCAATTGATTTTGTATCGTGCAGTGCAAGGGATTGGTGCAGCAGCCATGTTCCCCATAACTTTTGCCATGATTATGGAAGTGTTTCCTCCGGAAAAAAGAGGAAAAATGCAGGGCCTATTTTCTGCTGTATTCGGGATTTCTGCGGTAGCTGGCCCAACTTTAGGTGCTTATTTTACAGATTATATGTCCTGGCACTGGATTTTCCTCATTAATGTTCCTTTTGGATTCTTAGCATTGTTATTTATTGGGGCTTACTATAAAGAAGCATCCCGGGAAAAACGTAAGGTAGTGATCGATTATGCAGGGGCATTTACCCTTTCTCTCGCCATTGTTTCCTTAATTTTAGGTTTGGTCATGGGGGGGAAGGAGTTTTCCTGGGATTCCTGGCAAATTCTCTCCATGTTAATCGGTTCTGGTTTATTGCTTGCCCTGTTCTTCTGGATTGAAGCTAAAGCAAAAGAGCCAATTATTCCCCTACCTCTATTTAATAAAGGGGTTACTTCTGCTACCTTTTCTTCCTTTTTTCAAGGAGTAATTATGATTGCTGCATCTTCCTATATCCCTTTATTTATTCAGGGGGTTATTGGCGGTTCAGCTTCCAATGCAGGAAATTTGTTAACGCCCATGATGCTTTCTTTGGTAGTTGGTTCGACAATTGGTGGGATGATGATGGGGAAAATTTCCTTTCGTCCCATTATGATTGTTGCAAGCTTAGTGATGGCTCTGGGAACCTTTTTATTATCCCGTATTGATATGAATACCACCAATGCTTATATGGTTATGTCTATGATTGTGCTTGGCCTTGGCCTTGGACCTTTAATGCCTGTTACCATGATGTTAACCCAGGTTTCTGTGGGTCCAAAAAATATTGGTGTAGGTACATCCTTAGTTGCTTTTTTCCGAAATATTGGGATGGCACTGGGGGTTAGTATTCTCGGTGTCATTGTAAATAACCGTTTAGCTGATACCCTAACCGAAACCTTGGGGAAAATGGCAGGCCAGTTTGGCGACAATCAGGATGCACAGGTCTTATTCTCTGACAAGGCAAAAGCGATGATCCCACCTTCTGTGTTTCAAAAACTGCAGGAGGGGTTAGGCAATGCCATTGCTGATGTGTTCCTTGTTTGTATTGGTATTGCAGGAATCCTATTCTTACTCGCGTTCCTAGCTGGAAAAGCCCGATTGGTGAAAAAAGAAGGGCAGGGGATTCACCAGGAGAAGCAAGGAAAAGAAGCCACTCCCGTTATGGTAGAGGCGGCGAGAGAGTAAGGATGGATGACGATTGTTACAATTAATTATTCTTGGTTTGTTATATGATAAAGATTTGCATCCTTATGAAGTGATGCAAATTATGAAATCTCGATTGATGGAAAATTACATTAAAATCAATTATGGGACCCTGTATTATAATGTGGAACAACTTTATAAACGGGGAGATATTGCGATTAAAGAAGTGGTTCATGATGAAAAGAGACCGGATAAAACCATTTACACCATAACCCCTCAGGGCAGGGAGCGTTTTACCCAGCTTTTGCACAAACAATTTTTGGACCGCACACCTTTACATCATCCCTTATATCCTGCTTTAATGTTTACCCATTACGCCGATCGAAATGTTGTAAAGGCAGCTCTGGAAAAAAGAAAGGTTAGATTTGAAGAATATATTCAACAACTTCAGGGGATCATGGAGGAATTTGGTAACAAAGTCTCCTGGGGTACCTTACATATTATGAAAAATGGGATGATGCATAAGGAAACAGAATTAGCCTGGATTAATGAATTCCTAAAAGAATTAAATGAGAAATAAGCTATTATGCTATAATATTGTGCGGAAATGTGATAAGAGAGGGGTTAATGAATGGTTCCGAAAGATTTAAACTACAAGATGCCTGCAGAATGGGAAAAACATGAATATACAATTATGGAATGGCCTGTCCAGGATGCCATGGTTTGGCCAGATAATTATAAAGAAGTTTGTGAAGGGTATGCCCGTGTGGCCAATGCTATATCAGCGTTTGAACCGGTTTTGATGCTTGTAAATCCAGCATCTTATGATGAAGCGAGAACCTTATGTAACGCCCGTGTAGAATTACTGGCTATGGATTTTAATGATTCTTGGAGCAGGGATAATGGCCCTACCTTTTTATTGAATGATAAAGGGGAAAGAGCCGGTGTGAATTGGAATTTTAATGCCTGGGGAGAAAAGTATGGTCCCTGGGATTTAGATGATACTATTGCCCCCCGTTTGCTCAAGGGGTTAGGGGTTCCTTGTTTTGACGCACTCTTTATTTTAGAAGGGGGATCCATTCATACTGATGGGGAAGGAACTCTTCTTACAACAGAAGAATGTTTGCTTAACCCTAATCGAAATTCAGACCTTTCAAAAGAAGAGATTGAAGAATTATTGCGCCAGTATTTAAATATAGAGAAAGTGATTTGGCTTAAAAGAGGATTAGACGGGGATGAAACCGATGGGCATATTGATAATATTGCCTGTTTTGCCCGTCCGGGAGCCATTATCATGCAAACCTGTTCTGACCCATCAGATCCAAACTATGAAATTACCCGGGAAAATCTTGAGATTTTAAACAATGCCACCGATGCAAAAGGTCGCAAATTAGAGATTATTACTATTGAACAACCACCAAGAATGGAATATCGGGATAGCCGTTTGACTTTAAGCTATTTGAATTTTTATTTTGTAAATAATGGAATTGTCCTGCCTGTTTTTGGGGGAGAATGTGAAGAAGCAGATCAGAAAGCCAGGGAAATATTGAAAGCAACGTATCCCAACAGAGAAGTTGTTATGGTACCTAGCCTTTCCATTGTAAAAGAAGGCGGCAATATTCATTGCATTACCCAACAAATGCCTGCGAAAAAGAACCTGTAAGGAGGTGCCTTTATGCGGAAAGTGAAAGTTGCAGCAACCCAGATGAGTTGTTCCTATTCCATTGAAGAAAATATTACTAAAGGGGAAAAAATGGTGCGGGAAGCGGCGGTACAGGGAGCCCAAATCATTTTGATCCAAGAGTTGTTTGAGACTCCTTACTTCTGTCAGAAGGAAAAGTCCGAGTTTTATGTGTATGCCACAGAAGTAGAAAAAAACAGGGCCATTCAACATTTTAAAGAGATTGCCAAGGAATTGGGCGTGGTTCTTCCTATTAGTTTCTATGAGAAGAAAAACAATGCCCGTTATAATTCATTAGCTGTGATTGATGCAGATGGGGAAATCCTCGGGGTATACCGTAAAAGCCATATCCCTGATGGCCCTGGATATGAAGAAAAGTTCTACTTTAATCCTGGAGATACAGGGTTTAAAGTATGGGATACAAAGTATGCGAAAATTGGCGTGGGCATCTGCTGGGACCAATGGTATCCGGAAGCAGCCCGTTGCATGGTATTGGAAGGGGCAGAACTCCTTTTCTACCCAACAGCAATTGGCTCTGAACCACAGGACGGGAACATTGATTCTAAAGACCACTGGCAGCGTTGCATGATTGGCCATGCAGCTTCCAATCTGGTTCCTGTGGTTGCCTCTAACCGGGTAGGGTTAGAAGAAATCGATGATTCGAGCATTACCTTCTACGGGTCATCCTTCATTGCAGACCAAACGGGGGAAAAAGTAGCCGAAGCTGATCGAACTGAAGAAACCATTCTCCTAGCTGAATTTGACCTGGATCAAATTGAAACCATGCGCATTGAATGGGGCATCTTTCGGGATCGTCGCCCTGATTTATATCAGGCCATTTTGACCTATGATGGGGTACAGAAAAAAAATAAGTTTGAGAATTAGGAATGGCCACCTGCGGGTGGCCTATTTTTTATCTTATTTACCATGGTTATATAAGCAGTATGAATTTTTAATGAACTCCCTTTTTGCTAGTACAAAAAATAAAATTTCAAGTCAGAATGATTTTAGAAATTATTTTTGTGTTATTATTAATAGATTTCGTTAAGTACTATAGGTTTAAAATAATATAAAATCGATGAGAGGCTCTTATGAAAATTATTGATAAAATTGTTTGGATTGTTGTTTTGTGTATGTTAGTCTTTGGAACTTGGCAAGTTTTTGTGAAAGAACCCAAAGCAAAAGTAGCTCAGGAGGAACTCCTTAAGGAGTTTAAAAAAATTGAGCATCCTACACATACAAAAGAAGTTAGTTTTTCGAGTACTCGCAAAACAAGTCAAGCTATAGTAAGTGCAAAATTGGAGATTTCCCGTTCTTATGTTTCCAGGATTGAGAAAAGAGCATTATTGAAATTGTTTCATGAATTTTATCGGAAGAATGGCAATGGAGCCATTAGCAAATAAAGAAAGATCATAAACCTCTCCTATTGATTTACAGCCTTTTTATTTAAAATTGAACAAAATGACATAACTTACTCATAATTATTTTGGAAAAATCGAGTAAAATATGGTATATTATTACATAACTTTTTTATTTTTCCACTTCCGTTTTATAATTTACTTTTCCCCTGTCTCTTTAGTGGATGGCAGGGGTTTTTCCTAAAAATAAAACAAAAATAAAAAAAACATTTTCTATTTCTATTACTGTTACATTTTTATTAATGACTGTAATTACAATGATAATAATTAACTATAATTAGTTCTTGATGCTGCAATAATTTTGTTAAATAACAATTTTATGATGAATGATGCCAGGATAATATATTTTTCGCTGTTGATAAATCCGTTACAAGCACATCAATCCAACCTCCACGTAGGGTGGCACCAATGGCCGCAACTTTTTCTTTACCACTAGCAAAGGCAATAACATTTTTGATGTTTCTTAATTCACTTACAGACAACCCAATCATTCTTGATTCCTCATCATAAGAAATAACGCTTCCGTTCTCATCAAGAAATGATGTACATAAGTTTGCAACAGCCCCTTTTTCCCTCATTTTAAGAATATCCCCTTGATTAAAATAACCCGATTTTACAATCATCGACTCTTCCGATACTTGTCCAATCCCAATTAAGGCAACGGTTGCTTCCCTAGCTAATTTCATCACTTCTGATATTTCTTGTTCAGCCATAATCATATCTCTTGTTTGTTTAGAGGCTACGATGGCAGGCGAATTTAGTAGATAATATTTAGATTTCAATTTTTCACCGTATAGCTTCACATTGTAGTTTGCGTGCCATAAAGTGCCTTTGGCTCCCCATCCGCCAATAAGGGAAACGCATTTCATATTTTTCCTTGGTAGGAAATTTAATTCCCTCCCAACTGCAGCAACACTTTTCCCTGCCATGATTCCAATGACATCTTGATTTTTTAAGGAAGCATCTAAGAATGCTGCACCCGTTCTGGCTAAATGAAGGTCAATAAGTTGTTGATCTGCATCTGGTACATGAATAATAACCACATTCTTAATATCAAATGTCTCCATAATGGCACGTTCATACTGTTGTTCCTCAGAATACGGATTTCTTATTGTAATCTGTACAATTCCTTCTGATCTCGCCGTACTTAACATTCGACTAATTTGTGGGCGAGAAATACCAAGTTGGTCTGCAATTTCCTTTTGATTCAATCCATCCATGTAATATAAAGTACTTACCTTTACAAGCAACCTTATTTTTTCTTCTACGATATCTGCCATATTTTATCCCTTTCATTGAACAAATGTTCATTATTGAAATTTTGTTATGTGAATTGTATAATGTATTCAGTAAGAACTTCAATATTTTTCCTTTAGATAAGTAGAGCAGAGTTGAGAAAGGATGATTAGAGTGAATATTTTACTTGATGGAAAATTTGGTGAGTATGGTGGTAAGTTCGTTCCGGAAACATTAATGTATGCACTTCAAGAGTTAGAAGAATCCTTTTTTTATTATCGTAAGGATCCAGATTTCATTAAAGAAGTAAATGATTTGCTTAAAGAATACTCTGGAAGACCCACTCCTCTTTATTTTGCAGATAGACTAACAAGACATTTGGGAGGAGCGAAAATTTACCTAAAACGTGAAGATCTAAATCATACCGGTGCACACAAAATTAATAATACCATTTCACAGGCTGTTTTAGCCAAACGAATGGGAAAGAAGAAGGTAGTTGCTGAAACAGGAGCGGGACAACATGGTGTAGCGACAGCAACCGTTTCAGCTCTTCTTGGTTTAGAATGTAAGATTTTCATGGGGGAAGAAGATATTAAACGGCAACGGCTAAATGTTTACCGGATGAAATTATTGGGGGCAGAGGTGATTCCCGTAACTTCAGGTTCACGAACACTTAAGGATGCAGGTAATGAAACGATGCGTTACTGGGTTGAACATGTGGAAGACACCTTTTTGCTCTTTGGAACCGTTGCAGGCCCACATCCCTATCCGATGATGGTAAGGGATTTTCAAAGGGTTATTGGGGATGAGGCACGTACACAAATTCTTTCTAAGGAAGATCGTTTACCTGATTCTATAATTGCTTGTGTAGGTGGAGGGAGCAATGCAATGGGAATCTTCTATCCTTTTTTAGAAGATAGACAGGTTCAATTAATAGGTGTTGAAGCTGGTGGTAAAGGGTTGGAAACGAATCAACACGCAGCTGCTTTAACCAAAGGAACTCCTGGAGTTTTTCAAGGTTCGATGAGTTACATATTACAGGATGCATTTGGTCAAGTTCAACTTGCCCATTCTATTTCTGCCGGATTAGATTATCCGGGAGTAGGGCCAGAACATGCTTACTTAAAAGATATTGGAAGAGTAGAATATATAGCAATTACGGATGATGAAGCAATGGAAGCCCTCTGTTTACTTAGTCGGATAGAAGGAATTATTCCTGCTTTGGAAAGTTCCCACGCTATTGCACAAGCTGTTAAGCTAGCTCCAATGCTACCTAAAGACCATATTATGATTGTTAACGTTTCTGGTAGAGGAGATAAGGATATGGAAACAATCATGAGTTATTTGGAGGGTAAAGGAGAATGAAGAAAATTGACCAAGTCTTTTCACAATTAAAAAAAGATAATCGAACAGCTTTTATTCCCTTTGTAACAGTGGGAGATCCTGATATTCCAACAACTCTTGAAATTTTGCATGAATTACAAAATGCTGGGTCGAGCATGATTGAGCTCGGCGTACCTTATTCTGATCCACTTGCTGATGGACCTGTCATTCAACGTGCAACAGAACGTGCGCTGAAACATCATGTTACTATATTGGATGCTATTAGAGTAGCTAAGAAATCAAGGGAGTCAAACATTCATCTGCCCTTTATCTTATTTACATATTATAATCCCCTTTTACAAATAGGATTAGATACAGCATTTTCTTTAATGAAAGATAGTGATATTAACGGAATTATAGTACCTGATCTTCCCGTTGAAGAAAGTGAAAAATTACGGTCCTGTTGTGAGAAATATCATATAGACTATATACCCCTTATTGCTCCTACTTCAAAGGATCGCATTGATCTTATTGTAAATAAGGCTTCCGGATTTATTTATTGCGTCTCATCCCTTGGGGTTACAGGAAAGCGCGATAATTTTTACCATGGCATAGAGGAGTTCATATCTTTGGTTAAACAATCAACTTCCTTACCGATAGCAGTTGGATTTGGTATTTCAAATGTTGATCATTATCAAAAGTTTTCTGAGGTATGTGATGGAGTCGTAGTCGGTAGCGCCATCGTTCATACGATAGAAGAAAATATCAATTTATTAGGAAATAAAGACAGTCGTTCTCAAGGTCTAAAGAAAATAAACAAATTTGTAACAAACATGATTAGCTTCGAGTAAAAAAGAATCTTTTAATATTCGATATAAGGCGTCACATCTCGTACTTACATTTGATTACAAATTCTTGCTTGTAATTCAAATCTCCAGTAACAAGGTTTAATTTGAAAAAATGTTCTAGTGAATTTTACTTAATGATTCCATAGTCATTTACTACTCAGAACCTATTAAAGGGGGAAAAATATGTTTGAGATGAAAGAAGCCTATCAGGAAAAAAATATTGATTTTTTTACAAACGAGTATTATAAATATCTTTCTATTTTAAAAGGATATAAGAAAACAAAAACTAACAAAAAGGAATCTTATTATACAAATAATTTTAGAGAGAAAGGTAATTCTTCATATGAATGTATTGCAATAGAAATTGTTCACCAACTTCATTGTCAATTGAAATGTGAATATTGCTATGTTGCTCAAAACATTAAAGGGGAAGAAATTAAACCAATCCAAACGAAAGAAATCATGGAAATCATTGATCAGGCTTCCGAAGTTGATGAAACAACAGGAAAAAAACTATTTGGACAGGTTGTATTTATTGGTGGTGAACCAACTTTACATCCCGAATTACCACATTCATTAGATTATGCTATGAAAAGTGGATTATCACCAATACTGGTTACAAACGGGGTTAAGCTTGCTGATTTGAATTATGCCAGAAAGGTATGTTTACCTGGTATAGCTATCGTAATTCATTTGCCATATCTAGGTGAACAAGGGGATATAGAGCACGATAAAGTCGTAAGATTCCCTGGCTATTCAGATACTTTGAAAAGGGCGATTAATAACTTGATACTAATCAAAGAAGAACTGAATAAAATTGGTCAGGATTTTGAAATAGTGGGCGACTTTGTTATTAATTCTCAAACAATAAAATACGCATTTGAAGTTCATAAGTATTGTAGAGAAAATAACATAATTCCTTTTTTTGAAAGAATGAGAGTTTCTGATGATCAGAGGAATAAATATTTAATTCCCAATCCAAATGATATTCAAGATTTATTGCTTAAAATATACGAATTTGATAGGGAAAATTATTCTCACTTAGTACTTCTAACAGACACTGTTAGTGAAGAAGAGGAATTACTTAAACAAATTGAGTATTTAATTACCCCTGCATTTGCTAATGTATGTACGATGACACAGACAGGGATACATATTAAATATAATCAAAATGGATTTGGAGAAGCTGTATCTTGCGTCGGACAGTCTATTTCACATGGGAACGCTAAGAAAAACAGTTTAAAAGAAATTGTAAAGAAAAAGGTTGATTCGCAGATATTTACTGAACAAAAAGTGTTCATTTCGGGTCCCTGTTCAGTTTGTGAACTTTATTATTTAGTCGGATGCGAGGGTGGATGCAGAGGGAATGCTAATAATGCATTTAATTGTGGAAGAGCATCTGACCCCGAATGCTTATTTATTAAAGAAGAATTAAGATTAAATCACAAGGTAATGACCCCTGGAAATTGTAATCATTGCCCTGTACAAGAATGGGCCCCTTGTAGTAGTAATGTTGGAGTTGAGAAAGAAGTAATAGGTATTAAAAAATGTTAAAATCTAAATTTAGTTGCCCCTGTCACCACTAAGGAGATAGGGGCATTTTTCCGTTATCTTTTGACATCAAAACACACCTCATCATTGTTATATATTTTTATTATAACAATCTGTGTCTACTTTTTAGTCTAGCATCACCCCTACTTTTTAATATTCCCAACCCTTTTTTACCCATTATAACTCACAAACATCGTATGATAAGTTGCACGTACCTGGTTGTTTTCCACATAATCCTGATCATAGATTTCCATGACTTTTTTCATGAGGGCAACCCCCATTCCGCGGTTGTTAGCTAAAGAGTTATTGGCTCCTATTTTTTTTACAGCGTGGAGAAAATCTCGGCATTGAGTAAAGTATTCTTTATAATAGGATTCGGTAAAAGTAGATTGTTTATGGCTTAATCCTAACCCGTAGAATATGTCTTCTATCTGGTCCAGGGAGAAGAAGGAGGGTCCTGGCTGTATCTGTTTATTTCTATTTAATGCCATTTTTGCTTTTTTGGTCGCTTCATGAAGTTCATAGAAGGTGTCAGCGCCAAAGGTAGAAAAAGCTAGGGTGCCCTCAGGTCGCAGGCTGGCAACCAGCTTTTTAATGGTGTTTTCCAGATGGTTGAACCACTGAAAAGTAGCATTGGAGATAATCAAATCATAGGAATCCTGTAAATCCAACTCTTCTATGTCCCCACAAATGAATTCCATGTTTTCCGGGGGGAGGGTGGATTTCACATAGTCAATCATTCCAGGGGCAATGTCCACAAGGGTCATCTTTGCATTAGGAAATAATTCTCTTAATTTTCTTGAGACATACCCAGTTCCACAGCCAATTTCCAATATGTTGGTGTACGTTTTTTTCTTTTCTTGAATGTGGTTGAGGAGGGTATCTCCCATGACTTTTTGTACCTTTGCATACTGATCATAGGTTTCAGCATGTTTACTAAACCGTTCTTTTAACATCGTTTTATTAATCAATTGAATTTCCCTCCATTTCTAGAAAAGTTCTCATGGATAATAGGCTCTCATTTTTCTCCGTGAAAAAAGGGACATGTCCAGTCTCTTTTATGGTAACAAGTTGGGAGTTTTTCAGGTGTTGATGTAAATAGGCAGCCCCTTCCACAGGGCAGATCACATCTTCTTCCCCATGAATCAGTAAAGTGGGGATGTTAATATGATTTAATTTCTCCCGAACATCAGCTTGAATTAAATATTCTAATCCCAGGGTTAACGCTTCTATGGAAGGAAGATGATCCTTGTGATTTTGTACAGTATTAAAAAAGGCCTCTGAAATATTATTTATTCGTTCATTTTCGGAAAAAAGCTGTTGATAGAATGAATCCAGGGTTTTTTCCGCATTTGTATCCAATCCTTTTTTCATCCGTTCAACCACTCTTTTTTTCCACCCAATAGAATAATCCTCATTGTGGTTCTGCACAAACTTGGCCGTTGCACTGAACAAAATAAGAGATTCCACCTGTTTTTGATAGGTAGTAGCCAGTTCGATGGCAACCAGGGAGCCTAAAGACCAGCCAATGAGAGTAAAGGGTTCTCCCCTATATTTTTCAATGGCTGCTATTCCTTTTTCCTTAAATCCATCAAGGGAAAAAACATCCTTCCAATCAACGATGGTTACGTGGTGTTCTTTCTTAAACAAATTAATAAGGGGATTCCAGACAAAACAATCCACAGCCCATCCAGATAAGATGATCATATTTCTTTTCATACCCATTACCCCCCTATAATTCCTAATGTTTTACTATGGTAAATTAATCTTTCCAGGGCGAAATTTACGTCTTCAAATGTATGGGTAGCCATCAGGGATATTCGCAGGCGGCTTGTCCCATCAGGAACTGTAGGGGGTCTGATTGCTGGAATAAAAATCCCATCCTCTAAAAGGTGGTCCCTTAATTGCACAGCCGTTGCCGCATCGCCAATCATCACGGGAATAATAGGTGTAATGGTATTAGTAATTTGAAACCCAGCTTCCATTAATTGAGTTTTAAACCAGTTGGATAGTTCATGCAAATGGGTTCTGCGTTCTTCCTCTTCTTCAATTAAATCAATAGCTTTCAAAGAGACAGCAATGGATGCAGGAGGCAATGCTGTAGAAAAAATAAAACTCCGTGAAATATTTTTAAAGTAATCAATGAAAGATTGTTTTCCTGCCACATATCCTCCAACAGAGGGAATGGATTTGCTTAAGGTCCCCATTTGAATATCAATTTCCCCATGAAGATGAAAATGAGATACAACTCCCGCTCCTTTATCTCCTAAAACCCCAAGGCCATGGGCATCATCTACCATGGTGATGAACTGGTATTTCTTTGCCAATTCCACAATATCTAAAAGGGGAGCTAAATCCCCGTCCATACTAAAGACACCATCCGTTACCAGTAAATTATATTTCCCTTTGTGTTTCATGATTTTTTGTTCCAGGTCATTCATATCACAATGGTTATAACGTACCAGTTTGGCTCTGCTTAATATGCATCCATCCACGATGCTGGCATGGTTTAATTTGTCACTGAAGATGACCCAATCCCGATTGCATAGGGCAGATATGATTCCTGTATTTGCCATATATCCGGTATTAAAAATTAAGCTGGCTTCTGTTCCTTTAAATTCTGCAATTCGTCTTTCAAGCTGGTCATGCAAATCATAGGAGCCGGTAGTCAGCCTGGAACCTCCCGCTCCCACTCCGTATCTGTGTGTAGCTTCAATAGCTGCTTTTTTTAGCTGCTCATGGTCACTTAGGCCTAAGTAATTGTTAGAGCCAAATAGGAGGGTTTCTTTTCCATCCAGAATGACTTTTGCTGTTTGGGGGGATTGAAGTGAAGTGCAATTACGATATAAGCCCTTCTCTTTAATAGAGGAAAGGACATGATCAATATATTCCATGGCGAAAACTCCTTATATAAAACGAAGGTTTCTTTTAAAATAAATGAATTGCGCTACAATTGTCAACCTAAATTATATTATGGTTAACAATTATTATAGGGGTTACCAGTCATTCTTAACTGGCTACATGTTTAAGGGAAACTCCCGGAAGGTGTATCTTGTTTTTCCTGATTTGGTTGGGGGAATTTCATTCACAAATTCAACCTGCAGGTGAATGTCTCCAATGGATTTGAGGATTTCATCGCGAAAATGCTGGACCTGGGTGTCTGTGAATTGGTCATTTTTCACAATCTTTAATGTGATGTCTGTTTTGCTGTGTTGGATGGCCTGGAATTGCTGAATGCCATCCAGGTTACGGGCAATATGGTTGAAAAAATGCCCGTGGACATAATTCCCTTTTGGTGTTACAAAAATATCGTCTTCTCTGCCCTCTATTTTTTCTAATAGGGGTAATTGAATGCCACAGGAACAAGTATTTTTTGAAAGGGCTGCAATATCCCCCAATTCGTAGCGCAGTCTGGGCATGGCAAAATTATTGAGATCTGTTACGATGACCAATCCGCTTTTTCCATGTTCTACAGGGGTTTTGGTATGAACATCAACGATTTCGATATATGCATTTTCCTGAGTAACATGCATATTTTCCTCAGGGCATTGATAAGCTAGAATTCCTCCGTCTCTTGCACCGTACTCATTGATGGTCATACATTTAAATGCTTCTTCAATAGCTTCCCGTTGAAAATCATAAAGGGTTTCAGAAGTAGATAACACAGCTGTAGGGATGAAGTTTAAAAGTATATTTTTACGAATCATTAATTTCGCTAACAAGTAAAGTGAGGAAGCATAACCGTATAAATAGGATGGCCGAAATTTATTAAGGGTTTCTATGTATTGATGAAGAGAATCTGGATTTAGATCATAAGCGGGAATGACAATTCTATTCTTTAGAAATCTTTCTTTCAGTTTGTAGGATAATTTCTTATTTTCGCTTAGTTCGATAGGGGAACCCCAAATCATGGCGCATCGTTCACCGATTTGGATATCCCACCAGGAAAGGCCACGATACCTTGCTGCTTCGTAGAATTCAACTGTGTGGCGGTCCATATAAAATTGGACAGGTTCACCTGTTGAACCCCCGGTCCGATTAGGAATGAGGGAAGATTCATCCATTAAAGAGCTTATATAATCAGAACTTGTTTTTCTGAAGGTTTGTTTCGTAAGAACAGGAAAACGATTTAAAGCTTGAACAGGGTCAATGTCGATTTCTTCTTTTAATGATTGATAAGAAGAATAGGCGGGCACATGGTCTATACAATAAAGCAAAAGTTTTTTCAATTTTTCTTTTTGCAGTTTTTCTAACTCATTTTTAGTCAGGGATTGGGAGTGTTTTAAATGTGAAAGATTCCTTTGAATGTTATTCCCTTTAAATTTCTCCATAGCGGGAAAAAGTAAACGCCGGATCATAATGCTATTTAAATCCACAGGGAAGCCTCCTATCTACAATCCATTCGTATTGTTAAAAATAGTTATTTCCCTTTTATAATGAAAAAAACCCCCGCTAAGATAGCGGGGGTTAATCACGAGTATTGTTCTACTTTACCATGCCTTCCATAGGGCTGCTTGCCTGGGCATAGCGTTTTTTCGGGATGCGGCCGGATTCAAAACCAAGGCGGCCGGCAATGACAGCGTGCTTCATGGCTTCTGCCATTTTCACTGGATCGTCTGCATGGGCGACTGCAGAGTTTAAGAGAACCCCTTCAGCACCTAATTCCATGGCGATAGCAGCATCTGCAGGAGAACCAATCCCTGCATCAACGATGACGGGAACGTTAGCTTCTTCAATAATAATGCTAATATTCAATGGATTGAGGATTCCCTGGCCGCTTCCAATAGGGGAAGCTCCTGGCATAATGGCATGGGCCCCTGCTTCCTGTAATTTGCGGGCCATTACCGGATCATCATTGGTGTAAGGAAGAACGATAAACCCTTCATTAACCAGGATTTTTGTAGCTTCCAGTGTTTCAATGGGATCAGGCAAGAGGGTGCGGGGATCAGCAATAACCTCGACTTTAATCATGTCACACAGTCCAGAAGCTTTGGATAAACGGGCAATGCGCACTGCTTCTTCCGCTGTAGATGCCCCTGCGGTATTTGGCAGTAATTTGTACTTTTTTAAATCTAATTGTTCCAGGAAATTAGGTTGTTCCGGGCTATAAATATTCATGCGGCGAACAGCAAAGGTTAAGATTTCAGTTGCTGATACATCCACGGCCTGCCGTTGGATTGTAAAGTCAGGGAACTTCCCGGTTCCAAGGAGCAAGCGAGAATTAAATTCATAAGGTCCAATACGTAAAGCCATTAATAATCAACCTCCACCAACAAAATGTACAAGCTCAATGGTATCTCCTTCAGATACCAGTGTGTTTTCATGGTCTTCTTTTTGCAAAATGTTACGATTGATTTCTACTACCACAATGCGGTCCTGAATTTGTAAATGTTCCAGGAGTTCCCGTACAGTGTAAATCGTATTTGGCAGGGATTGAGATTCCCCATTAATCGTTACATTCAATCAGTTTCACCTCCTTAAATAGCAGGAGTACTGGCTCTTCGCCCTTCGGCAAAAGGTGCAAGGGACATGTCCAGGGTTTCTCCGCAAAGCAGCTGGGCGATTAATTTGCCGGTAATGGGGGATTGTAAAATCCCATTTCGGCCATGCCCACAGGCAAGTACCATATTGGGGATATGAGCAATTCTTCCTAAATAAGGATGCAGGTCATCTGTTAACGGCCGGAAACTGGCAAGGGCTTGTTCAAAAGGAACAGAATTTAAAGCCGGAACAATTCGGGTCGCTTTACTAAAAAGTTCGAGCAAGCCATCAATTTTTGGCCGTTCATCAAACCCTTCTTCCTTGGTGGTTGCACCTACAAAAAGTTTATTGCCCCCTTTGGGAATCAGGTAGCAACCATGGGAGTAGATGGTTTTTTCCACAGGTTGGGGAAGGGTTAGGGTAAAGAAACCTTCTCCTTTAACCGGGGTAATGGGCAATTGGGTATCCAATGCCTTTTCCCATTTGCGGCTCCAGGCCCCTGTTGCTAATACATAGTCATCAGCGGTAAAAATCCCTATCCCTGTAACTACGCCGGTAATTTTGTCCCCTTCACGCTGAATGTCAATGGCTTCGCATTGTTCATAAATGGTTGCTCCCAGTTTAACAGCAGCAGAGGCTAAAGCCTGGGTCAGAGCAGGAGAGAATACCTGGGTATCATCAGGAAGGGAAAGGGCACCAAGGATTTCATCGGTTAATAAAGGTTCTACTTCTTGGGCTTCCTTCGTAGATAACCATTGGGCTTGCAGGCCCATGTTCCTTTGCCATTCTTCTTGTTTTAAGAGAATTTGTTTTTCTTCTTCAGTAAAAGCGATGCGCAACATCCCGGCTGGTTTTAATTGAATGTCCATGCCAGTAAGAGCATATAATTCTTCTTTTAATTCAGGAAACATAGCACGGCTGGCCAGGGAGAAATCTACGATTGGGCCATAATCTTCATACTCGACCTGAGCTCCTAGCATCCCTCCTGCTACACCGGATGCGTGGGCAGCAATGGTATCTTTTTCTAAGAGAGTCACTTTTTTGCCCCTTTTTGCCAGTTGATAAGCGATAGAGCAACCAATTACGCCACCGCCAATAATGAGTACATCTGTGCTTTTCATTTCTTTTTCTCCTCTTCCTTTTACGAAAATTTTCCATGAATGGATTGAATGATTTCTATAGGATCATCTGCATTCATAACCGCAGACATCATAGCAATTCCGGCACAACCAGTGGATAACACATCTAATACATTGTTTGGAGTGATTCCCCCAAGGGCAATGACAGGAATGGAAACACGGTCCACGACTTGATTTAATGCTTCTATCCCCCTTGGGGCAAGACCAGGCTTGCTTCCGCTGGAGAACACGTGGCCATATAGAAGGTAATCGGCCATATCCTCTTCTGCTCTCTTTGCTTCCTCAACATTGTGAACGGAAATGCCCATTTTTTGTCCGGGCAGCAGAATATGCCGGGTTAAAGAAGGGGAAAGGCTGTGATAGGCTAATTGCACACCTCCAACCCCATAGGCTATAGCCACATCAACACGATCATTAATAATTAATTTGCGCGGGGGAATTCCCTGGCTTAATAGGGATTCAATCCAGTGGGATAGTTCCCGGGCAGATCGCTGTTTTTCCCGAATATGAAAAAAATCAATGCGAGAACCAATCATTGATAGAATTCGTTCAATGGCATCCAGGTCTTGCTTTCCGTTGCTAATGATATGTATGATTGGGTTCATGAGAGACGACACCCCTCCTTTAGGGAAAATGAAAAAAGGCCGGATCCATTGGGACCCGACCTTGTCATAACAAAGTGCCGTTTCTACTTTCCTACGCTGGTACTAGCCAGATCAGGTCCCAAGAGTTTAGAAACTTCAGCGCGTTTCATTCTCAGCCCAGCTCATTGGGATCCCCTAGTAGAATAAAAGATATAAAATTGATTTGACCTTATTCTAATGCAAATAAATTTATTTTTAAAGAGGCATTTTGCAAAAATGGGAAATTAAAAAGGGGTTTTGGTAGTCGAACAGAAAATATTCGGGTAGAATAGAAATACGTGTCTCAAAAGAGAAAAAGGAGTTTTGCTAATATGAGTTTTAAAACAATGAATCTTAAACCGGAAATTCTTCAGGGGATTGCCGATTTATATTATAAAGATCCCACACCCATCCAGAAGGAAGCGATACCTTTAGCATTAAAAGGAAAAGATTTAATTGGACAGGCACAGACAGGAACAGGAAAAACGGCAGCCTTTGTGATTCCTATTCTGCAAAAATTGGAAGAAAACAATAATGATATTCAAGCTTTGATTATGACACCCACCCGTGAACTAGCCATTCAAATTACGGAGGATATTAAAGAATTAGGGAAACACATGAATGTACAGGTTCTTTCCCTTCATGGGGGCAAAGATATCACAAGCCAGATTTCTAAATTAAAAGGGAAGATCCAAATTGCAGTGGGTACCCCAGGCCGAATTCTCGATCATTTGAGACGGGAGACCCTGCATTTTGGACGGATTAAAACCCTGGTTTTAGATGAAGCGGATAAAATGCTGGAAATGGGATTTGTGGAAGAAGTAGAGGAAATATTCCAACAAACCGCTACCCTTAAACAAGTATTCATGTATTCTGCCACATTGCCGGATTCTGTGCGTAAACTGGCCCATCGCTATATGAATCAACCTCAAATTGTACAAATTGAAAAGAAACAAATGACGGCATCCAATACGAAAGAATCCTATTATGTGGTCAATCAAAGTGAAAAAACGGATGTTCTTCTTAAAATATTAGAAGATATACGCCCTTATCTTGTTGTAATTTTTGCCAATACAAAAACAAGAGTAAATGAAGTAGTTCGTAAATTGCAAGAAAAGGGGTATGAAGCAGAGGCACTGCATGGGGATTTTAGCCAGAACAAGCGGGAACAAATTATGGATCGCTTCCGCCAGGCGAAATTTACCTATCTCGTTGCCACAGATATTGCAGCTCGTGGATTAGATGTGGAAGGGGTAAGCCATGTCATTAATTATGATTTCCCCAATGATTTAGAAAGTTATATTCACCGGGTAGGCCGTACGGGAAGGGCAGGCCAGGAAGGGGAAGCGATTTCCCTGGTATCCCCCAGACAAAAACAAATTCTTAATCGTTTCTTTAAGTCTATTAGCGGGGGAGCCATCGAGAAATTTTTAGGCCGGCCAGAAGGAAAGAAAAGCGAGAAGAAGAAAAAGAATGAACCGGAGAAAAAGATAGAAAAGGCATCTGAAAAAGAGAATAAAACTACGGGTAAGGCAAAAGCTAAGCCAGCAAAAGTGAAACCGGGATATAAGAAAAAAGAACGATTAGAAAAGGAAAAGCAAGCTAAGAAAGCTCGCAGGCAAAAAATTGAGAGTATTTACCGGAAAAAGAATAATTGACAATGGGCTAAATCGGTAGTAGGCTATTACCTATAAGGAATGTTTTCAAAGGGGAGTAGCTTGTCACAGTTAAGTCGTCATTACGGGTATGATATACCCCGGCTTAGCTGGCAACATTTATGTTGTAAGCAAGACCTTTGCCATCGAGAGGCGAAGGTCTTTTTATTTTGCAATACATAAAAAGTCTTCGCAGCAAAAAAAAGAATGGGAGGCGAGGAAAATGATGGAACTTTTTACTGGGGAGCTATTTACTGTTTTATTATCCATTATTGTGATTGACCTGGTTTTGGCCGGTGATAATGCCATTGTTATTGGGTTAGCTGCCCGCAGTCTCCCGAAAGAACAACAGAAAAAGGCGATTGTTTGGGGGACCGTTGGTGCTATTATCATTCGGGCAACGGCAACGATCTTTGTGGTATGGCTTTTAAAAATCCCCGGTCTCTTATTAGTTGGCGGATTAATCTTAATCTGGATTGCATATCAGCTTCTTGTGAAAGAAGAAGGCTCAGAAAATGTGAAAAGCAGCTCCACATTATTTGGAGCCATCAGAACAATTATTATCGCAGACGTTATGATGGGATTGGATAATGTTATTGCTATTGCTGGTGCAGCTCATGGACATTTCGTTTTAGTTGTCATCGGATTATTAATTAGTGTGCCTTTAGTGGTTTGGGGCAGCCAGATTATTCTGAAGTGGATGGAAAAATTCCCTGCTCTTATTTATATTGGTGCTGGTGTATTGGCCATGACTGCAGCTAAGATGGTTGTTGAAGAAAAGTTTATTTATCCTTATTTTGAAGGAAACCCAATCTTAAAATGGACTTTTGTAAGTTTAGTGGTTGCAGCGGTTCTTATCCTTGGTAAGATGAAGAAAGAAAAACAAGCCCAGGTAACAGATATTCCAATGGGCGGTTAAAAAATGTAATTGAATAAAATAGTATTCAAAAAAAGGCAACTTTTTCCTACGTGGAAAAGTTGCCTTTTTTTTATGCAGTTTGAACCTTTTCAATATTATGCACATAACTTAACATGATGAATAGGTTATTAACATAAAGATAGAGATAAATGGAATAAAGTTGCCCTGGGGCAAATTAGTTAGATTGGTGAAACACGTCCTTTTTCAGGAAGAAGAAAATAGGAGGGGAAGAAAATGCCCAAGGAAGATCCTGATGTGATTCCCTTATCCCAATTGCCTTTAGGAAAAAAAGGGATCGTTGTAGATTTACAGGCAGAAGGGATCATTCGCTATCGTATGTTGGACCTAGGAATTCTGCGGAATACAATCATCCAAGCGAAAAGGAGAAGTCCGGCGGGTGACCCGACTGCCTATGAGATTCGTGGCACATTAATTGGATTGAGAAAAGAGGATGCCTGCCTGATTCGAGTAAAGCCTCTAGAAGAAAGCGGAGGGAATAGGAATGAGGAACCAACATTTATTAAATAAATTTGGGATTAAGGCAGATTTGCCTGATCAAAAAGTAATCGCCTTAGCAGGCAATCCAAATACAGGAAAATCCACAGTTTTTAATGCATTAACAGGCCTGCATCAACATACAGGAAATTGGCATGGAAAAACAGTAGGATATGCCCAGGGAAACTTTACGTTCAAGGAGGAATCCTATCTTTTGATTGATTTGCCTGGCACCTATTCTCTGTTGCCCAATTCAGCTGAGGAACAGGTAGCCAGAGATTTCATATGTTTTGGGAAACCAGATTTAACTGTGGTCGTGGTAGATGCCTTGGCATTAGAACGCCATTTGAATTTAGCCTTTCAGGTGATGGAGATTACAAGCCAGACCCTTCTTTGTGTGAATTTAATGGATGAAGCAAGGAAAAAGGGTGTGGATGTAGACCTTATCGCCCTGGAAAATAAATTAGGGATTCCCGTTGTAGGGACTACGGCCCGAAGTGGAGAAGGGCTTCGTAACTTGCAAAAAGAAATTTATGATATCACCTCTGGATTGATCAATCCAACACCTATCCCAATCCGTTACGGCGAAGCATTGGAGAAAAAAATTACTGAATTAGAAATTTACTTAACGCCACTTTTACAGGGGATGATTAACTCCCGTTGGGTGGCATTACGCTTATTGGATGGAGATCACGAAATCCTTCAAGAAATCAATGATTGGTTTTCAGACCCTTTATCTCTTTCTTTTCAGGGAGGAAAGGGGGTAACTGTTAAATGTCTTCATTCATAGAAAAACAAGAGATGGAGCAAATTTTGGCTCGAGTATCAGCATTAAGAGAAGAAAAAGAAATGAGGATTAGGGACCAAATTGTGGAAAAGATCTATGGCCAATCCCACAGCATAGCACAAGATGTGGTTCGGAAGGAAAAGGAGAAACAACATCGGTTATTCGACGAAAAACTAGATCGTGTATTAACATCAAAACTCTTTGGTTTTCCCATAATGCTTTTGATGTTGGGTATTGTTTTTTGGGTGACTATTGCAGGAGCAAATGTCCCTTCATCCCTTTTAGGAGACTTCTTTTTCTGGGGAGAAAATTATTTAACCCAATTATTTATGTGGATTGGGGCACCTGCCTGGTTACACGGAATTCTTGTTCTTGGGCTTTATCGCAGCGTGGGATGGGTTGTTTCTGTTATGCTCCCCCCTATGGCAATCTTTTTTCCTTTTTTTGCTTTGCTGGAGGATTTTGGCTATTTGCCCCGGGTCGCTTTTAATTTGGATCGGCTTTTTAAGAAAGCGGGTGCCCATGGGAAACAGTCTTTGACCATGGCCATGGGTTTTGGTTGCAACGCTGCAGGGGTTGTGGCTTGCCGCATTATTGAATCCCCGAGAGAGCGAATGATTGCCATTTTAACCAATAACTTTGTTCCGTGTAATGGAAGATGGCCAACATTGATCTTAATGGCTTCCCTTTTATTAGGAGGAGCTATGGGATTGGCCTATGGAACAATGATGGCTTCATTCATTGTTGTTGGCATGGTTCTTATTGGCATTTCTATAACCTTATTCGTATCCTGGACATTATCAAAAACCTTATTGCGGGGAGTTCCCTCCCATTTTACATTAGAATTGCCTCCATATAGAAAACCTCAGGTGGGGAGGACCATTATCCGTTCTATTTTTGATAAAACCCTTTTTGTATTGCGCAGGGCCGTAATTACTGCAGCCCCTGCAGGTGTGATTACCTGGATTTTAGCGAATATAATGATTGGGGACCAGAGTGTGCTGGCTCATGCGGCAGGATGGTTGCAACCCTTTGCCCATGCCATTGGTTTAGATGGATATATTCTTATGGCTTTTATTCTTGGGTTGCCTGCAAATGAAATTGTGGTACCCATTCTAATCATGAGTTATTTGGCAACAGGGGCAATGACAGAACTGGATGATATTACTCAATTGCAAACTCTATTCCTGGATCATGGGTGGACCTGGTTAACCGCATTAAATTTAATGCTTTTTTCCTTGCTCCATTATCCATGTGGAACTACCCTTTGGACCATTGCCCGGGAAACAAAAAGCAAGAAGTGGACTCTTGTAGCGGCATTATTGCCCCTTTCCATTGCCATCGGCGTTTGTTTTATTGTGTCACAAATTGTACGGGGAATGGGTCTTGCATAAAGAAAATGTGGGTAGGGCTAAAAAGGGGTTATATTGAACTCGAAGTCAGGAGACCTGCCATAAGACCTAGTATCGACACTCACGAGGATGAGGGAAGAGTTTTTTAAGATAGGCAGTTTTGCCTATCTTTTTTTTATTTGAGTAAAGCAGTAATTTTATATATGATAGAGGAAAGGAATTCCATAAGGAGTTGACATCTTTTTTGAAATCATTCCGTAAAATATTTTCACTTTCCTTACTCATTATTGCATTAATTTTTATTTTACCCTATGCCCTGCCATTTCTTTTAGCCCTGTTGACCGCTATTTTGTTTGAACCCCTTGTACTATGGTTAATTGATAAGTTGTGCATGAGGCGAGTATTTGCAGTTACTATTATTTTTATTTTGTTTATCTTCTTAATTGGCATGAGCATGTATTTAATGGGGACTAATTTAGTAGTAGAAAGCGTTGAGCTTGCCCATCGCAGTCCTGTATTTTTTACCCTTCTTTTAAATACATTAGAGAAGTATATGGGGCAATGGGAGGTATTTGCCACGTCCCTTCCGCATGAATTAGTATCAACCATTCAAGAATCGATTGCGGGATTGCGTAATTCCCTTATGAACCTGGCCACATCCATTACCCGGGGTGTTTTAAGCCTGGTGGCTGGAATTCCAAAGTTTTTGATTGTTACCATTCTTTATTTGGTTACATTATATTTAATTAGTTTTGATTTCCCCAAATTAAAAAAAGGGTTTTACAATCTGTTTACTGCATCTGCTAAGGAAAAATTGGAGATTGTTTTTAGCCAATTATCCCGGGCAACAGTGGGCTTTTTAAGGGCTCAAGTGATTTTAAGTTTATTGACCTTTGTATTGGCTTTTGTTGGTTTAACCATTCTGAAAGTCAAATATTCCATTGTTATTTCCCTGTTAATTGTGATTGTAGATATTTTGCCCATTTTAGGGACAGGGTTCGTGCTTGTTCCCTGGGCTATTTATCAATATATAAACGGAAACACATCACTTGGTGTAGGATTGATTATTCTATATGTTGCGATTACAGTAATCCGACGGGTTATTGAGCCTAAAGTGCTGGGAGACCATCTTGGAATCAGTGCATTGGCCGCTCTTGTTAGTATGTTTATCGGATTTGAAATCATGGGCTTTATTGGTTTGATCATCGGGCCAACGATCATTATTATCATTGAAGCCCTGCAAAAGGCTGGCTTCTTAAAAAATTGGAAAATCGACTTTTAGACCCATCGCAATCCTTTTGGGTAATGGTTTTTCAGTTGCCCATTTACAGCTTTTCCCCATCCAAGGGGATGGCCATCTACTGTAATGATGGTCCAGCCATTGGGTTGTTCCGTAGGAATCATTAGGCTTTCCCCTTTTAAATAGCGGAGGAGATCAGGGCTATTCTGAGAAAAATCAATGCTTCTTTTCCACTGGCCTTTTTGTAATCCAAGTGCCATGGCATGGGACGGTTCAAACCGTCCTTTTTTTATTGTGCCTAAATGCCAGCCAGGACGAAGGATTTTTAACCGTTCAAGTACGGGCAGGGAAGAAGGAGTTAAATAAAGTTGGTCTCCAAATAATGTGAAGCTTCCTGTGGGTTCAATGGTTAAAGCATCCTGGCAAAAGGCTGAATAGAGCTTTAATGCTTCAGGAGGCAATTTCTTTTCTCGGGCAGGTTTTCCTTGCTTAACTGGGGATTCCGATAAAGACGGTTTTTCTCCTTGATGGCGTAAGCGGGCGATAAAGTGCCCCTCCCCTTGTAAATGTTGGGGCCAAAGGCGTAAGGTATGGGGAACACTGCCTTCTTTAAAGTAAGAAGCAATGGGTACTTGTTCCACTATAAATTCAGGTTGGCGGTTTAAAAAGGATTCTATTTGTTTTTCATTTTCATCCGGTGCAAAGGTGCAGGTAGAATAAACAATCATTCCGCCAGGCCGTAACATGGCTGCGGCAGAATCCAGGATGTCTTTTTGCATGGTTGCACAATGGATTACTTTTTCTAAAGACCAGTCTTCCCCTGCTTCCGGTAATTTGCGAAACATCCCTTCTCCGGAGCAAGGGGCATCAACGACAATTTTGTCAAAGAAAGCGGGAAAGCGTTTTGCCAAATTTTCCGGTTTTTCATTCGTAATAAGGGCATTCGTAGCACCCCACCGTTCCAGGTTTTCTGCGAGAATTTTGGAACGGGCAGGTTCGAATTCATTAGCCACAAGAAGCCCTCGATTTCCCAGATAACCGCTTATTTGGGTTGCTTTCCCCCCAGGGGCTGCACATAAATCTAATACCCGATCCCCTGGTTCAGGGCAAAGGGTTTCTATAACTGCCATGGCACTAGGTTCCTGTATGTAATATAATCCGGCAGCGTGGTATGGATGTTTACCCGGGCGGTCTTGTTTACTGTAATAAAAGCCAGTAGGGCACCAGGGAATCTGGCTTAATTGAAAAGGAACTCTTGTAAGAAATTCTTCCTTTGTCCATTTAGCAGGGTTATAGCGAAGCCCCTGAACAGAAGGTTTTTGTAAGGAGGCAAAGAAGGCTTCTTGTTCTTCTTTTGTCATCTGTTCCTTCATGCGGGCTTCAAATAGTACAGGGATCGTTGTCATTATCTATTTTCCTTTCCAATCAATTTCCTTATTAGAATTTATCAAATCTTCATGGCAATTAACAAGGAAATAAGGATAGATGAAGCGAAATAGGTTGTGTGAAGAAAGTAGGTGATCAAATGGAAGCCCTTTCCCGGGTAGAAAAATATCGCAGGAAGAAAGAAAGCGGAAAGGGGAGGAAAATCCTCTACTGGTTATTTGGTTTGGTTTTCTATGGTCTATTATTATGGTTTCTTTACCGTTTAGTGCAAATTCCCGCTGACATGACAGGGAAAATGGGGATGGAAATCATTTTATTTGTATTAAGCTTTCTTTTCCTGGGAATCTATGTCCAAAGTTTTGCGATGATTTCCTTAAAGAAGGCCCTGGGTGTGAATCCTTTTTTATTGATCGGATGGGCTGTTTCACTTACATATCATTTAATCCTCTGGTTAACTACTTCCATGGGATTATACAGTTACTATTACTATGGCGGGATTGTTTATACCATTAGTCTGGTTTATTTAACCCTTTTGCATTTTCTCTCTTATTTTGCCTTTTTGAGAAGAGAGCAGGAACATAAGAAGCAAAAACGACTAGAAAAGAACAATGGGAAAGCCCTTGAAGAAGAAATAAATAACATTAAAGAACAGGTGATGCACCTGTCTTCTTTGGTCCAATCTATACCAGAGGAGAAAGAAGAAGAACAAGAAAGTCTTTGTGTAAAGTTTTTTACAGAAGAAAGATGAAAGAAGGCGGTTCAGTTGAACCGCCTTCTTTAATAGGCATGAATTTCTTGCTGCACAAATTCCTTAATTCGTTGATTTACTTCTTTATAATTTTTCGTAGGAATTTGGTGTTTAACACCAGATATATAATGCATCCTGCTATTTGGCAAGTATTTTTGAATAAGATGGCCATAGGGGATAAAGTCTTTATCCTTTTCCCCATGTAACAACAAGACAGGAGCCTGTATGGTTAATAATTCCTTGGTACAATTAAATTTAAGGCTGTACTCATAGTATTCTTGCATTTTTTTAGGGGAACCTTTTTTTGCTTCTCTGAATAGTTCCTTAAAGTAGGATAAGTTGTTGGCATTGCTATAAGAAATGGCCAAAGCCAGTGTAGAGCGGGAACCTAATTCTGCTGCTTTAGCACCTATGGAAATGAAGGTTTTTAACCTTTTGTCTTTTTCCATCACTTCCGATAAGCCCCCTAATAGGACTCCGCCTAAAACCTTTTCAGGTTCCTGTAACATAAACTGCAGGGCAATAGACCCCCCTGTTGAATATCCGCATATCACGGTCTTATCTATGTTTAAATGTTTTAGCATGGTTTTTAAATCATCCACAATCAGTGAATAGGTAAAAGGCCTGTTGGAAGACTCACTTTTGCCATGGCCCCGTAAATCAGGAACAATCACCCGAAACTCTTTGGACAGTTCCTTCATTTGATATTTAAAATTAATTCCTGATAAAACAGGGGGGTGTATAAAAATAAGGGGAATCCCCTTCCCATGATCTTCATAATACAGGTTGACATCTTTTGAGTAAAACCAGGCCATGATGAATACCCCTTTTAGAATTTGTTCTCTAAAATAAAGTACCCATCTTTCTTGATTTCATAAGTAAGTTACTCGTTATTTGACCTTAGAAACATAGAACATCCAGAGGAAGGACAGGGATTGGCATAATTCCCGGGACAGGGTATTTGCCATTTCATCAGTGACTCCCCGCTTATACACACCTTCCTGATGGAGGATGGTGAAACCCGCTTCTTCCAATAAACGTTCACATTCCCAGGGCATCATGGTATTGCAAACCACATCTTTGCCATGCAAACGTTCATAACTATGTTGCCTTGGTGCAGCAGTAGGACCGAGAACCCCTAATGCTAAAACTCCATCAGGTGTTAGAAGTGTACGGAAGCTCTCAAGGGTCTGAAGAGGGGACGGAGTCCATTCGATGATATTGACTGCCATAATCCCTTGAAAGGATTCCTGTGGATAAGGCAACTTTAAAATATCTCCCTGTATAAAAGATAAGTCAAGTTGGGGGTGAAGCTTGTCCTGGGCGCTTCGAATCATTTCGGCAGATAAATCAACGCCAACCACTTTATAACCCTGTTCTGCTAATTTCCTGCTGCCATATCCATCCCCGCAACCAGCATCTAAAATAGGCCCTTTTGTTACCAAACCAGTAAACATAGGCAAAATGGATTTCCGGCTCCCTGTTTCCCACATTTCCTGGCTATTGGCCTGCCAGTTTGCAGACATGGAATCCCACTTCTTTGCACATTCCTTATGCCAATTAAAGTGCATCTCCTTCAGCTCCCATCCCATATTTCTTCAATTTTATCAAAAATTCTTTATTTTTTCTCTATTTAAAAAACGGAATCGCAGGATCTGGATGGGTGTGTATGATTTTTGCCATATCATCAATATGATGAATTCCATAATCTTTGTAAGAAGCATAATTAAGTGCGCTTATAACTTTTTCTACAGAATAATTAGAATTGAGTGTAACTATGTTATGTTAAAAGAAAATATACTGATATAAATTGTACAAACTAAAGAATAATGGATTAAGATAAAATTAGGAAGAACCATCATTGATGAGAAAAAGTATAGTGAGAGGCGAGAGCGGTGACACAAACATTAACTCAGTGGGGACAAAAAGCAAAACAATGGGCATTGGAAGCTGGCAAGCTCAGTGTGGAACGATTGCGTTCCCCCCTTGCCATAAAATATAAAACATCTCCTGCAGATTTAGTCACTCAGGTAGACCAGGATGTGGAAAGTTTTTTAGTGGATGCTATTTTGCGTACCTACCCTGACCATGGCATTCTTGGGGAAGAGGGGACGTTTACAAAGGATATTGCCGATTTTGATACCATATGGATTATAGACCCAATTGATGGGACAACCAATTTTGTTCATCAACAACAAAATTTCGTTATTTCCATAGGGATTTACCATAAAGGTGAGGTTATTGCTGGTGTGGTTTATGATCCCATTCGGGATGAATTGTTTAATGCAGAAAAAGGGGGAGGAGCTTACTTAAATGGCGTTCCTCTTTCTTTGCGGGGTAAAAAAACCTTGCAAGAGTCTCTTTTAGCCAGCAGTACTTTTTGGAATGAGACAGCGATAAAAACAGGCATGGATAAGAAAATTCAAAAGCTTGCCCAATGGTCCCGTGGCATGAGGATTTTTGGGTGTGCTGCTCTTGAATTGGCTTATGTTGCTGCAGGACGGATTGATGGATATATGAGTGTTACATTAAATCCCTGGGATTTTGCTGCAGGGAATCTGTTCGTAGAAGAAGCAGGTGGGAAAGTGACCCGGGCAAATGGGGATAAAATAGACCCTCTACAACGAGGAAGCATTTTGGCTGCCCATTCATCCATCCATCAAGAATTTATTGATTTTATTAAATAATTGCTATACAATGTATTAGTTAGAATATTTACGTTGTTAGTGGGTAAACCAACGTTAAAAATACCACCAGTATATTGTTCATTCAATCCCCTGGTGTGCAGGGGATTTTTTATTTATATACTAAAGATTGGAGGGAGAAATCATGGCTGAATATATGATTCCTAAAAAAATACAGTGTTTGCATGATGATATACATCCTGAACACCTTAGTTATCATAAACGAAGAGTGGCAGTTACCAAAGAGTTTACGTTTGATGCTGCCCATCATCTTCATCTTTATGAAGGAAAATGTAAAAGCCTCCATGGGCATACCTATAAATTAGTAATTACCGTAAGCGGTTTTGTAAATGAGATTGGGATTTGCGTAGATTTTACGGATATTAAGAAGATGTATGAAGAAGTGATAAAAAATCACCTGGATCACCGTTATTTAAATGAAGTTCTTCCTTTAATGAATACAACAGCGGAAAACATGATTGTCTGGATTTGGGAAGAGTTAGATCAGTATTTAGAAAGCATCGGAGAAAAACAACGGGGGACACGGTTGGAGGAATTGGTTTTATATGAAACGCCTACCAGCTATGCTACCTTAAAAAGGGAATGGATGGAATAATGGAAAACCTGGTTTTGCCCATGGTTGAGTGTTTTCAAACCGTTGAAGGGGAAGGAAAAATGGCAGGGACACCAACCACTTTTGTACGGGTATATAATTGCAATTTACGGTGCAAATGGTGTGATACTCCTTACAGTTATGCCCCTGAACCTCCATCCCATTTTTCTTCTATAGGTGAAATTGTAAAGAAGGTAAGAGAATTTGGCCACGGTTCTGTTTGCCTTACTGGCGGTGAACCGTTAATGCATAGAGAGAAATCCCTGGCCCTTGTCCAGGAGATCTCTCGACTCCCTGAAGTATGGGATGTTCATGTAGAAACCAATGGTTCCATTTACCTGGCACCTTTTCTTACTTTGCGGAATCAAGATGAGAAAATTATGAAAACTCTCCGATTTATCGTTGATTATAAATTGCCCTCCAGTGGGGAAGAAGATAAAATGGATTGTACGAATTTACCCTTATTAAAGGAACAGGATGAAGTAAAGTTCGTGGTGGCCAATGATGAGGATTTTTATCGGGCATTAGAAGTGGTAAAAACCTATTCAATAAAGGCTTCGGTATTATTTAGTCCAGTATGGGATACCATGCCACCCCATCATCTTGTGGAACTGTTGTTAGCCCATCGCCCCCATGGGGGACGGGCCCGCTTAAATTTACAACTTCATAAGATCATTTGGGACCCGGATATGAGAGGAGTTTAAAGGCAAATGGAGAAGAAGGCTGTTGTTGTTTTAAGTGGTGGGTTAGACAGTACTACCTGTATGGGAATTGCCAGAGCTGAAGGATATGAACTTTATCCCCTTACTTTTGATTATGGCCAACGGCATAATCGGGAAGTTGCACAGGCAAAAAAAGTGGCATCTTTCTTTGGTGTAAAAGGCCACCGGGTGGTTTCCTTAAATTTTTTAAATCAAATTGGCGGAAGTGCCCTGACTGATTTAAAGGTAGAAGTTCCAATTAATCGGGAAATCGATGATGAAATACCTGTAACTTATGTTCCTGCCCGGAATTTAATTTTTCTCTCTCTTGCCACTGCCTATGCTGAAGTGGTGGGCGCTGAAGCCATTTATATTGGGGTTAGTGCGGTGGATTATAGCGGATATCCGGATTGCCGCCCTGAATTTATCCAATCTATGGAAAAGACAATCCAACTGGCTACAAAAGTGGGGACAACAGGAAAGGGGATTCAAATCATTACTCCTTTACTTCATTTAACCAAAAAAGAAACCATTGAATTAGGAATTAAATTAGGGGTTCCCTATGAATTAACCACTTCCTGTTATCAGGGAGAAGAGGAAGCCTGCGGCATTTGTGATAGTTGCATTCTTCGCTTAAAAGGATTTGCTGAAGCAGGCACGAAGGACCCTGTTAAATATAAAAACGCTACTTTGTAAAAGGAGAAATGAAAAATGGCACACGTTGACCACAATTATGAAAAATATAATAAAATCCGTTTTGATACCCATGATGAATCTGCAATTATGGTGGATATTCTGGATACCATTCCCTATGAGTATGTAAGGAAAAGAACAGAAGTAACCCTGCCAACCAATGAATTTACCTCGGTTTGCCCATGGTCTGGCCTGCCAGATTTTGCAGATATTAAAATTATTTATGTTCCCAATGAAAAATTAATCGAAATGAAATCTTTGAAATTTTATCTGACCAGTTATCGTAATGTGGGGATTTATCAGGAACATGCGACCAATCGGATTCTAAATGATTTAGTAAAAGTAGCTGATCCTATTTCTATGAAAGTGGTGGCCCTCTGGAATGCCCGGGGTGGACTGGGAACTGAAGTTGTTGTAGAATATCGGAAAGAAGGATAAGGGGAATGTCCTTTTTTGAGATCAATTCTCTAATGGATGTGAAAGACTTGCTTCGCCATTTTGGAATTGTCATTTATACAGGGGACCCTGTAGGCGATTATGAAATGATGGAAGATGAGATTCGGGAGTTATATTTGGAAAAAATCATTGATCTTGAACAATTTCAAGGTGCAATGACTGTCATGAAAAAGGCAAAAAACGCCTACCGTAAAGAAAAATAACGATAGACCGGGGCCTTTTCTCTAAGGCCCTTTTTCTTTTCAAAAAAAGGAAAAAAAACTTGCTACTCTTGTCCCACATAAAACGTTAGAATTGTAGGTAGGTTGATGATTTATGAGAGAGGGGAAACCAACCAATGTCTAAGTCAACATCAAAAAAACCGGGACGTTTCCGTAAATGGTTCGGAAAGAGGACCTGGAAATTCTTCCTGTTAATATTAGGTTTGATTTTCTTATTAAGTATTGGAGGATGTTCTGCCCTTTATTATGTAGGGGGGAACATGATTGATGAAGAGAAGTTAAATGATGTACAGGGGTTTAGTATTATTGATATTAATGGGGAAGAACAAAAAGCTGGGGGTCCCGCACTTGAGAAAGTGACTCTTGATAAAATTCCTCAGGTGGTCCAGGATGCCTTTGTTTCAACAGAAGATAAACGGTTTTATTCCCATAATGGGATAGATCCTATTGGGATTGCCCGGGCGATTTTCAAAGATATTATCTCTTTGAGTAAAGACGAAGGGGCAAGTACCATTACCCAACAATTAGCTCGGAATATCTTCTTGCCTGATGAAGCACAAATCAAATCAGTTATGCGGAAAACGAAAGAAATCATGATTGCTTTGAATTTGGAACGAAAATATTCCAAAGAGCAAATCCTGGAAATGTATTTAAACCGGGGTTTTTATGCAGGCCATGGTGTATTTGGCGTGGAAAAAGCAGCACAATACTTTTTCGGTAAGCATGTAGGGGAATTAACTCTAGCAGAGGCGGCGACACTGGCGGCAATTCCTAAAGCGCCAACCTATTATGCGCCAACCTATTATGAAGACAAAAAAGAGTTTGAGGAAAACAACAAAAAGCCTCTTGACCGAAGAAACTTGGTCCTTTCTTTAATGTATGAAAACGGAAAAATTTCCAAAGAACAAATGGAAGCAGCGCAAAAAGAACCTTTAGTGATCAAAAAACCTGAGGAAAGTAATCGGGCAACCTTCCAGGCTTATATTGATTATGTAGTAGATGAAGCGGAAGAAAAGTTAGGCATTCCTGAAGACCAGCTCTATAGCGGAGGGTATAAAATCTATACCTATTTAGATAAAGATGCCCAGGTTGCTGCCTACGAAAAGTTTCAAAATGATGCGAACTTCCCTGTAAATCCTACAGGCAATAAGGATAAACCAATACAGGGAGCTATGGTTATTCTTGAAGCTAAAACTGGAGGCATTTCTGCTATGATTGGCCGGCGGGATTATCAAGCCAAGGGTTGGAATTTGGCTACTAAAGGTTATTTCCAACCAGGGTCTTCGATAAAACCTTTAGTGGATTATGCTCCTGCTCTAGAAAAAGGCTGGACACCCAGCACCCTTGTACAGGATATTGCGAAAGACTACGGTGGGTATAAACCCCATAACTATAATGGGGGAGCGCCTAGAGGGCCTATTCCCATGTCTGAAGCCTTAAAACACTCTCTCAATCTTTCTGCCGTTTGGACCTTAAACGAAATTGGTATGAATTATGGAATTGGCTATTTGGAGAAATTTGGCATTGAAGTAAAAGAAGTAAATCGCAGTTTACCTATTGCTCTGGGAACTCAGGAAAGTAATCCCCTGCATATGGCCCAGGCTTATTCTGCTTTTGCCAATAATGGGGTTATGAATGAAGCCCATGCCATTAAGAAAATTACCACCCATGATGGACGTTTGCTTGTCCCAGAACAGAAAAAAGAAACAGAAGTCATTTCAGCCCAAACGGCTTATTACATGACAGAAATGTTGAAGGGTGTTGTTCGTGGGGGTACGGGTACAGCTGCTGCTCTCGGTTCCCATCCTGTTGCAGGTAAAACAGGTACAACTGAATTTACAAAGGTAAGAAGCGGAAACAAGGATGCCTGGTTTGTTGGTTACACTCCTGATTATGTGGCAGCAATTTGGATGGGGTATGAAATAACGGATATCAATCACTATATCCAGGATACAGGTGGCGGTAAACCTGCGAAAATGTTTAATCTGGTCATGAGTGAGGCCTTAAAAGGAAAACCGGTGAAACAGTTTGTGAAACCCGATGGGGTAAGAGCCGTTGAACCCCCTGTTACTCTGCCAACGATTACTGACTTATCTGCCATTGTTGTAAGAGAAAATAACCAGCTTAAAGTAAAAGTTTCCTGGACGGGTGGGAATAATGAAGCCATTTCCTATAAACTGTATCGTTTCCAGGGAACGACAGCCAATAAACAATTGATTTCTGATGGTAAAGGCACTGTTTATATGGATGACTATAATCCTTTTGCATTTTATTCCTATGTAGTTGTCCCCTATAATAATCAAACGAAACAGGAAGGAACCATGTCCAATATGGCAGTGACTAAGGTTTCTATAGATGGTAACAATCCTGATAATGGCCAGAATTCAGGAGGCAATAACAATGGAAACAATGATGGAATCGACAATGGAAATGACAATGGAAATAATAACGGAACGGACAATGGAAATAACAACGGCGATGGAAATGATAATAATGATGGAAATAGCACAACTCCTCCCGCAAATAAAGAAGAGGATTAGCAGTTTTTGAAAGAAAACAGTATTCACATCGTTGAAAAATATCTGTTATAATTAAAAAAAGAGAGGGAATAGGAGGGGTTCTTGTGAACACCAACCAAAGTTTAACTCAGTTCTTTGAAGACCAATTAAAGCAAGCGAAAGTTCTCTTTGAAAGAGCGCTTGACTGTAAGCATACCGAGTTTGACGACCTCTATCCATACATGAATGAACAACCTCAGTTTTTTTGGTATAAACGGTATGTTGCATGGCAAGAACTATTAACGGTTGTAAGGTTAGCAAGTGACCTCAACATTGATTGGCAAACTGTTTTTTCTCCAATACAGATTGAGTTTATTAACAAAAAAGTCCTTGAAGCGAAAGTTCTTGATCTCTGGTATGAAAATGAGAAACAAGAAAAAGTGGAAGAGGAAGTTCGTGCAGACGACTAACAAGATGTACACAAAAACAAGAGAGGGAGCGATGACCATGCTCCCTCTTTTTTCACGTATAGGAAAGTAGGAGACAAATGAATCTGCCACAGGAATTTTCACAACGAATGATGCAAATCCTTGGAAAGGAAGCATTAGATTTTTTTGCTTCTTATGAACAAGATAAGTTTCAAGGGTTACGGGTGAATACTTTGAAAGTAAGCCCTGAAGAGTTTTTACATATGGTGGATTGGGAATTAGAATCTGTGCCATGGGCGACAGGGGGATTTTATTATCCTAGGGATATACGCCCGGCTAAACATCCCTTTTATCATGGAGGCCTCTATTACATTCAAGAGCCCAGTGCCATGTCCCCTGCAGAGGTGTTAAACCCACAACCCGGGGATAAAGTCCTTGATTTGTGCGCTGCCCCAGGGGGGAAAACCACACAGCTGGCTGGATTGATGAAGGGGGAGGGCATCCTTGTAGCCAATGATAATAACCCCCAGCGAATTAAAGCACTGGTTAAAAATATAGAAAGATACGGGATTACCAATGCCATTGTGACTAATGAAACTCCAGATCGTTTGGCAAAAATCTTTACAGGGTATTTTGATAAAATCCTTGTGGATGCACCCTGTTCAGGGGAAGGGATGTTTCGCAAAGAACCGGACATGGTAAAGGATTGGAGTGAAGAGTACATCCAAACCTGTTGTTCCATGCAAAGGGATATATTAGAGGATGCGGCCCGTATGCTTTGTCCAGGGGGCAAATTGGTGTATTCTACCTGCACCTTTGCTACGGAAGAAAATGAGGAACAAATTGAGAGATTTTTAAATGAACATCCTGAATTTGAAATGCTCCCTATTCCTTCGTACCCGGGATGGGTTGGAGGCCGCTTATGGCCCCATCGACTGAAAGGAGAAGGACATTTTTTGGCTCTTTTGCAAAAAAAAGATGGAGCAGAGCACAGCAAACCTACACAAGAAAAGAGTTCAGTAAAAAAAGGGAAAGTGCCTGAAGAATTTACCCAGTTTATCAATGAAGTTCTTCCTGGATGGAACAACAGAAACCAGGAGGAGTATGAACTGACTTTTCATGAAGACAGGATTTTTTTAACATCCCTTAAACTTCCTTCGTTAAAAGGGCTGCGCATTGCCCGGCAAGGTTGGTTTTTAGGAACTGTAAAAAAGAAACGCTTTGAACCTTCACAGGCATTAGCGATGGGAATTACCCGAGAAATGGCTGCGAATGCAGTTGATTTTTCCAAAACGGAAGAGGATGTTTTTCGCTATTTGCGGGGAGAAACAATTATGAGAGAAAGCAAAAAGGGTTGGCAACTGGTGTGTGTGGATGGTTTTCCTCTGGGGTGGGCCAAAGGAGCGGTTACCATGATTAAGAATATGTATCCCCAGGGCTGGCGTTGGATGGATGGACAATAGAAAGGAAGCAATAATACATGAGATTAGATAAACTTCTTGCCAATTTAGGATATGGTTCAAGAAAAGAAATCAAAAAGATGTGCCGGGATGGCAGTGTTAAGGTAGATGGGGTCATTGTGAAAGATAGCAGTGCCCATGTGGATCCGGTAAATCAGGAAGTTGAAATATTGGGCAATGTTGTGGTCTATCGGGAGTTTGTGTATTTGATGATGAACAAGCCTGATGGAGTCATATCGGCAACAGAAGACTTAACCCAGGAAACGGTGATTGACTTGTTGGACCCAGAATATTATCCCTTTGAAGTTTTTCCTGTAGGCCGATTAGATAAAGATACGGAAGGGTTATTGTTATTGACCAATGACGGTAAATTAGCCCACGATTTGTTATCACCAAAAAAACATGTTCCCAAAAAATACTTCGCAGTTATTGATGGCGTAGTGGATGGGAAAGATGTGAAGGCTTTTGCTAAAGGGGTCATCCTGGATGATGGATACAAAACCTTACCCGCCCAATTAGAGATTCTGGTCCAGGGTCAAGAATCTGAAGTAGAAATCGTGATTCATGAAGGGAAGTATCATCAAATTAAGCGAATGTTTGAGGCGAGAAACAAAAGAGTCACCTTTTTAAAACGCTTATCCATGGGTCCTCTGGTCCTTGATGAAGATTTAGAACTCGGGGAATATCGGGAATTAACAGAAGAAGAATTGGAAGCATTAAAGGGGAAATAAAAGCTGTCTCCTGCGTCATTTGGCGTGGGGACAGCTTTTATTTTATGGACTAATAAAGCAGTGGCTTGGCACTAGGCAAGAAAATGAAGCTATGTTTTTCTGAAAATGATCAGATATTAAATTTTTTAATTATATTAGACAATAGTAAAACACCGTTTTTGATTACATTGGGTTCCAGATGCCCATATCCAATAAGCAGCTTGCTTTGATGCCGACCTTTTTCTATACAATGGCTTTCTACCGCAGTAATATATAGTCCATTTTGCAGGCAGTTTTTTTTAAACGCTTCGTCAAATCGCATTCCAGGAAAATCTATAGCGACATGCAGCCCGGCCGAATCTCCATAGGCAATCCACTCGCTGCCAAAGGCTTCTTCCAGCGACTCCAACAACACCTGTCGGCGCTGGCCATAGATTTTACGCATCTTTTGAACATACCTGTCAAGCTTGCGTGTCCTTAAAAATTCTGCCAAAGCAGCCTGCTCAAAGGGTGGATTTTGTACATCCGTATGAGTACGCAGATCACGCCAGCGCTCTTGAAGCTGATAGGGTAAAATTACATAGCCTATCCTCAGCGCTGGAAAAACTGCTTTACTGAAGGTGCCAACATAAATCACACGTTGCGGGTCCATAGTGTAAAGCGGAGCAATGGGCTCGCCGCTATATCGGAATTCGCTGTCATAATCGTCTTCGATGATATAAAGATCATTTTCTCTGGCAAAGCGAATCAGCACGGCACGGCGTGGTGCGGGAAGAATTCCTCCTAAGGGAAACTGATGAGATGGCGTAACATATATTGCGCCTGTACTTCTACACTTTGACAGGTAATTGGTTTGTATCCCCTCGGCATCAACTGGTATAGGAACAATGGAGCAGCCCTTGTTTATGAACGTACGAAGCATTCCGATATGACAGGGGTCCTCCATCAATACTTTTTGGCCGTCCCCACACAGAATATCTGCAATAAGGTGCAGCCCGTGCGTTGCGCCAGCAGTAATAAAGATATCGTCTGATGCAACTTTAAGACCTCGACTTCTGAACAACCAAGCCGCAATTTCCCCTCGAAGGTCAGGCAATCCCTGCGGTCCGGTATAACCAAAAGCCTCAAGAGGCAGTCCCTCGGAAGCCTTATGCAGTAGTTGTTGCCAAAGGAACCTGGGAAATTGCCTTAAGTCGGGTCTGCCTGTCCGAAAGCTTACTAAAATTGACGGGACTGCCTTATTTTTTATTTTAGGGGATAATGCCGGTTCCACCGGTTCAATGCATAAAGCGTCCGAAACCCGTGTGGGGGCTCCCTGACGGCTTATTACAAAGCCCTCTGCAATCAGCAAGTCATAAGCCTCGCAAACTGTATTGCGGGAAACATTTAGCTCCTTCGCTAATTCCCTTGTGGACGGCAGAGATTCTCCCGCCTTCAGTTGCCCGGATATCATCAATTCTTTTAAATACTGATAAATTTGACGCCATAACTGTAATTCACTTTTCCGGTTCAATTCAATTCCTAACATAATGCCTCCAACTGGCTCCGTAAAATCTGCATTATACTGGATCTTTAATAGAACCAGTGGTATGGATAAAATTATACCATCATGTGAAAAGAATTCTATGCATTTTCGGAGAGATATTAGAATGGATCGTTTGAACGGGAAATTATATTTGATTTGCGCTTTTTTGCTGGCAGGAACCAGCGTCATATCGGCCAGTTTGGTTACGGGAAAGCTCGGGACATTTACAATCACGGCAGTAAGTCTGTTTTTTGCGCTCGTGTTTTTGGTTCCATTATGCGGTAAACATCTTGTCCGGTATATTCGGTTAATGTCATTTCGTAATTTTCTTTTTCTGTCACTTCAGGCCTTATGTGGTATTTTTCTGTTCCGTATGTTTTTACTTAGCGGTCTTTATTATACCAGCGCTGGAGAAGCGGGCATACTCACAGGCGCGACACCCGCCATAACAGCTCTTTTTGCTATTGTTGTATTAAGGGAGCCGGTCAGCGGCAGAAAACTTGCCGGAATACTCTGTACTGTAGGAGGAATTCTGATCATTCAAAGAATGCTAACACTGGGAAACGGTTTGTCCTTGGAACATATCGGCGGGAATATGCTCATACTTTGTGCCGTGGCTTGTGAGTCCGCCTTCAACATACTGTCACGTATTTCCGCCGTTAAGGCTGCTGCTGACCTGAAAGAACCTTCAAGTCCTATTGCTCAGACCGCAATTGTATCGGCAATTGCTCTGATTCTATGCCTGGTCCCTGCATCGTTTGAGTATCCCTTGAAGGAACTTCCAGGAATGGGCCTTATGGAATGGACGGCTCTTCTTTGGTACGGGTTATTTGTAACGGCTCTGGCATTTATCTGCTGGTACTCTGGAATAAAGCGATGCGGCGCGTTCACAGCTGCGGCTTTTTCTGGCATGATGCCGTTTACTTCCATGTTACTATCTATCGTAGTGTTGGGCGAAAGTGCTGATTACCAGCAGTGGTTGGGCGGTATTCTCGTAATCGTCGGCATGATCCTTATCGGAACAGAAGGCTTTGACGCCGCATTTCCGATTTCTATGAACACAAAAATCAAAGGAAAGGAACAGGTAAATGTGATGAAAATATATAGAAACTAATAGTTATTCTCAATGGATTTAATACGATTATATAATTCTTGGTTTACAGGGGTCGGGATGCCATATTTTTTTCCTAATTCCAAAACGGTACCGGCAAATAATTCTACCTCACTGAAACGTTGTGCCTCCAAATCTTGCGCCATGGAGGGTTTTCCATCCGGGCTTAAGGTACTTAAAACCTTTAACCAATAATTTAAATCATCTTCTGTTAAATTGGCTCCCACCTTTTCAGACAGAGGAATGACTTCTCTCATCGCGGAGATCATCATTTCTCTGGCTTCTCCTTCCCGTTGGATTTCCCCATAATTGCTTTCATATACAGCAACGGTTTGGTTAACCCCTACATTCAGCATAAATTTGCCCCATTGCCGCTTAAACATATTCTCATCAATCAGGTAAGGAAAGTTCATTTTATCAAAAAATCGGGCTACTTTTTTCACTTTTTCTGAAGGTTCTCCAGGTTGATGGTCCCCCATACAGAGCATCCCCATATGGGCGTAAGTAAGTTGATTTCCCTCTTTTACCGCATCCATTCCCTGTGCCACACAGGATAAAACCCTGTCTATTCCATAGGTTTGGCCGATTATTTCTTCACTTTTTATTCCATTTAACGCAGAGAGTATAATCGTTTGTTTACCTACGTGATTTTTCACAGCCTGGATGGCATTTTCTAAACCATCATATTTCACGGTAAAGAGCAGCAAGTCAGCAGGTTCGCAGAGTTCATCAGGGGTTACATAATGAAAATCACATGGCTCACCATTGGAAAAAACCCCGTTTTGTTTATATTTTTCAATTCGCTTCCCATCAGCAATAATTCTTAAATTTCCTTCAGGCATTCTTTTGGATAAATGATTGGCGAATAAAATTCCTAATGCCCCTAACCCGATGATTGAAACCCTTCTTATCTCCATTATGCTTCTAATTCCTTTCCCAACTTAGTATTCTGCCTCTAAAGCTAAGATTAATTATTTCAAACTGTTACATATTAGGCAATGTTTTATTCCATATAATGGTCATGGTCTTTCTAGAGTTATTCATTCAAACATTCATTTGAACATTCCTTTCATAAACGATATACTATATTCAAATTAATATTTGAATGAAAAGAGGTGGCATATGATGGGCAGTAAAGATACCTGTGATATTTATTGTTATGACGAAGATAAAGTCAATCGCATACGAGGGGAATTGGCGAAAGAAGATTTGGAAAGTGTTGCCCAGTTATTGAAGGCCCTAGCCGATGAAAATCGGGCAAAAATAGCTTATGCCCTCTGCCAGGATGGGGAGTTGTGTGTATGCGACCTTTCTAATATTATCGGCACTTCAGTAGCTACAGCCTCCCATCACCTGCGTACCTTGCATAAGCAAGGGGTTGTTAAATATCGCAAAGAAGGAAAACTGGCTTTTTATTCTCTTGATGATGACCACGTGAGGGAATTAATCAACATTGCTTTAGCCCATGTGAAAGAGGGGAAAGTCCGTGTTTGAAGAAAAGGTGAAAACTTACCGTATTCAAGGATTAACCTGTGCCAATTGTGCAGCCCTTTTTGAAAAAAACGTAAAGGAATTAGAGGGTGTCCAGGATGCCAGGGTGAACTTTGGCGCAGCTAAAATCATGGTGCAAGGGGATGCTACCCTTGAAGACATTGAAAAAGCAGGGGCTTTCGATCATTTAAGAATTCGTGACGAAAAGCAACGAAGGGTAGAGCATGTCCCTTTTTGGAAGCAGCAAGAAAATGTGAAAGTCTATCTTTCCGCCATTTTATTAATTTTAAGCTGGTTTATGGGGCAAAAATTCGGGGAAAATCATTTAGTTCCCATCATAGGGTATGGTGCATCCATTTTAATTGGTGGGTATACTCTCTTTTTAAAGGGCTTTAAAAATTTAAGCAGGTTCAATTTTGATATGAATACCTTAATGACCATTTCCATTCTGGGAGCGGCGGCCATTGGTGAATGGGGAGAAGGGGCCACTGTTGTCATTCTCTTTGCCATTAGTGAAGCCCTAGAACGTTATTCCATGAATAAATCCCGTAAATCTATTGAGTCCTTGATAGATTTGGCACCAAAAGAAGCCCTAGTTCGTTTTGGAAATGAAGAAAAATTAATAGACGTGGAAGACATTCGTGTTGGGGATCTTATGATTGTGAAGCCTGGCCAAAAAGTAGCCATGGATGGAAAGGTCATCAAAGGGACTTCTACTTTAAATCAGGCTGCGATTACCGGTGAAAGCATTCCCGTGGGAAAAAACATAGACGATGAAGTTTTCGCAGGAACCTTAAACGGAGAAGGGCTCTTAGAAGTAAAAGTGACCAAACGAGTGGAAGAAACAACCCTGGCAAAAATTATTCATTTAGTGGAAGAAGCCCAGGCAGAAAAAGCCCCTTCCCAGGCTTTTGTTGATAGTTTTGCAAAATATTATACACCAGCCATTATTGTGCTGGCTCTCTTGATTGCCATTGTTCCCCCATTGTTATGGAGTGGCAATTGGATCCAGTGGATTTATCTGGGGTTAGCAGTGTTAGTGGTTGGCTGTCCCTGCGCCCTTGTTGTTTCAACACCAGTAGCTATTGTGACAGCCATAGGGAATGCTGCAAAAAATGGGGTGCTCATTAAAGGGGGCATCCATTTAGAAGCAGCAGGCGCCTTAAAAGTGATTGCTTTTGATAAAACAGGAACCTTGACGAAAGGCAGCCCTGTGGTAACTGATATTGTCACCTATCAAGGAAATGAAGAGGAAGTAATCAGGATTGCAGCAGCCCTAGAAAAGGGATCACAGCATCCCCTAGCCTCAGCCATTATTAAAAAGGCTGAAGAACAAGAGCTGGATTTTAAAGGTATCCCAGTTGAAGATTTTCAATCTATCACTGGCAAAGGGATTCAAGCTAAAGTGAATAATAAATTATATTATGTAGGGAGTCCCAATTTATTTGAAGCTGTGCATAATAACATTATGAATGAAGTCATAGAAACCGTAACCCGAATGCAAGGGGAAGGAAAAACAGTAATCATGGTTGGAAGGGAGAAAGAGATTCTTTCCATTATTGCTATTGCTGATGAAATCAGGGAATCCTCAAAAGAAGTAATAGGAAAACTTCATGAGCTGGGCATAGAAAAAACAATCATGCTCACAGGAGACAATCCCATAATCGCAGCATCCATTGGCAAAGAAGTGGGTGTTTCTGATTATAAAGCTGATTTAATGCCTGAAGATAAATTAAGGGTGATAAAAGAACTTCGGTCTAAGGATAAAAGTGTAGCCATGGTAGGAGATGGAGTGAATGATGCACCAGCCCTTGCTGCAGCATCAGTGGGTGTGGCCATGGGTGGAGCAGGGACGGACACAGCATTAGAAACTGCTGATATTGCTTTAATGTCTGACGATTTAAGTCAACTGCCCTATACCATTCAATTAAGCCGTAAAGCCCTGGCCATTATTAAACAAAATCTTACTTTCTCACTGGCTATTAAAGCCATCGCCTTACTATTGGTAATCCCTGGTTGGTTAACCCTATGGATTGCTATCTTTGCTGATATGGGAGCAACATTACTAGTCATGTTAAATAGTTTGCGTCTAATTAAAGTAAAAACAGGGTGATCTCTTTGCAAAATAAACCAATAAAAATACTTGTTGTTGATGATGAATGGAATATGCGAAACCTGATGAAGATGTATTTGGAAAGACAGGGGTGGCTGATTTCTGAAGCAAGTGATGGAACAGAAGCCATCGAGAAGATAAAGAAAGAATCCTTTCATCTTATGATCCTGGACATTATGATGCCAGGAATGGATGGATGGGAAGTATGCAGGTATTTAAGGGAAGAGGAAGAGAATGAAATTCCCATTTTGTTGTTAACTGCAAGAAATGAAACAAAGGATAAAGTACAGGGACTTAATCTAGGGGCAGACGACTATTTAACCAAACCTTTTGATATTGAAGAGCTGATTGCACGAATTCATGCCTTATTGCGGAGACATCGCTCCTTTCCATCACAAGAAAGTAAAATTAATATTGGAGAAATTACGATTTTGCCAGATTCTCGCGAGGTCATTATTAACGATGGCCTTTCTGTTTTGTTGACCCCGAAAGAATATGATGTCTTTTATTTGCTGGCAAAACATCCGAATAAGGCATTCGAGAGAAGGGATCTCCTGGATAGGGTATGGGGATACGACTTCGAAGGAGATGCACGTACTGTGGACCAACATATTAAGAATATCCGGGAAAAGCTAAAAAAATCGGGCTGTACTTTTAATCCCATTAAAACGGTTTGGGGATTAGGCTATCAGATCCAAAGGAAAAGTTATGAAAAGTAAAGGAATTACCTTTAAATTGGGCATAGCCATTACCATTATTATACTGGTGGTTTTATTACCTTTAGGCTATGTCATTAATCAAGTATTGCAAAACTATTTTATTTCCAAAGCGTATGATGATTTATCCCTACAATGCCAGCGGTTAGTGGATATTATTACAAACAACGAATTGAATGCTTCATCCATGGTTGTAAACACCTTGAAAATTACGAATAACCATGTTATGTTACTGGATTCAACAGGCAAAACCGTTGTTCAATCCAACCCTGAAGAACATGTTCATGAAATGATATCAGCAGAGGATTGGATGGCATTACAATCAGGGTCGGTAATCAAAAAACAAATTACAAGTACCAATCCCAACTTTATTCTTGTTGGGCAACCCATTATCTATAATTCTAACTTCTCCGGTGCTGTTTTAATTTTATCATCTACGGAAGGGATTACTCAGTCAATCTTGCAGGTACGGAACTTTGTAGGGTTATCCGTTTTAGGAGCCATTCTCCTTGCCCTGGGTTTTACTTTAGTGGTTGTGCGCAGGCTTTCCAATCCATTAATTGAAATGGAGAAGGCAACCAGACAGATTGCAAAAGGTGATTTATCCGTAAAGGTTGAGCAAACATCTAAGGATGAATTAGGGTCCCTGGCCCAGGCCATTAATGATTTAGCTAGAGATTTAAAAAGATTTCAGGACACCCGTTCCGAATTTTTTTCTTCCATTTCCCATGAACTGCGCACCCCTCTTACTTATATTGAAGGGTATGTTCAATTGCTTAATAAAGATACATGGGAAGATTCTGATCAAAGAGAACAAATTATCCAAATTATTTCCTCTGAGACAAAGAGGTTAAAAGGATTAGTAAACGATTTATTTGATTTAGCCAAACTTGAAGAAGGAAAATTTGAATTGACCATGGAGTGGATTGATCTCTTTGAAGTCATTGATAACGCTATTGACTCTGTAAATTTAAGAGCTGAAAACAAGGGGATTGAGTTAAAGGTCCAGGAAGAAAAGGTACCACTCCTGTATTTGGATGGAAATCGAATGCAACAGGTGTTCATTAACTTATTAGATAACGCTATTCGCTATACAAACAATGGCTCGATTACGATTGTATTAATCAATCAACAAACCTTTGTACAAATTGAAATTAGGGATACTGGAATTGGAATTCCGGAAGAAGAACTCCCCTATATTTTTGACCGCTTCCATCGGGTGGAAAAATCCCGTTCTCGGGAGTTTGGCGGAACGGGATTAGGGTTAGCTATTGTGAAAAAGTTAGTCGAGCTTCAAGGAGGAACCATAAGCGCAACTAGTCAATCTGGAGTAGGCACCACATTTACCATGACATTTTCTTTATCTTAGATTCCATCATCATACTTTCATCAAATTTAGTAGCTATAGTAATGAATCATTAATAAGGAAAAGAAAGAAGAGCCTCTTGTTTGAAACAAGGGGCTCTTTTTCAATATGATTAACGGTTAGTAACAAGTTCTCCGACAAATGCACTAAGGTTTGTAGAAAAATCTTCTTTTTGTTGTACAGTATTAACGTTTAAGCGAGGGAACAGTAACTCGGCTACGCGATAAGATTCTTCTAAATGAGGATAGCCAGAAAGAACAAAGGTATCAATACCAAGATCTTCATATTCTTTTAAGCGTGCTGCTACAGTATCAGCATCCCCCACAAGGGCGACTCCGCAACCACCACGCACTAATCCTACACCAGCCCATAAATTAGGACTGATCTCAAGGTTTTGACGGCTTCCTCCTTTATGTAACTGGGACATGCGTTGTTGCCCAACAGAGTCATAACGGGATAATACCTTTTGTGCAGCTTCAATGGTTTCATCATCCAAATGTTTGATTAAGTTTTCTGCAGCAGCCCAGGCTTCTTGTTCTGTTTCTCTTACGATTACATGAGTACGCAGACCAAATCGGACAGTACGGCCTTCTTCAGCTGCAAGACGGCGAACTTCTTCGATTTTTGCTTTTACTTCATGTGGCTCTTCAGCCCAGGTGATATACAAATCAATATGTTTAGCAGCCACTTTATGGCCTGCTAATGAAGAACCACCGAAAAACAATGGTGGATAGGGTTTTTGTACAGAGGGGAATAATTGTTTTCCATTTTCGATTTTGATGTGTTTGCCATCATAAGTCACTTCTTCACCTTTTAATAGGCCTTTCCAAACGGTGAGGAATTCATCAGTATGTTCATAGCGTTCATCGTGCTCCAGGAAGATGCCATCTCCACCTAATTCTACGGCATCGCCACCAGCTACAACATTGATCAATAAACGCCCTTCAGAAAGGCGGTCCAGTGATGCGGCCATTCTGGCAACAACAGTAGGCGAATAAACACCTGGCCGTAATGCCACAAGGAATTTAAGTTTCTTAGTTACAGGAATTAAAGATGAAGCGACAATCCAGGAATCTTCGCAAAAGTTTCCAGTAGGAACCAGTACACCACCGTATCCTAGTTCTTCAACGGATGTTGCGATTTGCTGTAAATAATTATGGGTAACGGGTCGTCCCCCAATTGGAGTTCCTAAATAATGTCCGTCACCAGGTGTAGGTAAAAACCAAAAAATATCCATTTTATTTCTCCCCTTAATAAAATTTTTCAGGGTCTCCGGTCTTTCCGGTCGACAAACATATATTTCCTATAAGAATAATAGGATTACAGGGTAGGTTTGTTCAATAGTTTTTTTTATATAAATTTGAATAATGGGTGAATGATAATAGCAATTGTTAAATAATAATAATTATTTAAACAAAGAAAGGCATGGATCAATCTCCATGCCTTTCTTTAATTCCGTTTAATAAAATATCCACAATCACATCAATATCGTCCTCTTCCCGTTCTTCAGGGAAGGCCTGGGAAAAAACAAAGTAGCCAAACAAAGTTGAAAAAATAGCCCGGGTAATGGCCTTGCTGGGAAGGGGGCGAAATTCCCCTTTTTCAATGCGTTCAGTGACAAAACTGTCAGCCAGGGCTCTTCCCTGATTGGCAAGATTGCTTAAAAAAGCATCCATGATTTCAGGATGAAATAGGGCTTCTTGCATAAGAATTTTTACCCTGGGCAAGTTTTCTGTTAATAAATCCATGCGATTTTCAAAAAGGGATTGTAGGACATCTTCTGCAGGAGCCTCACTTTCCATAATGCGAATGACATCTTTTAAAATTAAAGGAGAGGCAAATTTAATCAGCATGGGACCTACCAGGGCATACAGCAGCTCTTTTTTCGTTTTAAAGTGGCGAAAGATGGTACCTTCTGCAACACCGGCGTTTTTAGCGATTTCACTGGTGGAGGAGCCATAAAACCCCTTTTCTGCAATGATTTCAATGGCGGAGGCGATAATCCGTTGCTGTTTTTCCGTCATATCTTTTTCGTCTTTTAATGATTCTAGCAGGTTTTGGATCGCTTCATCAAAAAGGGGGTTAGAATCTGCCACGTTAAAATCCCACCTTTATTCTAGTTTTTTACGGAACCGTTTCATGGCGATGAAACATAAAACCATGGCAAACACGGATAAAATCAAGGTTTCTTGCCACAGTTCTTTCATGCCAATTCCTTTTAAGAAAATTCCCCTGAGAATTTCTAGAAAATAAGTAAGAGGAACCAAGCCGCCAATCCATTGAATAAGCAATGGCATTGTTTCCCGGGGGAAGATAAAGCCAGACAATAATACACTGGGCAGGATAATGGCAAAAGACATTTGCATAGCCTGCAATTGAGTTTTGGATACTGTGGAAATCACAATGCCAATGGCAAGAGTAGTGATAAGAAAAAGCAAGCTTAACAGAATTAATAAGGTGATGCTTCCCTTCACAGGCACCTGGAACCAGAGAATACCAAGGACCAGCACAAGGGAAAAGGAGAAAATCCCTACAAAAACATAAGGAATTAATTTCCCCAGGATTAATTCTGACGGACGAATAGGAGTGACAATTAATTGTTCCATGGTTCCCCGTTCTCTTTCTCTCACCAGGGCAAAGGCTGTCAAAATGGCAGTTACATTTTGCATAATGAGGCCGATGAGGGCAGGAATGTTAAAGGTTAAGCTTTTCATATTGGGGTTGTATAGCACCCTGATTTCTGCAGTGAGGGGCAAGATCCCCTGTTGGTTAGCCATTTCAATTCCCTTATTCTGGGTAATCATCTGAGCGTTGGCTACCGCGGTGCGGGCGGCATTGGGATCAGCTCCATCGACAATCACCTGAACTTTCGTGGGCATGCCTGCTGTAATGTGTTTCCCATAATCAGGAGGGATGATTAATCCTACCCGAATATTCCCTTGATCCATCTGGTTTTGTAAGTCTTCATAACCGTCTACATCATAAACGTGGTCAAAATAAAGGGTATTGGTAAAATTCTGTATTAATTCCCGGCTTTCTTTACTGTGGGATTGATCCCAAACCCCTGTTGGCAAATGTTCAACATCGGTGTTTACTGCATATCCAAATAATAGCAAAAAAACAATAGGCATGGCCACAGCAATGGCAAGGCTGGCCCGGTCCCTGCGTATGTGGAGAAATTCTTTTACGATAATGGCTTTCATACGGGAAAAACTGAATCCTTTTTTCTCCATGTTACACCCTCCCTCGCAAAGGATCATTCTCCTGGTCTTGTACAAGTTGGATAAAAACATCATCAAGAGAGGTTGTTCCAAACTGTTCCATTAATTCCCGGGGCGCTCCGCTAATTAATAGTTTGCTAAAAAAGATAAAGCTAATTTCATCGCATGTTTCCGCTTCGTCCATGTAATGGGTACTGACCAGAATGGTGATCCCTTCTTTGGCCAGCTGATGAATCACATCCCAGAAGATGCGGCGGGATACTGGATCTACCCCGGCTGTCGGTTCGTCAAGAATGAGAATCTCTGGTTCATGCAAAAGGGAACAGGAAAGGGCTAAACGTTGTTTCCAACCTCCGGAAAGGGAACCTGCCAATTGTTTCTCCCGGCCAGTTAAGCCAGCCATTTCGATGAGCTGGGCTTTTCTGTTTTTTGCCTTTGTTCCTTCAAGTCCATAGATTCCTCCATAGAAATCCAGATTTTCCTCCACAGTTAAATCTTCATATAGGCTAAAACGCTGAGACATATAACCAATATGATGTTTAATGGTCTCAGATTCTTTGATAATATCGTAACCCAATACCTGGCCGGAGCCTGACGTGGGAGCGAGAATGCCGCTTAACATACGAATAACCGTTGATTTGCCAGAACCATTAGGTCCGAGAAAGCCAACAATCTTCCCTTTTTCTATGGAGAGGGAGACATGATCCACAGCGACAAAGGAACCAAATTTCTTGGTTAAGTCTTCACAGGAAATAGCAATTTCTCGTTCAGACATCCCCATCACTTCCCTTCTGAAGTTGTTGCGGTGGGAAAGGTAACATCCGCTGGCATTCCTGGTTTTAATTCATTGATTCCTTTTGTAACCTTAATGGTAACCGCGAACACCATTTTTGTTCGTTCTTCCGGGGTTTGCACATTTTTGGGCGTGAATTCCGCTTTATTAGAAATGTGGGTGATTTTTCCTGTAAATGATTGGTCGGGGTAGGCATCCACTTTAATAGTTGCTTCCTGACCTACTTTCACTTGATTCAAATTGGCCTCAGGAACATAGACCACCACCTGTAACTCTCCTTTTTTCAAAACAGTAAAAACTGTTGCTCCGGGTTTTACAATTTCACCAATTTCCATATGCCGATGGAGGATGATTCCTTCCACAGGAGAGGCAATGTTGGTTTTCTCCAGTTGGTATTGGATTTGGTTTTGCCGGGCTTTGGCTTGATTTAACAGAGCCTCTTGATAATCCCCAGAGTTGTTATCATATTGGGCCTGGGCGGCAGCTACGCCTGCTTTTGCTTCCTCCAATTGTAAGAGAGAGGTGCGATCTTCAATTTTCATCAAGAGTTGTCCTTTTTTTACTTCATCTCCTTCAGAAACAGAGAGTTCTTTGAGAGGTCCGCCTAATTCACTTTGAATGGGGATTTCAATGCCTTCAATGGTGCCCGAGTATACAGGTGGGTTTTGTTGTCCGCATCCTGTTAGGGTGGAAAGGGTAAGTAAAGCAATAATAAGGAATGGAAATAAACCTTTGGCCATCATTTTCGCCTCCAGAAAACACATAATGAGTGATTACTCACTTTATTTTTATCATAAGGGTAAAGGTTCGTAAATATTAAAACGAAAAATTTCACATAATGACAACAAAGAGTTTAGGAGAGCAGGTGTAATAATGAGAAAAAAAATAATCCTTATATTTATTGATTCTTTTATGTCTGATATTTTTGAGCAGGCGAGCAAGAAAGGACTTGTTCCTTCTTTGGATTTTCTGCGAAGCAAGGGAGCATACTGGCCTGATTGTGTAACCGCGTTTCCTACCATGTCTGCCTCTGTGGATGGATCCCTTTTAACAGGAACGTATCCAGATGTTCATAAGTTACCGGGAATTCTCTGGTATAATCGAAATGAAAATCAAGTGGTCAATTATGGAACTGGACCTGGCGGAATTCTAAAACTAGGCATTACCCGCTGTGCTTATGATATTGCTTATGGGATGAATCATATTCATTTTAGCAATCAAGTAAAAACCATTTACGAGGAATTAGAAGAACAAGGGATCCCTACAGGATCTGTTAATTGTATGATTCACCGGGGTACCCAGCCTTATGACTTTATCCTACCCGGAGTGATGAATCTAATCCTAATGAAGTTAAAAGTGCCACCTATTCACGGGCCAAAAGTATTTTCTATGGGGAAATATGCTCGCACCCCTTTGCTGGAAGGAGTAAAATGGAAATGGAATCAATCGGTATTTAAGCGATACGGGTTTAATGATTCCTTTGCCATTGACCTGGTTGAAAAAATGGTGAAGGAGAATACCCTTCCACAGTTTACCGTTGTTTATTTGCCGGATGCGGATTATTCCTACCATCGGTACCCGGACCAGGGCCCTGAAATATTAGGAAAAGTGGATAAGCAATTAGCCAGGCTATTAAAAAGTTTTGGCGGTGCAGAACAAGCTATGGAAGCCTGTACCTTTATTGTGTTAGGGGACCACGGGCAGACAAAAAACGGCTTTGATGCGGGTGCAACTGTGGATTTAGAACCTCTTTTTCATGGATTGAAACTGGCCAAATTAAAAAAAGTGGATCCAAATGAAGATGAATTGATTGTTTGTAATAACGAAAGAATGTGTTACCTGTATCCATTAAAAAGTGGAATCTTAGAGGAAGTGGTGGAAAGGCTTTCAGAGGATCATCGTATTGATTTAATTGCCTGGAAAGAACAACAGGGTGTTCGGATACAAAGGGGAAGAAAAAGCTTATTTTTTGCTCCTGGGGGAGGGGCAGTGGATCCTTATGGACGTCATTGGATGGTTCAAGGAGAAGAAGGAACCATTTCCTTTGGAGATTATCCTGATTTATTCTCCCGCCTTTATGGAGGGCTCTATGCCCATGAAGGCCAGGTCATTTCCGTTACTACGTATCCGGGATATAATTTTTATACAAAATGGGATCCTATCCATCGGGGTGGGGCTAGTCACGGTTCCTTGCATCGAAGTGATTCTGTGGTTCCATTAATGATTACCGGGGAAAGGAATGATGTACTTCAAAATCCCAGGATTGTAGATTTGAAACCATATATTATAAAAAACTTAACAAATTAAAAATGGGTGAGGAGTGTTTCTATATGAAAAGAATCGGTTTTATTGGGTTGGGGAAAATGGGATCGCCAATGGCTAGAAATTTATATCAGGCAGGACATGAAGTGATGGTGTACAATCGAACCCCAGAACGGGCCCAACCCCTGCAAGAGCAAGGGATTCAAGTGGCGGCATCTATTGAAGAAGTAGTCAAAGGTAAAGATGTGGTCATTACCATGTTATCCAATGATGAAGCTTTAAAGGAAATTGTACTTGCAGATGATGGGGTATTGGATTTTATGGAAGCCCCTACTTTATTGGTGGATATGAGCACTGTATCTCCAGAAACATCCATTATGATTGCAGAAATGGCAAAGGAAATGGGAATTACCATGCTTGATGCACCTGTATCTGGCAGTGTTAATGCGGCAGAAAGCGGTAATTTATTGGTACTGGTTGGGGGGAAACCTCAGGCTTTTAAGAGTTTGAAGGACGTGTTTTCCGTATTAGGGAAGGAAAGCTATTATTTTGGTTTAAATGGAGCGGGAAGCAGAGCGAAATTGGTCATTAATTTGATGTTAGGCATGACCATGCAAGGAATCTCTGAATCATTAATTTTAGCAGAAAAATTGGGCTTAGACCGTTCCCAAATTATTGACATGATGCAACAATCCGCCCTTGCCTCTCCCTTTCTCGGATTTAAACGCCATTCTTTAATTACGGAAGATTTTCCTGCTTCCTTTGCCCTGAAACATATGCATAAAGATTTCGGCCTCATTCTAGAGGAATCAAGGAAAAATGGTGCAGTACTTCCTGCAACTGCAGCAGCTTACCAAACACATAAAGCAGCCATGAACCATGGGATGGGGGATCAAGATATGGCAGTAATCTTCGCCGAACTTCTCCAGCAATCGGGAAAAAAATAAAAATACATACTTTACAACTGAAAATCATTCTCATATAATTAAATCATAGATGAAAATAGTTATCAGTTGCAAATAGAGAGGTGAGGTTGTAAATGACGCTAACACAAATTGGTAAGGAAAAACCAGCTCGAATCATTAATATGGAATTAGTAACTCCAGTTGTTCGGCGTCGTTTATTGGACATGGGAATCATGGAAGGAACCCTTGTCCGATTAAAAAGAAGCCTTCCTTTCGGGGGACCTTGCATGATTGAGGCAGGGGGACAATGGATTGGCATTCGCCGCAGCGACGCAGACAAAATTCGGGTGGAAAGTGTATGACTGCCACTTTCGCATTAATAGGTAATCCCAACACAGGCAAGACATCTCTTTTTAATGAATTAACCGGTTCCTATGAATATGTAGGGAACTGGATTGGTGTAACCGTTGAGAAAAAAGTAGGATTATTAAAAGATAAATCTGCCCATTTAGTAGATCTTCCAGGTGTTTATTCCCTTAGTCCCCTCTCTGAAGATGAAGGGGTGGCTACGGGATTTTTGCTAGAAGAAGATTTTAAAGGGATTTTAAATATTGTAGACGCTTCTCAACTGGAGCGGAATCTATATTTAACGGTTCAGGTATTAGAGTACGGAAAACCCCTGATCATTGGGTTGAATATGTTAGATGTTGCAAAAAGCAGAGGCATGGAAATTGACCTTTCACGTCTTTCCGCTGGGTTGCAAGTTCCCATTTATCCTGTCATTGCGCGAAAGGGAACAGGTTGTGACAAACTGGCTCTTGCTTTAACCAAAATGGAGGACAAGCCTGAACCTTTAGTTTTGGATTATGGGGCCGTTTTGGAGGAAGGGATTGCACAAATAGCAGGAAAATGGACGGGCAAGGGCGTACGCTGGCTTGCTCTTCAATTTTTTGAAGGCAATCAAATGGTGCGGGACTATCTTGAAACTCAAATTGAACCTGCATTTTTGCAACAACTATATATGGAAACAGAACAAAAGATCATATCCGAGACAGGAGAAACCTCTCTTCCCCATTGGATTCGCCGGGTTCGGTCCCAATGGATTAAGGAACTTTGCCAGGAAGCGGTCACTCATCCCGAAAAGGGAGGGGTTTCTTTTTCGGAAAAAATCGATCATCTAGTGACCCACCCCTTATTGGGTGTCCCTGTGTTTTTATTGTTTATGTTTCTCGTATTTAAAATGACCTTTGATTGGGTAGGCAGCCCTTTGTCGGATGTTTTAGATGGAATCATAACAGGTCCCATTACTGACGGGTTGCAATGGGTCTTACAGGCTCTAGGCACTTCCCAATTTATGCAGGACCTTGTCTTGAAAGGGATTGTAGCCGGGGTTGGTGGGGTTTTGGTTTTTATTCCCCAAATTTTTATCTTATTTTTCTTTATTTCCTTATTAGAAGATTCCGGGTATATGGCACGGGTTGCCATTGTCATGGATCGGGTGATGGAGTTTTTTGGCCTTAATGGCAAAGCCTTTATCCCCATGATTATTGGCTTTGGTTGTAACGTTCCTGGCGTAATGGCGGCAAGAACCATTGAACAGCCAGGGGAACGATTGCTAACCATTATATTAACTCCTTTGATGTCATGTTCTGCCCGTCTATCGGTATATAGTTTATTTGTAGGCGCTTTTTTTGCACAAAATCAAGCCATGGTCGTTTTTTCACTCTATTTTCTTGGCATAGGGGTTGCGTTAATTCTGGCCCGGATTCTATCCCCTTTTATGAACAAAGGGAAGCCCTCGGTTTTCCTTGTGGAATTGCCTCCATACCGTTTTCCTAAGTGGCTTTCCCTTTTCCGACATACATGGGAAAAAGGAAAGGGGTTTGTCCGGAAAGCAGGGACCTATATTTTTGGAGGTTCCGTGCTCATCTGGTTACTAAGTACCACAGGTCCGGCAGGATTTCAGGTCCCTATGGCAGAAAGCTATTTAGCAAAAATAGGCGGTTTGGTTTCTCCCTTATTTGCCCCATTGGGATTTGGCACCTGGCAAGCGGGAGCAGCTTTGTTGACAGGATTTTTGGCGAAAGAAGTGGTGGTCTCCACCATGAATATCTTATATATGTCAGGAGACATGGCTTCCTTACAGGGGATTTTGGCCCATGCTTTCACCCCTTTACAAGCCTATAGTTTGATGGTTTTCATTCTTCTTTATATTCCCTGTCTTGCTACCATTGCAGTGATTAAGAAAGAAAGCGGATCGGCGAAATGGATGTGGATTTCCATAGGAATTTCTTTAGTAACTGCCTATCTACTGACTTTGGTTCTTTATCAGGTAGGTTTGCTTCTGGGAATTGGCACTTGAACTTAAAGGAAAGTGGGTTGAAAAAATGATAGCAGATATTTTAATTGGCGCTTTGATTTTTGGCTATGCAGCCTGGACCCTCTATCGCCTTGTCAAAAAAAGCAAGCAAGGAAAATGTGCTGCATGTGCATTAAAGGATGGGTGTTCGTCTAAAAAGAGAGGATAAAATAATAATATACATAAGAGCCTGGAAGAATGTAAACGTTCCAGGCTCTTTTTTATAGATTGTTGAAGGGATTAGGGAATCGAATCAAAATAAACATTCAAATTATTAATAAAGGAAATGACAAAGATTACAGAGCTTATAAGGGAAAGGGATATTAAAATTCCTTTTTCCCGTTTTAAACTTATATTGTAGGTTACGATTTTTTTTACCAAATGGTTAATCATATAGTAGATGAGATAAAAAACATAATAAGCAAATATAGCAACAATAATCCAGATTACAGCCTGTATGATAGATCCTAAAACTAGATTCATTTTCTAATCACCCGTTTCTTTTGCCCTTTTTTAGATTATTTCTGATGTTATTATAATGCAAAGGTCTACAATTTGCCGTTACAAAAAATACATAATTCCTATTTATTAGGTTATTTCCTTTTCAAATGATTTTGTTACGATAAGCTTGTTAGTCACTAAGATAGGGCGTGGCAAAATGAGAAGAAAATTGATGAGCATTCCTATTGTTTTTTTACTCTTATTGATTGGTTCGGCATGTACCAATCTATCTGTTGAGACAAATTCAAACCCTTCATTACTGTCTTCACTTCATAAAAAAATCTCTTTAACTGATGTTTCTTCAATCCGTTTATGGGGAGAAGGAATAAAAGAAAAAACCGATGGGAGAGAGGCAACAGGAGAAGAAATGAAGAAAATCGTGGATTGGTTTAATCAAGCCACAGATATTCGAGAGAATAAAAATCTAGCAGGAACAACGCCTGACGCTGGGATTTTCATTCAGTTGAAAAATGGCAGTCTTATTAATATTATCCGGTCCGGATCTGATTTTGAGATTCAGAGGGATATAAATGGGGAAATGGTTTCCTATTGGGCGAAACAACCGGACATAAAAGCATTATTGGATCAAATGGGTACAAATCCATAAAATAAATAAAGGCGGTTTCCCATAAGGGGAGACCGCCTTTACTATGTGAGTCTTATTAGATTTTCATAATGCCGCCAGTAGAAGCGGAGGTGACAAGTTTAGAGTAACGGGCAAGATAACCGGTTTTTACTTTTGGTTCAAATCCTTTCCAGTTAGCTTTCCGTTTTTCTAATTCTTCATCAGATACCTGTACGTTAATGGTGCGTGCATCCATATCGATGGAAACGATATCTCCGTTTTCAATAAATGCGATTGGGCCGCCTTCTGCCGCTTCAGGAGAAATGTGTCCAATGGAGAGGCCACGGGAAGCGCCAGAGAAACGTCCGTCAGTAACGAGAGCAACTTTCGTGCCAAGGCCCATCCCCATGATTTGGGAAGTAGGTGCCAGCATTTCAGGCATTCCAGGACCGCCTTTGGGCCCTTCATAGCGGATGACTACAACATGGCCTTCTTTTACAGAGCCATTAGCAATCCCTTCCAGGGCTTCATCCTGGGAATCGAATACAATCGCTGGACCTTCATGTTTCGTAATGCCGGCCTGAACGGCACCGGTTTTAATAACGCCGCCATCTGGAGCCAGGTTACCGTAAAGGATGGCAAGCCCGCCTTTTTCAGTGTAGGGATTTTCTAATGTGCGGATGCATTCCGTATTGAGGATTTCATGGCCTGCTACGTTTTCCCCGATGGTTTTTCCTGTAACAGTCATGGCATCAAGATGCAAGGCCCCTTCTTTTTTGGAAAGCTCATTTAACACAGCAGATACGCCGCCTGCAGCACCCAGGTCTTCAATGGCCCAGTCAGAAGCAGGAGCCAGTTTTGCTAAATGGGGAACTCCCTTTGCAACTTCGTTAATCCGTTCAAGGGAATAGTCGATGCCAGCTTCATTAGCGATTGCGAGAGTATGAAGCACGGTATTGGTAGAACCGCCAAGTGCCATATCTAAAGCAAATGCATTATCGATAGATTTCTCCGTGATGATATCATGGGGTTTAAGATCCATTTCAATTAAGTTCATTAATTGTTTCGCAGCTTGTTTTGCCAATTCTTTCCGTTCAGGAGCGATGGCTAAAATCGTTCCATTGCCAGGAAGAGCAAGGCCAAGGGCTTCTGCGAGACAGTTCATAGAGTTCGCAGTAAACATCCCGGAACAAGAACCGCAGGTAGGACAGCCGTATTGTTCTAATTCCTGAAGGCCTTTGTCGTCAATTTTACCAGCCTGGTAAGCCCCAACCCCTTCAAAGACAGAAGTAAGGTTTAGTTTCTTGCCAGATGGGGTTTTACCTGCAGCCATAGGGCCACCTGAAACAAAAATACTAGGGATGTTTAAACGCATAGCTGCCATCATCATACCTGGAGTAATTTTGTCACAGTTTGGGATACAGATCATCCCATCAAACCAGTGAGCAGCGACTACCGTTTCTACAGAGTCAGCAATAATTTCCCGGCTGGGAAGGGAGTAGCGCATGCCAATGTGTCCCATGGCGATGCCATCGTCTACTCCAATGGTATTGAATTCAAAAGGAACCCCGCCTGCTTCACGGATTGCTTCTTTTACTACTTTTCCGAATTCTTGCAGGTGAACGTGTCCTGGAATAATGTCAATGTAAGAGTTAACAACCGCAATAAAGGGTTTGCCGAAGTCTTCTTCCTTCACACCAGCTGCCCGGAGCAGACTACGATGTGGAGCCCTGTCAAAGCCTTTTGTGATCATATCACTGCGTAATTTACTCAAAACCAATCCCTCCACATACTTCATTCATTCAAACTATCTCTTCATTTTATCACTAAATGTGAAGGTTGTATATTTTTTGCGGGGGAGGGTGGTTAAAATTCCCCGACCAAATCTGAAATCGGTTTAAATAGAGTATCTAAAGCCTCAGTGATATTCAATTCCGGCAAGATTTGATTTTGAGCCAGTGTAAAGTACAGGGAAAGGCTAAGAATGGCACCTACAATAATAAGTTCCTTCCATCGTTTTTTTGTATAGAGAAAATAACCTTCGAAGAAAAAGATTCCAACAATGAGAAGTATAATCCAAACCATTCTATTGATCCTCCATAATGAATGAGACAGAGATGGTATAGCTTTATTAATTTTGTTTTATTATTCGTGGAATATGTTAATTTATGTATATTTTATGGGCGAAAAATACTTAAAAAAATTTTAATAAAAAGGGTTGCCTTTTTTTTATCCCTGTGATAAATTTATATATGTCGCTGCGGAACACACAGAGAAATGAATACGGAGAGTTACCCAAGTGGCTATAAGGGGCTCCCCTGCTAAGGGAGTAGACGGGTTAAACCGTGCGAGGGTTCGAATCCCTCACTCTCCGCCATTATTATAATACAAGCCCAAGCATTATGGCGGTGTAGCTCAGCTGGCTAGAGCGTACGGTTCATACCCGTAAGGTCGGGGGTTCGATCCCCTCCGCCGCTACCATATTACTCATAGGATTTAAGAATCCTGGGTAAGCTTAATATTACGGAGGGATACCGAAGTGGTCATAACGGGGCGGTCTTGAAAACCGTTAGGGTGCAAGCCCACGCGGGTTCGAATCCTGCTCCCTCCGCCATATTAGAAAACACAACTCACCATTGAAGAATGGTGGGTTTTTTTGTGTCTTCGAATTTCCAATATTTTTTTAAATAGAACTTAACACATCCTTAACCTTTTATACTTGTTATCAAGTTAATCTGAGAGAAGAAATTTTGTATAGGAGGTCTAATATGAAAGTTGAGTTACACTGTCATACTAATATTTCAGATTGTCCTCTTTCAAATGATGAAGTGATGTCTTTAGCTTTAGAACAAGGTGTTATGCACGTAGCGATTACAAATCATGATACAACAAAGGGTCTTATAGAAGCGATTGAAACAGGCAAGAGATATGGAATAGAAGTTATTCCAGGAATTGAGATTTCAGGGTTTGATTATGATTGGGAGAGACGTGTTCATATTCTTGGTTATTTTATTGAGCCAGGCCATGAGGCTATTGAAACACTCTGTAAACCTTTAAGAGAAAAAAGACATGAAAATTCTTTTGAAATGGTTCAGCGGTTAATTGAAGTAGGCTATAACATAACATGGGATCGTTGTATGGAACTTGCTAATGGAGGAACGGGGGTATTTAAGCAGCATATCATGCATGCTCTAATAGAGGCAGAATATACGGATTCTATTTATAGTGAGCTTTATAAAAAATTGTTTAGTCGTGGACAAAATGGCGAAAAGCAAGGTCTTGCTAATATTCCAATGGAATATGTGGATGCAAAGCTTGCTATTCAAGCTATTTATAATGCCGGGGGAGTGCCTGTACTGGCTCATCCAGGTCAATATAGCAATTTTGAAATGGTACCGAATCTGGTAGAAGCAGGATTGCAGGGAATAGAGGTTTGGCATCCTTCCCATCATGAAGGGCATGAAGGACAAGCTATGAAATTATCAAAGGAATACGATTTAATCATGACAGGTGGGTCTGATTTCCATGGAGCTTATGGGGAAAAACCCGTACTTCTTGGAAGTAAGAGTTCAGGAATTGAAAGCTTAGTAGCTTTAGCGGCAAGAAGAGAGAAAAGGAGTTGTACGCCCGATGTCATTTATTAATCAGTTGAAGTATGAAAGAAAACTATCAATCATACCCTTCATCCAAGATTCTAGTGATGTGATCAATAGCTATGCAGGTGAATGGGTATCCATTGGTGCTCACAATAAAATAATCGAATCTAAATTTGGAGATTATACCTACACCATGGATGATGTGACTGTTAACTATACGGAAATAGGTAAATTTTGTTCCATTGCGTCTCATGCTTGTATTAATCCTGTGCAACATCCCATGAACCGTGTTACCCAGCACCACATGACCTATCGAAAGGATGCTTATCGATTTGCAGATAAAGATGATAAAGATATTTTTGATTGGCGGCGTACACAAACTGTTAAAATTGGACATGATGTTTGGATTGGCCACGGTGCCATTATTATGAAAGGTGTAAAGATTGGAACAGGAGCAGTCATTGGCTCTGGGTCCATTGTAACAAAAGATGTTGAGCCTTATACGATTGTAGTGGGAGTTCCTGCCGGACCTATTAAAAGAAGGTTTTCAAAAGAGATCGCTGACGAATTACTGAAAATTGCCTGGTGGGATTGGTCACGAGAAAAACTTGAAAACCATTTTGATGAACTTAATGATATAGAAGCTTTTATTAAAAACCACAGGGAATCACTTTAAATGGGTGAAAAAATAGTTTTGGTTGATCAGTTGATTTCGGAGATAAAGGCTGGAAAATATAAACCAAATGATAAATTGCCATCGGAAAATGAGTTAGCGGACCAATATAAATTGCCAAGAATGGTTGTTCGAAAGGCATATGAGCGTTTGCAGGAACTTGGTTATATTTTTTCTAAGCAAGGAAAAGGTAGTTATGTTCAAAATCAGAAACAGCAAATTCCCCTTATTTTAAATGGAGATATTAGTTTTAGTGAAAAAATGAAGGAGTTACAATACAACTTAATTACCAAAAATGTTTTTTGTGAAAAAATTGAATATGAATCTACGATCTATCACGAGTTAAAAGCAAATCCCCAGGATCCAGTATATAAAATTGGCCGATTAAGAATTGTAGATGATTGTCCAGTTGCCTTGCATACATCATTTGTATCTCAATCCGTTTTTCCTAATATTGATTTGAAAGGCAGGGAAATCACCTCGATTTTTCAGTATTACAAAAGCCAGGGATATACGGACTACACATCGACACGAAGTCGTCTAAGTGTTGTTTTCCCTAATGAATTTGAACGAAAAACATTAAAATGTTCAAGTTTAATTCCTCTTTTATTCTTAGAATCAGGATGTATTGATAAGAAAACCCATAAAATGTTGGAATATTCAAAAATAATGTATAGAAGTGATTGTTTTACCTATGTCATCTCAAAGAGTTAATGAAATTTACAAACCTATTACGAACTTAACTGTTACTTTACGTTCAATCACTTGGCAACAAGATAAATTAAAAAGTGTAGAACAAAGTCCAAAGGAGGCCAAAGATGAAAAGAAAACAAAGAACAGAAATTTTGATCAACGGCTCTCAGAATATAGTGAAAGTAATGGCTAGAGAAATTGAAAATAACTATCCGGTGCAGGTAATTCAAGAGCCAGAAGATGGGTTAGTGATGTTAAAAGGACGTGAGACCTCACAAAAAAGCTTATTTTATTTAGGAGAAGTTTATGTAACAGAATGCAAGGTACAAATAGAAGAAACAATAGGCATTGGCATTGTAAAGGGGCAACAACCGGAGTTAGCATACTCTCTTGCTGTTATTGATGCTGCGTTTCAAAGAAACCTACCGGAAACCTTAAATTGGATTGAAGTTCTTGAAAACGAAGAGGAAAAAATTCAAGAAGAGAGGAGAGCAATTCATAACGTAGTTTTGAAAACAAAAGTTAACTTTGAAACCATGGATATTTAATAAGGAGGAAAATATATTGCAGTTAGAAATGATTCATAATCTTCAATCTATTTATCGGAAATTAGTAGATTCTACTTCAAGACCGGGACATATTACAGATTTGGAAAAGGAGTCAGCATTAATAGAATCTGATAACAAAACAGGTTGTACCTATTCCCTTCTACTGTTGGCTTTAACTTTACTTGATCCAGAAGTAACTTTTAAAGTTTATTCCTCAAATGATAGTACCGTTACTAAAAAAATAAACCAGTTAACCTTTGCAACAGCGGTAGAAAACAATCAAGCGGATTACATATTCGTACTTGGAGATGCAGAGGAAGGATCTCTCGAAGAAGCGATTCGAAAAGGAAAGTCTGGAACTCTAGAAAATCCCCATCAATCAGCCACCATCATAGCAGAAGTAGGGACTGTGACGAATGGAGAATCTTTGCTTTTACAAGGACCAGGCATTCAAACAACCAGGCTTATTCATGTAGATGCAAGTGAAAATTGGGTAGAAACTCGTCAGGAAAAAAACATGGAATATCCGATGGGGATTGATTTAGTATTTATTGATTTAAATCATCAGCTTTTATCATTACCTAGAACAACTCAAATTACTAAAAACAGGGTGATTGTTTAATGGGATATGTGGCTGTAAAAGGTGGAACGAAAGCGATTGAAGAATCAATCGAGCGTTTGAAATATGAGAGAGTTCAAAAAGGTCAAGTTATAGAAGTAGAAAAAATAGAAGCAGGTATGAGGGGTTTGATTGATCAGGTTATGTCGGAAAGCAGTCTATACAATGAAACCCTGGCAGCTTTAGCAATCAAACAAGCAGAAGGAAACCCGGAAGAAGCGGTATTTCTGTTGAGAGCATTCCGCTCCACGTTGCCAAGAAAGCATTATTCCAAAGTAATTGAATCCAATCAAATGATGGTAGAAAGGAGGATTTCTGCAAGTTTTAAAGATATTCCAGGGGGGCAGATTCTTGGTACAACGACAGATTATACCCACCGACTTCTAGATTTTAACCTGATGCATGAAACGGATAAGATGGCACAGGAATGGTTAGCTATGTTTCGGGAAAAAGTCATGAATCATGAAGAACAAATTGAATTTGATTTTAGTTTGCCGAAGGTATTGGATTATTTACGGAAAGAAGGCTTAATCTCATCCTGTGAAAACAAGGATATTGAACCAGATGATATTACGAGAGAAAGTCTTACCTTTCCTACTAGCCGAAGCCAGCGATTACAAACATTAACAAGAGGCCAAACGGGAGCTGTAACGGCACTTGCCTATGCAGTAATCAGAGGATATGGCTCCCTTCATCCAACAGTAGGTGAGTTAAGAGTTGGCTACTTACCGGTCTATATCGATCATCCTATTGAAAAAGGGGATGACGAAGATGGATTTTATATTGGCGATGTAAAAGTTACCGAAGTAGAAATGCTCATGCCCATGACAGTTGAAAAAGAACATGGGAGAAAAGAAATAGAGTTTGAAATCGGTTATGGAATCTGTTTTGGACAAAATGAAACAAAAGCAATCGCTATGGGTATTTTAGATTATAGTCTAGAACATCCCGATCATCAATTTCCCAGTCATAATGAAGAATTTGTACTTTATCATATTGATTCAGTGGAATCTTCAGGATTTATCTCTCATTTGAAATTACCTCATTATGTTACTTTCCAATCAAAGCTCGATAGTGTTCGAAAAACGAAAAAGGAAAGACAGGAGGTGATATGGGAATGAATAATGCCTATAACTTTGCTTTTTTTGACGAAGGCTCGAAAAGAGAAATTCGAAGAGCTACCATAAAAGCAATTGCCATACCAGGGTATCAAGTTCCTTTTGCTTCCAGAGAAATGCCTATTGCAAGAGGTTGGGGTACAGGGGGCCTTCAGTTAACGCTTTCCCTGATTGGAAAAAATGATGTATTAAAGGTAATCGACCAGGGTTCAGATGAATCGGTCAATGCAGTCAACATTAAAAAACTTGTATCAGATACGACAGGTATTCAAACCACCGATGATACATGGGAAGCAACCATTATTCAGTCAAGGCATAGAATTCCTGAAGTGCCCTTAAGAAAGGATCAAATCCTTGTATTACAGGTTCCCCTTCCTGAACCACTCCGTGTTTACGAACCTAGTGAGCAGGAAACGAAAAAACTTCATGCAGAAAAGGAATATAGCGGTGCATGGTTGATGTTGTTTGAACAGATTATGAAATATGGGAGCATGACGACTGGGGCAAATCATTCAGTCATGGTTCATAACCGCTATGTGATGGCACCTAGTCCTATTCCTCGCTTCGATAATCCGAAAATTCATAATAGTGAAGCACTCATCCTATTAGGGGCTGGAAGAGAAAAAAAAATATACGCAGTACCGCCTTACACGAAAGTCGTATCACTGGACTTTGATGATTATCCTTTTGAACATGAAGTATTTAAGGGCAAGTACTGTAAACGATGCGGAGCAACGAGTGTATTTTTAGATGAGTTAATAGATGAGGAAACTAATGAAACCTTCTATCAATGTAATGATACAAGTTATTGTATTGAAAGACGAAATGAAGTTGAAACATCAGGGGTGAAATAAATGGCAAGATTAGAAGTTCCTGTTTTATCTGTAAAACACTTGAATAAACAATTTGGTCCAGGGTGCCATCTTTGTAAGACATCTGAACCTACTACAAACATCAATAATTACTGTCCTGTTTGTGGAACAGTATATGCGTGTAAGGATGTGTCCTTTGATGTATATCCAGGAGAAGTTCTTGGAATCGTGGGAGAAAGCGGTAGCGGCAAATCTACTTTAATGCAATGTTTATATTTTGACCAAGAGGTAACTGAGGGAGAAGCTTACATGTCTTCCTATGAAAATGGAGAGAAAAACCTTTTTCAAGAATCTGCTCAACAAAAAAGATATATTCGCAACAACATTATGGGTAAAGTGTATCAAAATCCATTATTAGGGCTAAAAATGAACTTTTCTGCTATCGGAAATATAGCTGAGAAACTCATTGCAGCTGGCAATAGACATGTGGGCATGATGGAAGGGAGAGGAACAGAACTTCTTAACAAAGTTAATATTCCTGTGCATCGCCGGAAAGAAGTTCCACGGAATTTTTCAGGGGGGATGCAGCAAAGGGTGCAAATAGCAAAGGCACTTTCAAATAATCCTCCTCTCCTTCTCCTTGATGAAGTGACCACCGGGTTGGATTTATCAGTACAAGCAAGTGTTTTGGATTTAATAAAAAGTCTACAACGGGAATTAAATATTAGTATTATTTTAGTTTCCCATGATTTAGGAGTCATTCGAATGCTTGCAGACAGAACATTAGTCATGTTAGAGGGCAGAGTCATCGAGCAAGGTTTAACAGATCAAATCCTAGAAGACCCTAAACACCAATATACTCAACAATTGGTTCATTCGTTGTTGTAAGAGTATTTTCTGAATCAAGGCTAATTATTAGGGGGAAGTTACATTGTATGTTATTACAAATGGAAGACTGATAACAGAGGAAGCCGTTTTAATTGGCTATGATCTAATAATAGAAGATGACAAAATTAGTAGAATCGCTCCTATAGGTGAGTTGAAATTTGATGAGTATATGGAGATTATTGATGCGGCTGGAGGTTATGTTTCACCTGGGTTTATAGATATTCATTCTGACTATATTGAGCATATGGCAGCACCGAGACCTACATCACTCATAAACTTTAATCTGAGTTTAAGGGAAACAGAGAAGGAGCTTATTTCACACGGCATTACAACCATGTTTCATTCACTTTCTCTATATAAAGGAACAGAATATTCTTATAAGCCTATTAGAGAACCTGAAAATGTTAGAAAGTTCATTGATTTAATCAATCAAACCCATAGGATGAAGCATCTTGTCCGTCACCGATTTCATGCAAGGTTTGAGATTGATAATGTAAATGAAATGAATAACCTCAAAAAATATATTCATGAAAATAAAGTGCATTTAGTTTCTTTTATGGACCATACACCTGGTCAGGGACAGTATCGTCACCTGGAAGTATTCAGAAATACTGTAAAAGGGTATAGCAACATCAGTGATGCATCTATCGATGTTCTGATTCAAAATCACCAAACAAAGGAAAAACTAAGTATTGAAGACATGCGTGAGATTGCATATCTTGCCCGGGAACATAATATAGCGATTGCATCTCATGATGACGATACCATCGAAAAATTAGAACTCATTCATAGCTATGGAACATCAATTAGTGAGTTTCCTATTACATTAGAAGTTGCTCATAAAGCAAAAGAACTAGGATTATACACCATTGCAGGTGCACCAAATGTACTACTAGGTGGCTCACATAGTGGAAATCTAGGAGCAGCTGAAGCCATTCAAAAACAAGCCATTGATATATTATGTAGCGATTACTATCCTGCAGCCTTGCTTCATTCAGTGTTTGAATTGGTGAATAAATATGAAATGGATTTAGTTGAAATGATGAAGCTGGTCACGATAAACCCGGCAAGGGCAGTCAATATGGATCATGAATTAGGTTCCATTCAAGAAGGCAAAAAAGCAGACTTGCTCATCATTGAAAAAATAACAGATGAGTTTCCTGTGATAACTGCTGTATTTGTTGATGGGAAGCTTATACAAAAAACGAATTATAGAATTTAAGAAAGAAGGTGGAAGAGTGGAAAACCTTTTAGAAATTAAGGATTTATCTAAAACCTTTACTCTTCATCAATTGGGTAAACATATCCATGCCGTTAAAGGTATTGATATACAATTAAAGGAAGGGGAATTTATTGGTATTACTGGAAAAAGTGGGAGTGGTAAGTCTACAGTTTTAAAATGTATTTATGGGACGTATAGGCTTCAACAGGGGAGTATTATGTACAACTCTTTGAAATTCGGCCCTATAAATCTAGCAAATGCATCAGAAAGAGAGTTGATTTATTTACGGAAGTATGAAATTGGCTATGTATCACAATTTCTTAATGTAATGCCAAGAACAACGGCGAGACAACTTGTCAAACAAGGGATTCTGGAAATGGGAAGCAACCATGAATTGGCGGAAAAAGAAACGGTAAAAATCCTTACGCATTTTGAATTAGATCAGGAACTGTGGGACAGTTACCCCATTACTTTTTCCGGAGGTGAAAAGCTTAGGCTTAATATTGCACGGGCTATGGTAAAAAAACCAAGATTACTTCTTTTGGATGAACCAACTGCAAGCCTGGATTATGACTCTAAATTGAAGGTAAAGATGCTGATTGAACAACTTATGAATGAAGGTACGACAATGCTTGGAATTTTTCATGATCTTGAGTTTATGAATAACCTGTGTCATAGAGAGTACAACATGCAAAATGGTTGTGTTACTAATTAATACTTTTGAAAATGTGAGAGGGGCTCTAATGATGAAGAAAATTACTTTATTTATGCTTTCTTTTGCTATATTAGTTCTATTTTCAGGTTGCTCATCTTTAGTAAATTCAGCAAAAGATGATGATACTTTAACGATTGCTTGGCTTCCAAATGAATCAGGGGCAGATCTTGTTGAGGCTCGTGAAGAAATTGGAAAAATAATAGAGAAAAAAACAGGTAAAAAAGTAGAACATCAAACAACGACTGACTATATCGTAGCCATTGAAGCGGTAGCAAACGGTAATGCTGATATTGCCTTTTTAGGTGCACAAGGATATATAGAAGCACATAACAAAAATGAAAAGGTTCTTCCACTGGTAGTATCAAGTGGTGAGTCTGGTACTATAGAAGATGCTGTTTATTATAGCTGGTTAGCAGTACAAAAAGATAATGAGAATCAATATAAAAACGGCGATGAGTTTGTGATAGACAACATTCAAGGAAAAAGATTTTCATTCGTATCAAATAGTTCAACATCAGGGTTTAAAGTTCCTTCAAATGGTATTGTAAATTATTTCAATAAAAAAGAAGCATTTAAAAATTTAAAAACAGAGGATTTGCTAGAGGGTGGTAAGGATAAATTCTTCAGTGAAGTAAAATATGGCGGTTCTCATCAAGGATCTGCAGTAAATTTGTTAACGAATAAAGTAGATGTAGCTGCATTCTGTGATACTTGTGTAAACAATTATGTAGAAAAAGCAGAGGGTGAAGTGAACAAACCTGGTGCTGTTTACAAAGTAAAACAAGGAGCAGCAGAGCCATTTAATACAGTTGTTGGAAAAGAATTTTCTCTGATTTCCGTGACACCTGTTTTAAATGCACCTTTTGTAATAAATACAGGTACAGTGAGTCAAGAATTACACAAGTTACTCCTTGAAGTGATGACATCAGATGAAATAACGAATAATGAAAAAATATTCGTACCTAAGGATTCTAAAACTTCCGGATTGATTCCGAAAAAATCTGGAAAAGAACGTTTTGTAAAGGTAGAAGACGCCTGGTTTAATCCAATCCGTGAACTTGCGAAATAACCAAATAAGTAAGGGGAGTTTAACATATGACAGCCATATTGGAAGTAAATCAATTAACTAAACAATTTGGCAACGATACAAAAGCGTTATCCGATGTTAACTTCTCTGTACGGGAAGGAGAGTTTGTTTCCATCATCGGTCCATCTGGAGCGGGGAAATCAACTCTTCTTCGCTGCATTAATCGGATGATTGATGCTACTAGAGGAGAAATTATCTTTGATGATATGAACGTAATGAATCTAAGGAAAAAGGAATTGAAAAAACTTCGTACAAAAATCGGTATGATTTTTCAACATTACAATTTAGTGAATCGACTAACTGTAATAGAGAATACCCTTCATGGCAGATTAGGCCACAAATCAACATTGGCTGGGGTTCTAGGTCATTATAGCCAGGAAGAAAAGCAACAGGCGATGAAAATTATCCGTGTGTTAGGCTTGAATGAATTCATCTATAAGCGTGTGGATCAATTGAGTGGCGGACAAAAACAGCGAGTTGGAATTGCCCGTGCCCTAATCCAAAATCCAAGGATGTTATTGTGCGATGAACCTATTGCTTCTTTAGACCCAAATTCCGCAAAGGTCATTATGGATCATTTGAAAAATATTTCAACCACCATGGGGATTACGGTCCTTGTGAATCTGCATCAAGTAGACGTAGCATTAAAGTATTCGGATAAAATCATCGGTATTAACCAGGGTCAAGTCGTATATAATGGATCGCCTGAAACTATTACTTCAAATCAAATTCAACGAATCTACGGTTCTGAAGCAAAAAATCTCATATTTGACATAGGAGGCATCCATGGGGGCTGATATTTTTGCAAAAAGAAAAAGAAGTGCCCTTGCCTTCATTTTAATAGTTAGTATCATCACTTTAGTATCTATTGTCATTACTGAGTACAATGTGGCAAAAGGCTTTACTTCTGTACCTAAGGCGATTCAATGGGCCTTGTCAAACTTCTATCCAACGAAGGAATCTTTAACCAAGCTTCCTGACATATTAGAAAAACTAAAAGAAACACTTTTGGTTTCCATCGCCGCAACAACAGTAGCTGCTTTATTTGCTTTATTATTTGCTATTCTTGGTTCCAATACGACGAAAGTAAATGGATTTTTTGGGAGCATCAGTAGAGGAATTGCTACCGTATTTCGTAATATCGATGTCTCGGCCTGGGCAATGATTTTACTATTTTCATTTGGGCAAAGTGTGTTAACTGGTTATTTTGCTTTATTTTTTGGTTCTTTTGGTTTTTTAACGAGAGCCTTTGTAGAAACCATTGACGAGGTGAGCGGAAGTTCTGTTGAAGCGTTAAGAGCTACTGGCGCTAACTATTTTTCTATTATTTTCCAATCTGTGATTCCTTCTAGTATTCCTCAATTAATTAGCTGGATTTTATTCATGATTGAAACAAATATACGAAATGCAACACTAATTGGATTGCTTACTGGTTCAGGAATTGGCTTCACTTTCAATTTGTATTACAAAAGTTTAAATTACGAGACTGCAAGTCTAGTAGTTATTGTAATTATTGTGGCAATTTTATGCATTGAGTATGTTTCAAATTATGTCAGGAGGGTAATTTTGTAATGGAGGCAAATGAACAAGTTAAAAAGGTTCCATCCCTAGCTGAACATATACTAAAACCTCGCCAACTAAAACGATTGGGAATAAGACCGTTGAACAAAGCTACATTTGTGACAAGGGCAACACTTGTTATACTTTTTATATTTACGTTATACGCCTTTTTCACCTTTGACTACAAGGACCTAGATATGATCGAAGCAGGGTTAGCGACAATTGACAATCTTAAAACTGTTTTTTTAGAGCCAACTCTTGAACATTTCACATTTAAAAATGCTCTTTTTCAAGTATTTGTGACCTTAGGACTTGCTTTTTTAACAACTTTATTTGGAGCTATTATCGCTGTAATTTTCGGCTTGTTAGCTGCTCAAAATTTATCCTCTAAACGTGTTTCTTTAGTAATTAAGGGATTTGTCGCTATTATAAGAGCCGTACCAACTGTTCTTTGGGTATTAATATTTGCCGTTGCAGCAGGCCTTGGAAGTGTAGCTGCTGTTATTGGAATGACTTTTCATTCTGTAAGTTACTTAATTAAAGCCTATTCCGAGTCATTTGAAGAAATAGACAAAGGGGTAATTGAAGCTCTTGAAGCAAGCGGTGCAAACTGGTGGCAGATTGTTTCTCAAGCTGTTATTCCCTCTTCTATCACATACATGATTTCATGGACATTCCTTCGTTTTGAAATTAACTTTGCTGTAGCAGTTGCAATGGGTGCAGTTGCAGGTGCTGGGGGAATCGGATTTGAAATGTTCATGGCAAGCAACTTCTATTTAGATATGAGTGAAATTGGAGCGATTACTTATTTTATCTTAATTGTAGCCATTCTCCTTGAAATTATTGCTATAAACATAAAAAGAAAGTATACAATGCTCCCATAGGATGAGACACACGAAAAAGTAATAGAATTGAAAAGCGCTCGTAGTTCTGCATGACCTGCACGACTACGGGTTTTATTTTATCAAGTTATAATCTATGATTCCATGTGTGCATGGTTTGATGCTTACTTTAATACGAACAAACGAAACAACTATTAATCTGCCCATTTTTGAGTAAATTGGCTTATGATTATTTGAAATTATTAACAAAACAACTCGTATTATACATAATTTAAATTGTTCGTAAAAAAAGGAGGAATGTAGCCTATGCATTATTACAATCCGTATCATTATAATCCTTATTATTACAATCCGTATTATCAAAACAGGATCAATGAACAACAGGAGTTTTCAAGGTCAGCTAAGCCGCTTCCGGAAGCTGTGGCTATCAACGCAGGTGAAATTCGTGGAGGTCGTGCATTTACTTCTGATATCAGAGACCGTCAAGGGTTCGAGTGGCGCATAACAGGATTCGATGGTATTGTTAATTCCTCGAGCAAGGTGTTTGTATCGATTTCTGAAATAGGTATTTCCGGCGGTCAAGTAAAGCCGTTCATGGGAGCTGCAAGCATGCAGGTCCATAACGTTGTTCCACAAGATGACAGTTCAGTAATTGTACGGGGGCATATCGGCTGGGAGAGTGATCTCCAGGCGCGACTTTCGTTCGTAGTGTTTTAGCGGCGGTTGAGAGATAAACGTAGCATATCCATTAAATAAAAACAGCGAAGAGTAATCCCATGCGGGTTTTAATCCTGCTTTTTCGGCCAAATTAAAAAACTCACCATTTTCAACGGTGAGTTTTTTTGTATATACCTTTCTAATTCTATGAATACTAAAGTTGAATATTTGATTTTTTAACACAAAAAGAATTAATTAGGAGGACGTTGAGGATGAGGGATTATAAAGTGATTGTATCTGGAAGCCGTGATTTCAATGATTACGATTTTTTAAATAATGCTTTGGATACCTATTTTAAGTCACTGAAAGGGGATAACAACATTATTTTCGTATTAGGGATGTCTCAAGGGGCTGACCGATTGGGAGAGAGATATGCACAGGAACATGGTTATACTGTGGAAAGGCACAACAAAGAGTCTACAGTAACTCACGGAAGTAAAAGAAATGTTGAGATGACTGATAAAGCTGATGCTTTAGTCGCTTTTTGGGATGGTAAATCTCTGGGGACAAAACACTTAATTAATGCAGCAAAAGAAAAAGGATTATCCGTTAAAGTGGTACGCTACCATTAAATAATAAATGTATAGGTGATAACTCTTTATTTTTCCTTTTTTTCTTCTCATTTTATGTTCCTGCTAGCGTATGCTGCCTTATTACATACCCAATTTCCTTTTTTCGTCATTACCTAAATCATAACGGCAAATCATTTTTGCAACTCATAATGTTCCTCTTCGTAATCTTTATGTTCCATATTGTAACTCTTTCCATAGGATTGCTTATAACCCATCAAAGCTTGCTGTGCCTGGCGCTCTCCTTTTCTACATTCGGGGTTTGAAAGGGGACACTGTTTATGGCAACCGGTACAGAATAAGTTGCTGAGATCTGTTGACTTGTCGGTTGTGTCTGAACCAGAAATCTGTGAGTTTTGCTGGCTATCGGAGGGGGTGGCAGTATTTGTATTTGACTGTGAAGTTTGTCCACTTTTACCATACAAGTTCTGATATTTCAATGTAGCATTCTGTGCCTGGCGGTTCCCTTTCCCGCATCTGGGGTTTGTTAAGGGACATTGTTTGTGGCAGGCTGTACAAAATAAATTGTTAAGATAATCATCTAAAGTGATAGCATTTGAACTACTAGTCTGAGAATCTTGCAAAGTACTTTTCGTTGAAGATTTATAGGAAGAATTTGAATTAGCAAGGGCAGTCTCAGCTTCTGAGTTATTTGAATTCGGGAAAGCGATTTTATATATAATGAAGAAAATCATGGCTGTAGCCCCGATACGTTTGATGGCGATGACTGCTTTGTTGCCATTGGGATTGAAGAAGATCATTTTCAGGGAACTCATGAGATACTTCCAGTGCAAGGTAATATGGATATTGAAAATGGCAAGGCAGAAGTAAGATGCCACTTTGTGAACGGTATAAAGAATTTCCGGGCTCTCAGATGATCCAAGACCGAAGATAACTTCTGAAATCGCAATTCCGGTTAAAAGAATGATAATAATAGAGAGAAACAGGGTTGTATTTAAGACATACATCCATTTAATTTTTGATTTGATTTTCGGATTGAACAAGTTTTTCGTAATATTTTTGACCCATACCCAATTCAGAGCGATGTGGGCTGAAAACAGACCAAGGATGCCAAAACCTACGATTTCATGGTAGCTTAGGCTTGTACCCTTCGCATTAATCAAGGTGATAAATAACACCAACATGGTGATATCCAGCAGAATCTTGGTTACTAATTTCTTGTTCATTTTCTCCAACTCCTAGTGCGTATGCATGTTCAAAGAGACGTCCTTTGTAATTGAGTTTTATTATGAAGGATAGAAATGAAAATAATCTGAAGGTAGGAAAGGAAAATCCGAATTGAGGGGGTTCGGCAGAGATGTCTATGAATTTGTGAATTCTACAAATAAAGTGAATTCTTTAGGCAATGTATACAACTCTGGACTAGACATTACTGTTAAATTAATTCGTGATATGCAAGGGAATGTGATTCAAAAATCCAATACTTTTGCAGTGGTGCAATTAACCGTTGCTAGTAAGCTCTATACCTTCTCGGATCGAGCTTTTGGGTCATATCAATACCATACATCCAATTCTTTTAATGTATATTTGAAAAAGGATCCAACTACCGGTGAATTTAAAATTTATTGGAAAAAAATTAATTTATCCTCCGAAGAAGTAAATTTCCTAAACAAAGTAGGCTCATTTAGTTCAAGATTAAGAACGGAAATGGTTAACTTACAAAAACTAATCACTAGTTCAAATGTTTGGACAGATCCATGGTATAATTCAATGTTAAATGAGCTTGATAAAATTGAAAAATTATTAGATGATATGGATTCCGGTTATATGTATGCTCCTAATAGCCGATTAAGTATCATTGATTCTAGAATGGAACCGGCAATTTTAGGCTTTAGTTATGGACTTGAAGAAATAGGGTATGCCTTTGAAAGTGAATTTATAGAAGATGCCGATGTTCACTTCGATAATGCGTACAATGATTTCTTAGAATCTATGAAGTTTCTTACACAGGTAGATGCTCTAGTGTCCTTAAATAAATAACTTTTTAAAAAGCATCCCAAAAGGGGTGCTTTTTTCCTGGAATGATTTGGTTACATCTGCATCATGATTTTCCCCCAAAAAAGCAACTATTTATTTGTATAGATTCTTGAAAGTCGTTAACATTGGTAATGATGAGTTGCTTTTTTGGATGCGTCACTGGAGTGAAGGTATGAAAGATTTCCAATTGGAACATGAGATAGAGCAAGCGAAGAATGGCAATGAACTAGTTCGACATCAACTGATTAATCTGTACAAGCCTTATATTCTTAATATTGTAAGACATATCTGCAAAAGAGCGATATCCTGGAGCGATGAGGAGTCAAGCATTGGTTTAATTGCTTTTAATCGGGCCATTGATACTTATGAATCAGGAAAGGGACGCACTTTTATTAACTATGCCTATTTTTTAATAAATAGGGATTTAATCAATTATTTTCATCAAAAAAATAAAATTAACCAAACACTGTCTCTGGATTATCAATCTGAGGGCCAGGATTCCATGGTCACAGAAATTGAGATTGAACAGGCTATGCGAGACTACCAGGTGAAGGTAGAGTCTTCTGAACTAGTGGATGAAATCCTGGAATTGGACCAACAACTCAATGAATTCGGAATAGGATTTGAGGAACTGGAAAGTTCATCACCCAAGCATCGGGATACACGAGAAACCATTCATTCTGTTGTCCATGAATTTATGAAAGATCAGGAATGCATAAATGTGTTTTTTCGCAAAAAAAAGTTTCCAACCACTTTATTCGTAAAAAAAACAGGGTATCATCATAAAATTTTTGAACGATACCGCAAATATATCATTACGTTAGTTTTAATTAAGTTGCATCCAGAATGGGAACATTTACAAAAATTTGTAGAGTAGGGAAATAGAAAGGAGGGCAAGCGATGAAAGAGATTGATGGAATAGTCGTGAAAGTAACAGAAAAACAAATTGTTTTGCTGTGTAATAATGGAACGTTTAAAAACATTCCTCGTTCTAAAAACCAATTTCCTTTAATGGGCGAGAAAATCCCTTATCGAGAAAAAACAAGGGTATACAAACCTATGGGTTGGATGGCCATCGCATCGATTGCTTGTCTGTTATTCCTTATGTTTACAATGGTTCCTATCAAAACTGCCGAAGCGGCTTATATCGTTGCCTTTGATATTAATCCTAGTATCGAAGTGTATCTGGATGAAGATTTGAAGGGTATGTCCATGATGACTTTAAATTCAGAAGGCGGCAACATCATTTCAAAAATTGATTATAAGGGGCAGGATTTACCCTCCATTGTAAAATCAATTATTGATCAATGTGTTAAACAGCGTTATTTATCATCTAATGGAGATTGTCTGGTTTCTACTACAATTATTCCTACACATCATGGGGGGAAGTTAACACAAAGCCAGCTAGAATCTTTCATCCAATCTTCGTTGAAACAACATAAAATAACTGCTGCTGTGAATGTAAACGTTGGTTCAAAAGAGCAAATAAAAAATGCTCATGAATTGAATTTATCTGTTAATAAATATCATCTATATAAAGACTTTGCAGAAAAAGGAATTTCTGTTGAATTAGGGGAAGTTCAATCAACACCAATTAATAAATTAGTAGAAAAAGAAAAGAAAAAGGATCAATCTGTTAAAAAACCACCTAAGAATAATAAACAAAGCAATAATAATCAGAGCAATAATAATTCAAATAAAGACAAACAGAATCTGGGACAAACCAAAACAGACCAAAATAAGCCGAATCAAACTAATAAGGGCCAAAATAATCAAGGCCAGAACAATAAAAATAAGTGAATAAAAAATTGATTGGGAGATGAGATGCATATGTTTTCACCAAAGAAAATTATACTGACTGGCGTTATTCTTTCTGTAATTGCAGGTACCACTGTTTTTGCAAATGAAATTGCTCAAATCACAGGACAACAAGAAGCAGAAGTATCACAAAATAATAATGCACCAGATATGGTTGAACCAGAATCTGCCGATGCAACATCTGAAGGGAAAGTAACTTCAGAGCCTATTGAAGATTCAACTGTAGGTGTAGACGTAACAATTTCTGAAGATGGAGTAGTTGCGAAGGCTACTGGATTAGAAAATGCTCTAACTCATGTGCAAAATGAAAATGCACGTGCACATATCCAGGCTAATATTGAGAAGAAACAAGCAAAAGATGAAGCAAAAGCTGAGAAAAAGCAGGAAAAAGCCGATGCTAAATCTGAAAAACAGTAACAAAAACAATTCGATTACGTAAATAATTTGATGAATAGACCGTCCACATAAGGGCGGTCTATTTTCTCTATTTGTAACTTTCGTGTTGTATTATGATAGAAAACTCGGGAGAAAAATGGAGGACCATGGTAAAATAGAATGAAAAATGAAGAAAACATCCTTTGTTGAAAGGAAGAGCTCATAGTGAAATTCATAGATCGTTTCAAAAATTGGATGTCTAAAAATAATGATGAAGAAGAATTGGTTGAGCGGGCAGACTACCCAAAACCAACACCCATTATCGCAAAAAATCTAACCATACGAACGACTGCAATATATCCTAAAAACAGTACACCTACAGGGGATAATGAAGTTTCTTTTCCCACCAGGAAATCTAATTTTAAATTTCCTTTAATTCCTGATCAGATTCCTGAAGGGAGTACTCCCATACCAAATTTGAATAAAGAGATTGAACCGGTTTTTAAGCCACGGAAAACGAAACGGGCACCAGGAATCCAGGCAGAAACCAAAACAGGTACAACTGCACCAAATAATAAAGCCCGGTTTCGTCCTACACAGGTTATTTCCCCAATCTATGGTTATCACCGCCCCAAACCAAAAGTGGAAGATGTACCAACCTTTGTGGAAGATGAGAAAACTCCTCCAGTAGAAGTGGATATTCCATTACAGGAGAAGATTCCTTTACAAGTTGATTCCCCAGTTCAGGAAGACCCTATTATGGAAGAAATGCCTTTACAGGTAGATAGGTCTGTGATCGTTGAGATTCCTGTGCCGGAATTAAAACCTGTGCATCAATGGAGCCAGATTCCCCCTCTACAACAAGGGGAACAAAGAAGTATAGATGCCAGAACCTATCATCGTCCTTATAGCGGTTTATTGAAATCGGTTCCACTATTGCGTGAGGAATCCACAGAGTCTGTACGAAGACAGCAAGAAACCCTGGCGGAAACACTTCGTAATTTTCATGTGAATGCAGAAGTGATTGGTGCGGTACAAGGGCCTTCTGTGATTCGTTATGAAATTCAACCTGCAGCAGGGGTGAAAGTGAATAAAATTACGAACTTGGCTGATGATTTGAAATTAAGTTTAGCCGCACGGGATATTCGGATTGAAGCGCCTATTCCAGGCCGGTCCGCTATTGGAATAGAAGTGCCTAATGAAAAAAGCCGCCCTGTATATCTCAGGGAAATTATTGAATCTGAAGCCTTTCGTCGCCAATCTTCTCCTTTAAAAGTAGCCCTTGGGGTTGATATTGGCGGTAGTCCTATGGTGACCGATTTATCCACTATGCCCCATGGATTAATTGCCGGAGCTACAGGTTCTGGGAAAAGCGTTTGTATTCATTCTTTAATTTTAAGTTTATTGTTTAAAGCCACACCGGAACAGGTTCGGATTTTACTAATCGATCCGAAAATGGTTGAATTGGCTCCTTATAATCGATTGCCCCATTTAGTGACACCTGTAGTGACCGACCCCAAACAGGCAACAGCAGCCTTAAAATGGGCCGTAGAAGAAATGGATCGGCGGTATGAACAATTTGCTGAGGCTGGGGTAAGGGATTTGTCAAGATATAATGATTTAATGGCACGTACTTTTCCTGGGGGGAATCGTTCGTTGCCTTCCATAGTTATTATTATTGATGAATTGGCAGATTTAATGATGGTATCTCCACAGGACGTAGAAGAAGCCATTTGCCGCATTGCTCAAAAAGCGAGAGCTTGTGGCATTCATCTATTAGTGGCAACCCAGCGTCCCAGTGTTGACGTCATTACAGGTCTGATTAAAGCTAATATCCCTTCTCGCATTGCTTTTTCTGTATCCTCGCAAACAGATTCTCGTACAATCCTTGATATGGGTGGGGCAGAGAGATTGCTTGGCCGTGGGGATATGTTGTATATGGGAAGTGGGAGCAGTAAACCGATTCGTTTACAGGGGCCATATGTATCTGATGAAGAGATTGATCAAGTGACCACCTATATAAAAAGCCAGCGTGAACCAGAGTACCTCTTTGAAAAAGAGGCCTTAAATATCAACCTTGGGGGAGAGGAAACCGACGATTTGTTTGCTGATGCAGTTTTGTTCTGTGTTGATAATGGGCAAGCATCAGCCTCTTCTTTACAACGAAACTTCCGCATTGGTTATAATCGTGCAGCTCGCTTAATTGAAATGATGGAAGCCAAAGGTTTTATCTCAGGACAAAGTGGCAGTAAACCGCGAGATGTTTTCATTTCCATTGATGAATATGAAGAAATCTTTATGAAATAAAGGAAATTCCGGGTTGATTGGGAATAGTAAAAACCCCTGTTATCTTTTATAGATAACAGGGGTTTCTTGTTGTTATTTAATTAAAAACTCTTCCATCTTCACAGGTTGTGATATAAACCCTTTTTCTAACATACCTTCAGAGAACTTTTGTTGTTCGGCAATGACTTTTTCATCCAGAGGAACGAGTTCATCTATTTCCCTCGATGCAATAGTTTATCCACATCTTTTTCTACGACTGTTCCTTTAAAGAAATCTGGATTGCTTTCCGCGTAAAGTTTAGCTGGATTGGCAAAAACGAATGATTTGAAATCTTCGGGACTTAAACGTTCTTGTTCTACAAGAGAATATACATCCGCTACTACTTCTGAGATAACAGGGACATCCCAGTGTCCTGCATCAGAAGCCAGGAAGGCTTTCAAAGGTTCCGCAAATGGCAGTTCTTTTCGGTTAAAAGCAGAAGCAATGGTTGGGTCATCCCCTTCTATTCCGAAATAGAAATTATTAACGAAGAGATCACGGATATCTTCTGCCCGGGTAATATTTAGGGTGGCATAATCATCTATCGCATCTGATTCCACTTGATTGTTATTAATTACACCTAAACCGTTTCCGATTTGATCTAATCGGCTGGTAATTCTTTCATCACCATATTGTTCGTATAACTCCCGTAGACGTTTATGGTCAATGTTCGCTGGATCATAAAGCTTTTTGATACTTTCTGGATTTCTCCGTTCCCAATGCCAGATCAAATCAGGATAAAGGCTGGCACCCCAGCTTACACCACCTTCGATAAATGCAAATTTTAAGGCTGGAAATCGTTTTGTGACCCCACCGAAAAATAATGATTTAGCCAGGGCTGCAGAAGCGGAGGCAAAATGACCAATATGGTTGTAAGTATAATTAGAGATAGAACGCCGGCCTGTCCAACCCATTCCTGCAGTGTGTAACGTTGGAGTTACTTTCAATTCAACGCATTTCGCCCAGAAAGGATCATAATCATACTGGCTATCAATGCCAAAGAAGTCTAACCAGTAGGCTTCTCTAGCTAATTCAGGGTACTTGTCTACAATAGCTGATATAGGACGGCGTACGTGACCTGCTATTAATATGGCTTTCAAGCCAAGGGTGTTGACTGCATATTCAAGTTCTTCAATTCCTTCATCCGGGGTATGTAATGGAATAACAGCTACCGGGGTCATGCGATCAGAGTAATCACGGTAAACTTCAGCACTATATATATTAAGGGCGCGAACTGCTGCTCTTCGTATTTCATCATCATCTATACTGGCAACAAATAAGCCTAGGTTTGGATAAAGAACGGCAAAGTCAGTGCCGATTTCTTCAAGGCGCTCATGAAGCAATTTTGGCAGGGCAAAAGTAGCAAGATCTAAGGTATCAAAAGTAGGGACGGTCCACCATGGTGGACGTGCTGTGCGGTTAGCTTTTCTTTCATCCCATGACTGGTTATACCATGCTGTACGAGCAGCTTTTCGTATTACTTGATAGCGTTCTACAATTTCAGGTCCCCCAACCTGATTTAAATAATCGAGAAATAGTGGTTCAAATTCGATCGTATGAAAATCTGTATCGATGATCGGAAAATCCAAACCTTCTCGAACCAATGCTGACCTATTCTTACCTTCTTTTACAACAATACTCATCTTAACATCTCCCCTTAACTTAAAATTAAATGAAAAAAGAGGCAGCATAAAACAAATACAACATTTGCTTTATGGTGCCTCTGGTTTTCCAGTAAGCAATTATGTGGTTGTAATATTAATCATAGTATATATATATGATTAATTTGTTTTTAAATTACTATTAAATGATTTCTTTGTCAACAACTTTTTATAATTTTTTAGTCTGAAAACAGGCTCAACCCTTTTGTTCATTCTTTAGTAAAGGTACTAGGCATAACTACAGCGATGACTTCGCCACGGGCAACCATAGTATCATTTGCAAATACCTCAGTATCTACTTTCCATTTCTTCGGATGGATTTCTGTTACCCGTCCCATGGCAATTAATGGTACACCATCAGGAGTGGGTTTGATAAAGTCCACTTTTAATGAAGCTGTGACAAAACGGGAAGGCACTGATCCATCACCAACTTCGTGTCCATTTTTACGGTGTAATGCCAGTGCAGCGGAACCTGTCCCGTGGCAATCGATTAACGAAGCAATTAAACCGCCATAAACAAAGCCTGGAATGGCTTTATGCTCTGGAAGTGGGGTATAGATTGTTTTCGTTTGTTCCCCATCCCATCCTGTGCGGAAGTGATGGCCTGCATCATTTAATCGGCCACATCCATAACACCAGGCAAAATCATCGGGATAATCGTCTTGAATTGCTTTAACTATTGTCTCCTCCAACCATTTCATCCCCTTTCTTTTCAGAATATTATAACACATGTAATTAAAGGTTTCCTAAAAAAAGGAATTCATTTTAAATTGTAAATAGTATAATTGATAGAATGATTTATAAGTTCTTTAGGGAGGTGTCTATCTTGCTTCAGCAAATGCAAAGAAGATTAGAAGAAGTATATCCCGAAATGGTATCCTGGCGAAGACATTTTCATCAACATCCAGAACTTTCATTTCAAGAAGGGAGAACCTCCCAAAAAATCGCTGAGATCTTGCATGGATTTGGCCTATCTGTGAAAACAGGTGTGGGGGGCAATGGGGTCATTGGTGTTTTGGATGGAAAAAAGGATGGAAAAACCATTGCCTTTCGCGCAGACTTTGATGCTCTTCCTATCACAGATGAAAAAGAAGTAGGATATAAATCTACAGTACAGGGTGTTATGCATGCCTGCGGACACGATGGACATACTGCGACAATGCTAGGCGTTGCAAAAGTATTAAGTGAGTTTCGGCAACAAGTGAAAGGGAAAATCATTTTTATTTTTCAACATGCTGAAGAAAAATTGCCTGGCGGTGCAGCATCAATTATTGCCAAGGGAGGTCTCGATAGAGTGGATGCCATTTTCGGAGCCCATTTATTTACGGACCTTCCTCTGGGGAAAATTGGGTTAAGGGAAGGCCCTATTATGGCGGCGGTGGATGTATTTAAGTTAATGATTCAGGGAAAAGGGGGGCATGGCGCGAAACCCCATGAAACTGTGGACTCCGTGGTGGTTGGGAGCCAGATTGTTAATCAACTGCAACAAATTGTAAGCCGCAGGATTAATCCCCTTGAACCTTCTGTTGTAACAGTTGGGGTTTTCCAGGCGGGGACTGCCTTTAACATCATTGCAGATAAAGCAAGGATTGAAGGAACGGTTCGTACTTTCAACCCTGTTGTTCGGGAAAAAATCGAGGCTGAAATCCGCAGTATTGTAAATGGGGTGTGTGAGAGCTCCCATGCTGGCTATGAGCTGGAATATACCCATGGCTATCCTGCCTTATTCAATCATAAAGAAGAGACGGCTCTCATTAAGAAGCTGGTCCAAGAAGAATTAGGGCAAGAGCAGCTGGTAGAAATCCCACCTCGTATGGCAGCAGAGGATTTTGCTTATTATGTACAAGAAGTTCCGGGGGCTTTTTTTATGATTGGCGGCCACGGGGTAGGGGAAAACACCCGGTATTCCAACCATCATCCTAAATTTGATTTTGAGGAAAAAGCCATGGAGGTAGGAGGAAAAATCTTCTTGAGACTTGCTCATCACTATGTAATTTCCTAGAAGGAAAGGGTGCCCTGGTTGGCACCCTTTTTCAATTAAAATTCGATAAAATATATGTGATTAAGGAGGAGGTCTAATATGATCTTATTCAATCTTAATTTCAGAAAACAGTTTTCGTGCATCTTTTGTGGCATATTGGACCTGAATGAGCCTTGCAAAATCAGGGATGGCTAAATTATAATTTTTCACTTTATAAATATCTTCTTCTGGGATTTCTACCTGGAACCATAAGCCGTCATTAATATTTCCATATGGATCCTGAATCTTGCCATCAATGCAATAAATAATATCTGTAATTTTATGATTTCCAATTGTGAAAATCGCTTTTCCTGTATTTTTGATTTCTTTGAGCATAGCCCTCATGGAATTCCGGGTGGTTTTGCCTTTATAGGTTTGTAAATAGAGGGTAACTACATATTTCCCAGCTTTTCTTTTATCTTTTCCTTCGTATTTGTTTAATTCTAGCCGTTGGAATTGCTCTGGATAAATGTATTCCATAATGGTTTGTTGAATAATGGATTTAATTTGATCTTCAGAGGTTAGGTTTTGTGGATCAACGTATTGTGCATTAGTGCTTTTAGGAATTGTAAAAATGCAAATGAAAACAAGGAAAAAAATAAATGAAAATTTGCCTAGTAGGGCTTTGGGAGAGATTTTGTTAGCCATATCCATTCCTCCAAATAACGGGTAATAATAGCCATTTTATACCCTTAGAAATCCCCAAATATGGTGGAAACAATACAGGAATATTAATTTCTAATTTGTCAAAAATTTGACACTTAATTCCTTAAAATGACAATAAATAGGGGTAGGAAATATCTGGTTTTTGGCGAAATATAGCGTGACAGGATGGTCAGTCAGCTAGGGGAATACACTATAAGGAGGAAAATAGAGATATGAAAAACCTGTATTGCATTGACGAAGATGGTTATCTTGATTTGCCTGAATCCCTTTTAAGGGAGGCAGGAATTTTTCCTGAGGATCAGGTCGAGTTATTCATTAATGAGAATGGAGAACTGGTTATTCAAAAGGTGACTGATGATATCCTTGTTGACGATGTTTCTCCAAAATCCTGGGTTTTAGTCAGCCCATTGCCTATTCATCATTCAGAATTATTAGGTGATTAATACCATCGATCCCAAAACAGTATTACATTGGCTTCAGGGTCGAATTTTATTAGAAGAAGAAGTTCTATCCTTCCTGGTTTTTCATAAAGCAATTGAGATTGATACAGAAAAGTATCATGGTGAACCCACTGCTAAAATGCGTTCCCAGTGTCTGCAGTGGATTCAACTGTTAATGAATTATTCCCCTATTCAAATGAAAAAAGGAATTGAAAAGGATCAATGCAATCGGTGTGGGGCTGGTAAACAATATATTCATTGGGTTACATGTGCTAGATGTAAACAGCAATGTGGCTATTGTGAAAGATGCCTGTTAATGGGTAAGTGTAGAAGTTGTTCTCGCTTATATTTTTTCCCTTTAATTGAAAGGGAGTCCTCCTTTTATACAAATTCCATAACACATAATCTCTTGCCAACCTTAACCAATATTCAAAATGAGGCTTCAGAAAAGTTAATTGAGTTTTATCAGGAACCGGAAACAAAAGATTATCTCCTTTGGGCAGTGTGTGGAGCGGGTAAAACAGAGGTCATTTATCCATTGATTACCCTTGCCAGAAAAAGAAAAGATAGAGTCCTTTGGGCTACACCACGGCGAGATGTAGTATTAGAATTAGCTCCACGTATGCAAAAGGTTTTCCCCGATGTTTTTATTTCAATTCTATATGGGGGTTGTGAAAATAGATGGAGCAATAGTGATATTGTTCTTTCTACTACACATCAGGCTTTACGTTTTTATCGTTGTTTTGATTTAGTCATTATTGATGAAATAGATGCATTTCCTTTTCATAACGACCCAATGCTTCCTTATGTTGTTTCAAGGGCCTGTAAGGAAAGGGGCAAGACTGTATATTTAACTGCTACACCACGTGAAAGTTTAAAGAAACGGATGAAAAAAGGCTTGAAGGATCCACATTTTTTGCCTTATTATAAACTTCCAGTAAGGTATCATGGATTTCCATTGCCAGTTCCAAAGATTCAATTGGAATATAAACTGGGAAAAAGAATTAATGAAAGCAAAAGGATTCCCGTTCTACTGTCTTTTTTAAATAGATTAAGGGATGAAGGTCATCCTGGGTTTGTTTTTTTGCCATCGATAGATGCTTTGCCTCAGGTTAAAAAATATATTTTAACGTATGATTCTTACTGGGAAGGGCGTTTAGAAGTTGTTCATGCTTCTGACCCCTTTCGTGAGAAAAAAGTGATGGCAATCAGACAGGGAGAAATTCAGGTTTTATTGACAACAACAATCCTGGAACGGGGAGTGACCATCCCGGGAATTTCTCTTCTTGTATTTCAAGGAGATGCTCCCATTTTTGATGAAGCTGCCCTGGTGCAAATTGCTGGACGGGCAGGAAGGTCGGCCCAATGTCCTACTGGAGAAGTTATTTTTCTTGCAGAGGACATTACCCGTGCTATGAAAGGGGCTATATCTCATATCAAAGAAATGAATCGATTAGCCAGAAAAAAAGGATATTTAAATGATTAAGGAGATGGGCTTCATGCCGATCTCCTTCTTTTTCCTGATTTTTAGTATTTTTTTCGGTAGATAATCTCACAATAATTTTTAAAATTTTCAGAATTTTAGATTTACATAATCATAAAATGAATTTAAAATGTAATATAAGCTCCCTAATTAATAAGTTTAGGGAAAACCAATGTAAAGGAGGTGCAGAAATGGCCGCGATCAATAAGGGATTACAAGCCCATGATCATGCATTAAATGTTTTGGAGCTTTTATATCATGAGTTTTGGAATAAAGAACTCATGGTAAAGATTAAAAATGAGTTAGAGAAAGCTTATTTACACCTTAAGGAACATGTTTATAACGGGGAATGTGTATGCGGAGATCGGGAAAAGGATCTTCAATTTTATGGTTGGTTGTATGAAGAAATGAAGGAAGCTGTTGCAATACAATCAATGGCGGTTGTTCCTGTACTTCGCGATGAATTATTGGAGTATTTCAAAACAAAGGATGATTCCCACCATTGCATTCAAGAATTATTGTTGAAAAAGCATACATGGGTAGAAGATATTGCTTGAAGAATGGTGTATATTTAACAGATAAGAGAGGAGTCTGTACTCCTCTCTTTTTTTTATTCTAAGAGCCTATATACTTTGCGTATAAAGAACGGGCTAACACAGGGTTATCCGTTCCCTGGACCATCACCCGGCCATTTTTAAAGATGACCAGGGTATATTCACCAATATGGAAACGCAATAGAAAACGATTTTGTTCAACCTTTCCCAGGCTGCTAAAACGGGTGGCCAGTTCCTTTAAATCTAGCTTCCGATCTTTGTTTGGCGTGATTTGTACGCTGTTTCTGCCGCATAGAGACGTTACTGTATCTTCTTCTCCAGTTAGGTTCAAAAATTCATACTTTCCCTGTCCACAGGCTGGACAATCTTCTCTTTTTTTCTCTGATACATTCATTTGAAAATGTTGATTCCGCCAGACTTCGAAGTGTTCCAGATAGGGATTATAATAGGATTCTCGACCTAGGAGAATCTTTAACCCTTCCACTGCCTGATATGAAGCTACAATATGAATAATGGGACCGATTACTCCTGCTGTATCACAGGTTTCTCCCCGATTCTCCGGGGGTTCTGGGAATAGGCAGCGGAGGCAGGGAGTCTCATGGGGACGAATCGCTGTAAACATGCCCCGTGAGCTTACAGCCCCTCCATAAACCCAGGGAATACCGTGTTTGACTGCAACATCATTAATTAGAAAACGAATTTGAAAATTATCCGTTCCATCTAAGATTAAATCACAATCGGTTAATAGGGATTCTGCGTTTACAGGAGTGATATCTTCGATCAGCGGTTCAATGACCACTTCACTGTTAATGGCTTTCAGTTTTTCATAAGCAGCGATGACTTTAGGCAGGTTATTTTTAGCATCATTTTCATCATAGAGCATTTGCCGTTGTAAATTGCTAGGTTCCACAAAATCCCTGTCAATTAGGCGAACTTTGCCCACGCCGGCTCTTACCATATGATTAACAAGGACGGTCCCTAAGGCACCTGCCCCAACAATGGTTACTTTTTTTTGTTTTAACCTTTCTTGTCCCTCTTCTCCAATCCCGGGAAAAAGCATTTGTCTTGAATATCGTGTCTCCATTCTTGTCCCTCGTACTTTCCGCATTGTTTTCTATATTTTATCCTAGCTTTTGTAAGGGTTACAAGGTTTAGATTCTTTGAAAAATGATATAATAAGGAAGTCTCTAGATTAATCTGGGAAAAGGAGTGAATAGTATCGTGCCAAAAAAGGGAGAAGTTCCAGTTAAATTAAATGATGAACAAATGGAACTGCTTAATGGAGAAACCCTGGTTCTCTTAGGGACCGTAGATGAAGATCACCAGGCCCCTGTCATTAACGCAATTTCCTGGGTGAAGGCTTATTCACCAGAAAAAATCCGTTTTTCCGTCACTGCCTCAGCCAGAACATTGATTAATATAAAAGGGAATCCCCGGATTACATTATGTTTAATAGGATTGGAAACTGTCTATTCTATTACTGGGGTATGCCGGATTCTTTCTGAGAAAATGGAAGGTGTGGCTATACCTCTGGCAAAAATTGAAGTAGACATTACCGGGGTTTATGATAGTATGTTTTGGGGTGCAAAAATCTCACAAGCCCCTGTATTTGAGAAAACCTATGATCCCGCCAAAGCAAAGGCGTTGGATGAAGAAGTATATAAAGCATTAATGAACTAGACCTCTAGATAATACAAAATGTAAGGTGGATTGAATTGTGAAGAAACTTGCTTTATGTCTGATTGTGCTAATGCAATGTATGTTACCTGCTTCTGTTTTTGCTGAAAAAGGCACAACCAAGAGCAGTACAAAACCTCCTGTGGTGAACAGTGAGGCGGCAATACTCATGGATGCTAAAACCGGCCATATTCTCTATGAAAAAAACGAGAATGAACGCCTTTATCCAGCTAGCATTACAAAGATTGCCACAGGGATTCTTGCCATTGAGCAAGGAAACTTAAATGACATCGTAACGGTATCTAAAAAGGCACGGGATGTGGAAGGGACCCGCGTGTACCTGGTAGAAGGGGAAAAGGTCCGTATGGAGGATCTGGTATATGGGTTGTTAATGAATTCAGGGAATGATGCAGCCATTGCCATTGCTGAACATATTGATGGCAGCGTGGAGAAATTCGCTGAGCGGATGAATAAATTTGTCGCTTCTATTGGGGCTACAGGAACCCATTTTACCAATCCCCATGGTTTATTCGATTCTAATCACTATACAACGGCCAGTGATATGGCTAAAATCGCTTCCTATGCCATGCAAAATCCCAAGTTCCGCGAAGTGGTAGGGACGAAAAAGAGAGCATGGAACGGGAAAGAGTGGAAGACAACAATCATTAACCATCACAAGTTGCTAGGCAGCTATCCTGGGGCTACAGGGATTAAAAATGGTTATGTGGATGAATCCCGTCATACTCTTGTTTCCTCAGCGGAGCGTGATGGTACAGAGTTTATTACCGTAATTATGAAAGCGCAATCTAGCCAAGGACAATATGAGGATACGATTCGTTTATTAGATTATGGTTTTGAAAACTACCGCACAGCAACCGTGCTTGGTTCTGGCCAGGTCATTCCATATAAAGGAAAACAATATACAGTAAGCACGGATATTTTTGGTACCGTACCCGCCGATGAAACCTATCATGTTTCTTTGAATGATCAGTTGCAGCTGGAAATTAGCACACCATCAGGCGTATTGACACAAGTAGATCCACAGTTCACAGATGTAAAGTCGATTGTTTCAACGAGTGAGTTACAGTTGGACCGTTTCATTTCTGCGAGTCTATGGACGATGTTCGCCTTAGCTCTGGGAAGTTTCCTCTTCACCTTTATTAGAAGAGTTCGGGCTTAAATAGAAAGGTAATCCTTTGTAGGATTACCTTTCTTTATTCCTCTACCCCCTGAGGCTGGCAACTTTCTACTTCTTTTTTTAAATCCGGGTCCGTAATCTTAATGAAGAAAGGGGAGAAAGGAACTTGATCTAAATTTTTTAAGTAATCTCTTGTTTTATTAAATAGATCAACCTCATCAATCCCCGTTGGCCCATTCCATTCTGCGTCCTTTTTCTTCAGGGCTCCTTCAAATAATTTCTGGGCACCTGTTCGATTCCCATTGCGATAATGATAAAGGCCGACAGCAATTTGCAAGAAAGCCTGTAGTTTTTTATTTCTTCCCTCATCCAACCAAAAAGCTTCCATGACCTCATGGCATTCATAATAATCCTGAGTCACATTGAAATGATAGAGGAACTCAATATACAACCGATGATACATTCCTGTGGATTCCCCTTTATTCGTTTTTACTCCCCAGAAAAGCTACTTTCCTTCATAATGACATCGTGTGCACCCCCCTCAACAAGACTAGTTGCGGAAACTAACGTAATTCTGGCATTACGCTGTAACTCTTCAATAGACTTTGCACCACAATTAGACATTGTGGATTTAATCTTAAGAATGGTCTTGTCTAAGTTTTCTCGCAGGCTTCCCGCATAAGGTACGTAGGAATCAACCCCTTCTTCGAAAACAAGTCCCTGCTTACCACCGGTATCATACCTTTGCCAGTTTCGTGCCCGATTAGAGCCTTCTCCCCAGAACTCTTTGACAAAGTTATTGCCCACCTTGAGTTTCTTGGTTGGGCTCTCATCAAATCTAGCGAAGTATCTTCCCATCATAACGAAATCTGCACCCATGGCTAACGCAAGGGTAATGTGATAATCGTGGACAATCCCACCGTCAGAACAGATCGGTACGTAAATACCTGTTTCCTCAAAGTATTTTTCTCTTGCATCCGCAACTTCGATAATCGAGGTTGCTTGTCCTCTGCCTATTCCTTTTTGTTCTCTTGTAATACAAATCGAACCACCGCCGATTCCTACCTTAACAAAGTCTGCACCCGATTCCACAAGATATAAGAATCCTTCGCGATCAACGACATTTCCAGCTCCGATTTTTACGTCGAAGTTCGATTTTACATATTCTATAGTTTCACGTTGCCATTCACTATATCCATCCGAAGCATCTATTACCAAAATGTCTACTCCTGCTTCAACTAAAGCTGGTACTCTTTCCTTATAGTCCCTTGTATTGATTCCAGCACCAACAATATATCTTTTATTAGCATCAAGAAGGGCTAGCGGATTTTCTTTATGAGTGTCGTAATCTTTTCGGAAAACAAGATATTGTAGATTATGTTGTTCATCTACAATCGGCAAACAATTTAGTTTGTGCTTCCAAATCAAATCATTTGCTTCAGATAAGTTTATACCTGACTTACCGTAAATGAGAGAAGAGAGTGGAGTCATGAATTCACTTATGTTCTTGTCCAGTGAATCCCGACTTATTCTGTAATCCCTACTTGTCACGATGCCAACGAGCTTTCCATTTGCTGTCCCGTCATTAGTGATTGCTACAGTCGAATGGCCAGTTTTTTCTTTTAAGTCCAACACATCTTTAAGAGTATGATGTGGTGTCAAATTTGACCGACTAACAACAAAACCCGCTTTATATTCCTTTACCTTTCGTACCATTGACGCTTGATCAACTACAGATTGGGCACCATAAATAAAAGAAATACCGCCAGATCGAGCTAATGCAATCGCCATATTATGGTCAGAAACGGACTGCATAACAGCTGATGAAAACGGTATATTTAGTGAAATATTTGGTTGTTCGCCTTTTTTAAATTTGGTAATAGGTGTTTTTAAATCAATATTTGCCGGAGTACAGTCCTTCGTTGTCAAATTGGGAATCAATAAAAATTCGCTGAACGTCCGAGACGGTTCTAAATAATAAAATGCCACTTTCTCCAACTCCATATCTTTTTTTTGTAAATTTTTAAAATCTTAACACCGGATTATATGAAAGTCAACAAAAATAAAATGCTATACCCTTGATTTTTTTAGGTGATGGTATTATTATGTAAACAAATAGTCAAAGAAAGTCAAAGTCAAACTAAAGAATGACAAGACTTGAAAAAAAGGAGACGATATCGATGTTATGTACAAATTGTAAACAGCAGGAGGCTATCGTTCACGTTCAGATTCAAAGGAATCAGCAAAAACAGGAGGAACATCTCTGCAACACTTGTTATCAAGAATTAAAAAAAGAAATAACAACTCCTTTTGATCCAATGGATTCTCTCTTTCATTCCTTCTTTAAGGAGGGATTCGCAACACCCTATACTCAGCCAATGGATTCCTTCTCAGACCCTACTGCAGGTGGAAGTTCATGTTCTTTAAACACACCTCCAGCCACAAAAGAAAAGAGCATTTTAAAAGACTTTGGCCGTAATTTAACCCAAATTGCCAAAACGGGATTAATTGATCCAGTGATTGGACGGGAAAAAGAAATTGACCAGGTTATTGAAGTATTAAATCGCCGCAATAAAAATAATCCCGTGCTCATTGGTGAACCAGGGGTAGGGAAGACAGCCATTGCAGAAGGGTTGGCTTTACGCATTAGTGAAGGGAATGTACCTGCAAAATTAAAAAGTAAAGAAGTGATTTCTCTAGATGTAGCTTCTCTTGTTTCTGGCACATCTTATCGGGGCCAGTTTGAAGAACGGATGAAGCAGTTAATGCAAGAACTCCAGGGGCAAAAAAATGTGATTCTATTCATTGATGAAATTCATCAATTAGTAGGTGCAGGGAAAGCAGAAGGCTCCATGGATGCAGGAAATATTTTAAAACCTGCTTTAGCTCGTGGAGAGTTGCAAGTTGTAGGAGCAACCACCCTGAAAGAATATCGGGAAATTGAAAAGGATGGCGCTTTAGAACGCCGTTTTCAACCTATTATGGTCAATGAACCAACGGTGGAAGATACCATTAAGATTCTTAAAGGGTTGCGCCCAAAATATGAAACATACCATCAGGTTCAATATTCTGATGAAGCCATTGAAGCCTGTGTCCATCTGTCCCATCGTTATATCCAGGATCGCCACCTTCCTGACAAAGCCATCGATTTAATGGATGAAGCGGGTTCCAGGGTCAATTTAAATACCAGTGCAGAAGATGAGGAAAGTATGAACCAGCGTCTCCAAGAAATTGCCCGGGAGAAAAAAAGGGCAGCGGAAAAAGAAGAATATGAAAAAGCTGCCCTTCTCCGCCAGGAAGAACTTCAACTGGAAGAAAAACTGGCAAAACAAGAAAAGAAAGAAAACCAAAATGAAGTTACTCTGGAAGAAATTCAACACATCGTGGAAAACAAAACAGGCATTCCCGTCCGCAAACTGCAAATGGCAGAACAACAAAAGTTGAAAAATCTTGCTGAGAATTTAGGGAAGAAAGTGATTGGCCAAACTGAAGCGGTGCAAAAAGTGGCAAAAGCCATTCGTCGCTCCCGTGCAGGGATGAGAGATGGAAAGCGCCCTATTGCCTCCTTTCTCTTCATGGGACCCACAGGGGTTGGGAAAACGGAATTAACCCGTTGCCTTGCCGAAGAGCTGTTCGGTGACCGTGAAGCCATGATTCGCCTGGATATGAGTGAGTATATGGAAAAACACACGGTATCTAAATTAATTGGGGCACCTCCAGGATATATTGGTTATGATGAAGCGGGACAATTAACGGAGCTGGTTCGCCGCCATCCTTACAGCATTATTTTATTAGACGAAATGGAAAAAGCCCACCCAGATGTACAGAACATGTTTCTTCAAGTTCTAGAAGATGGCCAATTAACCGATAGCCAGGGCCGCAAAGTTAGCTTTAAAGACACTGTGGTGATTATGACCAGTAATGCCCAGTTTGTAGAAGCCCATTTTAGACCAGAATTCTTAAATAGGCTGGATGGAATTGTTGCCTTCCAGGCTCTCGGAAAAGAACAACTTGTTGGGATTGTTGATTTGATGTTACAGGAAGTAAACATGAGATTAGCCCAAAACCAAATGGTGATGGAAATCAGTTCAGCAGCTAAAGAAAAATTAGCTGAGTTAGGTTATGATCCCAAGTATGGTGCACGGCCTTTGCGCAGGGTCATTCAAGAACAAGTGGAAGATGCGATTGTCGATTTGATTCTTGATGAAGAAGCGAAGGAAGTCCTTGTAGATGTAGAGGATGACAAAATTGTTGTAAAGAAAAAAGCATAAATAAAGTAAAATAGGAGCCGTTGATTCGGCTCCTATTTCTTAATATCAGGCAATCGTTTTAATAATCGTTCCATGGATTTTTCTCCTTCAAGCAAAACCGTTTGTTCGTCAATGGTTTGCATGCGGCGATTTTCCATGACGATTTTCCCATTAATAATGACTGTTTCCACATTTTCCGGGGTGGCTGAATAGACGATTTGGGAAACGGGATCTACACCAAAGGAAGGGCTTGTATGGAAGGTATTTAAATTCAGAATGGATAAATCCCCTTTTTTTCCAGGTTCTAAACTGCCGATTTCCTTTTCTAATCCCAGGGATTTGGCACCACCCAGGGTCGCCATGTAAAACACATCCTTAGCAGGCATGGCTGTTGGGCCATGGATGGGTTTTTGGAGTAAAGCTGCGTAGCGCATTTCGTTAAACATATTTAAATTATTATTGCAGGGAGCTCCATCTGCGCCTAAACTTACAGTGATTCCTCGCTCAAGTAAATCTGGAGTTTGGGCAATACCCGAAGATAATTTTAAATTTGAGCCAGGACAGTGAGCCACTTTTACTCCTCGTTTGCGGATAATTTCTTTTTCTGTTTCATCTAACCAGATGCAATGGGCCAGAATCAGATTTTCATTAGCGAGGCCAATATGGTCCAGATATACAATATTCCGCATTCCCCGTTCTGCTTCCACAAGAGCAATTTCACCCTGATTTTCAGATGCGTGTGTATGAACCATGGTCCCGTATTGTCTGGATAAATCACGTACCTCAATTAATAGTTCTTCCGTACAAGAGATAACAAATCGGGGGCAAAAGGCATAACGAATCCGGCCATTCTCATGGTTATGCCATTTTTCCAATAAATCTACACTTTCTTGCAACGAATCTGCCGTGTTTTCTAACAGTAATTGGGGCACAGATTCCCCCTGGTCCATCATTACTTTTCCTGATAAGGCACGTATACCGCTCTGGGCAAGGGCGAGGAAGGCTGAATTGGTATGATGGACGGTTTCCATATCCATGATCGTTGTTGTTCCCCCACGAATCAGTTCACCAATTCCCAGGAGGGCAGAATAATAGATGGACTCTTCATCATGGGCTGCCTCTAAGGGCCAAATTCGGTGTTTTAACCAGTCCAATAATTCTAAATCATCGGCCTGGCCCCGAAAAAGGGTTTGGCAAAGATGGATATGGGTTTGCACAAATCCAGGTATCACGGTTTTTCCCTGGGCATCAATGACTATATCTGCTTTTCTATGGGAAAGGTCTTTTCCAATTTCCGTTATGGTCTCATCTGTTATCAATAGATCTCCTCTGAAAATTTCGTTATGGGGATTCATGGTGATGATTTGGCCCTGGCGCACTAAAAGGGTTGTCATCAGAATTCCCTCCTTTCGAAATTACAGCCTCATTAATCAGTTATATAGACATCCTTCACAACTTTTAAATAATCTAATCGGGGTTGATATCCTTCAGAAATAAGATACCCTAATTTTTTGATATCACAATAAGGAATTGATTTTCGCTCCCCTTGTTTCGATTTTTCCCAAAAAGAAATGAGATCATGGCCATCTAACAGGTAGGTTTCTTGCAAGGAAGTAAAACGTATCAGAGCAAAAGCAATTCCTTTTTGTTTTAAGACCAGTTTAATATGTTCAATTTGATGGGAATGAAAATTGTTTAAAGGAAAAGATGTTTTATTTTTTGTTTCTTTTGCTTCAAAGTCAATGTATTTTCCTGCATAGACGCCATTATAATCCGTTGTTGATGGCTGGCGAAAATAAGCTTCTTTAATGACTGCTGCTGAACGGGCTGGATAATCTACTTTCACAATTTGTATAGGGGTAGGCTTTTTATGAATGGAGGCAATTTCCCGGGCAACATAAAATGCATTGCTTTCATTCACATCTTCTTCCAGGGACATCCCCCTTTTTCCGGCGTTTGCTGTCTTATTGAAAATGGCTAAATAATCACGGGCATTCATGCGATTGGGAAAATGAGAGGAATTCATACAAAATTCCCCCTTTCTAATTTTATTTGTACTATTCTTGTTACTGTTCCTTGTAAAATAAAGTATAACGTAAAACCTGTTGAGAAAGGAGGGATTTTCAGGTGGAGGAGCCTATGAATCAGGTTAAAAAAGAACGTTTTTTCCTGCCTTCTTTTAAAATGGAATGTGGCCAAGAAATTCCTGTAGAAATTGGCTATGAAACTTATGGAAAACTAAATCCTGCCAAAGACAATGTTGTTCTGGTTTGCCACTTTTTTAGTTCCACAAGCCATGCGGCAGGAAGATATACTCCTGAGGATCCTGAACCAGGATGGTGGGATAGTTTAATAGGCCCTGGGAAAGCAATCGATACCAATCGTTTTTTTGTGATTTCTTCTGATACTTTATGTAATATTCAACTGAAAAATCCCATGGTCTATACAACAGGACCTGCAACAATCAACCCTCTTACGGGCAAACCCTATGGGATGACATTTCCTCAGGTCACTTATGGGGATATGGCAGGAATTCAAAAAAAATTGATTGAATCCCTGGGCATAGAAAGATTATATGCAGTCATAGGCCCTTCTGCGGGAGGCATGCAGGCCTTAAACTGGGCAATACAATTCCCCGATTTAGTAGAACGTTGTATCAGTGTCATCTGTGGGGCTCGCATTCCTGTTTTCACTTCCCTAGCTTATTTGAAAGCTGCCATAGATGCCATCCAATTAGACCCTAATTGGAATGGGGGAGATTATTATGGAAAAGAGGAGCCTGTACAGGGTTTATCCATTGCCCTGCAATTGATGAATCTGGCTGCTTATCAGTATAGTTGGTATGAAGAAAATTTCCCTAGAAAACAAAAGGAACAAGGAACTCCTTCCTTTCAAATAAAGTTTGATGAAGCTGTATTGCAAAGGATGCAACCTTATGATGCGAATCATTATATCTATACCTCCTGGGCTGCAATGAGTCATAATATTGGACACAATTATGATTCTTTAGAGGAAGCCCTTTCCCAGATCCATGCCCGTCTTCTGATGATTTCCTGTAGCAGTGATTTATTATTTCCCCCTGAGTATAGCAAGGAAGCGGTGGACATTATGAAAAAAAGAGGGGGCAATGCTGATTATTTTGAATTTGAAAGCCCTTTTGGGCATATGGGTGGGGTTCTAGAGACCTTTCGTTTTGCCAAACAAATTTCTTCCTTTTTAAACGTATGAGGAAAAATGAAGTCTGCTTATCTCTAGAGGATAGGCAGACTTTTTAAGTGTTAGAAGATTTTTTTCCGGTCCCGCTCTTCTTTGAGTATTTCCACACATTCGCGAAAACGTTGGGAATGGACAATTTCCCGTTCTCTTAAGAAAGTAAGGCTATCAATTAAATCAGGGTCATCGGTCATATCAATTAACCATTGATAGGTGGCACGGGCTTTTTCTTCTGCCGCAATATCTTCATATAAATCAGCAATAGGATCGCCTTTTGCCTGGATATATGTTGCGGAAAAAGGGACTCCTCCGGCATTCTCATAAAAGAGGGCTTTATCATGATTGGCATAATGTGCACCTAATCCTGCCTTTTTTAAATCTTCAGGGGTTGCATCTTTTGTTAGTTTGTATACCATGGTTGCAATCATTTCCAAATGGGCTAGTTCTTCCGTCCCGATATCATTTAAGACGCCAATGATTTTATCAGGTACCGTATAGCGTTGGTTTAAATAACGCAATGCTGCCGCTAGTTCTCCATCAGGGCCACCGTATTGTTCCTGCAAAAATTTGGCCATTTTAACATCACATTTGCTAACCCTTACTGGATATTGAAGTTTTTTTTCATAATACCACATGCAAATTCCCCTCCTTTATACTTGCCAGGGCCAGGGTGTATTGCTCCAGGACCAGGGAGTTGGGGAAAAACTGGCTCCAAAATTACACATGGTCCCATACATGGATTCAAAATTTTTCTTTAACATTTGGCTCCGCTGGACCAGTTCATTAAATTGCATAATTGCCTGTTGATCCAGAGGATGGGTATTCAGATAAAGATTTAATTCTAAAAGGGCAAAATCAACCTCTTGGATTTCATGAAGAAGTTCATAATATTTGGCCGTAGATTCCTTCATGGGTTAGTTCCTCCTTTTCTAAAAGGATTTTCATAAGGAGCAAAAAGAGCAGGCCAAAGGGTACCATGTTTTAAGGCGGTTTGCAGGTTAGGGAATTGGGGTAAATTATAAGGTTGGAATCCCATATATAACTGGGGAGGAGTTTCGTAAGTTTTGACTTTCATTGGGGGACAGGGATCAAAGGGACCAATGAATGGTTTGTAGGTTTTGCGATAGGTATTCATAAAATTCATAGCCTCCTTTCCATATAAAACCTTATATTACATTATGGAAAAAGGAAGTTGTTTCATAACAAAAAAGAAACTGACATTTAATCAGTTTCTTTTTGTGCTTTAAGAATACATGAAATTTCATAGATCCTATTCCATGGCAAGTCCATTTGTGCTATATCCAATTGGGCAGGGTAGCAAACTCTTTCTCCATCCTGGCTGTTAATGATGGATAAATGATCCAATAATTTATTGCCTTCATTACATAGTGTAGAGGTTAACGCCTGTTTTTCCCCAGGATTTAATGTATAAAAGGGTGAGTAAGTTTGGCTATATTCTTTTCTTTTAATTAAATTGTAATAATAATCTTCCAGATATCTAAGGATCATCCATTGACTATGATTGGTGTTCCAGGTGGGCACATCTTTAATCATTTCCATATGGGCAATTAAAAGTCCTATGGTATTAGCCGATGTATTCCATCCGCAAAAACTTTCAATGTTTTGGTCCAGTTTATGATTAAAATAATCTTCCATCCAGGAAATATGGGTATAGGCAAAAGCCAGATTGGCAACTCCTTTCATTCCTGTTTTGTGAGAATTTGCCCATTCCTTGACAGATGCAATGGATTCCTCGCTGGAATGAATATAGAGATGTAAAGGTATTTCATTGGTATGATTGGCAGGTTGTACATAGTTCATTTTTTCTTGTACAACTACTGCTAAACTTCTTCCATCATAAGGGAAGATTCTGTTTTTATCTGAAGAACGAGAATAGGTCAAAGAATAGTTTGATCCAGTTTTGGATAATTCATTTTTATAACGGGCAAGAATGAGTGAGCTCAGTTCATCTGCACCGGCCATCACGGTCACGTTATTAATTTGTTTTTTCTTTAAATAATCTTGGATTTTTCTTTCCGTGACTTTCGTCATGCCTTTGGAACTGGTATCATCCATGCCAATCAGCAGTTCATCTGCTATGCCTATCTGTACCCAATCCATTAATTCTTTGGTTACCTTATAGTTTTCTTCAAAAAGGGTTATATACTCTGCAATATATGATGTGGGATTGGATTGTTCCATATTTTTTAATTTTATCCATAGCTTGTCTTTATTATTTAATTTCGTGGTACAAAACTCGTCATATATTTTTCCGAAAGTAATGATTTCTGCACGATGTTGAAATGAATTAAGGGTATAGGATGGGATTTCTCTAGGAATAAGGTTAATCAGATAAATTTTTTTATCGGGATAGCGAGATAATATTTCTTTCAGTTTTTGTATTCGTTCCTGGTTTTTCAGGTAGGATTGCGGGTTTCTTGCTTCAATGATTCCTCCGTTTAACCATTGGGGAATTCCAATAATTACAGCATCAACAGATTGAATATTATCCATAAGGAACTTCTCAATGAGGGGATAATCACAGGGCTTCGTATAATAGTCAAGGCCTGTTTGGGGATAAATAACATGAAAATTGGCGATCCCCCCTAATAAAGAAACGTATGTTGTATTCACCGGTCGACTGTCCAGGGGAATTAAAAGTATTTTTTTACTTTGAAATTCATGGTTCTTCTTACTAGATAAGGAATTGTAACCTTGGCTTGCCCTAACCAGGTTTTCTGTAAAAGCAAGAGGTGCAATAGGAAAACCATTATCCAACAAACAATAAAATAGAAAAATGAGAATGAGGACTGGTGCTATAACTTTGGAAATGGGACTCCCCCCTTATTGCAGCCATATATTTTGCTTCTTTGTATATTATACTTTCTCTCCTGCCACCCTAGAAATGATTAAACTTATCTATTAATGGAAATAGGAGGAATCCTTTATGAAACTAAAAGATGTAATGACAAAGCAGGTAGTGAGTGTACGTCCCTTTCAAAGCATTGGCGAAGCAGCGCAAATCATGAGTGAAAATGATGTAGGGGTTGTTCCTGTGGTGGAAAAAGGCCAGTGTATTGGCATTCTTACGGATCGGGATATTGCAATTAGAGCAGTAGCCAGAAACCTGGGACCCAGTACAGAAATAAGGGATATCATGACAAAAAATGTGGTGACTGCTGATTCCCATATGGATGTACAGGATGCCGTTAACTTGATGGCAGAAAATCAAATTCGGCGAATTCCTGTGATGGATAATGAGCAATTAGGAGGAATTATTTCCTTAGGAGATGTGGCAATTTCTAATGGATATCAAGGGGAAGCAGGAGAAGCGTTAACGGACATTTCCAAACCAGAGTAAATCCTTTCATTTTCCTATAATTCCTACATCTTATCTTCGGTCATATTGAACAAACTATGACAGGAGGTGAGATACATGAATAAATGGTTTAAAAAAATAACAGTACTTTCTCTTGCTACACTAATGGGTGGTATGCTGGCAGCCTGCAATACAAACAAGGGTGCGGGAAATACCACAACCCAGGGTGTACGCAATGCAAACATTTATGATAATTATGGTCCCAAAAGAATTCCAGGCAGTAACGTAAATAAATATCCAAATGGAACCTATCCCTTTAATGAGACGAATGCTCGTTCCCATGGGATTACGAATTTGGATCGCAATGTAGCCAATCGAATGGCTCGTATTGCTGCTGATATTAATGGGGTAACAAAAGCTACTGCTGTAGTTCAAGGAAAAGATGCGATTGTAGGCATTGATGTGGAATCAGGAAAAAATAGAAGTACTGTAGAAAATAACGTACTTACTGCAATTCGTACGGGAGACCCCGCCTATCGGGTTCACGTTACGTCTAATGCAGATTTAAACCGCCGTATTCGCGTATTAAATGAACAGGTAAGGTCAGGCCAGCCTGTACGGACTGTTGGACAAGATTTCGGAGCATTAGTGCGCGATATAGGGCGAACCATCACTGCACCTTTCCGCTAATAAAGATGTTTCATCTGTGAAAAAAAGAGGGATCCAATTTGGTCCCTCTTTTTCTTTTTATGGTATAGTATTCATGGGAAATGAAGGAGGCATTATATAACCATGACAGATCCAAGAAAAACTTTTGCGATTATATCACACCCTGATGCAGGGAAGACCACATTAACTGAGAAACTTCTTTATTTTGGCGGAGCCATTCATACTGCGGGAATGGTGAAGAGCCGTAAAGCATCACGTCAGGCAACATCTGACTGGATGGAAATCGAACGTCAGCGGGGGATTTCCGTTACATCTAGTGTCATGCAATTTTCCTTTGAAGGCTTCCAAATAAATATTCTAGATACCCCTGGTCACCAGGATTTTAGTGAAGATACATATCGGACGTTAACAGCGGCGGATAGTGCAGTAATGCTTATTGACACTGCAAAAGGGGTAGAGGCACAAACCATCAAATTATTTGAAGTATGCCGGTTGCGTAATATCCCTATTTTTACATTGATTAATAAGATGGATCGGGAAGGTCGGGATCCTTTATCTTTAATGGAAGAATTAGAAGATGTTCTTGGAATACGTTCTTGTCCAATGAACTGGCCCATTGGCTCTGGCCATGATTTTAAAGGGGTATATGATCGAAAATCTGGCCAAATTGAACGTTTTCTGGGTAAAGGACAGGATAGTGATCAGATTTCCTTATATGAAGGGGAAGAAATTAGTTCTCAAGCAAAGGATTGGCTGGGAGAAGCCTTGTTAGAAAAATTATTAGAGGATATTGAGTTGTTAGATATTGCTGGCGATCCTTTTGATCGGGATAAGATTGATAATGGATTATTAACGCCTTTATTCTTTGGCAGTGCTTTAACCAACTTTGGTGTTAAGTCATTTTTAAAATACTTCTTGCAACTGGCCCCTGGTCCCATGCCAAGAAATAGCGATAAAGGGTTAATTCCTCCTGATTCTCCGAAATTTTCAGGTTTTATCTTTAAAATTCAGGCGAATATGAATCCTGCCCATCGTGATCGTATTGCTTTTATGAGAATATGCTCAGGAACCTTTACAAGAGGGATGTCCGTTCTTCATGAGCGAACTGGAAAGAAAATAAAATTATCTCAACCCCAACAGTTTTTAGCCCAGGAGCGGAATATTGTAGAAAATGCTTATCCTGGAGATATTATTGGCTTATTCGATCCTGGCACATTCCGTATTGGGGATACATTGTGTGAAGGAAATACTGGATTTACCTTTGAGGGGGTTCCTCACTTTTCTCCAGAAATCTTTGCCCGTGTTCGTGCAAAAGATGCCATGAAATATAAGCAATTCCATAAAGGGATTGAACAATTAACAGAAGAAGGAGCAGTCCAGTATTTTACATCCATTGTACCAGGTGTAGATAACCTGATTTTAGGTGTAGTCGGACAGCTCCAGCTTGAAGTATTTGAATACCGTTTACGGGGCGAATATGGTGTTGATGTGGAGATTCAACCTATAAATTATGAAATGGCAAGATGGGTTAAAGGAGATAAAAAACCAGAGGAGTTAAACTTAATCCAATATGGAGGAAGTCTCCTCGTGCGGGATCGGGAAGATCGTATGGTTGTTTTGTTAGAAAATAGTTATGCCGAGACATGGGCAAAAGATAAAAATCCTGGAGTACAATTCGTGAGTACTTCATATGAATTAGATTAACGCAATAATTTATTTATAAAAGGTTTGATACTATCAATGCCGATGGCAAAACCTAGCCCATGGTTGTCCCTGATAATGAAGGCATTCATACCAATTGCTTCACCGTTCATATTAATCAGTGGTCCTCCGCTATTTCCAGGGTTAATGGCTGCATCTGTTTGAATAATATCTTCATAGATTTTTCCAGAAATCTGCACAGGACGATTTTTTGCAGATATAACACCTGTGGTGACTGTATTTTCTAATCCTAGAGGATTCCCTATGGAAATGACCAGTTCTCCTACCTGTGCTTCTTGAGAAGAACCAAGGGGAAGGATTGGGAGGGGAGCCCGGTTCGTAATTTGAATTAATGCCAGGTCCCGTTTTACATCGGACCAAATTAATTTTGCCTGTCTATTTTTTCCATCGATTAAGCTAACTTGAATATTTTTTGCATTGTGGATTACATGTTCACTGGTTAAAATATACCCGGCAGGATGGATGATAAAACCGGTTCCAAAACTATGGCGAACTTCCCTTTCTTGTGAGGGAAAAGTGGGAAAGAAAAACTGATGCAGAATATCACGTACGGATGGATTATTTAATTGATCATCGGTGGTAATGGAGACGATCGCGGGTTTAGCTTTTTCAACAATGGGGACGAAAAAGTTGGCAGGATGCAGGTATGAGGGTTGCCTCGTTTGGTTTGTAAATATGGTTTTTCTGTATTTCAACGAGCCTCTTCCTTCCTGTATTCTTTAAGGTTTATGATATTGTATGTATTTATAGGAACATTGTGAAAGAACATTGATTTCATACTATTTCGTATAAAACCCTGGCCTTCCGGAAAGGATAAGAATAACTTTTTTGCGGAGGCGGGGTTTGTTTGTGATTTTTATTGGAGATACGTTTAAACCTTTAGCATGGAAAGCTAATTTTGATATGGAGTTTTCCTCAGAATGTTTATATTGTGATACAGAAGTAACTCGTCTAAAGGGATATCGCATAGAAGATGAAAAAGGTTCCAATATTAGGGTGGCAGTTTGCCCCAATTGCCAAAAAGTAAATGCAAAATATTAAATTTTTCATGATTTATTCATAGGTGAATCCCCTTATATTATAGATTATCGTCCCGTGATATGTTTTAATATTTATGATAGAAACATAAAGGGGGGGAATTACATGAGTAATCCAGCTATGGCAATCGGTGGTCTTATTTGTTCTTTACTTTTTCCAATCGTATTAATTTCTGCAATGATGATTGCTGCTAAGAAAAAGAAAGCATAATTAAGGCATTATCCAATCAAAAAAGGCTGTCCCAAAAGATCGGTACACAACCGACTTTTCGGGACAGCCTTTTCTTTTTTCTATAGCAGACCTTTTTTTAGAAGCTTTGCATTGTAGACCAAACTTCTAATTTGGTTTTCACTTTTTTAATGACTTCATCAGTAAATTCGGTAGTAGTCGCATTTCCGCCTAAGTCAGAAGTGCGAGTTCCTTCACTTACTGCTTCAATGGTTGCTTCATAAATTGCACGAGATGCAGCAGCAGCTTCTGGTGTATTGAAGTAGGTTAATAAGGAAGCACTGGCTAAAATCATAGCCATTGGATTGGCAACGTTTTTGCCGAATAGGGAAGGAGCTGTACCATGAGGAGCTTCAACCATTACAGTTTCTGTGTTAAATTCTTCATCAAAACCAAGGAGGACAGATTCAGCGCCGGCAATAGAACCAAACATTTGCAGTACTAAATCGCTTAAGCAGTCTCCATCACGGTTTAAAGCTGGAATTACCATTGCATCTCCAGCAGAAGAAAGGAGAAGAGCATAGGTTGCGTCAATTAATTGAGGTTCATATTTAACTTCAGGGTATTTTTTATTTGCTAAGTCCATTTCCTCTTTTAACATTCCTTCATATACTGGACTAACGGTATATTTAGGGCCGCCAAATACTTTTGCGTTCATTTTTTTCGCATGACGGAAAGAGAATTCAGAAACGGCGCGGCATGTTTTACGGTCAATGGTTTCTGTACGATAGGATTGTTCATCTAATCCAGTGCCTTCACGCCATTCTTTTGCACCATAAGCATCACCTACAGCCATCCGTACAACGGAAATTGGAGCATATGCCCCAGCTACTGGACGAATACCTGGGATCCGGCGTCCTGTACGTACAATTACTTTACCATCAATTTCACGGCGAAGAATTGCATTAGGGCTTCCGATGTCGCCTTTTTCTTCGGGTGTAATCGTAGCTGCTTTTATACCAAAGCCACATTTTTTCATGGCACGAGCTGCTTCGTGTACAACCTCATTTTTGGTTTTTCTACGATTTTCAAGACTTAAATCATAAGTTTCCAAATCAATCTCAAAACCAATAACGTCAGCTTGAAGCACGCGGAGGGCTTCATCTAAAAGTTCTTGACCGGTTTGGTCACCTTGCATTACAACAACTGTTTTTTTCACTGAAACCACCACCTGAATTTTTTATATAAGTTTATATTTCTCGACTCCCTGCATAGCCAAGTCTATTATGCACGATTTTGTGAAATATCTCAATGATATCTATAAAAAAAATGATAATAAATATAAAATAAGATTTTAATATAATTACTTCTGTTATAATTAAGAATAATACACCTATAAACACAGGGATAGATAAGGGGGTTGAAAATATGCTGAAACTGAACACTATTGATGAACTAGAACAATTTATGCAAGGAAAAAATGAAATGATTCTTTTTAAACATAGTACAACCTGTCCTATTAGTGCAGGGGCTTATGATGAATTTATGAGCTATGTGAAAAAGGAAGATGTGAAACCATGGGCTTTAGTTATTGTCCAGGAAGCACGGCCAGTGTCTAATGAAATTGCAAATCGTTTAGGTATAAAGCATGAATCCCCACAGGTGCTCTATGTTAAAGAGGGAAAAGTGGCCTGGCATGCATCCCACTGGAATATCAAGGAAAAAGAATTAAAGAAAGCAATTGGTTAAAGCCAGGTTTTCTTTAGCTGCAAAAAAATTCCTCAGGGAAAACATTATATTTTGCTGACAAAAAAACGAGAATAAGCTATAATACTGTCTAACTTTCGAAGAATAGATAGGAGAGGTGGAGAGAAGATGAGTAATGACAAATTGGCCCAATTACGCGGTGAACTTGACCAGGTTAACCTTAAAATTTTAGAACTTATCAATCAAAGGGCAACGTTGGTTCAGGAAATTGGTAAAGTGAAAAGTAAGCAGGGCATTAATCGTTTTGATCCTGAACGTGAACGGGAAATGCTAAATCTGATTGTTGAAAATAATAAAGGCCCATTTGAAGATAGTGCCATTAGACATCTTTTTAAACAAATCTTTAGCGCCTCTCTCGATTTACAAAAAGATGATAATAAAAAGGTTCTTCTTGTTAGCCGGAAGAAGAAACAAGAAGATACTGTTATTGAACTTGGCCCCGTTAAAGTTGGCGGAGGAGAACCTCTTCTTGTTGCAGGTCCTTGTTCCGTTGAATCTTATGATCAAGTACGTCAGGTGGCTGAGTCCCTTAAAGCCCATGGCTTAACATTATTGCGTGGCGGAGCATTCAAACCTCGTACTTCTCCTTATGATTTCCAGGGACTTGGTGTTGAGGGTTTACAAATCCTTCGTAAAGTTGCAGATGAGTATGGTTTAAAAGTAATTAGTGAAATCGTCACTCCTGCAGATATTGAATTAGCTACCCAATACCTTGATGTCATTCAAATTGGTGCCCGTAATATGCAAAACTTTGAACTTTTAAAAGCTGCTGGGAAAGTTAAAACCCCTATTCTTTTAAAACGTGGTCTTGCAGCAACAATTGAAGAATTTATTCACGCTGCTGAATATATCGTATCTGGCGGAAATGATCAGGTGATGTTATGTGAACGGGGGATTCGTACCTATGAAAAAGCTACCCGTAACACCCTTGATATCTCTGCCGTCCCAATCTTGAAAAAAGAAACCCATTTACCTGTATTTGTTGACGTAACCCATTCTACTGGCCGTCGTGACCTGTTAATCCCATGTGCTAAAGCAGCTCTTGCTGTAGGTGCTGACGGGGTAATGGCTGAAGTTCATCCAGATCCGGATGTTGCATTATCAGATGCAAAACAACAAATGAACCTACCACAATTTGACGAATTTATTGCAAGCCTTCGCGCGTCAGGCCTTTACAAAGAAAATGCACTTGTAAAATAATCATAAAAAAACGGCAATCACCTAAGGGTATTGCCGTTTTTTTATTGCACCTGGTCATAATTTGTCGTATCATGAAAACCATATAATGTTAATGTAACATGGGGGGAATATACATTGCCGGTTACAATATATGATGTTGCCAGAGAGGCCGGAGTTTCCATGGCGACGGTTTCGAGGGTAGTAAATGGAAATCCTAATGTAAAACCCTCAACCAGGAAAAAAGTGCTTGCGGCTATTGAACAACTGGGGTATCGACCTAATGCGGTAGCTAGAGGCTTAGCAAGTAAACGGACAACCACGGTTGGGGTAATTATACCTGATATTTCAAGTCCTTTTTTTGCGGAATTAGCAAGGGGAATTGATGATGTTGCAAGCATGTATAAATATAATATTATTCTTTGTGATTCTGATGGCAAGATCGACCGGGAATTGCATATAACAAATACCTTATTGGAAAAGCAAGTAGATGGAATTATTTTTATGGGCAGTGAAATCACAGAGGAACATATGCAGGTGTTTACCACCTCACCTGTACCCATTGTGTTAGCGGGGACTAAAGACCCTACAGGACAACTTCCTTCTGTAGATATTAGCCATTTAGAAGCAGGCTATGATGCCACTCAGTTTTTATTAGATGAGGGGCATACTAGAATTGCCATGATAACCGGCCCGCTGGCGGAACCTCTTGCTGGAATGCAACGGTTTGAAGGATATAAAAAAGCCTTATCAGATGCAGGAATTTATATGAAAGACAGTTATGTTTACAATGGAAATTATCGTTATGAAGCTGGAATTAATGCAGCAAATCAGTTTCTGTCTTTAATTGAAAAACCTACAGCCATCTTTTGTGCCAGTGATGAAATGGCTGTGGGTGTGATTCATGGAATACAAGACCAGGGATTTAAGGTGCCTGAAGATTTTGAAGTGGTAGGTTTTGATAACATTCGTTTAGCTGAAATGGTTCGCCCTCGATTAACCACAGTAATGCAGCCCATGTATGATATTGGCGCTGTCGCTATGCGTTTATTAACCAAGTATATGAATAATGAAAAAGTAGATAATCATATTGTGATCCTCCCACATCGGATAGAAGAGCGGGAATCAACTAAGAAAACTGGAGGACAGTAATCCATGACAATCGGTATTATCGGAGCTATGGACCAGGAAATTGAACTTTATAAGGAAAAAATGGATATCTTAGCACAGACCAATAAAGCTGGAATTGTTTATTATAAAGGTACATTAAATGGAAAAGAAATTGTACTTTGTAAATCTGGGGTAGGAAAAGTAAATGCTGCTGTTTGCACTCAGATTATGATTGATCGTTTTAATGTAGATTCTGTAATCTTTACTGGTGTGGCAGGTGCTTTGCACCCTGAACTGGAAATTGGGGATATTGTAGTGTCTACGGATAGCCAGCATCATGATATGGATGCTTCTCCACTAGGGTTTGCAAAGGGGACGATTCCCTTTTCGGCTAAATCTCTTTTTGCAGCAGATGAGAAATTAGTGGAGTTGGCTGTTAAAGCTAGTGAATCCCTTGGCGAAGGAAAAACATTTGTAGGTAGAGTATTATCTGGAGATCAATTTATTGCAGATCGGGAGATTGTCCAACAACTTCATGAGGATATGGAAGGAACATGTACGGAAATGGAAGGAGCTGCAGTCGCTCAGGTTTGTGATATGAATCAAGTTCCTTTTGTTATTATTCGTTCCATGTCAGATAAAGCAGATGGTTCAGCCCATGTTAATTTTGAAGAGTTTACAAATCTTGCATCCCATCGTTCTTTCCAAATTGTAAATACCATGTTGGAATTAATGTAGGGAGAAAGAAAAAGTGAGAAACCGCGGATTAGCCTTTCGGACAGTATAGAAGGGCTTTCTCCACGGTTTTTTTATTTTTAATCGTAATTTCTTCCCGGCGGGGAATGGGTGGGAACATATCAACTGGGTCAAACAAAGTTGGCATAAGAGGTACGGGGCTTTCTTCTTGATAGCGTTCAAGCCACTGGGCAGGGATTATTGTATTCCGGCCAAGGGTTTGTCCAGAAAACTCGCTCCATACTAAAGTCCAGGCTCTTGGCACAACCCGCCAGATATCATACCCCCCGCCACCTGTAGCAACAATGCGGCCATCGCATAATTCTTCCGCCAATTGTTTGGCCAGGCGAGGGATTTCTTGATAAATGCCCATAGACAAGGATAGATGTGTAAGTGGATCAAAGGCATGGGCATCACAGCCGTTTTGTGTAAGGATAATATCCGGTTTGAAGCCACGGGCAATAGTTGGAACAGCATTAAAGTATGTATCTAAGTAAGAATCATCTTCTGTAAAGGCTTCCAATGGAATGTTTACACTATATCCATATCCTTGCCCATCTCCCCGTTCTGTAAAATTGCCAGTACCGGGAAATAAATATTTCCCTGTTTCATGAAAGGAGAGAGTGAGGACGTTAGGATCATCATAGAAAGCCCATTGGACCCCATCGCCATGATGTGCATCTGTATCGATGTATAGCACCCTGGCGTTATATTTTTTACGAAGATAGGCAATAGCAACGGAACAATCATTATAAATGCAAAAGCCGGAGGCCCTTCCCCGAAATCCGTGGTGCAATCCTCCTGCTAAATTCACTGCGTTTCGTACCTGGCCTGACATGACTAAATCGACGGCTTGCAATGTACCTCCCACAATGAGAGAAGTAGCTTCATGCATATTAGGGAAAGCAGGATTGTCCTCTGTTCCAAGGCCATAACTAGCAGCAAGGGGATATTCTCCCTCGGTATGGCCAGCCTTTTTGACTACTTCTATATATTGGGGATCATGAACAAGGGATAATTCTTCATCAGTAGCCAGACGGGGGGGAACAATATTCTTTTCTTTTAATAAATCAAGAGATTTTAATAAATCAACAGTCATGGCCAGCCTCTTTTGGTTAAAGGGATGATCATCATGGAAATAATAGTGTAAATATTCATTGCTATATATAAAAGCAGATAGTTTATTCATGTTACTCCCCCGGATCTTTTGGCCAGACAACATGATGGCCGGCTTCTTTTATCAATGATACTACTTTTCTAGGGTCGATGGTTTGTACCCGAAACACTAAATTCTTCTTAGAGGGTCTTCTTCCTGGGAAAACCAGTACGCTAGACACGTTACATTTTGCATTTTTGAATAGTTGGGTTACCTCTGCTAACAAACCGATCCGATCGTCCACTTCCACCTCGATATGGGAACTAGGGAAGTTTACCCCCATTAATTCAACTAACGTGTTTAATATATCACTTTCTGTAATAATGCCGATTAATTGATTATGTTCTCCGGATACAACCGGAAGACAACCGATGCTGTTTTCATAAAGCACATAGGCAGCTTCTTCGACAAAATCAAGGGGAGAAGCAGTAATGACATCCTTTCGCATAATATTCGACACAGGTGTACAAAAGATAGATTCATCATCATCATGGGGTTTGCCCAGAATGGAGGGACAGGCATCTCTTACGTCTCGATCAGATATAATTCCTACCAAATTGCCATTTTCTACTACAGGAATGTGGCGAATTCGGCATTGTTGGACTTTTAGAAGTACTGTACGAATCGTATCAGTGGGTTCAACAGTAATAATATCCCTTTTCATAACATCTTCTATAAGCATTCGACTGTCCCCTTTCCTATCCTTTTGTTTTTTATCAACAAATCAATACATAAATCGATTTCGGAATCGAATATGGTCGAATTCTTCGATGGATGCGAGGGGAACCCGTTTCCCAATTCTCGCCATTAAACAATTGGCAGGATGGGAACAAATTTCCGGATCGTCGGTTGCAAACCATTCTAATCCAGCCGTAGACATCATTTTCTCCATCATTTTTCGATAATCCCATATTGAGAGTTTTGTATTTTTTAAATCCCAATGCCAGTAATATTCGGTAGTATATATAATAAAATCCTCCATGGCATCATCGAGAAAAGCGACTTTCAGCAAATTTTCGCCAACATGTATATGGCGATAGTTGTCTGACACTTCAATTGCCCCTAATTCTAACAAATTCTCCATTTTTGCTTGCGACCATCGTTCCAGGGGGTCTGGATATAGAAAGGTAACATAGCCAATAATGGTATCGTCGTGAATGGCAATAATAACCCGTCCTTCTGGCAAATTAGCTATTTCGATGATGGCTTTCTTTTGCTGTACAGGAGGGCGAAAGGCATTTAGCCCATCATCCAGTTTCAGGTTTTCAATTTCTGCCCCGGAAACAGGCCCTCTGATGATGAGATTCCCATGGGGGGTTACTTTCGTTATTTCATGGCAGTTTTTTTTCTGCTCCATGAATGGCACCTACCCTTATTAAATTTCAACTAAATTATACACTATCCCTGTTATATGAGAGTGACGGAAAAAGGAGAATTTTAAAAAATATTAAAATTTAAAAAATCAGTAATTGCAAAATATACTGAATTTTTGTAAAATCAATTATGGAAAGGGCTTTCACAAATGAAACAAAGTTCATTACACAATTATACCAGAAAGAGGGGATTGGTTGATGAAAGAGACGGTACAACAAAAGGTGATTCCAGTTATTGGTGAAGGCTTTAACATGCCTAGTTATGAGGAAGCGTATAGTCAATTCAATTGGAAGGATGTAGAGAAAGAATTTACCTGGTACAATACCGGGAAAGTGAACTTAGCTTATGAAGCTATTGACCGCCATCTTGCAACAGGGCGAAAAGATAAAGTAGCTTTATATTATAGCGATGCGAACCGTGAAGAACAATACACCTTCCAAGAAATGAGCAAATTATCCAATAAGTTTGGAAATATTTTAAGAAACCTTGGAATTGCAAAAGGGGACCGGGTATTTGTATTCATGCCTCGTACTCCTGAATTATATGTAAGTGTCCTTGGAACTATTAAAGTTGGCGCTATTGTTGGACCGTTATTTGAGGCATTTTTTGAAGCAGCTGTTCGTGACCGTTTAGAAGACAGTGAAGCAGTTGCAATCATTACAACTCCTCAACTTCTCCCACGGGTTCCTGTACAGGATCTCCCGAAATTAAAACATGTAATTCTGGTTGGCGCAGAAGGCGAATTAATTGAAGGTCAAGTAAGTTATGATAAAGAAATGGCCCAAGCCTCTGATGAATTGGAAATCGAATGGGTTGATCGTGAGGATGGGTTAATTCTTCACTACACTTCTGGTTCAACTGGCAAACCAAAAGGTGTACTCCATGCACACAATGCCATGATTCAACATTATCAAACTGCGAAATGGGTACTTGATTTACAGGAAAGTGATATTTACTGGTGCACAGCTGACCCAGGTTGGGTAACTGGTACATCTTATGGAATCTTCGGTCCATGGTTAAATGGGGTTACCAATGTAATCCGCGGTGGACGTTTCAGTCCTCAAGACTGGTACTCCACTCTTGAAAAATACAATGTAACTGTTTGGTATAGTGCGCCAACAGCGTTCCGTATGTTGATGGGTGCTGGGGATGAGACTGTAAAACAATATAACCTCTCTAGCCTTCGCCATGTTTTGAGCGTTGGGGAACCCTTAAATCCTGAAGTTGTATACTGGGGAATGAAAGTGTTTAACAAACGCATTCATGATACCTGGTGGATGACTGAAACAGGCGGACAATTAATTTGTAACTATCCTGCTATGGCTCTTAAACCAGGTTCTATGGGTAAACCATTCCCTGGAGTTGTAGCAGCAATTATCGATGATCAGGGGAATGTACTTCCTCCGAACCGCATGGGTAACCTTGCTATTAAAGCGGGTTGGCCTTCAATGATGAGAAAAATTTGGAATAACCCAAGCAAATACGATGAGTATTTCGCTCTTAAAGGTTGGTATGTATCCGGAGACTCCGCATACATGGATGAAGATGGATACTTCTGGTTCCAGGGCCGTGTAGATGACGTAATCATGACTGCCGGGGAAAGGGTAGGTCCTTTCGAAGTAGAAAGCAAACTGGTTGAACATCCAGCGGTTGCTGAAGCGGGTGTTATTGGTAAACCAGATCCAATCCGTGGAGAAATCATTAAAGCCTTCATCGCCCTTCGTGATGGCTATGAAGCTTCTGATGAGTTATTAAAAGACCTCCGTGAGTTTGTTAAAGTGGGACTTGCTGCCCATGCTGCTCCTCGCGAAATCGAAGTAAAAGACAAATTACCAAAAACTCGTTCTGGTAAAATCATGCGCCGTGTGCTTAAAGCATGGGAGCTTGGATTGCCAACTGGTGACCTGTCTACAATGGAAGACTAATAGGGTGATAAAGAAAAGGGATTGTGAAGCAGCGCTTCACAATCCCTTTTTTATTCTTCTTCATCTTCTTGTCCAGGATTTGTTCTTCCTGCAGGTGTAGAGTTATCAGGAGGAGCTTGTCCATCGTCTGGTTTGTCCTGTGGGTTATCTGGTTGTGTCGGAATGGGTTTATTATCTTTTTGATCAGGCTTGTCCTTTTCTTCGGGTTTTGGGCTATATTTTGTTGGAGTATTCTTAGAATTGAAATACTCGTTAACTTTGCTCTTTGAATCAGGAGTAGCCAGATATCCATTTGATTTATCAATGGTTCTAGTTACAATTCCTCCAGGCTGGCTGAACCCACGGCCAGCCGGAGAAATGCTTGGTTGAGAATTAACCACTTCGGAGAAAATTTTTCCCCAAATCGTTTTAGCTCTATTACCAGAAACACTACCATAATAATTATTTTTATCATATCCAACCCAAACACCCATTGTAATATCAGGGGTATACCCAACAAACAAAATGTCTTTATAATCATTTGTAGTCCCTGTTTTACCTGCCACAATCCTTCCAGATGTGTACTGATTAATATCTGTGGCTGTCCCGCCCTGGATAACGGATCTCATCATGTCTGTGAGCAGCCAGGCTGTTTGGGGTGAAAAGACAGGTTTCGGTTGTACTTTATGCTGGTAAATGACTTGATGATTGGCATCTTCAATTTTTTCAATTAAGTAGGCGTCAATAAAATTCCCCTGATTGGCAAAAGTAGTATAAGCGTTAGTAAGTTCTTCGACCGTGATTCCATTGGTAAGGCCACCGATGGCAGCAGGTGCATTTTTATCGTTATATCTTTTTCCATTAATAACAACATCATTATCCAATACAAGTGAAGTGACGCCCATTTCTTTTACATAAGACAAGGATTTAACGATGCCAGTAGCTAAAAAGACTTTTACCGCAGGTATGTTTCTTGATAATTGTAGGGCTGTTCTAACAGTCATGGGCCCTTTATAGCCGCCTTCATAGTTTTGCGGTGAATAATTGCCAATACTAAAGGGTTCGTCAACAACGATGGTACCCGGTTGTACAATCCCTTCTTCTACAGCGGGGCCGTAAACAGCAATAGGCTTCATGGTAGAACCTGGTTGCCGGGGTACGTCCGTTGCATAATTGGTGGTTTTTTGTTCGTACCCTCTACCCTCTAGCATCCCGAGAATGGCTCCAGTTTTGTTGTTTATCATCATCGCGCCGACTTGCTCGGGCATTGTTTCACCTGTTGTCGAATGTGTTTTTGGAGGGTCAAAAAGATTGGGATTTTTAGCAATATTTTGCATGGTCTCGTACACATTTTTATCAATTGTGGTATATATGTGATAACCGCCTTCATCAATTTCCATTTCTTTATCTCTTAAAATGGCGTTATAATCGTCATTTTTTAAAGATGGATTATTGGCAATTTCCTGGTCTGCTAATATTTTAGCGGCTCTTTCACGAATCTCCACATAAAGGTATGGATATTCATCAAATACCTTTATTTGTTTTGTTTTTAACTGGCTTTTTAAATTAACTTTAACAGCATCATCAAGTTGTTTCTGGGTAATTTTTCCTGTTTCTAACATGCGTTGTAAGACTAATTTTTGCCTTGCCATACCGGCTTTATATCCCTCTTCTGTAGTAGGGAGATATTTTCCTGGCAACTGTAACATCCCTGCTAAATAGGCAGACTGGGCAAGAGTTAATTCTTTTGCTTGTACGCCGAAATAGCCCAATGCAGCCCCTTCAACACCATATAAATTAGAACCAGCTTGGTTTTTTCCAAAGTACATTCGATTAACATAAGCTTCTAAAATTTCCTCTTTGGATAAAGCCCGTTCTAATCGAAAAGATAGAAAAATCTCTTTTACTTTACGGGTTGTGGTTTTTTCTGGCGACAAGAATGTTTGTTTTACCAGTTGTTGTGTAAGGGTACTTCCCCCAGTTTTAATTTCGGCACCTGTAATTTGTTGATATACAGCCCGTGAAAAACCGAAGAAGTCCACTCCATTATGTTCGTAGAAGTTTTTGTCTTCAGTAGCAATGATTGCATTAATTAAATAAGGTGATATCTGGTCTAATTTAACATGCCGCCGATTTTCCTTGGCTTGAAGTTGTCCGATGGATGTCTTATCCCTAAAATAGGCGAAACTAGTTAGAGATATGTCATTGACTCTTTCTTTAATACTGCTAAAAGTTCGTACTGGTTCATTCTTAACGATAGAAGCAACGTACCCTGTACCGGCTCCAAAAGCAAGGAGACATCCGGCACCAACAATTACCGAAGCGATTTTTAGGATCGATTTCGTCCGTTTTGACATGATCGTCCTTTTCTTTTTTCGATCGGTTTTTGCTTTTTTCTCATCTGTAGTTTTATCCATATATTCCAGCATCCCCCCTCGACTTAATCATAGTATAACACAAGATGTTTTTTTTACCGTACAGGAAAGTTTGAACATATTCTTGCATTTCCTTGCCAGTTACGGTTATTATGTTTTTAAACTATCCTGGTTTTCTGTATTTTTTCCCTTGAATGGATTTGAAAATGTGTCTCTCTCGTCCGATGAAGACGGGTTTTTTTATGTAATATGAGAGTTGTCAAGCTATCTAGGTTTTATTGTATTGAGAGTGAGGGTATAAAATGATTGATGAGCAAAAAAACATTTTAAATGAAGAACAGAAACAAGAAGTAGAGCGGCAGTTACAGGTAATCCATAGAGGAGTAGCTGAAATTGTGCCTGAAGATGAATTAAGAAAAAAAGTAGAAAAATCTGTTGCCACTGGAACACCTTTAAAAATTAAGTTAGGATTGGACCCTTCTGCTCCGGACATCCATGTTGGCCATACCGTTGTTTTACATAAATTACGCCAATTTCAAGAACTGGGACATACCATCCAATTAATTATTGGGGATTTTACAGGGAGAATTGGAGACCCAACAGGGAAATCAGAAACCCGCAAACAATTAAATGAAGAACAGATTTTAGCTAATGCGAAAACTTATGCTGAGCAATTTGCTAAAATGATGGATATGAATAAAGTTGAAATTCATTACAATAGCCACTGGCTGGGAAAAATGAATTTTACAGATGTAGTTGGTCTTGCTTCCAAGGTGACAGTAGCCCGGATGTTAGAAAGGGACGATTTTGAGAAACGCTATAAAAATAATCAACCCATTAGTATCCATGAGTTTTTCTATCCATTAATGCAAGGGTATGATTCTGTTGCCTTGAACAGCGATGTGGAATTAGGGGGAACAGACCAGAAGTTTAATTTGCTTATGGGCCGCCAATTACAAAAAGAATTTGGACAGGAGCAACAGATTGCTATAACTCTGCCTATTCTTGAAGGCTTAGATGGCGTGCAAAAAATGAGCAAAAGCCTTGGAAACTATATTGGCGTTAGTGAGGCACCTAATGAGATTTATGGAAAGTCTATGTCCATCCCTGATGAATTAATGGTGAAATATATTGAATTGGCTACAAGTATCTCATATGAAGAGTTAGAGGGCATTAAACAAGGATTAGAAAAGGGAACAGTCCATCCAAGGGATTTAAAAATGCGGCTGGCCCATACCTTTGTTGAAATGTACCATGGGAAAGACGCAGCAGATGAAGCGGAAAGACATTTTGTAACTGTGTTCCAACAAAGGGCATTACCGACGGATATTCCCGAAAAGGTTGTATCTAAGGATACCTTAGAAGATGGATCCATTTGGATTGTGAAACTTCTTGCTGATTTAGGACTGGTTCCTTCTAATGGGGAAGCTCGCCGTATGGTCCAACAGGGTGCTGTAAAAATAAACGAGACAAAAATTGAATCAGTAGATGACCGGATTGCTATTGAAGATGGAATGGTTGTACAGGTAGGTAAAAGGAAGTTTGCGAAAATTCATTTACAATAAATAATTGAAACTTTTTCCTCTTGAGGTCGTAAATATTAATGTCCCCAATTGTGATGTCTCACTCCACCCTATGGTAGATTGGCCCCTACTGTCCTTATGGATGGTGGGGTACTTTTTTGTGCAAGTCATTTACATACCTTAAAAAATAGAAAAACCCTAGAAAACGTTGATATATCAACACTTCTAGGGTTTTTGTTATTGTTCTTTAATAAGCAATTATAATTAACGAGAGTAGAACTCAACGATAAGAGTTTCGTTAATTTCAGCTGGAAGCTCATCTCTTTCAGGAAGACGAACATAAGTACCTTCCACTTTGCTGTCATCAAAGCTGATGTAGTTAGGAAGATAAGCACGAGCTTCAAGAGATCCTTTTACGATATCAAGGTTGCGGCTTTTTTCACGAAGGCCAATAACATCGCCTGGTTTAACACGGTAAGAAGGAATGTTTACTTTTTTACCGTTTACAGTGATGTGTCCATGGCTGGTTAATTGACGAGCACCTGGACGGGTAGTTGCGAATCCAAGACGATAAACAAGGTTATCAAGACGGGATTCAAGAAGTTTCATGAAGTTTTCGCCGTGTACGCCAGACATTTTGCCAGCTTCTTCGAAAGTTTTAAGGAATTGTTTTTCCATTAAACCGTACATATGGCGTAATTTTTGCTTTTCAGTTAATTGAAGAGCATATTCACTCATTTTGCGGCGAGCGTGTCCGTGTTGTCCTGGTGGAAAATTACGTTGAATGTCTTTACCAGTACCATCAAGAGAGATGCCAAGACGACGAGCTAATTTGTGGCGAGGGCCAGTGTAACGTGCCATGTTTTCGTTTCTCCTTTATTATAAGATTAATTAGGTGTTTACTTCCACCAGGATAGTCTCTGCTTTTCACTGCACGCTTTTCGGACGGTAGCGTTTCCGCCGCGGCTCCTCCGGAATGATTCTTCCTCGGGGAGAAACTAAGATCTGGCGTTTTTACCTAAAATCAATGCTACCCTGTATCACACATAAGAATATATTATACTTGGTTTCAAATAAAAGTCAAGTTATTCAATATCCATCTTTTTCTTTATTCAAACATTACCTTAAATATAGTAAAATAACTGTAAAAATAGCAAACTGATTAGCTGAGAGGAGTTTTTACCAGATGGATCTAACAACCCAAAAAGGCTATTTTGGAGAATTTGGGGGAAGCTTTGTACCAGAACCTTTACAAAAAGCCCTTGATGAATTAGAAGCAGCTTTCGAAAAATACAAAGACGATGAATCTTTTAATGAGGAATTAAATTATTATTTAACAGAATATACTGGCCGTCCTAATCCTTTATACTTTGCACAACGCCTAACAGAAAAAATGGGTGGGGCAAAAATATATTTAAAACGGGAAGATTTAAACCATACTGGTGCCCATAAAATTAATAATGTTCTTGGACAAGTTCTTTTGGCGAAAAGAATGGGAGCAAAACGAGTCATTGCAGAAACAGGGGCAGGCCAACATGGAGTTGCTACCGCTACAGCCTGTGCTTTATTTGGAATGGAATGTGTTGTTTATATGGGTGAGGAAGATACCCGTCGCCAGGCCTTAAACGTATTTCGCATGGAATTGTTAGGGGCAAAAGTAGTTGCTGTTAAAGACGGTGCACGGACCCTTAAAGAAGCTGTAGATGCTGCTTTAGTAGATTATGCAACCAATTATAAAAATACATTTTACCTTCTTGGATCTGCCGTAGGTCCTCATCCTTACCCAACCATTGTGAAACATTTCCAATCTATAATTGGGAAGGAAGCCCGTGCCCAACATTTAGAAAAAGAAGGGCGTCTTCCTGATTATATCGTGGCTTGTGTGGGTGGAGGCAGTAATGCCATAGGGTTATTTGCTCCATTCTTTGATGATCAGGATGTTAAAATTGTTGGTGTTGAACCAGGCGGTAAAGGGCTAGCTACCGGAGAGCATGCGGCTCCTTTATCTAAAGGTGAACCTGGTGTTATTCATGGATTCAAGTGTTATATGATGAAAGGGGATGGAGAAGACGGTGTAGGTTCTACTCATTCCATTGCAGCAGGGCTTGATTATCCTGGCGTAGGTCCAGAACATAGTTACTATAAAGCGATTGGCAGGGCAGAATACGTAGCAATAACAGATGAGGAAGCTTTACATGCCTTCCATCAGTTATCTATGATTGAAGGGATTATCCCAGCACTAGAAAGCTCCCATGCTATTGCTTATGCTATGAAACTGGCACCTACATTGTCCAAGGACCAGACCATTATTGTTAATGTTTCAGGTCGTGGCGATAAAGATGTACAGCAAGTATTTGATATGGAGCATGGAAATAAATAATAAAATAAAACAATTGAAATACAAGTATGAAAAAGAGGCCAAAAATTGGGCCTCTTTTTCTTTATATCAGTCAAGAAATGGTCGAGTACAATAGCGGTATTTGTAAAATAATGTCGAATGATAAGAAATTGGAAATAATCCATTCAAACTTATAACAAAATCCCTTATAATATAGTCAAAATAAACTGGGATGAAGGAATAAATGAAAATCATTAAAAATTCTAAACACGTTTATCTTGTTCGCCATGGTGAAACAGAGTGGAATAAACGAGGTTTAATACAGGGGCATAGTGATATCCCTCTTAATGAAAAAGGAATAGAACAAGCGAGATTATTAGCAGGTCGGTTAAAAGAATCATCTATAGAATATATTTGTTCAAGTGATTTGCAGAGGGCCAGGCATACAGCGGAAATTATTGCAGGAATTAAACAACTGACTGTGAATACGTACACACAATTACGGGAACGCCATTTTGGACAATTAGAAGGAAAGGAGTATGAGTTAATCCGGACCAAATTAAAACAAGGTTCTTCTTATGATGTAGAATCCTTGCAATCGATGAAGAATAGGGGGATGTCCTGTCTGCAAAAGATCATTCGTAAGGCAGAGGGGGACAACATTCTTGTAGTAAGCCATGGAGGTTTAATCAATTCTATTATCCATGAAATTAGCGAAGGAACCCTTGGAACGGGGATTACTAAATTAACAAACACTTCATTAACTCATCTAGAATTCAATGAAGAATGGGTTATTCATCTGGTTAATGATGAGCAGCATTTATTGGATAAAGAATAGAGTAGGGAAGATGGGAAATAGAAAGAGGGCAATGCAGTGAAGAATACAACTACAAATTTTCCGAATGTACAGGTTGAGGCGATGATGAATAATAATCATCATAAAAAACTGGCATATGTTTTTCAAAATACCATGAACTATTTTTCTTCTGACTCCTTTATTTGTAAAAATGGATGGTTTTTTATCCTGGATGTAACGGGTAAAGTCCTTGTTCAAAAGAAAATAGGGTATCCTGATAATTCTTTGCGCCATTCTTATAATGTAGAAGAATTAAGCAGCCAGAATTTCATTAGCGATCATTCGAGAATTGTTTGTGTTCCCATTCAAGAAGAAAAGGTTGTTACTGGGTATTTAGGGTTATCTGTCCCCGGCCAAGTTTCCTGTGATCAATGTCTTGCTTTTCTGGAAGGATTTCGTTACTCCCTGCATATGGGTTGGGAGTCTTATTACAATGAACATGTAGCAGCCATTGTTTATGAAATGAATGAAAGCTTTGAATTAGACCATGTTCTTTCTACTGTTGTGAATCGGGTTGTGAAGATTCTTGGGAGAAAAGAGTGCATTGCCGCAATTTTTAATCGGGAGCAAAGGAAAATTGAATCTCAATGGTCTTCCGATTTGTTATCCCTTGAACATTTTAAAAGGAATCTATTAGCCAATAATGATATTTTTTATGAAAAACTATTGAAATCCTTTGATAAAAATAAAGAACCCTTTCAGATTATTGAACAATTCTTTATTTTCCCAATCATTCATTCTGGTAATACTCTTGGTATTATTGCGGTCTTATCTGAAGAACATATAGAGTTATTTGAATATGAGAAACAATTTATTTTTAAATTGTTAAAAGAAGTAGCTTCTGCACTTAATAAGGTTCTCACACTGCTTCGTATTGAACGAGACCATGAAAAAAGAGACCGATTATATCAGGTAACGAAGAAAATTCATTCTTCCATTGATGTAAACGAAGTATTACATGCTATCGTTGAAAATGTAAAATACATGTATCCTGAGTTACAGGCGGAACTGTGGTTATCCCATGATTCCTGTTCCACACAACTTCCTGTTAAGCAATTTACTTTCCAATCTGATGAAAGTGAAGTTAGTGTACAGGCTTATATGGAAGCAAGAACCATTGTGAAAAAGTCTTTAGGTGAACGAGCTCTAACCTTAGCTGCACCTTTACGTGGGAAGCAAGGGGTGTATGGGGTAATCGAATTCCATGCGCCAGAACCCATTACTTTGCAAAAACGGGATATTGAATATATTTCTATGCTGGCTGATACTGCGGGGACTGCTTTTGAAAGTGCCCAATTATATTATCAAACGAGAAATATGATAAGGGAATTGTTATTAATCAATGAGATTACCCAACAATTAAATAAAAGCCTTAAATTAAAGGATGTATTAAAATTTGTAACAGGCAAATTAATTGAAACCTATGGTGCAGAATATTGCTGTATCCTGCGTAAGTCAGGGGAAACGGATTCATTTATAATTCAAGCATCAACGAATGAAAAACATTTAGGACAGGTCGTCGGCAAACGCTGGAATAAATTAATCAACTTGAATAAAAAAACAGAGCCTATTATTGTAGCTGATCTTCCAACAGGGGAAGGAGAACCTTTATTTAGGGGGCATCATTCATTTGTCGGAGTTCCTTTGGTGGATGGGGGAAAAGTAGAGGGTGCCATTCTCGTGATGGATTCGCGCACGAACTTCTTTACCTTTGATGATTACAAATTATTAGAAATCCTTGCCCAACATATGAATTTAGCAATGACCAATGCTTCTTTGCATGCAGAAGTTGAACGCCTGGTCGTGATTGATAATCTTACAGGATTATATAACCGAAAATATTTATATGATTATGTCACAGCATCTCAGGCAACCGATGAATATGGATCATTAATTTTAATTGATATCGATTTCTTCAAAAATGTAAATGATACCTATGGACATCAAGTGGGGGATGAAATTTTAGTGCAAGTGGCAGATATTCTTCATGATTCCATTCGCAGTTCAGATGTGGCTACAAGATGGGGAGGAGAAGAATTGGCGATTTACTTGCCCAGGGTTAAAATTGATAAAGCACTGGATGTTGCAGAACGTATACGCAAAAGAGTTATGGACCGTACGAAACCTCAGATTACGATATCCAGCGGATTATCTTTTTGGGACCGCAGTGACCGTTATATAAGTGTAGAAAATCTCTTCCAATGTGCGGATGCAGCTCTTTATCAGGCAAAAAGTGTAGGGCGGAATAAGATTATCGTGGCCTCTATGGATAATGATTAATCTCTTCTGATAAAATGGTATAATGATTTTACAATATACCTAATAAAGAGGAGGTAAAGGATTTGAAACGGATTCTGACGACCATCCTCTTTCTCGTCCTTGTGATTGCTCTAGTAATGCAGACGGATATAGGCCATTTATTACGAACAGGCAATATTGAGCAAATTGCCCATATGATTCAATCCTATGGGTGGATTGCCTTGTTTATCTCAATGGCAGCAATCATTGTCCAAACCTTTTTTCCTGTAATTCCTTTTGTTTTGTTGGCTGGGGCAAATGTGATTGCTTTTGGATTATGGTATGGTTTTGTCATAAGTTGGACTTCGGCTGTTTTAGCGGCCATACTAAATTTTATTCTTGTCCGGTATGCAGCGCGAGATTGGGCAGAACGGAAAATGGGACACCATTCCTTTGTGAAGAAGTTAAACGAGCAGGCCGAGAAGCGTGGGTTCTGGATTATTTTTGCGGCACGTTTTATCCCTGTTTTGCCTTCCAGTGTAATTAATACGGCCGCAGGGGTTTCTAAGGTGGTATTTCCCAGTTTTTTCTTTGCCACTCTTTTTGGCAAACTTCCGGCTGTTTTATTTGAATCCATTCTAGGACATTATGTGATTAATTGGGAAGAAAATAAAGGGAAGTTAATCCTTATTTTTATTGGTCTTCTTTTGTTTACTCTTTCCTTAAAATTTTTTCAAAAACGCAAGAAAAAGATGCTTTCCTAGTAAAAAGGCCATTGGTCTGGAAGGTGAGGGGAATCCATGAAACGGTCATCTGAGCTTACAAAAGATAAGATAGCACAGGCGGCCATACAATTATTTGATTCTCAGGGATTTGATGGGACGACAGTCCGCCAAATAGCCAGACAAGCTGATGTGAATGTAGCATTAATTTCTTATTATTTTAAAAATAAAAAAGGGTTGATGGAGTACATTATGGTCCATTACTACGAAGAATTATTTCGTAGATTGGCAAGATGTAAAGTTGAACAACAAAGGTCATCCCGGTTCTCCCTTTTAGCCCAGATGTTGCAAGAGATGATTAGGTACCAATCTGAATCTCATAAAATTACTCGCTTTATTCATCGGGAATTATCTGTGGAATCAATGCTCGGCAGGGAAATTATGTGTATTTATATCAAACAAATTAAACATGATTTATCTTCTGTTCTTGAAGAAGGAATGATTTTGGGGGAATTTCATTCAATCCATGTTGATGGTGTAGTTATGAATCTATTATCTATTATTTATTTTCCTTATGTCTACCCGCAAATCCTTCGTGAAGTTTTTTATATTGAACCCATTGAAGAACCTTTTGTGGCACAAATCACTAAGGATTTAATGGATTTCTTAAAAAGAATTTTACAACCGGTTGATGATGGCCAAGGGGAGGAAAAATTAAGTAATATAAAAAAGGGGTCGCTGTGAAATGAGTATATTTGGAATTCCCGATTGGATGGTTATTATAGTGATTACCATCCTTTCTGTACTTGTTTTGATTTTTTATACATACAACAGAAAAAGAAATATTATGAAAATGTTAGGCGACATTGAGCAAGAGATGGAGAAAATCACAGGATTTACGGAAATTCCAGGATTAGATCCTGAGTGGAAAAAAAACCCAGCCAAGGTGAAAGAACGTTATCATTCAATTCTGGACTCTCTTAATCAATTTAAGGCTGATTCAATGACGGATATTGAATTGATAACCTTAGATGTTGAAGAAGACTTAAGAGGCCTGCATTTTAAAAAATGTGAAAAAAATATCGAAGGTGTTAGACGAAAATTAAAGGTGTTAGAAGAAAAATTAAATGATTATTTTTTGCAAATTAAAACTTTTGGGGAAATTTTAATTGAAATTGAGGGCTTAAAAACCGATTATAATCAGATAAGGCAAAAAGTAGAGCGGAGAATAGATGAATTAAGATTCCAATATAGTTTTTCCTTTCATTCTTTGAAAGAATATCTTAACGGAATTGACCGTGAATTTATTCATATTAACGAGGAAGAAGAGCAAGGGCATTTTGAAGAAGTTAAAGATCAATTAGAAGCTTTGCTTGGCAGAAATAAAAGCTTAATGGAAATATTGCAAAGAGTTCCTGCTCTTCGCCAAACCATTGAAAAGGAACTTAGCCAGGAGTTAAGACAACTTTATGAGGATGTACAAGAAATGATTCAGGGGGATTTTGGAGGGGACCCTGATGCCATTTATGCGGAAATGCTAAAAATAAAAGGAAAAGCTGATAAGCTTCCTCGTTTATTTGAAGAGGGGAAAATAGAAGAAGCGGAAAGAAAAGTCCTAGAAGTTCGTGAAGATATCGAAAATCTCTATAAATCAATGGAAGAAATTTTTGAAAGTTACCATCAATATTGTACCTATTTATCTGAATTACCCCATTATCTCCAATTATTAAAAGATGATAGTACATATCTTACAGAAGAATTAAATGATTTATCAGAGAGATTTCAAGTTAATGGGGGTGATGTATTTTATTATAATTGCCAAATCGATGCATTAATTTCTGAAATCGAAGGATCATTGGATAAAATAGCCGCCTCAGGAGATAAAGTATCTTATTTGCGATTTAAAGAAATGGTTGTAAATGCCGCTGATGGGGCGAAGAAATTGCTTGAACAAAGGGAGCAAATGATTCAAGAGCTAAAAGATCTCCGCAAAGGAGAAACGTTAGCTCTAGAGGAAATTAGACAGCTTAAAAGCGATGTTGGAAGGGTAGAGCAACAGCTAAAACGCCTATATTTGCCCGGCATTCCGGAAGTAGTGAATCATGGAATTGAATTGGCTCGTACAGCAATTGTGGATGTAGAAAAAGCATTGATAGATATTCCTTTAAATATGGGAAAAGTAAATCACTATTTAAAAGAAGCTAGAACACAGACCATTGATTTGTTAGAAAAAGCAACACAAATGATTCAATTTAGCCAGAATACGGAACAGAGAATTCAACAAACCAATCGATATCGACGCCATGATCGGGAAATTGAATCTCTGTTATATGCAGCTGAAGTGGCATATCGTTCTTTAGATTTTGAAGAATCCTCTAAATTGGCTGAGCAGGCATATGAACTTTCAAGAATGAAATATCATAAAGAATAGAAAAAGCACATCCAAATGGATGTGCTTTTTCTGGGAGAAGTGTGAGAGTCAGTTGCAAGTTTAAGGGGGAGTAGGTTTACTATTATAGTGCCCCTATTCCCCCTTATTTAAACCTGTGTATTAAGCACTTTCACGAATTCCTGTGTTCGCTTTAACAAGTACTTCATCAAACTTGGCAGCTTCTTCTTTACGGCGAGAGATAATGGTTCCAAGATAAGCTGCGAGGAAGCCGACGGGCACAGAAATAATTGCAGGGTTTGTTAATTTGATTAATGGAGCAGCCTCAATAATTGCTTTACCAGATGGATCAAACACGTTAGGGCTAACAACCACTAGGGCTAATGCAGTAAGTAAACCGACAATCATTCCGGAAATTGCTCCAGCAGTGTTGAATTTTTTCCAGAAAATGGTGAGGAGAATTACAGGTAAGTTAGCACTTGCAGCTACGCAGAAGGCAAGGGATACAAGGAAAGCTACGTTCATTTTTTGTGCGAATAAAGCAAGGGCAATAGAAATTATCGCCACTCCTACAGACGCAATTCTAGCAGCTTTCATTTGTTCTTTCTCAGAAACATTGCCTTTTTTAATGATATGGCTATAGAAATCATGCGCGAATGCAGAGGCACCAGAGAGCACCAGACCTGCTACTACCGCAAGAATGGTTGCAAATGCAACAGCTGCTACGAAGGCCATTAACAGGTCTCCACCTAAAGCTTGAGCAAGAAGAGGGGCTGCCATGTTACCAGCGGCATTTGCATTAACAATTGCTTCGTTACCAACAAATGCTGCAGCACCGAAGCCAAGGAAAATCGTCATAACATAGAAAATACCGATTAACCAGGTAGCATATACAACAGATTTACGAGCTGTTGGTGCATCTTTTACAGTAAAGAAACGAATGAGAATATGGGGCAGGCCTGCAGTTCCCAGAACTAATGCGATATTCATGGAAATGGTGTCTAAGCCATCTTTATATTTAACGCCAGGATTTAGGAATGCTTCCCCAAGAGGTGTTGCTGTTTTCATATGTTCGAACATTTGGGCAAAGCTGAAATTGAATTTTGCAAATACAATCATAGAAATGATGAAAGTACCGGCCATAAGCAAGACAGCTTTAACAATTTGCACCCAGCTGGTAGCTGTCATACCGCCGAAGATAACATAAACAGTCATTAAGACACCGACAATTAATACGGATGTAGTATAATCAAGCCCCAATAGGAGTTTGATAAGAGCACCAGCTCCAACCAGTTGTGCGATCATATAGAAAATGGAGATGGTGATAGTGTTGAGGGCTGCTACGCCACGTACTTTTTTATCATCGAATCGGGCAGCAATCATATCAGCCATTGTATATTTTCCAAGATTACGGAGAGGCTCAGCTACAATATAAAGTACCACTAGATATGCAACAAGATACCCAACACTGTAGAAAAATCCATCAAATCCTGTAAGGGCAATAGCACCGGCAATACCAAGGAAAGAAGCGGCAGACATGTAGTCACCAGCAATAGCCAGTCCATTCTGCCAGGCTGTAAGTCCACCGCCTGCGGTGTAAAACTCACTTGTAGTTTTGGTTTTTTTGGAGGCGAAATACGTTATAACGAGCGTTGCTGCGACGATAAGCAGGAAAAACATAAATGCGGTGGTTTGCATTATTAATTCCCTCCTAAATTATGTTCTTTGAGAATTTCTTCGGTTTGTTTGTCAAACTTGGCAGCTTTAGCAGTGTAAATATGGCAGAGTGACCATGTCATAATGAATTGAGCGAATGCGAATACCCATGCCCAGGTAATAGCACCGATTGCTGGGGTGTTAAGAACCTTACTGTAGGATGTCATAATGGGCAACACATAGTAGAAAATCATGAAAAAAATGGTGAAGGGAACGATAAAATTACGTTTGGAAACTAAAAGCGCTTGGAATTTTGGGCTGTTGGCAATTGCTGAATAATCGATGCCCTGTTTCCTTTTCCCTCCGCTAGTCGTTTTTTCTGCTAAGTTTGACATCATTTTTCACTTCCTTTTTTAATTTTTTTGCTGCATTTTGGGAGTGATGAAAACTAGCCTAATCCCCTCGTTTTGTTAAACCGTTTACATTTTTGAATATTTTGAAAATATTGACGAAGGGTGAGAGATATCATCACCCACATCTCCTATATTAAAACATTTTAATAGATTTGAAAACATAATTTTCAGAATATATTTAAATTTTTTTATATTTGATTAAATTAGATTAATTTCGATTAAATTCGCATGCCTTTTACCTGAAACATACGCATTAAGCGTTGTTGTAACCATTTTGCTGTTGTTAATGATTTCTTAAGTTGTATACGCTCCTGTTTTGTTAATTGGGATACACATAAAGAATTTGATAGAGGAGATTGTTTTTCAATCTGTTTTAAATGCAGGCGTATTCTGTAATCCATAAGAGTTTGGAATGAATGTATTATTTCTTCTCCTTCTTCTTCGGAAAAAATCCCCTTCCTTATTAATTGTTTCAAACGGTCAATGGTTGAGACGGCTTCAATACCTTCAAACAGGGAGAGAATTCGCATTACATTGATAAAATGCACAAGGGCTCCTGTTTTTAAATCCAGGGTTTCTCCTGTTTTTTTATCTAATAGCAATCTGCCAAACATTCCTAAAGGTACAGAAGACACCCCATCATCTTCCACGAGCAAGGGATACACCAATGGATGTTTTCTTTTTTCGGCAAATAACATCTCTCGTAATTCTTTTGCAAGATTTTCATTTCCATAGATAGGCCGGAAATCTAAAAAAATAGTAAACTGCCGGATGTCTTCTATTTGTAAATAAGAAAACCAATTTTTCACGGTATCTTTCCAGTCAGACAAAGATTTTCGCCAATGGGAATTGGTGGCCATTACCCCTCCTTTGCATTGAGGTACGCCAGCTTTTTCCAAGCTTAACACGACTTTTTTTGCTAGTTTTCTGAAATAGTATTCGGCTTTTTCCTGTTCTTCTTGATTTTCTATGTCCCCATAAATCATTCCATTATCCTGGTCTGTGGAAATGGTTTGCTCTGATCTGCCTTCGCTCCCCATTGCAATCCAACAATAATCGACGGGAGGAGGGCCATACCCTTCATCAACCATTTCTAGTTCTGCTAATTGTATAATTTTTCGCACAAGGCGATCATTAAATTCTGTAAGGATAGGACACAATTCCCAGGCTTTGGAGTTTTCCTCCATCATTCCCTTTGTAAAAGAAATAATAAGGGGGTTAATTTGAATGATTTCATCTAAAGAAGCAACAGATTCTATTTTTTCTACTAATGTAAGAACAGAGTGTCCGCGAAAATCTGAGAGACTTCGCAAGGTAATAATCCCTTCCAGCGTGTTTCCCTGCACTACAGGCAAATGTTTAATGTTATTGTTAATCATTTTTAACATCGCTTCATAAAAATATGATTCTGGAGAAATAGTTACTACATTTGTGCTCATCAATTGGGCAACAGAGGTTGTTGGTATTGATGAATGCTTTGGAATCATTTGAAATAAATCATGCTCTGTGATGATGCCGATTAATTGCCCCTGTTTTGTAACCAACAGGGAACTGATTTTTCTCTTCATCATTTCTTCAGCGGCATTGACCACAGGGATGTCCATTTCAATTGTAATTGGAGGCCGTGTCATAAGGTCCCCAACTTTTTTGCGATAGGGATAGATTTCTAAGCCTATAGGATGTTGGGAAGTTTCTACTGCCAGGGTGTGATATAACTGCTGTAATCGCAAACTCATTTCAATAGTTAATTTCTCTGCAAAGGCAGTGTTTTTTTGCACCAGTTGGTGAAATTCTGTTTTGGATAAAACCAATAATTCACTTTGTTCAGTGGTTTGTACCGAGAAGAGGGTAGGTTCGCCTGAAAATTGATGAAGCAAACCGATTAATTCTCCGGGTTGATAAAAATGAATGGTTTCTTCTGCTCCTTTTTCATTAATGAGGATGCTGTGGGCCCGACCTCGCAGCAAAAGGTACAGTTCTCCATTTTTTTCTCTTTCATGAATGATAAATTGATCCTTAGCCTGAATCAATAGAGTGGAATGTTCAATTAATAGGTCTAGCTCATAATCAGGGAGGGAGTTGAAAAGAGGAAGAGATTGCATCATTTGCTTTATATGTTGCATCGAATGGCCTCCTTATCTACATGATTTTAGCTAAGACTTCTTTGGCAGCGGAACTTCCTGCCGTATAACCCGTGGAAAAGGCAACAGTGATGTTGTAACCTCCGGTATGGGCATGTACATCCATAATTTCCCCTGCGAAATATAACCCCTGAACCAGGCGGGATTCCATGGATTTTGGATTAATTTCTTTGATGTGAATCCCCCCGCCTGTTACTGTAGCCATCTCTAGTGGAAGGGTTCCTGTTATCGTTAGGGGGAAATTCTTCATCACGAAAGCGAGATTATGTATTTTTTCCTTCGAGACTTTGGTCATTGCCATTGTTTCTTCACAATCAATACATTGAAGCAAAAGGGATAGAAGTCTTTCTGGGACATAATTCTTTATTCCATTTTTTATTGTCTTTTTTTCATTTATTTCTCTTAAATGTTGCAAGTCCTTCTCTACTTTCTCCATCTCCAGATGGGGGAGAAGATCAATCGTTAATGAAAGAGGTTGATTTTCGAATTTTTTGCGAGTAATGGATACATAATGACTGGTCCGTAACACGGCAGGTCCAGAAATCCCAAAATGGGTAAAAATCATATCCCCTTCCTCTTGTATCACTTTTTTTCCTTTTGGATTAAAAAGGGTTAGGGTTATGTTTCGTAGAGATAGCCCCTGTAAGGAATGGTTCTTGATATATTCATTGTTTGCTGTTAATGGAACGGCTGTTGGATAAAGATCTGTAATCCTGTGTCCCGCCTTTTTTGCCCATGTATAACCATCGCCAGTTGAACCGGTCTTGGGCATAGAACAGCCTCCTGTTGCCAGAATTAACGCTTTTGTATTTATTGTTTCGCCAGAAGAAAGATAGAGAGTATGTATCTGTTCCCCAAAATCGATGTCTTTCACAGGTTCACCAGTAATTAGTGCAACCCCTAATTTTTTCATTTGGTTAATGAGAGCGTTGACCACTGTTTTGGCTTGATCTGTTGCAGGGAACATTCTTCCTCTGTCTTCTTCCTTTAAAGGAATCCCTAATCCTTCAAAAAAGCGGATAATATCCTGATTGCTAAATTGATTTAAAGTACTATATAGAAATTTCCCGTTGCCAGGTACGTTTTTAATGATTTCATCAAGGGGTTTAGCGTTTGTAACATTACATCTTCCGCCACCGGAAATCAGTAATTTTCTCCCCAATTTTTCTCCTTTTTCAATTAAGGCTACCGTAACCTTTTGCTGAGCTGCTGCAATTGCTGCCATTAAGCCTGCGGGCCCTCCGCCCACAATTGTAACGTCGAATAAATTCATTCATTTTCCTCCTTCTTCTTACTATTGTTGTCATGTAGAGGCCATAATTGCAAGAAATAAAGAAAACAATTTCTTTCCCCAGGTAAAAGGTCCAGGCCTGTTTTTTCAGAAAAGTATGAGTTGACGAAAATTTCATGAATCAGTTATTATATAACAGAATACTATATTAGCAGATGTATATTATAACAATTCCTGGAGGGAGAATAATGAATCAAGTAAAAGGCGGGTTAGAAGTAAAAATCCAGTTTGGTGTTTTGCCTATGGGGACTGCTGAGAAAAAATTAAAAGAACGAATCAACGGCATTTTACGCATAAGTAAATAATTCATCGTGATATAGAACAGACAATCCATGTCTGTTTTCTTTTTGGCAGATAATCAGAATCTAGTTATGGGCAACTTCATAACTTTTCTGAATTTTTTTAGTTGACAGACGGTTGCAGGAACCTTATTATATAACACAAAGATATAAAAATAATCTGTATCAATACAATAAAAACGATAAAAAAGGGAGAGATAATTATGTTTAACAGTACCGCTGGAAGTCAACCAACCACGATATCTGGAGCACAACCAACAATGTCATCTGGTAAAAAGTTGCAAGATCGCGTAACCATTATTACTGGAGGGAATGGTGGTTTAGGTCGTGCAATCGCTATTCCTTTTGTGAAAGAAGGGGCAAAAGTAGTACTGGCTGCACGGAATGAAGAAACCCTTGCAAAAGTTCATTCTGAACTGGTTGACATTGGTGCAGACGTGATGAGTGTACCAACAGATGTTGCTAGTGAAACAGATTGTATCAATTTATTTGAAAAAACAATGGACCGTTATGGTCGTGTGGATATTCTTGTAAATAATGCAGGTGTTTCTGGCCCAACTGGCTCAGTTGCAGAAATTTCCCTTGAAGATTGGAATGATTGTTTAAACATAGATATTACAGGGGCATTTTTATGTACGAAAGAAGCTGCAAAAATTATGATTTCCCAAAAATCAGGGAATATCATCAATGTATCTTCTATCTTTGGTAAACGTGCGTATCCATTCCGCTCTCCTTATGCTGTTGCGAAATGGGGCATGATTGGTTTTACCCAAAGTATTGCAGCAGAACTTGGCAAGTACAATATTCGTGTAAACGCCATTTGTCCTGGCCCTGTACAAGGTCCACGTATTGAACGGGTTTGGAAGAAGCGGGCAGAAATTCGCAATGTTCCCTGGGAAGTTATTCAAGAAAAAATGATTCGCATGGCAGCCCTTCGTCGCATTCCAACGGAAGAAGAAGTAGGCAAAGTTGCGTTATTCCTTGCTTCTGAAGAATCCAACAGCATGACCGGCCAATCTCTCAATGTTTCCTGTGGAACTGAAATGAGATAAAACAATATAACTAAAGAAAGGTGTGACAACAATGTCTATTCATCAATTTCTAACACCGGGAACAATCGTAACAGGCCCCGGATCATTGCAACAAACCGCTAATTTTGCCCTTGGTTACGGATTAAATGTTTTAATCGTAACGGATAAAATATTAAATGAACTGGGAATGGTAGAACCCTTAAAAAAAGTATTGAAAAAAGCAGGTTTAAAATATGTTGTTTTTTCAGATGTTTCAGGGGAGCCCACTTTACAGGAAGTAAGGAAAGGGTTACAGGCCTGTGAAGAGTCCAGAGCGGAAGTAATTATTGCCCTTGGTGGCGGCAGTGCCATTGATACGGCAAAAGCCATTTCCATGATGTTCAATAATCCTGAACCTATGTCACAATACATGGGAATGGAGAAGGTTCCATCTATTGGGCTTCCGGTGATTGCTATTCCTACCACTGCCGGAACAGGTTCTGAAGTTACCCGTGTCATGGTTATTACCGATGAAGAAACAGATGTAAAAATGATGATTGGCAGCCGTTTTCTTGTTCCTCGAGTAGCTATTTTGGATCCGGAATTAACCTTAAGTTGTCCGAAAGGGGTTACTGCTGGGACGGGTGTAGACGCATTAACCCATGCTATTGAAGCGTATATTTCCCGTCGGCGCCAGCCATTAGCAGATTCTCTTGCCTTATCTGCAATTCAACGAATCTATCCTTATTTAGAAAGAGCCTGGATTGATGGAAAAGATATTGAGGCCAGAGAAAGTGTACTAATAGGAGCGATGGAAGCAGGCCTTGCTTTCAGTAATGCATCCGTTGCACTAGTGCATGGAATGTCCCGTCCGATTGGTGCTTTGTTCCATGTCCCCCATGGCATCTCAAATGCGATTTTGTTGCCAACAGTGATGCGTTTTTCTGCACTTGAATCAGCAGAACGGTTTGCAGATATTGCTCGAGCAATGGGTGTAGATATCACTGGTTTAACCAAGGAAGAGGCTGCAGAGTTAGCAGTTACTAAAGTAGAAGAATTATGTGAGGCACTCCAATTGCCAACTTTACAACAATTAAAAATTAATCCTGCTAAATTTATGGAGGCGGCACCTAAAATGGCTGAGGATGCATTATCCAGCGGAAGTCCTGACAATAATCCTAGATTAGCGACAAAAGAAGAAATTGTAGAATTATACCGGGAATTAGCTGATAAGTCCTTTGTTTCCGGAGGGGCTTAAAATGCCGCCGGAATCTCCCCTCCAATTTAGTAGACTGTCGGAGGTAAAGAAACCTCCTCAGGTTGTGGTGTGCCCTACATGTTATAAAATTTATCAAAAATCCAGATTATTAGCTGATGTATATACCTGTGATTGTGGCTTTCAATTCCGTATAACAGCTAAAAATCGGATTAAAACGTTGGTTGATCCCAATACTTTTGAGGAATGGGATGTTGATATTGTAAGCAAGAATCCCCTTGATTTTCCCGACTATGATAAGAAGTTGGTTAAGGCAACGAACACCAGCGGAGTGAATGAAGGGGTTATAACCGGAAAAGGAAAATTAAAAGGAATAGATACAGTAATAGCTGTAATGGAACCCTTATTTATGATGGGCAGTATGGGTTCAGCCATCGGTGAGAAAATTACCCGTGCAATTGAATCTGCTACAAATTTGAAATTGCCTTTAATTATTTTTTCGGCCTCCGGTGGAGCTAGAATGCAAGAGGGAGTACTCTCTTTGATGCAAATGGCAAAAACTTCAGCGGCATTGCAAAAACATAGTGATGCAGGATTATTGTATATTTCTGTTTTAACTCATCCTACAACAGGGGGAGTAACAGCAAGCTATGCCATGCTAGGGGATATTATTCTTGCAGAGCCAGGAACACTTATTGGCTTTGCGGGAAAAAGGGTTATTGAACAAACCATTAAACAAAAATTGCCGGAAGGCTTTCAAAGTGCAGAATTTCTATTAAAACATGGAATGTTGGATGCCATTGTTACACGCAGACAAATGCGGGATGTGCTATCCCACTTTGTAGCTTTACACCGGTTACCAAAGGAATGGAGCGCCTATGGCGGTTGAAGAATTTAAGTTTACGGTACGGTCAGCAGGTGAAAGGGTCAAATTATCCCGGCACTGTGATCGTCCTTTAACCAGTGATTATATTAAATATTTATTTCCTGATTTTTTTGAACTAAAAGGGGATCGCTTATATGGTGATGATGCATCCCTTTTGACGGGAATAGCAACCTTTCAAGGGATTCCAGTTACCATTATTGGGCATGAAAAAGGAAAAGGCACAAAAGATAAAATAGCTAGGAATTTTGGCATGTCCCAACCAGAAGGTTATCGGAAAGCTCTACGGTTAATGAAACAAGCAGAAAAGTTCAAGAGGCCAATTATTACATTTATTGATACCCAAGGTGCTTATCCAGGAATTGAAGCAGAAGAACGAGGAGTAGCAGAAGCCATTGCTCGAAATTTAATGGAAATGGCAGGCCTGAAAACGGTTATTATTAGTGTGGTTATTGGAGAAGGTGGAAGTGGAGGAGCATTAGGAATTGGCATTGCTGATCGTTTGCTTATGTTAGAAAATGCTTATTACTCAGTGATAACCCCAGAAGGATGCGCAGCTATTTTGTGGAAAGATTCAGGGAAATGGGAGGAAGCAGCTAATTCCTTAAAAATAACGGCAGATGAGTTATTAAAAATGGAAATTATCGATGAAATTATTCCTGAACCCATTGAAGGAGCCCATAAAGATCTAACACAAATGGTTTATAACGTAGGTAAAAGCATTGCCAATCATTTAAATGAGTTATTGGGAATTCCGCAGCATGAAATATTAAATAAAAGGTACGAAAAATTAAGAAAACCGGGAGTTTTCGCAATAAAACAATAATCTGTATCGGGTAAAATACCCGATGCAGATTTTTTTTGTTTTCCTTTTCTGAAAATATGATGTTATAATTTAAATAGATACACATACATAATGTCCGAGGAGGGATAGGTATGGAACGATATCTGGAAATGTTGTCTCAGAACCAAGAAAAGGAAGGGGACATTTATCAGTTTATTCTTGAACTAATCCGCCAAGTTACCTTCGATGTTAGTCTCTCATCAAAAGAACGGACAGACGAAATAAAAAAAATTTATTGGGCATTAGATGAGTACCGCCACTAAGTAAAATAGGAATAAAAAGGGCGGAGATTCTGTCCTTTTTATTTCTACTAAATAAATTAAAATTAAAAAAAGGATTTTGTCTTTTATTATCGAATTGTGTATGTGTATAAAGTCAATTTTAGTTTATTACGTATTCTAACATAATTAAGTTATTTACGTTATTAAATGTCAGAATTCTTAATAATATAGAAATATTAAGAATATGTATTTCTCTTTTTTTGTTTTTTTTAACAAAGTTTGTTCTTTTTTTCACATATAGAACATTTGCTTCAGAAAGGAGAAAAGTTATGCACATCCTAGTTTGTATCAAGCAAGTCCCAGATACCAAAATTATTAAAATCGATCCAAAGACAAATACACTGGATCGACGTGGGGTGCCAGCCATTTTAAATCCCTATGACACTCATGCCGTTGAAGAGGCGGTTCGCCTTCGCAAACGTTATGGGGGGAAAGTTTCTGTGATTTCCATGGGGCCTCCACAGGCTGTTGCAGCAATTAAAAAATGCGTGGAAATTGGCGCAGACGCAGGATATCTTATTTCTGACCGTGCTTTTGCCGGCGCAGATACTCTTGCGACCAGCTACGCTCTTTCTAAAGGTATCGAACGCATTCAAAAGGAAGAACCCGTTGACCTTGTGATTTGCGGGAAAATGGCGATTGATGGTGATACTGGCCAGGTTGGCCCTGGAATTGCCCGACGTCTAGTAATTCCTCCTTTGACCAATGTAAAAAAGGTTGAAGAAATTGATCCGAAGACGAAAAAGATTAAAGTTCATCGGAAATTAGAGGATGGCTATGAGGTACTACAATCCTCCATTCCTTGTCTTTTGACTGTGGAAAAGGATATTAACGAAGTTCCTTATTCTCCGCTGCCCAACATGATTAAAGCAGCTCGTTACCAACCACAAGTTTGGTCTGTTAACGATTTAGAAAACGTGGATCGAGAACAACTAGGCTTAAAAGGATCTCCAACTGTAGTAGGCAAAATGTTTTCTCCGCCGAAACCAGAAGGAGGTAAACGTCTAGAAGGGACTCCAGACCAACAAGTAAAACAACTAGTAGATGTTCTTTTCCAAGAAAAACGCGAGCTTTTTGTTAAAGGAGGCGTATGATTCCATGGCTGTAACGATTTCTAGTGCTTGTATTTCCTGTGGTACCTGTGTAGATACTTGCCCTTTTGAAGCATTGTACTTAGGGGCAGAAATATGTGAAGTAAACGCAGATAAATGCCGGGAATGTTCCAAATGTCTTAAAGTTTGTCCAACTGAAGCAATAAGTTTACCAAACCCAACCCGGCGCAAACCGAAAAAAGAAGCAAAACCTGCTGTAGAAGCAAAACCTGCTGTAGAAGAAAAACCAGCAGCTCAAATAGAGAAAGTTGAAAAAGTAATCGAAGCTCCGAAAGTTGTAGGACAGCGGACAGATAAGTTTTCTGATTGTGTAGGGGTTTGGGTATTTATTGATCAAACCGATGGAATAATTGCAGGTGTATCCCTTGAATTATTAGGTGCTGGCCGTACTTTGGCAGATAAATTGAATGTGCCATTGTCAGGATTCCTTCTTGGCCATAACGTGAAATCCATGGCTGAAACTTGTTTCCATTATGGTGCAGATACCATTTATCTCATTGATGACCCTGTATTAAAGGACTACCGTTCAGAAGCTTATCGTGAGTGTGTAGTGGATTTATGCAATAAATATAAACCTGAAATTATTCTTTATGGGGCTACTTCCAATGGGAAAGACTTAGCCAGTGCTGTTGCAACAGACCTTAAAACAGGCTTAACTGCTGACTGTACCATGCTGGATGTAAATGTTGAGGAACGCCTTCTTGAAGCTAGCCGTCCTGCCTTTGGCGGTAATATTATGGCAACTATTCTTTGTAAAAACACCCGTCCACAAATGGCAACGGTACGTTCTAAAGTGATGAAAGCCTTAGAACCAGATAAGGATCGTGTGGGTATCATTATCGAAGAAAAAGCAACGGTTCAAGAAAAGGATTTATTAACCCAGGTATTATCCATTGTTAAAGATACAACCCAACGTGTAAAACTGGATGAAGCCCATATTATTGTTGCAGGCGGTAAAGGCCTTGGCGATGAAAAAGGATTCCAATTGTGCTACGACCTTGCAGATGTTCTAGGCGCTAGTGTTGGGGCATCCCGTGATGCTGTTGAAGCAGGATGGATTGACCACCATTATCAAATTGGCCAAACTGGGGTAACCGTCACGCCTAAAATTTATTTCGCAATTGCGATTTCCGGTGCAGTTCAACACATAGTAGGGATGCAAAACTCTGAATTTATAATTGCAATTAATAAAGATCCTAATGCGGCTATCCATAATGTGGCGACCTATAGTATAGTAGGCGATGCCTTCCAAATCGTTCCTAAACTGATCGAAGAATTCAAAAAAGTCATCAAGGGCGGTGAAGTAGTCAATGTCTGAGAAATTTGATGCTATTGTAGTTGGAGCAGGTCCTGCGGGTACTTCCGCCGCTTATGTTATGGCAAAAGCGGGTTTAAATGTAATTTTAATAGAACGTGGTGAATATCCTGGCTCTAAAAACGTAATGGGTGGTGTATTGTACAGCCACCAAATGCGGGAGATTATTCCTGAATTTTATAAAGAAGCTCCACTGGAACGACCCATTGTAGAACAACGGATGTGGGCTTTAAGTGAAAGTTCTGTGGTTACTGGCGGTTATAAAGGGATGGAATGGGCACAGGAACCTTATAACAATTTTACCGTTCTTCGTGCGAAATTTGACCAATGGTATGCCAATAAAGCTGTTGAAGCAGGGGCTTTATTAATCAATGAAACTGTCGTTAAAGAATGTATTGTTGAAAATGGAAAAGTAGTAGGGGTTCGTACTGACCGACCTGATGGGGATGTTTATGCAGATGTGGTAGTCCTTGCCGATGGGGTAAACTCTCTTCTTGCAAAATCCCTTGGATTCCATAAAGAATATAAACCAGACCAAGTGGCTCTTGCTGTAATGGAAGTAATTAACCTTCCAGCAGAAAAAATTGAAGACCGCTTTAACCTTGAACCAAATCAAGGGGCAACTATCGAAATCTTTGGTGATTCTACCAAAGGTATTCTTGGTACTGGTTTTATCTATACCAATAAAGAAAGCATCAACATTGGGGTAGGTACCTTGCTTTCCGGGATGATTAAAAACAAACTTCGTCCTTATGATTTATTAGATTACTTGAAAAATCATCCAATGGTCCGTCCTTTAATTAAAGGCGGGGAACCTGCAGAGTATGCGGCCCACTTGATTCCTGAAGGCGGGTATCATGCAATGCCTAAATTAGTAGGCAATGGTGTTGTGGTATGTGGTGATGCCGGTCAAATGGTTAACGGGATTAACCGTGAGGGAAGCAATATGGCGATGACTTCTGGTAAAATTGCTGCAGAAACCATTATTCTTGCTAAACAAGCGAATGACTTCTCTGAAAATATGTTGGATACCTATCGTTCCCGTTTAATGGAAAGTTTTGTTGGGAAAGACCTTAAGAAATATAAAGAAGCTACCCATACTCTGGATAAATATCCAGTTTACTTGAATGAATATATTCCTGCTGTCAATAAAGCAGCAAGTGAATACTTTACAGTAGATGGCATTTCTAAAGCAGATAAACAGAAGAAAATGATGAAGGCCTTTACAGAAGGTAAAGGTATGCTGGGTGCAATCCAGGATATTTACAGAGTCTGGAAGGTGATGAAATAATGAGTATAACAATACCAAAAACAAATACATTGGAAGAGAAACAGTATTTATTGCGTTTCCGTGCTGATTCTCAGTCCCATCTTCATGTATTGGACAATGATATTTGTGCTACAAAATGCCCAGATAAACTTTGTACCTTATTCTGTCCAGGTGAAGTGTACAAATGGGAAGGCACTCGGATGTCAGTAGGCCATGAAGGTTGCCACGAATGTGGAAGTTGCCGCATTGGTTGCCCATATGAGAACATTAAATGGGAATATCCTAAAGGCGGCCATGGCATCGTATTTCGTTTGGCTTAAGGAAATATAAAGAATATATGTAAAGCACCCTGATTTTTCAGGGTGCTTTTTGTTATAATCCTTTGTTTTAAAACATATATAAAATATGAAAACAACTAGTCCAATTGAAGGAGAAAAAAGAAGTGTATTTAAAAAACATTCGTGGGGTTTTCTTGTTATGGTTTATAGCTCCCTTTGTTTTAGTTATTGGGGGAGAGGGGATTGTTAGAAAATCCCTGGTTGGGGTTTTTCAGTGGATTGCCGAAAATCCTAGTGCCTTTATATTTAATTATTTAATAGCAGGGTTATTTTTATTTTTTATAACATCATTAATTAATAATATTTTTATTAGTTTTGGAAGTTATTTTTTTATCGGGTTTCTTCTAGTTTTATTAAATTCCTATAAAATTAAATTCTTAAAGGAGCCTATTTTCCCCTGGGATTTTTTATTGTTTAATCAAGTAATTAATTTATTACCTAATATCTATAAAGAAGTAAATATTGCTCTTTTATTTTTCCTTCTTGCTTTTTTCGCATTTATTATAATTTGTACAAAAAATTTTTCATCCATTAAATTTGAAAGAAAGCAACGATTGATTTCTAGCAGTCTTTCAATTCTTTTATTGTTATCCATCGCATTCTATAACTCAACACCAGTAAAGTATTTAATAAAAAATTTAAAAATCAAAAATATTGTGTGGGCTCAAAATGAAAATTATAAAAAGAATGGTTTTTTATTTAGTTTTTTTATGAATTTTGATGCGGAAACTGCTTTACAACCCAGTGAAATCAATGAGGATGAAATGAACACAATCGTAAGTGATCTTAAAAAATACACAACAGCAAAACCATCTAAAACCCCTGTTTCTACAGCAAAACCAAATGTAGTATTTGTGATGAATGAATCATTTTCTGATCCCACACTATTAAAAAATGTATCCTTTAGTTCAGATCCATTGCCTAATTTCCATTCTTTATTAGCGAAACAAAAAGCCGGGTGGTTATTAAGCCCTGTTTATGGAGGAGGAACAGCAAACGTTGAATTCGAGGCCTTAACAGGTTTTAATACGTCTTTTCTTCCCGAAGGTTCAATTCCTTATGAGCAATATATCAAAAAACCTATCCCCTCCTTACGAGGGCACTGAAAAACGTAAGTTTTTCTAAAGGAATTAAATAATTTCATCAAA
>CAMLDI010000003.1 GCA_946478845.1 uncultured Paenibacillaceae bacterium
ACGAACCGCAGTCATTAATCCGCCGTATCCTGCCCCAAGAATTAGAATTTTAGGTGTTCCCATTTTTTCTTCCGCCTTCTTTTTATATTTTTTTGGACTTGTGCTTTTTTTCACTATGTTGTCCCTAAAAGTTTTAATTAACCCCGGAATGTTTTCCCCGTGCATTTCCCACATATACACAGTCAATGTGAGGTTAATAAATTGTTCACATTTTTATCATAAATCCGTCATTAATTTTTTTCAAGTGAAATTTTGCACAAACTTCATAAAAAATTTTCGACTTTTCTAAACCCCTTGATAAGGATATAATGAGAAGGTGTATGTTCGAATTATGTCGGAGGTGTAATAAAATGAATCATCGTGATGAGAAGATATATGACATTACGATCATCGGTGGTGGTCCGGTGGGAATTTTTGCAGCATTTTACGCAGGGATGCGCCACAGTAATTGTAAAATTATTGAAAGCATGCCACAACTGGGTGGACAATTAGCAGCTCTTTACCCGGAAAAATATATTTACGATGTAGCAGGTTTTCCAAAAGTACGAGCACAAGAATTAATTGACCGTTTAAAAGCACAAATGTCACAATTTGAAACCACTCTTCAATTAGAAGAAAAAGCCGAATCCATTGAACGGAATGGAGAAATTTTAAAAGTTACAACAGATAAAGGAATACACTTATCTCGTTCTGTAATTATCACTGCAGGTGTTGGAGCTTTTGAACCTCGTCGACTCGAACATCCAGATGCTGCAAAATACGAAAAAGCTAACCTCCATTATTTTGTCGATGACCTTAATAAATTTGCTGGCCAAAAAGTTGTCCTTTTTGGTGGTGGGGATTCTGCTGTAGACTGGGCTTTAATGCTTGAACCAATCGCTGAAAAAGTAACCATTGTCCATCGCCGGGATAAATTCCGTGCCCATGAACACAGCGTAGAAAACCTTATAAATTCTAAAGTAAACGTTCTTACTCCTTGTGAACTCGATTCCATTGAGGGTAATGATAAAATTGAGAAAGTAACCATGGTGAATAAAGTTACTGGTGAAAAAGTGACCGAAGAAGTTGATGCTGTTATTGTTAACTTCGGATTCATTTCTTCACTGGGCCCTATTAAAAACTGGGGATTAGAATTTGAAAAAGGAGCTATTTTGGTTAACTCCAAAATGGAAACCAATATTCCTGGCGTTTATGCAGCCGGTGATATTGCAGGCTATCCTGGTAAAATTAAGCTTATTGCGGCTGGATTTGGAGAAGCGCCTACTGCTGTCAATAATGCGAAATCTTACTTCGATCCTGATTCCAAAGTTCAACCAGCCCATAGCTCTAGCATGCATAAATAAGAGATGCTAAAAAACTGAAGGCTTGCCAAATGGCAAGCCTTATTTTCTTAAGTGTATAGGGGTACATTTTCTGTAAAAGCTAAATATAAACGAATACGGAGAGTGATTCCTTATGCACAAAAGTGTCTTATCAAATATGTATACTATCTTTTTAGTCCTCGCCATAATAGGCGTTCCACTCCTGCTGTTCCTAGGTACAGACCAACCTTTATTCGGCTTTATTGCTGCTATTATCGCTTTCGGCATACTGTTTAGCTTTGCCCTATACTCCCGTTTACTTGCAAAAAGGAATTAGGAGATGATTGAAGGAATTTGTCCAGTTTGTAATGGGTTAAGCACCTATGCGAAAAAATGCCCCAGTTGCCATAAGCAAATGGAAGACACAGGAAAACTGGAAAATTATTATGGTCCCTATAGTCCTTATGAAGATTTGGACCAATTGCGATTAATAAATGGCTATCCTGATATTGAAAAAGAACAGTGCCTTCATGTTTTATCATGTCCCCATTGTAGAAACCAGGAAATTGTTGCAATAAACGAGCAGCATTTTTTATAATAAGAAAAAGACCGTTAAAGCAATGAACGGTCTTTTTTCTTCTTATTTGGAAGGAAAGGGGTTAAATGGATATGGTAAAACCTGTACTGTTACTGGATATGGATGAAGTAGTTGTAGATTTTACCAATGCCTGGATTCAACGCTTTTATAATAAAACAGGGATTAGCCTGAACCGTGAAGATTGGAAAGCATGGGATTTAAAAAGAATCTTGCCAAATGAAGTGTTTGAAGGTTTTGTTTCAACCCTTAGAGAACCTGGTTTCTTCCGGAATTTGCCCCCTATGGCTGGAGCAATCGAAGGAATTAGAGAACTCCAGGATTATTATGATATCGTTTTTCTGACTGCCAGCAGCCAGTATGCTTATAACGATAAATTCCACTGGATTGAAGAAAATTTAGCTTTTGTTAATAAGCCCAACTTAATATTAACCCATCGGAAAGATTTGGTCATTGGAGAGTATTTAGTAGATGATGCCCCCCATAATTTACTCCATTCACCTGCAAAAACAAAAATTGTATTTGATGCGCCCTGGAACCGTGAATTAACCCTTTTTAAGCGAGTATCAAATTGGGGGCAATTAACAACCCTTTTACGGCCAGGTAACTAGTTATTCAAACAACCTTTTGGATGTCACATAATGCTTTTGATACCAGCTGCTTTTTAAATTGGTAATTTGTACATCCTTACCTGGACCTACAGAATGGATTATCTGATTGTTGCCAATAGCAATAGCTACATGCCCTATTTTTCCTGAGCCAGTCCAAAAAAACACCAAATCCCCTGGACGAAGTTGATTAATAAGAACAGTTTTTCCATAATTAGCCTGTTTTGCAGGAGTTCGTGTCGGCATTTTTATCCCATTTTTATTTAAAACATAATAAGTAAAACCTGAACAATCCATACGGTATGGAGGATAATATGGTTTCCCATATTTCGTAAACCCTTTTAACCCTTTGGCAGTTTGCGTTATTTTCCAGCCAAGAGTCCAGGGGTCTGGGACTTTAACAGATGCACCATAAAGAGGTTTAACTGTATAACTTTGCCCATAAGCCACAGGAATAAGGGTTAATGCCATAACAAATGTTAATACAAAAACTCTTACTGCCCTCACGTTCACATTAATCTCCCTCCTCTTGCAATAAATCCTTTAGCAATATCATCCCCTCCTCCAATGATTTTACACATTCGCGAAAGATGTCACTTCTTGTTGGATGAACAAAATAAATCTATAATAAAGAATGGTTTGAAATTTAAATGCAAGAGGAGACGGCCATTACCCATGCTATATGAAAATCATCCCTTATTTACAATTGAACAAAAAGTGTTGGCCGGGGAGCGCCTTTCTTTTGAAGATGGCGTAAAACTTATGAAATCCAATGACTTGCTAACCATTGGGTTACTGGCTGATATGGTACGCCAACGAAAAAACGGGGATCAGGTATCCTTTATTGTTAACACTCATTTAAATTACACCAATGTTTGTTATTTGGATTGTAAATTATGCGCCTTCGGCCTGAAACCAGATGAAGAAGGAGCTTATGCCCTTACTCTGGAAGAAATTAAAGAAAAATATAAAGCCATGGCAAATAAAGGGTTCACAGAACTTCATATTGTAGGAGGAGTAAATCCTAAATTACCCTTTGGATACTATGAAGACATGATTCGCCTGGCAAAAGAATACATGCCAAACATACATGTACAAGCCTTTACTGCTGTTGAAATTGATTATATTGCCCGTGTGGCCCAGGTGGATATTCGTGAAGCCATTATCCGCTTAAAGGAAGCTGGTTTAGGATCCATCCTTGGTGGAGGGGCAGAAATTTTTGCTCCAGAAATTCGAAAGATTATTTCTGGACATAAAACATCTGCAGACAGGTGGTTTGAAATTCATGAAATTACCCACCAATTAGGAATGCGTTCAAATGCCTCCATTTTATATGGACACATTGAAACGGAAGAAGATGTAATTGACCATCTCATCCGCTTAAGGGATTTACAAGATAAAACGGGTGGGTTTGATACTTTCTTCCCCTTTTCATTCCATCCTGAAAATACTCAATTAGCCAAAGAATATAACCTAACTGGTGAAACCAGTGGCTATCGGGATTTAAAAATGCTAGCCGTTGCCCGTTTAATGTTAGACAATTTCGGACATATACGCGCTTTCTGGATGATGATTGGGGCTAAACTGGCACAAATCAGTTTAAGTTTTGGTGTGGATGACCTGGATGGTACGGTAATGGAAGAACAGATTATTCATGCTGCAGGTTCTGAATCTGTTCATATGATTCCAAAACAATCCTTTATCGATATGATTCACGAAGCAGGAAGAATCCCTGTGGAACGGGATACCCTATACAATGTACTGCGAACTTATTAGGGAGAGTGAAAAAATTGAGTTTAAATACAGAAATGGTACTAGATCAAAAATTGCTTCCCATCATCGAAAAAGTTAAAAATGGCCAAAGGTTAACCATGGAAGATGGGTTAACTCTTTATGCGTCTAATGATTTATTAACCATCGGGCAAATGGCCAACTATGTAAACTTAAAACGCAATGGTAATCATGTGTACTTTATTGAAAATTTATATATTAATCCAACCAATATTTGCGAAGCTCGTTGTAAATGGTGCGGTTTCCGCCGGGATCCTGAGGAAGATGGGGCATATGCCATGGACGAAGAAGAGCTACTAGCTTATGTAGAAAAACGATTCAACCCTAGAATTCGTGAGTTTCATATTGTTGGGGGCCACAATCATACCGTCCCCTTTGAATACTATGTAAATACCATTCGCACCTTAAAAAAGCACTACCCACAGATAACAATTAAAGCGTATACTGCTGCTGAAATCGTATTCTTTGCCAAGATTTCTGGTTTAACGGAAGAAGAAGTCTTAAAAGAATTAATTAAAGCAGGTTTGGATAGCCTTCCCGGGGGAGGAGCTGAAATTCTTACAGAAGAATACAGAAAGAAAATGAGCCCTGATAAAGCAAGTACTGATGAATGGCTCAATGTCCATCGCCTCGCCCATCATTTAGGTTTAAAAACCCATGCAACCATGTTATACGGTTCCATTGAATCCTTGCAAGACCGTCTCACCCACATGATTCGCTTAAGGGAACTGCAGGATAAAACCAATGGATATTTATGTTTCATTCCTTTAGCTGTACAACCAAAAAAAGCCACCGCTTCCCTAAAAATGCGAACCTCAGCTTTTGATGATATGAAGACCTTAGCCATAAGCAGACTTATGCTAGATAACTTCCCCCATGTAAAGGCATATTGGATTAACATTGGAACCCAATTAACCCAAATGGCCATTACCTTTGGCTCTTCTGATATTCACGGCACTTTAGTAGAAGAGCGGATTAGCCATGCTGCAGGTGCACTCACCCAATCGGGAATTACAAGGGATGAATTAATCTGGTTAATTAAAGGGGCTAATAAGAAGCCCGTGGAAAGAGATACATTCTATAACATCATTGAAGAATATTAAAAAGAGATGCTAAGAATCAGGGCTCAGAAATTATTTTTGAGCCCTTTTTTATTTCAAATGTTTATTAATGGAAGTTGTGTTCATATCCCATTTTATGTTTATAATTTTTATCAATTTTTTCCCATATTTTAACAGGTATTCCATGAAAACAATTACTTAACTTAATTCCAATTTTATGATTATAATTAATTTCTCCATTAATAAAACTTTGAATTTCAGACACTGTAAGACCTGTACTATGAGAAACTGTTTCAATACTGGTCCTAGAGTCACGCATTAAATCTGATAAAGCCTGCCCTACTGGTACTACATAATCTGGATTAAAATCATAATTATATGTGGTTTGTTCCATAATCACATCTCCCTAGAACTAAGATGTGATTATTATTCTCTGATTAAAATTTCAATACTCATAAGAAAAAGGCACTTTTTTTAGAAAATGTATCATTTTACCAAATACTCTTTTTTTGTTAGAATCCATTGACCTAATACAAAACAAACGATTGTAGCTAAAATCAAACCAATTAATACCTGCAAAAATTGTAAATCGTATCTTGGAAAAGACCAATAAAATGGATAAACCCATCCACTAAAAGACCCATGGGTAATGAAATTCGTGGAAGAATATACTCCAATTATTCCATAAGATATTGTTATATTCTTACTTATTAAAATGATTACAAAAGAAAAAAATGAAAAAAATAGGATATTGGTTCCAGGAAGAATCCAATCAACCATTGTCATTTTTTCTTCAGTAAAAAACAGGAGAATTAATAAACAAGAATAGAAAAAAAGAATATAAATTAGGCCCATTCTTAATGTTCGTAAAAATCCATATTGCATTACTTTATATGGCATTGATAAAAGTAATTCCTTCCCATCAGTATCAACTAAATCTTTATATAATCCAATCGTCCAAAATGAAACAAATGGAATTGACCATAATCCTAACGTTTTTTTTATTTCAGAAAAAAGCAATGGTTGATTCCACCCTGCTAAAACAACGTATACATAAATCGAACTAATTATAGTTACAAAAAGGGGAAGGTAAAAATTCCATTCCATGGCTTTAATATCAGTTAACAATGGTGGGAGTTTTATTGGTGAATCCATGTTAAATACCCCTCCTCAACTGATGGATCAACGGATAAGGCATCATTATTGGGTTTAATGTTTGAAAGAATACGCAAGTCAATTCCTCTTTCCGTCATGTTCGAAGAAATTATTTTATAATTTTTTTCAATCTCATTGAACTCATCTTCATTAACAGTTAATTTCCAAACTTTGTCATGGGCTATTTTAGCAAGTTCTGCAGTAGAATTAAAAATTTGTGCCTTCCCTTTATTTAATACAGCTATTTGTTCACAAGTTGCTTGTATATCTTCTACTATATGAGTTGACAAAAAGACAATTCTATTTTGGTTCCCTAATCTTTTTAATAAATTTCGAAAACGAATTCGTTCTTCTGGATCCAATCCTGCTGTCGGTTCATCAACCATTATTAATTTGGGTTCTCCAAGAATCGCTTGAGCTATACCTAATCTTCTTCTCATACCACCTGAAAATCCCCCTACTTTTTTGTTTTCATATTCTTGAAGATTAACCTCTTCTAAAACTTTCTTTATTTCAAAATAAAGATGTTTTTTTGGTATTCCTTTTAATGAGCCTATATATTCCAAACTTTCACGAGCTGTAATATTACGAAACAAACCAAAATCTTGAGGCAAATAGCCAAGCATTTTCCGTACTTGATCAGGATTTTTAGACCAATCAATACCATTAAACCTTATTTCTCCTTCATCCGGCCGAAGAATGGTAGCAATAATTCGCATAAAGGTGGTTTTACCTGCTCCGTTTGGCCCTAATAAACCAAACAATCCCGGTTTTATTTCTAAAGATACTTGATTTAGGATTAAATGACGTTTAAAAGACTTACTTAAAGAGTCAATTTTTAAATGATCCATTATTTTATCACCTATTTGAAGTTATTTAGAGAAGTTTGCATATATTCAACACTTAATTTCCCAACTTTTAGTTGATTGTACCAATCATGTAAAAGTACTTGCATTTTTTCTCTACTAATTTTGTTTTGTAATGCAATTATTTGTGAAGGAATTGATCTTGCTTTTTTATCACGTAATGATTCCGGATATTCAATAAGACCCTTTAGCCGTTTGTTATTGTAGCTTTCTCTGGAATTTGAATATAAAGAATCATATAACGCTAAGAATAAACTTTCGGAATCATATAAATCATTGTATCTATTTAAATAAAAAGAAGGGATTATACAATTTATAGAAGTAAAGTATTCTTCTTCTTGTCCATAAAACAATCGTAATTGATCTGCGTCAATCACTAGTTGATCTGAATATAATTCTACATCGTTATTTCCTTCTTCCACTGGAACTACAAAGATATTTTCTGGAATTTTTATATTTGATTCTCTTAAAATAAAGCTTGTTTTATCTAATGATTCCTTCATTTTCGGTAATAAAATGGGAACTCTGGTTATCAAGTCAGGAGGGGCAACAATATGCATTCCCTTTTCATTGGATTCTAAAAGGTTCCCTTTCATTAGTGTTACTCCCTTTGCTTCACCTTTAAATTCATTTTCACTTACTTTTAAAAGATTACTAAAAATACGTTCTTTTTTATTATATTTAATATTGAAATGTGCAGGGGTTTGAAGTTCAATACAATTATACCTTATATATCCATCCCTATTAATTTCTGCAATTCTCCATTTTCCTGGAATTGGATACCAGGGAAATGAAGCAGATAAATAAAACGATTTGTTATCTACTGGATTAAAAGTAGATGTAACCCCCTCTACTTTAAAGGTTAATTCACCTTTACTTTTTTCTGGCCATAGAATAGATACAACATCTCCATCTTGTTTCCAATTAATTTCATTACCATCTAAATGTACACTGTTTACTTTTAATCCATGATACAGTGTGAAAAAGTTCCATTTGTTTAAATTTTCTTTTGAGATATTAACAGATAATGCTGCTATATATGAGATTTTTTCATTTTTTGTATTTAAGTCAATTTTATAACTTTTGATTTGTAGTGTAGGTGAAACATTATATGTATTATTTAAAGGATTTTGTTCTTGGAATTGCCTATAGTAATTGAATTCAGAAGATGCATTTTCATCTTTCATTAAGGAATTAGCTGACAATGGCAATAAAATGATTGAAAATAAGAATGTTGATACACTTGTAATAATCAATATCATTTTTTCTTTTTTCGTAGATTCTCTAACTTGACGGAACACTAAAGAAAGTGTAACTAACGCAATAGATAGGAAAAATATAATTAAATGTCTTGTAAATATTGCATCAGCAAAAAATAAACCATGGTAATCGTCATATATTAAATTGGGATCTTGTTCTCCTTGATTCATCCATTTAGACATATTGACAGGTAATAGAATTGAATTATAAGGACTTGTTAAAATCCAATAGAAAAATAAACCGATGTAGGTAAAATAAGAACGAAAAAGATACGCAAAAGCAAAGCCTATAATTCCAGCATTAAACATTGTAAAACCCCAATAAAGAAAAATATATGCAACCGTTTCTTTCCAAAATAAAAGCAATTGACTTTTACTTAAGATATAGAAAAAAATAACCTCAGCACTTGAAAAAAGAGATAAGATAAAAACGATAATCCCCCAGGCAAAAATTTTAGAAAAATGGCGAATCCAGTCTCCTGGCAATGAAATTAAAACTTCTTCGAATTTTACCTTTCTCTCTCTTTGTGCAGATATAACTCCTAAAACTAAACCAAACAACGTCCCAGCCATAAGAATATAAGTAGAAGATGGAAGAAGTTGACCAACAGAAAATGAATTTTTTACAAAAATATAATAACCCGTAAAAAGATAAATTAATAATAAAGTAAGAATTAACCAAACCCATATTCCCCTACGATAAAGACGAAGTTCCATTTTTAAATTTTCTATAAAATAATACAATTTATATTTCTCCTTTCGAAAAGAAAGCCCATCAATTGATGGGCTTTAAAAATACATTTACATCTTAACAACTTATTTTTTTTAAGTAAATAGTTTCCACAAATTAGACATATTTGTAAATGATTATATATATTTACAGTATATACATAGAGGAAATAAGCTAATTTCCAAATTATAAACATCTGTACCTCGCAATTTCTTTTTGCCAAAATTTTTCTCCATATAAAAAGGACTACCTAAATACATAGGTAGCCCTAAATAGGAATACTGATTTTTGGTCATCAGTATCAATTTATGAATTTTATAAGCCGAGTTTTTTCCAGGCTTCATCTTCTTCTTGCATTTTCCGGATACAATTTTTAATTTCCAAAAATAGCTCCTCAGCCGTAGCTGCTACCAGGCGTTTACCATTTACATATGCGAAGGGTCTGGCATAACACTCTCCACAGTTCCCTAAACATCCATATTCAACAAGATCTAAATCCCCTTCAGATTCCAACTTAAGCCGTACAGATTCTGAAAAGGATTCTAAGTTGCCCTCACAAAATTCAACCATAGGGCGCATGCTTATCCACCTCAAATTGCTTCATTTTTAATATGTTTTTCAATTTCTTTTAATGTTGGATTTCCTTCTCCAATAACCTGATTCTTATACACAACCAAAGGATAAAAAAATTCACCAGCCAGGATTCTTTCCGCCCAATCCCTTTCTTCTTCTGAAAGAGGCCCTTCAATATCTACATACCTTACATAAATCCCCTCTCCAAAACGACGAGTTAACGCCGCTTGCAACCATTCAGCCGTATCTTTCGCAGAGGGCATCTGGACACAGGAGGCACATAGCTGTTCAGCTCCGTATACAATAATTTCCATATTCCGATAACCCATCTCCCTACTTTGGCTGTCAATTCATAATAGGATGATACCATTTTATACGCAAAAAAAGAAAGGTTGCTATATGCAAAAACACATTCTATAAGGGAAAACATGGATTTATCATAAAAAGGATATTATAATATTATGTAATTAAGAAAGGAGTGAAACACGAGTGAGCCAATTCGATCAAGTTAAAGAAGTCATTGAAAAATTACGTCCCTTCCTCCAACGTGATGGTGGAGACGTTGAGTTAGTATCTGTTGAAGATGGAATCGTAAGAGTACGCCTTATGGGAGCATGCGGTAGCTGCCCAAGCTCTACCATTACATTAAAAGCCGGCATTGAACGAGCTTTGATGGAAGAAGTGGAAGGAATCGAGGAAGTACAACAAGTCTTTTAATGACTAAAAATACCAACCCCCTCAATAATTTGAGGGGGTTTTATTTTCTTTATTCTTTAAGTTTTACTCCTATTTTTAAATGCTTTGTACACAATGGAAAAACATGATCCTGTATAAAAGGGCTAAACTCTTTTGTAAAGGGTTGTAAACCAACTTCAAACCTAGCGCAACATTCCGTTTCAAATCCATCAGGAAGTTCACCTTTCTCCGTCACAACTCCCTGATAAACATTTTTAATAATTTTTGCTTCTTCTTGTCCCTGATCAATTACATATTGGCCTAAAAAAGAGAGATCTTTCACCTTAACCCCTGTCTCCTCCATGAGTTCCCGATGGGCAGCATCTATGGGAGATTCCCCCGGTTCTACTTTGCCCCCTGGGATTTCCCACCCTCTTTTTTTATGTTTTGTTAAAATAATTCCCCCGTCTTCCGTTATAGCAAATACTAAAACATGGCCAACATTACGTATAATCTGCTCTCGTCCAATCGTAAGATATACAGGATGACCTTTTCTATCATAAAAATAATACTTCAAAACCGATTCGCCACACTTTCAGACTTTCTTTAAGAACCATTCTTCTATAAAATTAATACAAAAGGCACAGTGAAAACAATAGATATTAGGAAGAAAGGAGTGATTTTTTGCATCATCGCACAGCACTTATTACAGCTGGAGCCCGTGGTTTAGGATTCAGTATTGCACACAATCTGGCATCCCGGGGCATTAGAGTAGGTATTAACTACCGCAATAGCTATAACCAGGCTTATTCCCTCCAAGAAGAACTAAAAAACAAATACGGCGTTGATTCTCTTCTTATTCAAGGAGATGTAAGTATCCCGGAAAACGGGGAAACCATGGTTAATGAAATGATTCAACAGTGGGGCAGATTAGACATCCTTATTCATAACGCAGGACCCTATATTAAAGAACGTAAAAAGTTAACTGAATACTCTTTTGAAGAATGGCAAGAAATCATTAACGGCAACCTTTCCAGCGCTTTCTATCTGTTCCGTGCTGCCATACCCCATATGCGAAAAAATAAATGGGGCCGAATTATTACCATTGGTTATGAAAAAGCCGACACTGCCCCTGGATGGATGTACCGTTCCGCATTCGCTGCAGCCAAAACAGGTCTTGTATCTTTAACAAAAACCGTGGCATTAGAAGAAGCTGAGCACTGTATTACAGCCAATATGATTTGTCCAGGGGATATTACAGATCAATTTAAATATAAGAAAATAAAAGATGTTCGAAGAATCAAAGATGGAACATGCCCTATAGGGCGTCCGGGAACTGGTGAAGATATCGCCAGAGCCATCACTTTTTTCTGCAATGAAGAATCAGATTTTATTACAGGAAGTGTGTTAGAAGTAACCGGTGGAAAAGATGTTCTTAATAAATACAAATGGCTTAGGGAAGAATAAGGATCACCTTACGAAATAAAGGGGAGATCCCAGTGAGCAACATGAACACTGCAGTTGGTGATACTGCTCTTCGCAATACATCCCACCGTTTATTGAAAGAACGTGGCATAACAATGGATGATCTGGTTGAATTAGTGTATATTCTCCAATCCCCTTATTATCCACACATCGATCAATCTGATTGTATGCACAATGTGGAACGAGTCTTAGAAAAAAGGGAAGTGCAAAATGCCATACTAACAGGAATTCAATTAGATCTTTTAGCGGAAGAACAAAAACTAATCCAACCCTTACAAAAAATCATTGAAACCGATGAAGGCTTATATGGCGTCGATGAAGTGATAGCCCTTTCCATTGTCAATGTATACGGAAGCATTGGCTTTACAAACTTTGGATATATCGATAAGATTAAACCCGGTATTTTAAAAAAATTAAATGATAAAAAAACCGAAAATATACATACCTTTCTCGATGACATTGTAGGAGCGATTGCAGCCGCTGCCTCAAGCCGTTTAGCCCATCGCCATTTTCATACACATTAGAGAGCTAAAGTAGTTTTTATATACGTAGGTTTCACTGAACTTTTCGCCACATCTTTTTCCTGGCTAAACCCAGTTAAAACGAGAAGGGTATGCACTCCACTTTGGACACCAGCAGAGATATCTGTCTCCAGATTATCTCCAATTAACAATGAATCTTCTTCCCGTCCATTCATTGCAGCTAAAGCCAAACGGACGATTGCCCCTTCAGGTTTCCCCACATAGACTGGTTCCTGGCCAGTGGCATAAGCAATCGCAGCAGTCAAAGAACCATTACCAGGTGCAAGACCGTCTTCTGTAGGAATGGCTCGATCCCGATTCGTAGAAATAAAGCGTGCCCCCTGATAAATAGCTCTTACAGCCTGTTTCATTTTTTCATAGGTAAAAGAACGATCAATGCCTATAACCACATAATCAGCAGGCTCTTGGTTTACAATTGTAAACCCTTGATCCATTAATGCCTTATGTATTCCTTCTTCACCAATAACAAATACACTGACCCTTGCCGGGTCTTTTTCTTTTTCTAAATCCCTGATCATTTGTGCTGTAGCCATGGCTGAGGTGAAAAATTCCTCAGGTCTGGCTGCAATTCCCATTCCAGTTAAACGTTCTGCTAACTGCTCTGGTGTAGCGGAAGAATTATTCGTTAAATATAAATAAGATTTATTGTGAGCCTTTAACCACTCAATAAATTTAGGAGTTTCGGCAATCACCTCTTTTCCCCGATAAATAGTGCCGTCTAAATCTAATAAAAAAGTATTATATTTTTGCAATAGATTTTTCATAATTTTCTCCTATAGTAAAAAAAGCAACCGTCCAGTGGATGGTTGCTGCTATGATATTATTCTTTATCCTGATTTTTTTTCTCTTTTGGTTCTTTATTGCCGTCTTCGATTACATACACACAATTATCCCCACCAGTCGCCATACATTGCTCCTGGTTAACATCAGCTTTTAAAACATTTTTGAATAAATCTTTTTCACAGTCACAAGCATAATTGTATTCCCGGGCTACATTGGATATTGGACAGTTAGATTCAACGAAGATATATTTCCCGGTATCTTCATCTTTTTTTACTTCCACCATGTATCCCTTTTCATTTTGCAAGCGGGCTAAAGCTTCTAATTTACTTTCCATATCAGAATCATGGGTAATAAAATCCTGATAAGATTCTTCCATCCGCTCTTTTCTGCGTCTGAACAATTCCTCCACCACATGTTCCCCTTGCAATTCTTCCACATCTTTCAGTAGTTCAAGGGAAAGATCCCGATAATTCTTTGGAAACATATTGTCCGCTTCCTCAGATAAATAGTACACATTGGTTGGGCGTCCCATTGCTTGCCGGAGAAGACGGGATTTAATGAGATCATCTCTTTCAAGGGTACTTAAATGACGGCGTACAGCCATTTCTGTAATGCTCAATTCAACCGCCATTTCACCGACAGTCATGGAACCTTTTGTTTTTAACATATTCAGAATTTGATCCCGTGTAGAAGAAGACCTGTCGTTCTTCACTCATTCATCACCTTCCTCTCCCCATATTTTACTCGATTTTTTACAATAAGTAAATTTGTATACTAAAAAATATAAAAACTATTTTAAAGTTCTTTTTTTAAATAATTTCTTACATATCCAGGGAATTGTTGCAAAGCAAACAGGCTATTTTTACTCAGACGATAAATGTCTTCATTAATGATATCAGTATATGTAGTAATTAAATTTCGGCGATAATTCACTAAATCTTTCAAGGGATCAGATAGCTCATCTGGAATTACAGTTTCATCCCGTAAAATCTCTACAATATCTTCATAGCTGCCAGGATCCCTCATAATAAACCCATCAATCATATGATTTCCTACATCCGCAATAGATTCTAGAGAAATATGAATTGTCCGTTCTAAAGCTAACAAAAGAACCCGATCTTCAGGAACCCGATCTAATTTTTCTATAATTGGCCCTACATCTTGCAAAAGGGATTCTAAATATTTTAACGTTTCTTCAATCCTATCAACATTTACATTATACATAGTTTATCTCTCCTGCTATTGATTCTTTTTCTTTCTTGATTTCGCTACAATAATAACAATGGCGAAAGTGAGCACCAGGGCAGAGAAGATCGTTACCCCTTGCATGATATCCATCATACGACTTCACCTCAGTTTTCAAAATTTCTCGTTACAGTATACCATGTCCTGCAGGTTTTTCGCACCTTTCCTCGTTGAATATCTTTGTTACCTGGCATATAATAGGCAAAGCAAAGAAACGAGCAAGGAGGGATGAAGATGAGTACTGGGGATTGGATGTTTTTATACGATGACCACGAAGAAACAAAAACTCGATATGTAAGCTTTATGGGAGGAAAGTCCCGCTTTGACCTCATTATTATGAAAACAGGGCGTTTCTATGGAAAAAGCGTCGTGTTAAATATCCAAAACAATCGATTGGCCATCCTTGGGCATAAAGACTTACAAGAAGAAGGCTATCTCGAAGAAGCATTCGAACTTAACGAAGCAGATGCCAATGAACTCCGTGAATTTTTATTTGCAAGTATTTAAAAAGCATATTTCCATGATTTTCTGTCCATACTACCCCTATCCAAACTATGAAAAGGGGTAGTTTTAATATGGGCAAAAAGGAAGAATTTCAACCGCTAAGCACTGAATATAGCCAGAGAATGACCCGTTATCCTGAAGAGTTTCCAGAAGGTGCCTATGGCATGGATATTCCTTCCCAGGCTTTAGGGAAAGTAACCTTTGAAACAGGAGCAGTCGCCCAATCAGCTTTTTCTTATGAAAACCGGCAATTGCATGAAGGCATTCCCCGTCAGGTAGAACCGGCACATCCTACACATGATAATCCCAATGAAGATATTGAACCCCCATTAAGCTAAAAGAAGAGATGCTATGAATCAAATCAATGCCAGTTCCTCGCCGACAATGAAGCTTTAACTGACAGGAAACTGATTTGATTCAGTAGCATCTCAACCATCGACCTTACGGTCTTATTTTTGAAAAAGGCGTATCATCAATACCTCTTAAACTTATAATTTCTTGTACGTTAAAAAAGCCTCGATGTAAAATCATCGAGGCTTTTAAATATGCGAGATTACTGTTTATCTTCCCCTAGCTCCTGGTCTCCTGCGTTTTCCATTTTAGATAGATTAATCCGATAACCGGCAGAAGACATTTGCATAGGCATCTCACCATCTGTTGTATATTGCTTTTCTCCTTCTCTAGAATGCAGACTGGTTTTTTTCTTCTGATACTTAGCCAAAATTCACTCCTCCTTAAAAGGGATATGTTTTAGCTTTTGTATGAAAAAAACCTTTTATACTAAAAGAAAAAGCCACCACACATGGTCAGAAGAATGCCAGCAAAAGACAACCCGGCTATTTGCCCATATAGCAGGCTATAATAAATGTCACGGTTTTTAAAGATTACAAAGAATAATCCATTTAATAATGCATTAACCAGTAAAAGAAAAATAATTGCAAAAAGAAAGCTCTGTCCCAAACTGGCCATAAATACAAAAGATAGGATAAACAAAGGCAAGTTCAAAAAAAGAGTGGCAAAAAAAGCCCCTACATGAAACGTCCTTTTCATCGATTAATCTCCTCCCGGTAAAAAAGATTATAGGTATCAAAGGGGATAATTCGCCCGTCTGGATGGGCAATATGAACGCAGGACTTTTTGACGGACCGTACATCAAAATTATAAGGATCTAAAAATTGCATAATAATAACACGGAAAACATTTTCATAGGATAAATTGTCTGGCATGCTCACTTTAGGCAAGCAACACAATAAATCGCTTAAACAATTCACAGTCTGCTCACTGGTAACATTTAGAGAAAAAGTATTTTTCAATTGGCTGAGAAAAAGCCCTTTTTGCAATAGTTCAGGGTCATTCTCTAAGATAATCGTATTCTTCGCTGCTTCTAAGAGAATCTCTTTATCAATTAAGCCTGTAAGAGGATAAACATTCCCATCTACTTTTAAAGCGTACGCCATGGCCAGACAGTCAGGATGACAGGGAACAGGCAGTACATCCTCATCAGAAAAAATAGGGCTTTGTTGTAAAATATTTTGCCTTACTTCTGTTAAGGTTAACCGGTCTGTAGCAGGATTAACGGATTCCAACCGTCCAGCAATTTGAATGGGCTGAAAAGTAATCCCCCGTACAGCTGGTTGCTGAATAGCATAATCCATAATTTCCCCTATTTCGTCCTCATTCAATCCTTTTTTCAATGTAACCACCAGAGTCGTTGATAAACCAAACTCATTTAAGTGATCAATGTCCTGTTGGCGAACTTTCCGTAAATCTCCACCCCGTAATTCTTCAAGGGTTTCCTTGCGCAAACTATCAAACTGCAAATAAATTTCCAGTCCAGGTTTATAAGAAGCCAGCTTTTTTACAAATTCCCTATCCATTAATTTTATGCCATTGGTATTGATCATTACATGGCGGACAGGGCTATTTTTTAACCGTTCAACAATCTCGAAGAAATGAGGATGAATGGTGGGCTCACCACCGCTAATTTGTACAATATCGGGACGACCCTCATTGGCAATAATGGCCTCAATCATGGTTTCTATTTCTTCCATGGAACGATGCCGGCCTTGTTCTGGACCAGAACCTGCAAAACAAACAGGACAAGATAAATTGCATTGCTCTGTAATTTCTAAAAGGGTTAAGCAAGAATGTTGTTCATGGTCCGGACATAAACCACAATCATAAGGGCACCCCCGTTTAATCTCTGTATTCCAACGTAATGGGGTATCCGATGGCTTTATGAAATTCCTGGCCATTTTCCAATAGTCTGCATCCGTTGCCACTAACACTTCTTCGAATCCATGAGAAGGGCAACGTTTATGCAAGTAGATTTTCCCCTCTTTTTCTATGACTTTGGCTTCAATTTTTTGCAAACAAACAGAACAAAGGGAATTGGTTACTTCTAAAAATAAATAATCTCTCATTCTCTCACCCCAATTAATCTTCTCAACTGAATGAAAATAACACCAACTGCAACGAGGCTAGCTATTTGAATACTGTTTAAACCAAAATAAAAATGTTCTACCGGTTTAATGAAATCAACAAAAAAGCGGAAGAGGAAATACCCGCCTATCCATTTACGAAAAAGGAGGCCATTGGGATCCTCTTTCTTTTTCAACATGAATATAAGAGAAGTCCAAAATATTAAAAAAGCAATTTCATAGAGTTGTGCAGGATGACGCAATACTCCATCCCCAAAATCTACACCCCAGGGAAGTGTAGTCTGTATACCTACAGTGTCATCGGATAATCCTGTCAAAAAACAACCGATACGGCCAATCACTAATCCAACAGCCATAGGAATAACAAAGGCATCCCCCGTGGAATCCTTTATGCCTAAGTGTTTTTTGGCAAATTCAATTCCAATCCACCCCCCTAGAAATCCCCCTACGACAGTTTTTCCTTCTATAGCATGGAGAAAATCCCCCTGGATAAGAAGCATTGGGCTTTCTAAAAGGGATAAAATTTTTGAACCTAGAAAAGCCCCAGCAATCAAATAGGTCAGAAGTGTCATTTTCTCATAGGTTGAATAAGCTGTTTTCTTACTGAATTTAAAGTAAATTCTTGCTGCAATAAAATATGCTATTGTTTCAAATAAAAGATGGGGATGGATTTTAAATCCCAAGAAATGAATGTAGTAAGGTAAAACCACCTCTCGCCAACCACCAATCTATCTTTTTTATTATATTAACAAATAACAGTGTAATATTACACATTAATTTACATTATTAATTATTATTTGATTGAGGAACCCATTGGGTAAACAGCTGATAATCTCCCTCTACCTGTTGGGCATAAAAAAGAGACCAAGTAAGAATTTGTTGATAAAAGAAGTCCTTATCTGACCCCATCGCCTGTAATATTTCCCCCTCACTTTGATAACCAAACCAATCCACATGATCTATATCAGCACGAGCATGCATTTTTGCGGTAATCTTCCCCATTATGGAAACTGTTGCAATGACATCTTCTTTGGACTTCAAGGATTTCCCTTTCACTTTTTTCTTAAAGGGCGATCTTTCCCTGACATAATATTCTTTCTCTCCTATTGTCAAATAACCAAGAAATGGATCAGGGGCATGATGCATTGCCTGTTGGGTCATCATTACCCTTTTCCCCTGGTGGGAAACCTGTCCCAAAAATTCATGGTTATAAGGTAAAAAATAGGCAGGAATAGGAGAGCGAACTTCTTTTACCTCTAAAATAATATCATCATCGTTCAACGTTTCTTGATCCCCTGCTATGAGGATATAATAACGATTTAAACCAATAGAAGCTGTTCCAGACCCCTTTTTTAAAATAATATCTTTTATACGATAATAAGACTCCTCTTTGCGGAATTCTGCAGGAATACTATGCAAATAAGATTCCCAGCTACTTTCGATCAATAATCTTTCCATCTCTGGTACAGGCATCATTTCCTCATTTTTAATAAATCGTCGATCTTTACAACTTTCTCCTTCTGTAATTCTTTGAAGAAAGTCATGCCTTTCTTTTTTCTCTAATTTCCTAAGCATTTTTTTTATAGGGCCTGAGCAATAATCGGCAGAAAAACGCAAGGAAAGAGGATTCATTTTCTTTTTTAAAACATCTTTTAACTGCTTTCGATAAAATTTCAAATAATTTAATACCGCTTCTTCCTGAATGGATTGCTGAATTTGATTTTGCCGGCAAAAGAGAAGGATGCTCACGGTCATTCGTAATAAATCGAAAAGATATGAACCAGGATACCCTTCATCAAAATCATTCACATCAAAAACAATTTCTCCTTTTTCATTTTGAAATGCCCCAAAATTTTCAAAATGAAGGTCCCCTTGAATCCACACTGGACGTTGTTCCTTATTATGAAAAGGCAAAGGAATATGGGTCATATCATAATAAAAAAGATAAGCGCTTCCCCGAAAAAAACGAAAGGGATTTTCCCCCATTTTTTTATATTTTTCTTCTCTTGCTTGTTGATTTAATCCCATTACTTCACAATCAAACTGGGTTAAAACTGTTTCAAGAGTTTTTTTTCTTAATTCCATACGGGTCATGCTAACACTCTTATTCCATTTATAAATCATTGGTGGTTTTTCCCTCCTCCTTCTATTTTTGGGTACTCCTTAACCTCTCCATTCTTGTACGAAATCCTTCTTGATAGCCCTGGCTTAACAAATTGGCTCCCTCTAAAATCGTCTCCATATACTCTTTTGAAGGAGGAATTTCCGAACTTTCTTTATGAACAACTTCATAAGTAAAGGCTTTTACAATTACACCATCTGCCATCACTTCAATCCAGGTTCTGCGGTAAAAGGGATGGGTTAAATGAGGACTGGCTCCCTCCCGTTGGTCAAGAGACTCTAATTCATCAGGATGTATCAAATATAGAATTCCTTCGGCAGTATCACCAGGAGAATGGATTAAATCAGCAACCCCTCCCTGCCATTTTTCTGACCAGCGGGTAAATGCCACCCGACAATTTTCTGCTTTACCGGATCCTATGATAAGATATTGGACAACAGTAGAAGAAAAGGAATCAATCGCCATACAAGAACCATAGGCAAAGTACGGAATCCATCCTTGTTTATTCTTTCGATTTACCCAATCTCCTCCTGGCAACAAACGATTCATCATAACTAATTCTTTCTTTCTCTCCCCCAGAAAAACATAAACAAAACAATTCACTTTTTCTCCTGTATCTGTTAAGGCGACAATTTCAATTCGCTCATACAGATTTTTAGGATTTCCCGGGCCATAATAATCCTCTAGTTCATCCATTTTTTTTAGAGCCTCATCACAGTCCTTCAATTCCACCAGTTCACCTTTCACCCAACCATTGCCTACAATCATCGCAGGATAAGGACCAAGATCAAACAACCATCCCCTAACCCAGGCAGTACGTCTTGTTTTTACAGAGTCACGAATCCAATGATCATTTGCATCCCCTTTTCGAAGGGTTCCATAAACAAATACATTTGTTAACATGGTGATTATTTTCTCTCCTTTTCACCATTCTATATGAACCTCCCACGACTGAAGTCGCGGGTTTCGGGGTTGATGCTATCGCACATTGACCACCTGTGGCTGGGAACACACAGCCGCTATCCCTTTAGCGAACCCATTTGGGATTACTTTTTTTAATATATTCGCAGCACCATTTACATCCGCATTGAGTAAGATTTTATTCTTTGAACAGTACATTCCTCTCGATATACGTTTTCCGCTGAAGATGTTTTTTACTTTATTCCCCAATTGATAGGTCGGAATTTCATCTTCATCTAGAAAACTGGCTTTTGATGTGTAACTTTCTTCTGTTTCGATGACTGCAATACCTTTGGCATTCGCTTTATAGGTAATCATTGAAATTAATATCGAATGGGGTATTTGAACAAAATTAAACACAGTTCCTCGAAATAAGGGTAAAGGCGATGTCCTTTTTTGATATCTATGTTGAATGTTCGATAATCCTTTTGCCGCTCTTTATTCATTACTTTCACCCCTTTTTTGTTTATCATATTTTACCAAATAGAACGTACGTTTGTCACTAATGTTTTTAATACAGCCGATTCATCCCATGACTAAAGTCACGAGTGTTCTCGGATGACTCATAAAATCGAAAAAAAGGACACTTTATTCCATTCTAAAAAAAGAAAAAAAACGCCTTTAATAGCGTTTGATGAGAACCGTTCTATTCATTTTTTCTTATCCCAATAAAAATTATGAAAAAACCACTTTTCGGCAAATTTGCTCCCTTTCTAAACCAAGAGACATACAAACTTGAACAACACCCTGGAGAAAAAGTTCTTCACCTGCAATAAAAGTAGTTACCTCTTGATTCTCATTGGAGAGAATTTCTTTCAACCTTTTTTCTAACCCTTTTTTTGTAAGAAAAAACTCCCCCAATGGAACCACTTTTCTCATCCAGGTAGACCAATCGTTTTCACTTTCTGAATCCATTAAATATAAAACTCGCATCTGCGCACCTGTTTTAACCAGTTGTGACGCTAATTCAAACAGGGATTCTCCCCCATCACCCTGGCCTACTAATACATATAACTCCTGATTAGAAGAAGGCGAATCTTCCCAGGAAACAGAATAAGAAGGAAGTTGAGAATTCTTTTTGAAATGGTTTAATTCCATCTGTAAACCCTCCTTTTGATATTTGTTAGATTTTCTTACATTAAATTGTTAAATAATTTAAGACATAGAATACCATAGAAGAAGGATACACAAAAGAACCTTTTCTCATTCAATGAGAAAAAAAAGAATTGTATGTGAGATTTCTTTACAATCATTATGTAATTCTAAGTTGTCTAAGGAGATTGATCCAACGATTGACTAACATAGGCAAGAAGGGAAACCGTAAATCTGTGATAATTGGAATAGATGAAAGACGGGTTTCAGGCAAAGAAATCCTTTGGCAAATGTCACGTATAATCGAACTTAATTTAAGAACCTGGCCTTGTTCAAATAAATCATAACCCGTTTCTTTCTTTACCTGCATAAAAGTAATGGGGTGAATACAATACAGGGAGGAAAAATCAATTTTCAAGGATGGGCATGCCAAACAATTTGTTCTCATTATAATTTGATTGCGAAAATAAGTGGATCTCATACATTGTATCTGTCCATTGCAATAATTGCATAAAAAATTCCCAATCATTCCTTCTTTTTTGTTATCCCTATAAGCAAAAAATCCCTTTACTTGCTTTTTGCATTTTGTACAATAAGCAGGGGTTATTTCTGTATCAACCCAGATATGTTCGCTTTGTCTAAAAGGCCATACCAATACTTCAAAACCCTTTTCTTCTTCAGGAGTTTCAATAAAAAAAATACCCATATACGTTTCCCTCTTATCTCTAATCTTTCAACCAATACTTTTTAATAAATTCAACGGTTTCAGTTAAATCAACACGATCAGCTACATTCTTCAAATAAGAAATTCCCTCAACATCATCAATATTAACGGGGCGAGATAAAACAGGATTCAAACGATGGTACCGATTCCCTAACAACTGATCACAAAAATAAGTATGGGTTTCCATCTGTCCATTTAACAACAACTCAGGTAATGGAAAGATAGGTTCATTGGCTTTCAACTCATTTTTTATAAGTTGAGGATTTACTGACCACTGCAGAACACCCCAATTTTCTGTATTCTGAGAGATTCGTAATGGATAAAAACCCCACCCCAGAGATAATAACACCACATCTTTCAAACTTTTATTCCCTGCTTTTCGGTCCACAGCAAAAGTAATTCCCGCCAGGCCAGGGTTGTTTCCAATAACTGCTCCATCAATATAAGACAGTTTATTTTGGGGATTTTGAAAGGAAGGAAAAAAAATAGGGAAAGCACTGCTCGCTTCAGCTACATCAATAATTTTTGTTTCATCTGTTTTAAAAAATTTATAATTCGTAAAAAATGCAGGTGCCCAGGACTTAGCATGAGGCCCTGTTTCCCGGAAAGATAATGCGATGACTTTCCGCTGAAGGTCTTTTAATTTTAAATCTATGGGAAAAAATGTTTTTAATGCCTGTCTGACATGAATCAAATCATACTTTGGTTGATTATAAGGATAGGTGGGTTCACTAAAAATTCGACCCCATAGGGTTTCAGAAAAAAGCTCTTCATCAATCTCTGTGGGATTTTTTCCACATGCAAGGGCAAGAGCAATATAGGAACCTGACGATGTTCCAATGAGTAAATCGGTGTTGGTAACCAATTCCGGTACCAGAGCACTTAATCGGTTTAACAACCTGGCTGCCATTGCCAAACGAATCCCCCCTCCATCAAAGGAAAGGATTCGAAGTTTCCCCATACTCATCACTCCATTTAATCCTGTTTATAATTACAATATGAAAAAAAGGAAAAACGGTTTGTACAAAAAGAAATAGGCATCCCAAAAAGGAGCCTATTTCAAATTTTCCGGATTTAATGATTGTAATTCTGGGAGAACAAACCTTCCATCTTTTCGAATTAATGTGCCATCAAAATAGATTTCTCCCCCACCATATTCAGGTCTTTGGATGAGCACAAGGTCCCAATGTATGGCTGATTCATTCCCATTGGGGGCTTCATCATAACATTGCCCTGGAGTGAAATGAAGGGAACCATCAATTTTTTCATCAAACAAAATATCTTTCATGGGATTTTGAATAAAAGGATTTACACCAATGGCGAACTCACCAACATATCGAGCCCCTTCATCAGTATCAAAGATTTTTTGAATCCGTTGGGGATCGTTTGCTATTGCCTCAATTATTTTTCCATCTTTAAATGTTAATCGAATATTTTCAAAAACAAAGCCATTATACGGACTGGGAGCATTATAAGAAATTACACCATTTACACTGTCCCGTACAGGAGCTGTAAACACCTCTCCATCAGGAATATTTAATTCCCCATCACACTTAATTGCTGGTATCCCTTTAATGGAAAAAGTTAAATCCGTTCCTGGGCCAACAATTCGCACCTGATCTGTGGTATTCATCAGTTGAACGAGGGCATCCATGGCATTACTCATTCTGGCATAATCCATCGTACATACATCAAAATAAAGCTTTTCAAAAGCTTCCGTACTCATTGATGCCAATTGCGCCATAGAAGGGTTAGGATAACGGAGAACAACCCACTTTGTCTTTTTTACGCGGATGGCTGAATGAACGTGATGGTTATAAATTTGATTATATAATTTCATTTTTTCATCAGGCACATCAGAAAGTTCATAAATGTTTTGGCCGCCACGAATACCAATATAACATTGCATCTTTTCCATTTGATTCCCATCGAATTCGGCCCAGGTTCTTATTTGTTCTTCTGTTGCTGCCATTAGCAATTCCCTGGTGATTTGAGGATTTCGAATATTAACATAAGGATGCCCGCCCGCTTTATGTACTCTATTAACAATTGCTTTTGTTAACGGGGAATCAATGCCAATCACTTCAATCAATACGTTTTCCCCTGGTTGTACTTTTGTTGAATAGTTGACTAAGATATCCGCCAACTTTTCTAATCGAGAATCCATCATTATGTCAACTCCTTATTATTTTTCTATTAATTTCACATCTACTTCTAATCTAAAGTTTGCCAATTTAATGATATATCAATCCAATTTTACATGTCAACTTATCTAACCATCGGGGGAAAGGGATTGTCGTTTGTTGTGGCATTTGTTTCCATTTGCTTTTTAATGATGCAAAGAACTCTTTTCCTTCCTCTGTAGTACTGTTTGTCATTGTATAATATTTTCCATCAATCCAAATGGTTTTTCCATCATCCGCATTAATGGATATACTAACCCAATGTGGCTTGTCTTCAGTGACAAAAAAATGGATGATATAGTGTGGATGATTAGATCCTGATCCAGTAGTCGGGATAACTTCTTGTTGGATAAACTGTTTCTTATTTAAATAATTAAATACCAGAAGAATAAAATCTTTATTTTTCGTTGTAAACTCCCATCCATTCTGAGTTCGAAACCCTACATTCATCTTAGTTATTACATCCGGTTTCACACCAATCACCCGTTCATAACTCATCCTGGCTTCCCCAATATCCTTTCCGTACAAAAAATAAATTCCTTGTGTTAAAAGAAAAAAAACAAATAAAAAAATAAACAATTTATTTTTCAAAGGTATACACCCCTTTTTTCTTTTAGTTTATTTTTTCCAAAACTAACGAAAAAAAAGACCTTACCTTTTGCCATAAATTGTTTGATTGCCAATAATCCTTAGTTTATGTAAATTACAATTATAGATTGATATCCTTCTAGGAGATGATTTTTTTGAAAAAATGGGTTTTCTTATTGGTTGCGATCCTTTTCATTCCTTATACTACTGCCTGCTCTAAACAAGTAAGTTCAACTTCTGTAAAAGTATCGGAAAATGATACAATAGTAACACAAGAAATTGGTGAACCCATTGAAAACATTGAACGGTTTGCAAAATTTCTGCAAAGTTATGAAAAAGGCAAAAAAGATTCTATACGCATCATTACTTTATCCCCTGATGGGAAGCAAGTTCCCAATGATTTATCCTATGATGGAAAATATTTAAAATTACTGGTTAATTCCTATACATATACTGGAACAAAACTGGTCAAAAAAGATGATGGTAATATGATTAAATATGACATGCAATTACGGTCCGACTTTGAAACGTATTTTCCTGTTCTTTATCTACCTAAATAAGAAAATGAAGAAGGCTCCCCTATTTGGGAGCCTTCTTCATTTTTTCCTTATACTTTTGATAAGATTGATATGTTTCAAATAAGAAGGCACCAATTGGATAAGCAATGGCCAAAATAACTAAAGTTGTCCAACCCAGCCCTCCTGAAGCGGCTACAAAAATAATGGCTACAAAAAAGAAAAAGTGGGCAATCCAAAACGAAGCTTTTTTTGTTTTTTCCGCCATATTCTTACTAAAGAACTCTTTAAAAGACTCTTGCATGAAAAACTCCTCCTTGGGTATAAAGGAAAAATGATTCCAATTTAAATATAACACGTTTACCAATGGGTAAATGTGAATATTTTATGTTTCTTTATCCTCATCATCTTTTAATCGGCCACTTTTCCGAGTAAGATCACGCAAGAGAAATTCAATATGGGAATTAACACTTCGGAATTCATCAGCAGCCCAACGTTCTAATGCTTCATATAATTTTTGGTCTATCCGTAAGGGAAACTGTTTTTTCTTTGCCATATTCTTAATTAATAAATATTCCCCGCATTAATAACTGGTTGCGCTGCCCTTTCAGAAACGATAGCCACCATTAAATTGTTTACCATATTAGCCTTTCGTTCTTCATCCAATTGAAGAGTGCCTTCCCGCTCTAATTTTTCAATGGCCATTTGCACCATACCAACAGCACCATCAACAATCATTTGACGGGCGGAAACAATAGCTGAAGCCTGTTGCCTCTGCAGCATAGCACCTGCAATTTCTGTAGAATACGCTAAATGGGTGAGACGGGCTTCCATCACTTCAACTCCAGCCAGGGAAAGCCTTTGTTGTAATTCTAATGCCAATTCTGAAGCAACTTCCTCTGAATTTCCCCGCAAAGATTGAATAGTAGGATCCTGAAAAATATCATATGGATATCTGCTAGCCACATGGCGAAGAGCTGTTTCACTTTGAATTTCTACAAACTCTTCATAATTATCAACATCGAAAAGGGCTTTCGCAGAATCAACCACTTTAAACACGATAACTGCAGCAATTTCAATGGGGTTCCCTTCCACATCGTTTACTTTCAATTTTTTGCTATTAAAATTTCGTACCCTCAAAGACACTTTTCTCCGGGTTGTAAAAGGAACTCCCCACCAAAACCCACTATCACGCACACTGCCTAAATATTTCCCAAAAAATATAAGAGCTTTTGCTTCATTAGGTTGAACAATGAAAAAACCAGTTAAAGACACAAAAGCCAAAAATCCTAAAAATATGCCTAACAGAAAACTGTCATTAATAAGCAAAATAAATCCTGCTCCTGCTAGCACAAGAACAAGAAGTAAGCCAATAAATCCATTGATAAGGATTGTTCTTTTTTCCACCATCTTAGTTCGCCTTCTTCCTGTTAAATTAAAATGATTTTATTTTGATATCGCTATTATATCATTTTTAGTTATTCAATCTCCATCCCATTTTCTAATATATCCAGTTTATGTCCTCCCCTTACTCAAATACAAAAAACCTTTCCCTAACAGGAAAGGTCCAATTCTTTTATAAATTTGTCCATTTCTTTATCAGTACCGATACTCACCCGTAAATACTGATTAATTCTAGGTTTATTAAAATACCTGACAAGTACGCCCTTCTTTTTTAATGTTGCATAAAGTTCAGCAGCATCTTTCTCAGGATGGTGGATAAAAATAAAGTTTGCTTTAGATGGAACCACTTTAAATCCATTATTCTCTAATATAGAAGTTACTCTTTCCCGGGTAGAGATAACCTGATCTGCCGTATTGCAAAAATACTCTTCATCTTCTATGGATGCTTTTGCCCCCACTTGAGAAATTCGATCTAAAGGATAGGAATTAAATGAGTTTTTTACCCGATTCAAACCTTCAATTAATTCTTCATTTCCAAGAGCGAACCCAACCCTTAAACCAGCAAGAGAGCGGGATTTAGAGAAGGTTTGAATAACCAGCAAATTAGGAAATTGTTTAATAAAAGAGACTGCTGACTCCCCTCCAAAATCGATATAGGCTTCATCAACAATCACTACTCGCTCTTTATTTCCCATAAGGATCTTACCCAGATCAGTCAAATCTAAATACTTTCCTGTAGGAGCATTAGGATTAGGGAAAATGATTCCCCCATTGGTTTCACACATCTTATCTACCGCAATGGAAAAATCCTCTTCTAAGGGCACCAACTCATAATCCAAATCAAATAAATTGCAATAAACGGGATAAAAACTATAGGTTATATCTGGAAAAAGAATAGGATTCCCCGGTTGGAAAAAAGCCTGGAAGGATAAAGCTAACACTTCATCAGAACCATTTCCTACAAAAACTTGATTGGGGTTTAGATTATAATACCTGGCTATAGCCTCCCTCAATTCACTTGCTTCTGGATCAGGATATAGGCGAAGTGTCCCATCTATTGCCTCCTGCATTTTTTTCATTGCAATAGGGGAAGGGGGATAGGGATTTTCATTGGTATTTAATTTAATATATTGTTGATCCCTGGGTTGCTCCCCTGGCACATAGGGATCTAACTTGTGGGTTCGTTCATTCCAAAATCGACTCATAGTCTTCCTCCTTACACACCCATGGGCAACTTATTATCTTTATCCAGACAGCATTTTTTATATTTTTTCCCGCTGCCACAATAACATGGGTCATTACGGCCAACCTTTAGTTTATTTGAATTTTTCAATTCGCGAGGCAATAATTCAAAGGGGGCATAACCTTTAACTACCCATTGGCGGCTATGATTAGATAAATGCACTAATTCCTCCATTAAAGGTTTAATCAGACTATAATCGAAGTGTACCCTTTCCTCAATATAATCCATTAAAGGCTGCAAAGACCCGCCTTCTCGAACATAGTGAACGCATGTTTCCGTCATTTCTTCTGATTGTTCTTTAGAAACGCCTAACTTTGTAACAAGGAATTTGCTAAAACGAAGAAACGCATCATTTTTATCTTGATACCCCTTTATTCCTGCCCTTACTAATTGTTCTGTGGTGAAAGGGTAATAAGATAATTCCCTTCTCTTTTCCTGCTCCTTTTGCAATTCATAGGGATTAGATACAGCCAGATGAGCCAGGCCCCCATCAAATGCTCTATATCCTCCATAATACCGCTGTACTAACTCTAATACTTTTGCAAAGCGGGGAATATCCTTTATTTCAATGGTCTCCCGCTTTAATAACTCTTCAGTCAATTGATCCGGAGAAAGAACCCCATAATAATATAACAAACCTTGAATTAAATGAATCCAATATGTATTCTGTTCAACAATTCCATATAGTTCTGGCCCATCTTCCTGGAGAAAAGAATCTGCCAATTCACTTGCCATAACTAGAACTTTCCTTCCATCAACAATGCCTGGGAAAAGAATGCCCCGATCTCTAAGATATAAAATTTGTTCTATATTTAATGATGAATGCTCTGTCCATCCTCCCTGATTCACCGTATCCTTTACCAGATGATAGACTTCTTCATCAAACTCAGCAAAGATTTCCTTGCTTCGATTCAACAATTCCTTGCTAATAATTTTGGCTAATTCTTCTTTTTTCAGGGTACTAACACCTTTTAACTTAAGATACTGCCTAATATTGGTCAATTCTACTTTAGTCAATTTCCCAATTAAATAATCTGCAGTTGCTGGCGCTTTAATTCGTAACCATAATTTTCCTTCTAATTTATTCTGCAACACTTTCATACTCCTTCTCCCTTTTTCTTTCCTATAAAACAAGTATACCTTGTCCGGAGAAGAGGTGAAAGAGGCGTATTCTAAAACCTATACAAAGGGCCAGTTGCTGACAATCCAACTGGCCTAAGCTTTTATCCTAATTTTTTTTGTTCTTTTACACCAGGAAGGTCATCAAACCATGCAGCATCTTTGGGGCAATCATAAACCATAAAACGGCCATAATCCTCTTGGTTTTTCGCCTGGTGGTACTTCAAATAAATTTTCCCATTTTGCACATCCAATATTTCAATTTTTCCTGTTGCGTGGCTCATGACATACCGTACCCTTTTACCTAGTCCAGATGTAAGCGCTTTCGCTCTTTCGACAATTTGGATGACCTTTTCGAAGGGTAAGACAAAATCAGAATTCCCCGCTACGGGCCGATTCTGGAAAAAGTAATAGGGTGCCACTCCGGCCCATGAAAGTTCGTCCAATAATTTTCCAAGAACTTCTGGGTCATCATTAATCCCTTTTAATATAGGTGTTTGGTTCATTACCATAACACCTGCATCCATTAGTGCCTGGAAAGCTTTTCGTGTATGTTCCGTAATTTCTCGGGGGTGATTGATATGTGCCATTAAATAAATCTTGTTATCACCAGTAGAATAATCCTTAAAAATTTGCAGCAATTCTTCATCTTCATAAATTCGCATGGGATTGAAAGCAGGTAATTTTGAGCCAAATCGTATGATTTTCACATGGGGAATGGAACGTAATTCTTCGACAATTGAACGTATTTTTTTCGTTGATAAAATAAGGGAGTCGCCACCTGTTAATAGAACATTATTTATTTCCGGGTGGTTTCGGATGTATTCAATACCAGGTGTCACATCTGACTGTACTTCTTTTACATCATTTCTAAAGAGGCGTTTGCGGAAACAATAGCGGCAATAGGCACCACACACTTCTGAAACCATAAGCAAGGCAGTGGTTTTATATTTATGCTGGCATCCCGGAACCACATAGTTGGCTTCCTCATTGGATGCATCCCAGTATCCATATTCTTTCAACTCCCCTTTGTTGGGAATTACTAGACGGCGAATAGGATCATTGGGGTCATTCCAATCAATTAAGGAAAGATAATAATCATTTGCGCGAAAAACAAATTTATCAGAAATTCTTTTCAAAAGTTTTTTTTCTTCGTTTGAAATATTCTCAATCTTTCGAATATCCGTGATGTATTTTGGCAATGTCATTATACCCCTCCAATTAATTTAATAAAAATGTGATTTATTAGAAAACTTGGTTGACGCCAAGCCTTTAAGGCGCCGGCGGCAGCCTTAGTTGCACTTATGTGGAAAAGAATTTTAGAAATTCTTTTCCACTAAAATAATTATAACAAAGAATAATACTTATAATTTAAATTTAAGGATAATTCACTGAACTTTAAATAAATTGCCTCATTTTTGTAACAAATCCCATTTATTAGTCCTTTAAATCGTAATATAATAGAAAATTCAATTAATTTTTTTCTAAAGAAAACAACCCCCAGGGGTTAACTGCTATTTTTTTCGTTCAGTATCATTGCGTTAAATCCTTTTAAATCAAGGAATTAACGCGTTTTTTTATTTTTAGTTGTTTCTTGTTTCGTTAAATTTGTCAACAATGGTCAACTGGTCACCAAATTCTAAAAGAGACACGGCAAACAACATCTTTGTAGCAGGAAAATGTCAATAAAGACTATATATATTTATTATCTGGTTCTTTGGGTACTCTTATATATTATCCTTACAACCTCAAGGGTTTGTTAGGTTCCACATTGAATATAAATAATGGTACCTTTAGTGGTACCATTAAAAAAAGTGGGACTAATAAGCAATAGGAGGTAATTACCATGGAGAATGAGGAAATCGTAAAAGGAATTTTAATAACATTCTTACCTCAAATATTAGTTAAAAAAAATTTAGACGAGCTTTATATTAATGATCAACAAGCAGCATTAAAAATACTGAGGGAAATTTTCAACAATAAAGATTCTATTAATAAAGAACTAAACATTCTATTAGAACTATCATTTACTAGCAAAAGAAATAGCATACTTCATGTAATTGACAATATCGATGATTTAATGTTCACCAAATGTCCAGAAATGTATCTTATATACTCACTTTCTATTTTCGAAGCAATGATTAATGACTTTGTACATATTGAACTTAGTAATAAATTAAAATCAGGTAATATAAATGATATTATTAAAAAATTATCAATTACAGATAAATTAGGTTGGTTTTTAGAGCTATTAACTGGACATTCTTTTATTCGGGAATGCTCTGATAAATGGGGGAAAATAAAACCTTATATTGAAACCCGTAATTTTTTTATCCATTATAAACCTGAGGAAATTGATAAATACGAAAAACATCAAGAAAAGCTCTCTAAAAAATCAATTAAAAATTTTTTAGATGTTGCCTTTGAATGTGAATCATTTTTAAAAGAAATCCATAGTGAAGATACATTAAATATGAACAAGAGAATAGATAATATCTCTAAATTAATTGAGTCATCTTTTTCCTAGTCAACATTAAGTTTGTTTTTGCTTTTAAACTACTTCAGAAAACTTCAGGACCTTAACAATTGCTAACATCCAATATAGTACTCGATTGTTGTACTACATTCTTTTTTTTGTAGTATTTATACCGGTTTTAGGGACTTCTAGACTGTCAAAAACGTTCCAAATAAAAAACCAGTAATAGCGCGGGTAAATTTACTAATTTTCCCCGTTACAGAACCTCTCTGCCCCCATGTTTACCTCAACAAATTACAAAATGTAATATCATTAAAAACGCATTTATGAATTGAGTTGTTTTGAAAAAGCCGGATTAAAATTTCTTCAAATCAAAGCTCCGATAATGTTCTAAGTATATAAGCTGCTACACCCAATTATTGAATTAAGTTTGTTTTGGAAAAGTTTTTTTATTATTCTGGCCACCATAGCTATCAGTCTCTGGCCATTTAACACAACTTCTATATCCTTACAGTATCTAAAACAATAGAAGACCACAAGCTATTAAAGAAGTTTTTTAATTAAAAGTAGTGTACACTATTCCTTGTAATTTATACCATACAAATATAAAAACAGGACAAAATACAGGAAAATTCTTGGATTTAATTGTTATAATTATCCTTTATTAATATAATTATCTCTATAAAGAAAAAAAGGTTTAGAATATTATAAGAAAAAGGGATAAAATGATGCTTACTCTAGAAAGTTTTATTGAAAGAGGATATTTACCATATGAATTAATACCTCCATTAACAACTATTAACCTTTCCAAGGTTTTACCAGAAATAATACCACAATTAGATTACTTTATAGGTAAAAACCCTAAAAGTAATTATTGTACATACTCTATACCAAAAGTTAAGCATTTAAGAAGAACTTTAGCAATCCCAAATCCTTTACACCAAATTAAATTATGCCAAGTATTGCACAATAATTGGCATGAAATCGACGAATATATCTCCAAAAGTACTCTCTCATTAAGTAAACCGTTAATTGAGTATATTAAATTATTCGGAAGTGTACATGAAAATGAACGTACTTTCAAAAGGAAAATAAATTTATCGGAAATACCAATTTACCGCAGTTTATATTCCACTACTGCAAGATATCTACTAAAATCAGATATCTCCAGATTCTATCCAACTATTTATACACATTCAATTCCATGGGTTCTTCACACCAAAAAAAAAGCAAAAAAAATGCAGAGAGATCTTTCATTGATTGGTAATTCAATTGACACTTATATAAGAAAATGCCAAGATAATCAAACTATAGGAATACCTATTGGTCCGGATAGTTCATTGTTAATATCGGAAATAATCGGTACATCAATTGATATAAACCTAGTTGAACGTCTTAAAAAAAGGAAAATAGCTTTAAAAGGTTTTAGATTTGTAGATGATTTTTATTTATATTTTAAAAATTTATCAGATGCAGAAAATGCATTAGCAGAATTACAAAAAATAACAAAAGATTTAGAATTAGAACTTAATAATGACAAGACAAAAATTATTGAACTTCCGGAAAGCCTGGAAGCAAAATGGATACTTGAATTAAGATCAAATAAATTACAAGATTTTAACGAAAAACGCCAGACAGATGATCTAATTAATTATTTTAGTAAAGCATTTGATTTATCAAAGAAATACCCTGATGAATCTGTTCTTAAATATGCCCTCACTGAGATTTCGGATGTATATATAGATAAACCTGATTGGACTTTATATGAATCCTTAATTTTAAAATCAATGATCTCAGAACCCAGTGTATTACCAATAGCTACAGAAATTTTAATATCTTACAAAGTAAAAAGATTCCCACTTAATATGATCAAAATTAAGAATACCCTGTATGAAATTATTTCCTATCACAGTAAATATAACCATAGCCATGAAGTTACATGGGCCTTATGGCTATGCAAATCTTTAAAAATAAAAGTAAACAATAGTATTGCAAAAGAAATTTCAAAAATGGAAGATAGTGTTGTTGCTTTAGTTGCATTAGATTTATTGAACAATAAACTCATTAATAAATTAGATACCGACTTATGGTTACAATATATGACCCCCGACGAATTATATTCTAATCATTGGTTATTAGCTTATGAAGCACTAAAAAAAGGATGGTTAATACCAAGAAAAAACAAAAACTATATAAATAATGACCCATTTTTTAAATTATTAAAAGAAAATGATATAGAGTTTTATGATAGCACTAGGCAAGTTAACCACATTGAACTAACTAAAGGTAAAATTTCAAAAAAAATTCAACAATCAAGAGAAAAAAGAAAAAGAAGAATCAGAGGATATTAAATACTATAAATGAGCAAATTAACTACCATTTTATTCCTTTTAAAATAAAATAGAGACATTTCTTTTCCTTAATGGTATAGATAAGTTACCACACAAACCCTTACCATAAGGAGAAAAAGAAAATGTCTCATACTTCTACCCTACTAAATCACGATTCTATTATCAATTTCCTTCAAAGCTGTCGGCTTCCCCAATATTTTTCGAAGCCTGCTTTTCAGCATATTAAGGAATTTGTTATGGCATCGACTGCTAAAGGGTATCGTGGAAAAATTATAGATTTGGCAGAATGGAGTTCCTGTGATAGGACCTCGATCTGCCATTTTCTTCCAAAAGGAGTATGGAATGAATCCTATCTTAAAACCATGGTTAAACGTGAATCCTTACAATTTGTTGTAAAGCATTCCAAAGAAATAAAAAATCCCATTAGCTAGCTTTGTTACCAAAGAAGACGTTCGCCTTGTGACCGTGAACGGTACTACTTATTGGGTCTATCGTTACGAAGGAGCTCTTAATGATATAGAAAATGCGGTTGTTTTATTCTGCTGGCCACGAGATGCATTCCAAAACCCGAAAGCCCTTCGGGCTTTTTTGAGTACAGATGTTTCGTTAGAAACAGAAGTAATTTTGACTACTATAGCCATCGTTGGCCCATCGAGATTTTTTTCAGACAAACAAAGGGGAATCTTGATTTTGAAGGATATCAAATCCGATCTATTCGAGCCATTGAAAGACTATGGGTATTGTTATCTTTTACGTACTTATATTGCACAATTTGTTTAGGAAAACCTTGTCGATTTGGAGAGGGGCTGCGCAATGTAAGAAAGAGAATAAAGGTCGATTATGCCAAGTGGATATACGAATGTGGGACAAAAAACGTACCCTTCTCCCATGTATTTGAGCAACTAAAAATATCCTAAAGAGGTCTATTCTCTTCTAATGTAAATAAATGTTAGGGTTTTTGCTCATTTATAGTTATTTTTAAAAAAATATCTAGAAACGTTGAAAAAGTCTTAATTGAACAGGTTTTTTATTAAACTCCCTATTCGTCAAATATCTAAGATCTTCAATTGATTCACATGATTTAGACATTCCAATTATTTTCCAAATGTGCTGCGTTAATTCTTTAACACCATAATTCTCATTTAGCCATTGATGATACTTAACACCTGTATATTTTGGAGGTTTATTTTCTCGAAGGTAATTTGCTAAATCCCGATCCATACAATCATAAATAAATTCATTTACTAGCTTCCCCCAGTATTTAGGACGCTGAGTTAGACTTCCTTTCCAATTTGTTAGTCTTCCAAACTCTTCCCACAAATCATCAGGAAACGTTTTTTCCCACTCTCTTAATGAATCAGTAAGAAAGTATTGAAGTTTAAGTTGTAATGCATCAAATTCACGTTCATATTGATACCCGGTTGCTTCATCAATTAATGCTACGATTCCAACTTTGGCGCAAGCTAGAATAAATTTATTTGCATTAAATAATATTTCCTTTTGTGCATCGGATAAGTTGACACCGTCCATATTTGCTTCAACAAATGCTGTGCACACATCCATAAAATCTTCAGAATTATACCCTTTTTCTATCTGTCCATTAAAAGTAAACTCAATTATTCCTTGTGGAACACGATCGTTATTATTGTCTGTTAATGGTCTTAAACGTTCTGGAAGGTATTCAACAATATTTGAAGCGGCTAAATAATTCGCAAACTTACCATGCTCTTTTCCACGCAAAGCTTTCGTTAAATTAAACAACCTAAATACCCTTTGACCATCATCCAAAACATAACAAGGTACATCATTAAAAATCTTTAATACACCGGATTTTATAACTTTGGGTAAGTTATGCTTGACATCCAATTCTTCCACTCCTCATTTTCCGACTTATTACATTTTTATAATAATTATTTGTATCGCAAAAAATCGTAAGTAAAAAAATTGTGACTGCTTCATTAGGAACCAAAAAAAGCTATTTAGTTAAAATGGCACATATACCCGCTTCATAGGAATTAAAGATTTAGTTTCTGTCAGAAACTTTTCATACCATTCATTTATTAGATTTACTACTTCAAGGTCAATTAGTTTAATCCCATTTCGTAGAACCACATTTTTTGTAGAATTAGTAAAACCTCCAGTAGACACGAACAGACTGCTGGCCTCAATAGGATTGGACCCAAGGAGCTGCTGAATTTTAGCCATAAAACACCCCTAGTTTTTTCTACTTAATGTTGTTACTATAAATAGTAAAAATTCGGTATTATTTCAATATTCACCTGCTTTTTTGTATACATTTGTCAAAAATTATTTATAAAGGATGGTAGTTATTAATGTTGGATTCAAAAACGGAAGATAAACTATTATTTTTTTTCAATGAATTATTACAAATGGGGCAACAGATGGTTGGTTACGGTGTTTCTGAGGTTTTACTTAATAATTTAAGTTGGGGATCTCACAAGCAACATAATGCAGTCAATGATTTTGTTTACTTTTGTTTTACTAAATCAACAAAGACTTTTTCAGCCATTGAAAAATTAATTTTATACAAACATCATGAAGATGCTCTTATTTTAATCAGAAGTATTTATGAAAATTATTTAATGACACGTTTTGTTTTAGACAATCCGGAACAAATTAATAATTTCGTTTACTATCCAATCGGGAAATCAATTATGAGATATAAAATTGAAAAAAAAGATAAGGTCCTTATTTTGAAAGAACCTTCAACAGGAAAAATTTTAGATGACTACATCGAATTTGGATACAAAGAGATTGGTTTAAAATATGAACCAAAAATTCATAATCAACTATATAAGTTTTTATCAGAATTTACGCATCCAAATATGATCTCCTTGGGATCTTATATGCAAAAAGGTCTATTTACATATGACAACGAAAACAATAAGCACAATGCACTTATTCTATCTATCTTTTGTTATTTAAAAATAATCCAGGAAATACGCACTTTTGAAGAATACGATGATGATTCTTTAACAATAGAGTTACCTAAATTAATATTAAAAATTAAAAAAACTATAGTTCAATTATTCAACAATTATTGCCAAGAAATATCCAATACCTTAAATCAAAGAGACCCAATTACTTATGATAAAAAAAGATCCTTAATAAATACCCGAAAATTTTATAAGAATTTAATTTCAAGTATTCAAGAGGAATATGACTTATAAACAATAGAATAATTAATTACACATATTTATATATACGAATATACATTCCCTTATTTATTCCATATTTACCCTATTTGTTGTATTATTTAATTGTGGTTGTTGTAGTTATTACTTATTGGCTACGAAGGTAAAGGGCCCACTTTTTGCGGACCAAAGTCCCTTTTTCTTCAAAAGAGGTATCTACTTTAATTATTAAGACGGGACCGCATAAACCCTTGTGGCTCTATAGCTCAACCCCTGCGGTACCTCAAGTCCCGCATAAAAAACAGGTATATAGGTTATTGTTTGCACACACACGAAAGGAGGGAAAAAAGAAATGGCTGGAAATGTTGAAAAGCGTGGAAAAGATTCCTGGAGATTAACCGCTAACGTTGGATATGATACCAACGGGAAGCGGATCCGCCACACCCGGACTGTTAAAGCTACCAGAAAGCGGGAAGACGAAAAAGAGCTAGCCAAGTTTATTGCTGAAGTTGAAGCGGGGTCATATGTAAAACCAGCAAAAATGACCCTGTCCGCCTTTACTCAGGACCGGCTTACCCATTATGCAGAAAAGCAACACAATACTGAACTATAAGGAAGCTTTAAGGCTCCGTTTGCTGCCCGCTATGGGCCACCTGAAGCTAGAAACCATTGAACCCTTCCATTTATTTACTCAGCTTCATGGACAACCTTCAGGAAGAGGGCATTAAGACAAGGGGAGGAAAGCTGTCTGCGGCTACTATCAACGTCTATTATCGATTAATACGCTCTATCTTTAAATGCGCTGTCGAATGGGGAATCCTTGCAACCAACCCAGCAAAAAACCTTAAGCCCTATAGGAAAAAAGCCAATCAGGAAATGCTTATAATAAGGAACAAGTTATCGCTCTTCTTGAAGCGGCACATCAAGAAGGAATACAGCGGGAATTACTTATTCATATGGCAGTCATGACCGGTTTAAGGTTAGAGGAGCTGCATGACCTTGAATGGGATCATATTGACTTTGAGGCCCGGACCCTGGAAGTAATACAAATGGCTCAATATATCCGCGGCGAAGGTGTTATTATCAAAGAACCCAAAACAGACTCTTCAAAAAGGACCATCCACCTAGCTGAATCTTCGGTTAAAATTAGGCGATAAGTGGAAGCTAGAAAAGGACTTTCTGTTTTGCTCTACAGCTAGTAACCTTATAAGCCCTGTTTTTCATTCATCCTGGTTTGGACGCTTTCTGAAAAAGCATGATCTACCACAAATCCGCTTCCATGATTTGCGCCATACATCCACTACTTTACTAATCATGTCTAACCAATCCATTAAAGTCATTAGTTCACGTTTAGGCCACTCAAGGATTAATACAACCATGGATATTTATGGCCAAATGCTTCTAAGATGCTGACCAACAAGCAGCTGATACTCTGGCCGATATTGTTCAAGCCACTGGGAACCAAGCTAAAGAATAATCATGTTTTACTTATCAATTTGCTTCATTTATCCCCTAGTTATCCCAAGTTTGTTATCAATCGGTCACTAAAAACCCTGTTTCATAGATAAATAAATCAGACAATAACAGTTAATCCCTTATATATAAAGGTTTTATTATAAGTGTTACAATACATACTTAAAAAAACAACCCTTATCATCCAAGGGGTTGTTCTGTTTGTTCTCGTTTAAAATTCCGTTTTGCCCGTGGCGGACGTCGGCGGTTTTCTCTTTTTTTATCTTTTAGCTCTTCCTCATTGATGAATTTATTAGAAACATCTGCTGGATTATCTAATGGTTCTTTCATTTCTGAAATCATGTCCTCTTCAGGAAGGCCTGATAATTCCTTTACTTTTTTCAATAGAAAATAGGCACACCCAAAATTGCAATACTCCAGAATATACTCATCAAAGAAACTAATTTTTGAATCAAATGGGGCTTTTTTATTGGCATCTTCAAAGAAGCCCTTTAACCGTAATTGCCCGTATCCCCAATCCCCTACCAGGTAATCAAATTTATCGAGAACGTCACTATAACGGCTTTTCACAGCCTCAAGGTTAAAACCATCTTTATATTCTTCAACTAATTCATAGACATTCCCCTGAATACGGAACACGTGGATTCATCCCCTTTTTCCATGTACATTACTACTTATTTTACCATAAAATCGAAAGTGACTCATCTATTCCCTGCATAAGCAGCCTATTGCCTACCTTTCCACACTTTCCGTAACCCACATCTAATTACCACGAAAGCTGTAGTGGAATTTAGTCGAACCTACAGGGTAGGAGGTGGACCAATGAAAAAGAAAATTGCCCTTACGTTAACCACTCTAGGATTGGCTTTCGCATTAACTGCTTGTAACACTAATACCGCAAGAACAAACCAAACGGGTTACAACACTAACGGAACACGTATTCAAACCAATACCCGTGGTGTTTATGATCCTCGAAATGCCATGTTAGACAACAGAGGATGGACCAATACAGGTGTAAGAAATGGGTACCAAACCTATACTGCACCTACCAGAGGTACAGGAACAGGTACTTACGGAACGGGTACCTATGGTACCTATCGTAACGGTACAAGTACCTATGGTACCGATACAACAGGAATCAACAGATATTCTAATTACGGATACAACAACAATGTAAATACCGCAAGAAATCAGCAAATGGGTACCTATAATTATTCCATTTACAAATCAAACAACACAACGACGAATCGCCAACAGCCTTCAGTTGGTTACACTCGTATTGGCGAGGGAACAGGAGCAAGTACCCGTGCAGCCAGTACAGCAAATATTACATCACAAAATGTATATGTAGACCGACAAATGTTGGCAAATGCAATTGCAGGTGTTGCGAAGACCATTCCAGAAGTTAAAAATGTTTCTGTATTAACAACGGATAATCAAGCCATTGTTGGTTGTAACACAAAAGGGCTTAATACAAATCAGTTAAAAACTGTGTTACAAAAAGTGCAAAATCAAACATCTAGTGTATGCCCCCGCTATTACAAAGTATATACAACTGGTAACCAAAAGGTTATAGATAATGTCCATCGTAATGCCGGTTCTTTTGGAAATAAAACAGATAGTGAAATCGAAAAAATTATTGGGCAAAGATAACAAGGGCAACTAAATTGCGGATCCTGATTCCCCTAAAGGGAACCAGGGTCCATTTTTTGTTCATGGGCCCGATAAGAACTTCTAACTAACGGACCTGATTGAACAAAAGAAAATCCCCTTTTTTCCGCTTCTGCTTTTAATGTTGCAAACTCATCAGGATGATAATACTTCTCAACATTGGCATAAGTTGGACCTGGTTGCAAGTATTGCCCTATCGTTACAATATCCACATTAACATTACGCAAATCGTCCATGGTCTGCAAAAGTTCCTCATAGGTCTCTCCAAGTCCGACCATTATACTGGATTTCGTTGGAATCCCAGAATCGAACTCCTTTGCATTTTTCAAAAGGGCAAGTGTTCGATCATAGGTTGCTTTAGAACGGATTCTCCCCGTTAATCTACGTACCGTTTCAATATTATGGTTTAATACATCCGGTTTTGCTTCCAATACTTTTTTTAAAGAAGCAATATTGCCGCCAAAATCAGGAATCAATACTTCAATACGGCATAAAGGCAGGCGCCGTCGAATGGCCTGTATGGTTTCTACAAAGCCTCTTGCCCCTCCATCAGGCATATCATCCCTTGCTACAGAAGTAATCACCACATATTGAACACCCATGGATTCCGCTGCTTCTGCCACTCTTTCCCCTTCTTCTGGATCCCATGGCAAAGGTTTTCCTGTATCAACTGCACAAAAACGACAGGCCCGTGTGCAAGTTTTTCCTAAAATCATAAAGGTAGCCGTTCGGTTTTCCCAACATTCAAATATATTGGGGCAATTTGCTTCCTCACAAACAGTATGCAGGGAATGATTTCTCATATTATTTTTAATTGTTAGGTAATTTTCTCCCTGTTTTACTTTAATTTTTATCCAATCTGGTTTCCCTTTCACTTTATTAGGCCTCCATTCATTCACTTACAGAAATTGTCTTCATGTATTGATTTTTTCTAGAGCAAACTACTTTATAGAAATATACGCAGTCATGGAGGATGTCATGTTGTCCAAAGTTCTCTTATCCATATTCATTATCAGCATTTTACTTACAGGCCCTTCCTTAACCTTCGCCAATGAAGAAGAGATTGAAGAAGCTGCCCTTGCAACACAACAAAAGGAAGAAGCCCTACTGTCTAAGAAAAGGGATGAACTATATCGCCGCATGGAAACCATTACCCATATTTCCTGGTATTATTTAGCGGCGATGGATCGTTATGAAAAAAATATTCACCGTAAAAAAAAGGGGAAGACTCCTGAACAAAACAATCGTATCACGTCCATCTTGATTCCGCCCCATATATGGTCTGGTGCCCTTAATCCCGTAGAAGAAGATACCAATCCCTCAGCCATCGCCATCTTCCATGGTATTGGCCGAGACGGAAATGGAGATGGAATTGCAGAAAGAAATAATGATGAAGATGTTCTTTACAGTATAGCAGAATTTATCGCACAATACGGCACTACAGAAGCAGATGTACAAATCGCTCTGTGGAATTATTATTTGCGGAGCCAAAATGTAAAAGTAATTAGTGAATTTGCTACCGTTTTTCACCAATACAATCGCTCCCATTTCTCAGGTGAATTTTTCCCAATTCCTAGAGGTTATAACTATACCTACCATAATACCTGGGGAGCCCCAAGGGGATGGGGTGGTCGCCGAATCCATGAAGGAACTGATATTTTTGCTGGATATGGAACACCTGTCCGTGCTACCAGTTATGGCATTATTGAAATTAAAGGTTGGAACCCATATGGAGGCTGGCGGATGGGAATTCGAGATTTAGATAATATATATCACTACTTCGCCCATTTAAGCAGTTTTAACAAAAAACTTAAAATAGGGGATATTGTAGAACCTGGGACAGTCATTGGATATGTAGGAAGCTCAGGTTATGGCAAACCAGGAACCTCTGGCAAATTCCCCCCCCATCTTCATTACGGCATGTATCGGGATAATGGAAGAACAGAATGGTCTTTTGACCCTTATCCTTCTTTAAAAAGATGGGAACGGGCAGAGTATGCCAAAAAGAAAAAGAAATAGGCCAACTTTATGAAATATAAAGTCGGCCTTTAGAAATATTATCCAGGTTTTCTTTAGAGATAAATTTTATTTCCGCCCTCACGGAACTCCTGAGATTTTTCTTTAGCAACTTCACGAATATCCTGGGTAATTTTCATTGCACAAAATTTAGGACCACACATGGAACAAAAATGCGCTGTTTTAGCCCCTTCTGCTGGTAATGTTTCATCATGGTATTCCACAGCACGGTCCGGATCCAGAGAAAGGTTAAATTGATCCTGCCAGCGGAATTCAAAACGGGCTTTAGATAAAGCATCATCTCTCACCTGTGCACCAGGATGTCCTTTTGCCAAATCCGCTGCATGGGCTGCAATTTTATATGTCACCACGCCTACCCGAACATCTTCTTTATTAGGTAACCCTAAATGTTCTTTAGGTGTAACATAGCATAGCATGGCTGTACCAAACCAGCCAATCATGGCCGCACCAATGGCAGAAGTGATATGGTCATAACCTGGAGCTATATCTGTGGTTAAAGGCCCCAAAGTATAGAATGGAGCTTCCTGGCATACTTCCATTTGCCGCTCTACATTTTCCTTAATTTTATGCAAAGGCACATGCCCAGGACCTTCAATCATAACCTGCACATCATGTTTCCAGGCGATTTTCGTTAACTCACCCAGGGTTTCTAATTCAGCAAATTGGGCTTCATCATTGGCATCAGCAATAGAACCAGGACGTAAACCATCTCCAAGGGACACAGCAATATCATAAGCTTTCAAGATTTTACAGATCTCTTCGAAATGGGTATATAAGAAGTTCTCTTCATGATGGGCAAGGCACCAACCGGCCATAATAGAACCCCCACGGGAAACAATCCCTGTTACCCGATTTGCCGTAAGTGGAATATAACGGAGAAGAACTCCGACATGGATTGTAAAATAATCCACCCCTTGTTCAGCCTGTTCAATAAGGGTATCTCTGTAAATCTCCCAGGTTAAATCTTCCGCTTTTCCATCTACTTTTTCTAAAGCCTGATAAATAGGTACAGTACCAATAGGAACCGGTGAATTACGGAGAATCCACTCCCGGGTTTGATGAATCTCTTTCCCTGTAGAAAGATCCATAATGGTATCGGCACCCCAACGAATAGCCCAGGTCATTTTCTCCACTTCTTCCTCAATAGAAGAAGATACAGCAGAATTCCCAATGTTAGCATTAATTTTTGTATAGAAATGCCGTCCTATGATCATTGGTTCACTTTCTGGATGATTGATATTAGCAGGAATAATGGCCCGTCCTGCAGCTACTTCCTGGCGTATAAATTCCGGATCCATACCTTCACGAATGGCTACAAACTCCATTTCTGGAGTAATGATCCCCCTTCTTGCATAGCTCATTTGAGTTACAGCTTTTCCTTCTTTTGCACGGAGAACCTGGGTCTCATTCCCCTTATACTCTTCAACATCATCCCGCTCTAAAATCCATTTTTTACGTAGAGGGGAAAGCCCTTGTCGAATATCTACTTGATAATTTTCATCTGTATACGGGCCGCTTGTATCATATACACGAACAGGTTCGTTTGCTTCCCTATTGCCATTGCGATCTTCTGAGGGATGAAGCTCAATTTCCCTCATCGGCACACGCAAATCTTGACGTGAACCCTCAACATACACCTTTTTACTTCCTGAGAAATTGGTAATGGTCATGATATCCTCCTTCTCACTACCGGGAACATGGAAAAAAAGCCGGGTCCATTCATAAAAGAAGGGACCCGGCTGATCGTCGAATTGATATAGGACACAATTAGCCGTTAAACTACTTTCCCACGCTGGTATTACCCAGATCAGGTCCCGAGGGTCAAAGAACTTCATCGCGTTCTTTTCTCAGTCCGGCTCACGGACCCCCCTAGTAGTGAATCATTTAATTTTTTGGTACAGGATTAAAGTTATCCTATGAAAGGAAATTTTGCAATAGTTTAATTTGCAGTAAATGTTCAAACGACTTTATTTTTATTTGCTTTTTAAACGATTAGCACCTGTAAGCAATAGATATAAAAACAACCCTACCCCACTAATAAAAAATACCATTAAAGAAGCAATGGAAATATAAATTTCCCCGGTTGAGAATTTAGTAATTGATGCGGTAAACAACCCAAAAAGGATGAGTCCCACAGAAAAAGCATAAAGGATGGCACGAATCTTATTCATTCCATATTTTTTTCTCGTTTCACGGGTAAGGATACTATAGGTCATCAATATACCACCGGCTACAATAAAAATTCCAGTCCCCGTTACAGCTTCTCCTTCTAAATTCATAAAATACAACATGGCAGAAACGAAAATGCCAAAAAGGACAAGCATTACACCAAGGACGATTCCAACTGTGGAAATCCTCGTTGTCATGGTAGAATACACTGATTGTTTTGCCTGGTCCTGGCCCAGTTTTCGCATATCCTCAACTAACCCGCTTAAATCTCCCATGGTAATCACGGCTTCTTTGAAAGCAGTCTCTTCATCCATTCCACGTGCTTGATAATCCCCTATTTTATCTTTTAAATTTGTTGCTAATTCTTCCTTTAGATCAAACAGCTGTTGGCTTCTTCCAACTCCAGCGAATAACTGTTCAATAAAGGATTTTACTTTTTGATCCACATAGTTTTCATTCCTTAACATTTTTAAGACCTCCTTCAATTAATTGGTCTAATATTCCTTTGGCAAAACTCCAATCTTTTTTATTTTGTTCATACAGTTCTTTTCCTTCTTCAGTAATGCGATAATACTTCCGTCTGCCACCCTGGGTTTCATCTCCCCAATAGGATAGGATATATCCTTCTTTCTCCAGTCTGCGAAAAGCAGTATATAAAGTCGCCTCTTTCAGTTCGTACTTGTTCCCGCTTAATTCAAAGATTTTCTTATAGATTTCATAACCATAGCTATCACCCTGGCGAAGTATGTTTAAAATGATAGTGTCCGTATGCCCCCGAATAAGGTCTGTTGAAATTGTGGTTTTCATCTAACCACCTCCCTATTTATACTTTACACCATATTACTATGTATGTCAAAATACTTTTGTAAAGAATATATTGTGGCAAGAATTATTAATTTAAATAAAAAAAACCGCTAAGCGGTTTTTTTAAGGAAGTTTTATGGTTGAACCGTTGTGCTTGCCTGAACAGGCGGAATGATGTTCGGAGCTTGCACACCTGGTTTTTCGCTGCCTACAACATTCCCCGTTCCATCATAATAAAATTGGGGAACATTTCCTACAATCATTGCATTAGATATTGGCAATTCAGAATGAATGGTAACAGGTTCTGTGGAAAAAGGAATAATAATTTTCACTTTTGTTTCAATGACTAACACTGCTGTATATAAAACCATGTTAATCGCAGAGTCTTGGATTCTGGTTTCCATTTTTACCTGTACATCACCAAAGGGAACTAAATTAACAGGAATAACTGGACCTAAAGAGGCTAAAAGGTTACTTTGTAAAACCTGGCCAAGGGGAAGTTTAAGGGGTTCTGATTCCATCTCTTCCAAAATCGGCGCTATATGTTGAATTGATTCGCTTACAATACGGGAATACTCATTGTTGTTAAATAATGCGGATTGAATCTTGCCATTATCATCTTTTTGAAATTCAACTAACTGGCGAAAATCAGCACCTTGCATAATATTTTTACTCAAGGTGTCATTAATCGCATGATTGGCAAGTTGTTCAACCTTAAAACGGGCAATCTCTTGAATCGTAGGAGCTAAACGTTTCTCAATATAATAAAAAGTTTGGATGACCAGAGCAAAAAATAAAAGAAGGGTAAACAAAAACAGGTATTTTGTCGGTATGGGACGCCTGAGTAATTTCTTGCGAATTCTCTTTAACATGACACCACCCCCATACCGACAAATATATGCCTGTATACATCGGGTTAGACTTGCTCTAAACCAGGTTTTAAATGGTTCCGATTCTTTCCCCCATTTTTACTTTTTGGCCTGTAGCCAGTCCAGGCAACAGATTCATTTGATCTTTTTCGAATAGGAGAATCACCGTAGATCCAAATTCAAACCAACCAATTTCATCTCCCTTTTCATAGAAGGGCATAGGATTTATATCCCTTGATACAGGAATCCTATGAGTGGGATTGGTTGTTGCCTCTTCATGGTAATTTACTTTAACACTGCCTACAATAAAAGCTCCCACCTTTACCATGGCTACCAATCCTGCATCTGTTTCCAAATAACTGATTAATCGTTCATTTCTAGCAAACAATCCTTTTACATTGTTTACTCCAATCTGATTAACGGGAAATAATCTTCCTGGAATATATGTGTAAGAAACCCCTTTTCCCGCCAATGGGACATGAATGCGATGATAATCACTAGGACTTAAATAAATGGTTATAAAGGTTCCGTCCCTAAAGCGTTCTGCCATTTTGCTATTGCCTAATAATTGTGTTGTCGTATAATCAATCCCTTTAGCTTGAATAAGGGTATCATTGTGAATCAAACCGAACTCCGAAATAGTTCCATCCACAGGACTTACAATTGAGTCAGAGGATGAATCAATGATTCTCATTCCTTTTTTAAGTTTCCGGATAAAGAAATCCGTTAAATGCTCATACTCTTCCAGATTCTTTTCTGCCTCAGACACATTTATTTTAAAATGCTCTGCATATCTCTTTACTATTTTTTTGCTGAACTTTGACCGTGCGAATTTACCTGCTAGTCTGGAAATATGGTTTTGCGGTAAAGAGGCAAGAACCATTTTCGCTGCTTTTCCCATCATTTCTCTCTCCTCCATTTAGAAAACAAGGGGACCCTCAGAATTTATGGTTTATTTACCGTTTTAATTGTACGGTACAGAATAAACAGCACAACCCCAGCTGCCAAAATTAATCCGAAAGTTAATATCGATGGATAACGTTCCGTAAAAGGCAACGCTTTATTCGGGTCATAAACTGGATTGGGCTGAAAATCTTTTACTTTAATCAAAGGATACTCTCGCCATCCGCTTTCTTTTAATACATCTCCTACATCATAGGAAGGGGATTTTAAACGAGGATTACCAAAATAACCTTCTAGCGTAAATGTAGTAGAACCCTGTGGCGATTTCACCAACACTCGCACAGGATATACCTTTCCTTCAACCCCATCAATTTGTAAAGGGGGATTATCTTCATTATAAATTTTAATTTTTAGATAACGGTCATAACGTGGTTCATAAGGAATAGATAATTTCTCATCTCCCTCTCCTACACCACGATAAATATACGTAGAAAGAATAGGAGACCATTTTTCCCCATCCTCACTTCCTTCTAAACTTACCTTACGATAAAAAGCTTTTTCCCCGGTTTGAACTGTGATTTGGTCAGTTAGACGATTTTGAAATTTTAAATCCACTAAAAAAGAAGATACATGATTCTCATCTTCTGGACTAAATTCAATTTTCATTTTCTCCAAAGAAGACTCCGTTGTTCCAACCGTTGTAGCACTAATCAGTTGAACCATATTCACAACCAGGTCACTGGAGTTTTCTTTCATTGCAGGGGGAGAAAAGGAGATTTTTAAGTAGGGATATTGAATTTTATCCAAGGAAATTTCATTGACCCTTTCTTCTATAGAAAAAAGAGTAATGTCCTTGAGCTTCTTCCATTCCTTTCCGTCCACACCACCCCACAATTCCCCTTTTACAAAATAGGGGGCAGGATTCAAAAAAACTTTTAACAATCGCTCTTTATCTTTAGGTACTCCATTGGGTACATGAAATTCAAAACTGTAATTGCCGTTAGATTCCACTCCTTTATTTAAAATAGTTAGGACAGTTTGTTGCCGATCTACCTCATTTACTGGCAATCCTGTAAAACCAAGTTCTTTTCCATCAGAATATAAACGTAAATCCCTTAAAGTGGAATCTAAATTGGCAAATAAGGATGGATCCAATTCTAATTGAAAAAAGGCTTGTGGAGATGGAAGACTTATCTTTTTCTCGAATCTGTAACGAAAGGTCTCTGTAATCCCACTATTTTCTTCGGCAAAGGCCAGAGGTTGAAACAGAAGCATCATGATCATAAGAATTAATCCACTTGGTTTCATCACAATTCATCCCTTTATATGTCATCTTTCTTCCTCTGATAGTAATACGATACTCCTAATAGGCTAAGCCCAAGAATGATAAATAGGATAATTTTAAAGAGGGTAGACAGGCTGGCCAGATCGATAAAAAAGGCTTTGATAATCGTAATTGCCATCAAACTTAATGCGCAATAGCGCATATATCGATTCTGTCGTTTCATCCCTAAAGTAAACAATACAATGGCATAAATCAACCATAACGCACTTAAGCTTAACTGTTCAGGGGATAAGAAAAAGTCAATTTGCGTACGAGAAAAGAAATCATGATTTTCTACAATGATGACAAAGAAAATGAATACTAAAAACAGGCCATAAAGAAAACCTGGAATCACCTTTTGCAGGTCTTTAGGCCAATCCAATTTTTTTGCCAATCTTGCAAGAAGATAAGATACCCCAATGCCAAAAAGAAACAAAAAGGTAGTGGCATTGAAAAAGAACCATTGAGAATTCCACATGGAAAAAATCTCGAAAAAGGATTCAAACAATCCTAAGAAAAATACCACGATGGCAGCAAACAGTGCAGGGGTACGATTTAATCGTTGGGCTATATATCCTAATCCAAGAGCTTCAGCAAACCAGGCAAACCCAATATAGTAATCATTTAATTGAAGGGGAATTGCAATGGTAACTAAAACAAAGGACACTAAAAACAGGGTATACACCCGCTTTATGTCTTCTCTCGCCATAGCATAGGACATTTTTCCTATATAAAGATAAATCACTGCAAGAAATACAGCATAAAAACCCATATAATCAACCATAAAGGTATCTTCTAATAAATAACTGCTCCAGGCAAAAAAAGTGGCTGCATTTAAAAAGATAAGGACAAGATCTGCTACTATGGATGGAACTCCCTTTCGGATATTATACACAGTAGCAATTCCTAAATAAAAAGCGAAAATCACCAGAACAAACATGAAATGAAGCCAAAAGTCACCTGTTCCATGGGTCACTAAAATAACAATCTGTACAATAAAGAAACTCAAAAACTGAAATACAGACCACTTTTTATAAATAGAGACAGCAAGAACTCCTGCTGTTACTATGGTTAAATAACCATAGAGTGTCCAGAGGGAGGGTTCTGCGCTTCCAATAACAAAAGGGATTGAATAGGCTCCAATAATCCCTAACACACCTATAGGCAGGGAATCATGGCGAATGGACATAAATACCGTATTAGCCATTACTAATACAAGCAACAAGAATGTAATCACTGAAGAATAAAGACCATAAAAGCTGTATCCCGCATAAACGGAAAAATATAGGGCTAAACTTCCTCCACCTAAAAGAACCTGAGCATATCCAGGATATTTGCCCCGAAACTTCTCACCAGCAAATAGTAACCCAATTCCCGCAAGAATTCCCAATACTACTCTACCTGTGGGACCAATCCAGTCATTATCAATGGCATATTTCAAAAAATAGGCCAGGGCCACAATAACAGCAACGATACCGATGCGACTAAACCATGTCCCACCAATACGGAATTCCAGGTTTTCAGACTGCACAGGTTTTTCTTTCCCCTCTATGTGTTGGGGCGGGGGAATTGGCGGTTGTGGTTCTTTCTTCACTTCCAGTGGTGGAGCAATCCCTTCTTCTCCCCGTTCCATGGTAGTTACTTTTTCCGCAAGAAAGGCTGTCCTTCTGGCTAATTGCCTTTGGGCTTCCTGTATTGCTCGTAATTCTTCTTTCAATTCCTTGATGTCCTGATTCATATTCAACCCCCTTATCTACAAGCTTTACTTATCCAGATGACGGTCAAATTTAAAATGGGTTAAAGAATTCTCCATGTCCTGAAAAATATCTTCTAATTGAGAAGCTACACTGCGGATTTCATCCTGGGCATACTCTTCTTTGCGCAGGGTAATGAAATGGGCCAATCCATACATATTTGCATAGAAAGGCAAACGACGAGCATTTAAATTTAATACCACATAAGGTGCTATAGACCCTAACCCATTTTCTACAAATTGCTCGTACAACTCTTTAGAACGTTGACCCATAGAAACAAGAATATCAATAATTTGATCTCCCTCTTTTTGCCCGATGGCTTCTACCGCTTCTTTAGGAAGAATCATGCCACAATTGGTATCAGGCAATTGAATTTGGAAATCAAAAGCACGATGGCGAATCATTTGATGGTGGCATGCTTCAGAACAGGTAACCGCTACTTTTTCCCCAAAGGCCCGCATCACCTGTGGCAACTCACTAAAACGATTCATTAAAGAAGGGTCTCCAAGGGTTATATCCTCTGAATTTTGGAAGAAAAGAGCAGGAGAATCTTCTTCTTTTTCTACAAATGGCCCGTTATAGATAGGATACCCATCCCCCTGGACCTTTCTTTCATAGAAATTCCCAACCATGGATTTTAAATAAGGTGTAGCTTCGGTATAGCTAATCAGTGAAGGCAATACTTCTGTTGTATGTTTCTTAATTTTTTCTGCAGTTTCTACAAATTCCTGATTAAATCCCTCATGGGCCAACAACTCTGCAATGGCATCAGAAATCGCCCGGGCATTTCCCGTAACAGCTACATTGGATTTTGTGCCAAGAGGAAGGATGTTTCTTGCATTTTCATAGGCCAGCTTTTCTGCTGCGCCATCTGAAAGTTCTTTATTTTTCTCTTTAATTAAGGAAACAAACAATGGCACAAGGGATTCATAATAAGCAAAACAATCTTTAGCAAATGCTTCATATGCCTCTTTTAATTCCGGATGCTGATCCAATTCTTTCGGGGTAATTACCCCTTCTGGTTTTTGATAACGCAAACTAAATTCAGTAAAAGAAAGCCATTTAGCAGATTGGACGGTTTCTAAAGCTTCTGTAAACCAGCGGGAAACCCCTTCAATGCAAAATTGGGCAAAAGCATGTTCCTTAATGCTAGAATGGCCATAATTTACACCCCATTTTTTCATAAATCCACCAGCATGGGCTGTTGAATTCTTAAACATGGAAACCATATCAATATCCGGCAATTGGAGCATGTCCTCTTTGATTAAATCATAAAGGTTGTCCCGAAATCCTTTAGGACTGCGGCTAACTTTAGCGAAAACAGTGCCGACGACTTCCGACGGCACATTTTTAATAGCATATACATTGTCCTCGGTACTCGTAATATAATTAGAAAGTAATTGGTAATTCATTTATTCATCCCTCATCTTAATATTTTTATCTTTTACAACATGGCAAGGATTGCGTCTCTTCCTTTCATGCCCGCAAAAATGCCCTGTTCTTCTGCTGTTTTTGTTACCGATTCCAAAGGAGCTTCTAATAATTGATCAATGGTCTTAACACCAACCGCCCTGCCTGCAATAATATGGCGGTCAGATAGCCTTTCATTTAAAAGGCCTACATCCAAAGCTCCGCACATAATATATCCTTTTTCTGTGGTAACCACAAGAAGGGTTGTTTTTGGAAGCTTTACAGAAATGGCCACAACCTGATGTCCATCAATAATAATAGGTTGTACTTCAACCACTTTTATTCCTCCTGTCAATGGCAAAAGCCATAGATTACATAATAGAATATGACAGGAAGAAATAAGTCGTTCCATAGATGTCTAAAAGGGCAACCAGTGTTGAAGACGGCACTCTTTCAATGTCTTTTCATTCCCCAGCTCTTTTTGTATAACATCCCGCAAAAACTCAGGGAAATAAAACCGGATATCTTTTCCTTGCTTAAAAGTGGGAAAAACAACCCCAAAGGTAAACATGTCAATGGTCCCTATCGTATAAGCCCGCTGTTCTTGCAATCGTTCATCCCCTACCCATATTTGCCTAATGCGGTTTCCTTCAGGGTAATTGGGATCATAATGGATGTGGGCACCTGCAACATTTAACCATCCTATTACTTTTCCCCGGAAACCAAATCCCTTTAATTCTCGGTCAATCACTTCTTGATAAAGAGCTTCTTCAAAGATCTTTTTTAATTGTTCCCCCGTTAATTCCATCTTGCAAGGATTAATGGGATGGGGGCATAATTGCAACAGGTCTTTTCGAGTAATTGGGCCTGAGGGCAGGGAAAATAATAAAGTCCCCGAATTCACAATACCCAGGTCAGCACCAACCCAGGATTTTAATCCATTTGCCAGTACATTCCCCAGGGGAGATTCTTCAATCCAGGATACAGGAATTTCCTGTGCAAGGTGAACCACTTCAACACCAAGAATTTCTTCAGATTGTTTTTTTTGCTTTTGTAACAACCTGATTATCTCTGCATCAGGGGGATAATCTGCCGTTGGAATACATGTTGCCCCAATTTCTTCAATTTCTTTTCTCTGGTTATACTTGATTTCAACTTTCCCTATATAATCTCCAAATTTCCCTGTCTGGCAAATTAACGTATCCCCTACCCTCTCCCCCTGTGGCAACAAAGTATGGGTATGGGAACCAAGAATCAGGTCAATTCCATGGACTTGATTGGCTAATTCTAAATCCGCATTATAACCCAGGTGAGATAATAGAACGACAATATCTGCCTGTTCCTGGATTTCCTCTAGGATCTCTTGTGCCTTTTCTATTGGATTAAGTGGTGTTAACCCTAGCAGGCAATAAAACCGATGGTAAGGGGCAGTTAATCCAATCCATGCAACCCTTAATCCATCCCTGTAAGTTTCAATAACATATGGTTTAAAATAAGTTGGGAGTTTTCCTGTAGCAGAATCCACTAAATTAGCACATATCACTTGAAATCTGGCTCTTTCATATAGGAAATCTAACTTTTCTCTGGGAAAGGTCAAGCCTTCATTATTGCCTACAGTGACCCAACGATATCCCATGACATTCATTAAATCAATATTTGCCTGGCCCCAGGTCGCTTCTGTTTTCTCAAACATGCGATCCATATGGTCACCTAAGTCCACAGCAACAGAATGATACCCCTTTTCTTCTGCTATTGCTGTTAATGATTTAATTCCCGTAGCCATTCGAGCCATTTCCGGAAAATGGCTGTGTATATCATTCGTATGTATTATTTGTAACGTATTGCCCTGGCGATTGTCCATCACATCACCCCTTGCCATAGCATCCGTAATGCAAATAGCAGTAATACCACCCTTAAAATCCATTCAATTCGATTCCCTGACAGCCGGGATGAAAACATAACTCCCAATTTCCCCCCAATCCATGAACCAGGAGCAGTAGCTAAAACCAGGGGCCAGATAATATGACCATAAGTGATATGCATCCCGCTTCCTACAATGGAGGATAAAAGGATGTTCATCATTGATGTGGCTGCCGCTATATGTGGAGGAAAACCAAAAAAAACAAGCATAAAAGGAACAAGCAACGCTCCCCCGCCTATACCAAAAAGACTAGATAATGTACCTACCAGGAGTGCAATAAGAACGGCAGGAATGGGTGAATAACCATAGGTGTATTCAACTCCCTGGTCATCAATAAAGCTTCGTTGAATTTTCCATTGCATGGGACGGGCTTTAAATTTATTTCTATAAACCAGTAAAAAAAACATAAAAATAAGAAAAAGGCCAAAGTAAAGATTAAAACTATCCCGATCAAAAAATTTAGTTAACCAGGCCCCCAATATAGCACCAGGAGCACTTCCCATAAAAAATAAAAAGGCGCTTTGGTAATCAATTCTTTTCTTTTTAGCATACCCCACAACAGATGATAGTGAAGTAATAATAATCAGGATTAAGGATGTTCCAACAGCTTGTTGCGGAGTGATTTCCGGTGCACCAGAAAAAAGAGAGGATAAGAACAATAAACTAGGAACAAGAATGACACCCCCACCAAGGCCTAAGAGACTGCCAAAGGTGCCCGCAAAAATACCAACGAAAAACAGTAAAATCCACAACACTGCATCTTCAACTCCTATAGGTTGAACATATGAAAGGTTTACCACCATCATACCATATTCTTTTTGGGTTCCTCGCCCATTATTCCACAAAAAAATGCCGGCTTCTCTAATGCCAATAATTATAGACAGGATAAATAAAAAAGTGTAGAATTAAAATAATATTGTTTTTCGGAGGAGCCTGTCATTGACGGGCTCCTTTTGTCTTTTTTTAGATTAGAACCCTGGAAAAAAGTGTACAGTAAAGAGAAGGAGGAAGATATGGACAAGCAAGCTATTATCGCAATTATTGTTTTTCTGTTAAGTTACGCTTTAATCATTTCCGAAAAAATCCATCGTACCATTATTGCCATTACTGGTGCAATCCTTATGATTGGATTAGGAATCATTAATCAATCAACAGCCATTGATCACATCGATTTCAATACCCTGGGGCTGTTAATTGGGATGATGATTCTGGTTTATGTCACATCTGAAACAGGAGCTTTTCGCTTTCTGGCAATCTGGGCAGCAAAAAAAGTAAAGGGCAATCCTTTAAAAATCCTTATAGTTTTTGCCTTGATTACAGCTGTTGGATCAGCTTTCTTAGATAATGTAACGACTGTACTTCTTATGGTACCTATTACCTTTACGATCACCCGACAATTAAAAGTAAGCCCCTTTCCTTATTTGATTACAGAAATTCTCGCTTCAAACATCGGAGGAACAGCCACTTTAATTGGGGACCCGCCAAACATTATGATTGGCAGCGCTGTTAAAGAATTAACCTTTGGTGACTTTATTAACAATCTGGCCATGATTTCCGTCATTATTCTAATCATAACAGTACCGATTCTAGCCTTTTTCTACCGTAAACAGTTAAAAACAACAAAAGAATTAAGAGAAAGTTTAATGGAGTTAAATGAAAAGGAAGCAATTACGGACTACAAACTCCTTGTAAAAAGCGTATCCGTTTTATTCCTTACCATTCTCGGTTTATTTTTTGGCCATTTTTTGCATATAGATTCAGCAACCATCGCTTTAGCAGGGGCTTTCCTATTGCTCCTTCTCTCAGGAGAACATCATCTGGAAAGAGCCTTGGAAAATGTAGAGTGGACAACGATTTTCTTCTTTGTTGGGTTGTTTGTCCTTGTTGGAGGCCTTGTGGAAACCGGGGTCATTGAAAAACTGGCTACTGAAGCCATTTTGTTTACAGAAGGAGATTTAACCAAAACATCCATGTTAATATTATGGATGAGTGCCATCGCCTCCTCTTTTGTAGACAATATTCCCTTCGTGGCAACCATGATTCCTTTAATTCAAGAAATGGGCCAATTAGGAATTACCTATTTGGAACCTTTATGGTGGAGCCTTGCCCTAGGAGCATGCCTGGGAGGAAACGGAACCTTAATTGGGGCCAGCGCCAACTTAATTGTTGCTGGTTTGGCTGCGAAAGAAGGAGAGCACATCCCATTTGTTAAATTCATGCTCATCGGTTTTCCAATTATGATTCTGTCGATTATTATTTCAAGCGTTTATATTTATTTGCGATATCTGATCTAAAACAGAACCCCTTGCTTTATGACCTGAACAGCTCTCTATCAAGTTGACAACGGCCTTAGTCCTGTATTCCATTGGGCAAAGGCCGTTTCGTTATTTTCTTATATTTTTATGACTTAATTTCTAAGTAGTTAGCGACGCTCCCAACATTAGTTGTATGTTTTTTTCTTTTATCAACGGGTTAAGACTAATTTTTCCGTCAATTAATTCAATAATTCTATCGCACTTTTTGGCAACCTCAATATCATGAGTTACAATAACAATCGTTTTTCCTTCCTTATTTAATTGCAGTAATACATTAATAATCTCTTCACCAGTTTTTCTATCTAAATTTCCCGTTGGTTCATCAGCTAAAATTAATTCCGGTTCGCCTACTAATGCTCTGGCGATTGCCACTCTTTGTTGTTGCCCTCCTGATAATTCATCGGGGGTTTTATGCATATGTTCCTTTAAACCCACTTTTTCAATATAATATTTTGCTTTAGTTATTCTCTCTCTATGACTTGTTTTTCTGTAAGATAGTGGCAAGGCTACGTTATCAAGGACCGTATAATCCTTTAATAATGCAAAATATTGAAAAATAAATCCAATCATTTGATTCCTGGTTTTATGAATCTTATTTTTTCTAATCTCGCTTAAAGATTTCCCCTTTAAAAAAAAGTCACCCTCATTGGGGAAATCTATTAACCCTAATATATTTAATAAGGTACTTTTACCGGAACCTGATGGTCCCATTATGGAAATCATTTCTCCCTCTTTAATATTTAAATTTATATCATTTAAAGCATAAGTTTGATTGTTTTTATTGCCATAACTCTTTTTTATATTTTTTAATATAATGAAATCCATTACTCCATTCCTCCTATCAATGACTTTGGTTCGAGTTTTCTAATAAATAAAAATACAATAAAGTTTGATATAATAATAATAAGAATTAAAATCAAAAATACTAAAAATATAATAGGAGCATTAAATTTAAAATCTAATGCAGAAGCCATGTTCAATTCACTTGATCTTCGGAAGAGTTCACTATATTTCCATGTAAAATAGGCTAGTGAAAGACCCAAACCAGTTATTCCAATCAACACATTTTCCAAAATAATTTGAATAAATATACCCAATCTACTTTCACCAAAAACCAATTTTATACCAAATTCTCTTTTCCTAATCATGATGGATACGATCGTTGATAGCACAATTCCTGTTACTGACAGTATGATGAAACAAAATCCTAGAATTAATTGAGGGATTTCACTATAGCTATCCATAGTAACATTTTTATTGATATCTTCACCTAAATTTTTAAGATATAATTTAACATCCAAACCTTCTAGTTGAATGTTTTGATTTAATTTTTCAATATCTGCACCTGAACGCAATTTTAAAATCGTACCTGTAATTAACCTTGGAAACATCGACTCATTATATCTATCTGCAGTCATCGGAATTAACATTGCCTTATCTAATTTTAGATATGTGTTTGTTGTATTATTATTTACAATAAATTTATTCTCTGGCAAAAAACCTATAATCGTATACTGATTTTTAATAACATCCCCTGTTTTAAAATATTTTTTAAAATAGGACCCGACCACAACATTTATTTTTTCATTCCTATTATTCTTAAAGTCTTCTTCAAAAAATCCTCTACCTTGCTCTATTTGTACGTTTAATAGCCGATTATAATTTTTATCTATCGTAATCGCATGAATTTCTGGTCGTGCCATTGGCATTGAAGTATTTGTTAACTCAGCAAGCATTTTCTTTTCAAGTGATTTTGAACTTTTTTCGATTGGTATGAAATCTTCGATATATGTACCATAGGAAATTACATCCTTATTCTCTTTCATATTCTGATAAACTTTTTCAATTTGCTGTTTACTAAAATTTCTATTGATCCTATCTGTAGTCATATTAAATGTAAGCAAATAGGTACTAGGCAAGTCTAAAACTGAACTTGAAGAATTATTTAAATATTGTAAGTTATAAAACACGATGACAGAGCCTGTTATAGTTGATAATCCAAAAGTAAATTGTATAAGAAGCAGTATTGAAATGATCCATCTATTTTTTAATGCTTTAAAAGCACTTTTTATTTTAATCATATTTTTTACTCCTTTAATGCTTTAGCAGGTTCGATTTTCATTATATGAATAAATGGTATAATCGAAGTAATCATTGAAATCGCAAGTGTAATCAATATACTGATTAAAAAATCATAGAAACTCAGGCTTATATTGTAAAATGTAAAATGAAGAATATAATTGTTTAGTTTACTTAATACCCACTGCATTAAGATTGAGCAAATAGTTGCAAAAACGGCAACTACTATTAATTGGCAAAATATAAATGAAAATAGATTTAATTTACTCGCTCCTAATGCTTTTCTCAAAGATATATCTTTTCTTTTCATATAAATCCAAAAATAGCTCACAATAATACAATTTATTAACGCTAAAACAAAAAGTTTATAAGGAAAACTAAGTACTTCTTTTACTCCCTCTCTTGAATTTTTTTCAGTCTCATAATTTACTGTTTCATTTACAATCTGAACGTTTGCATATTGGTTATCTTGCTTAACATATGATATAAACTTATTTATTTCTTTCTCCGGGTTTTGATTTGACCGAACAATTAGTTGAAGGTCATTTTGTTTTCTTATACCTTGTTTTATTGATTCTGGTATGCTATTTAGAGGAACATAAATTTTAAAATTATATTCTTCTCCGTTACTTTTTCCACATATGCCTTTGACATTGTACTCGTTGTCAAATAATTTCATTGTTCCAATATTACTATTAATTAACTTCCCCACTATTATACTGTTAGATTCATTAGATTCTATTTTGGTACCTTTAATCAAAGGTGGATCCCAATTCTTATTATTTACTAACCCAATGATAGTAACTAATCCTATTTTCGGAATTTCAGCACCAATATCACCTGTAATCACACTGGAGTTTTCAAAATCAGACCGTGCAGTTTCTTTAATCTTATATAAATCTAAATCGGTCATATTTGTTAAATGAATAGAATAATAATATTTAAAATATCCGCTTTTGGAATCATAAAATCTATCATCATAATAACTTTGGGTAGAGAAAGCGATGAGAATTGGCAATATAGTTAATAAGAAACCAATTAAAAGCATGATAAATATTTTCTTGCTTATCCAAATGTCTTTTAATATCTGCCTCATATTTCCCTCCAATTACTTTAAAAGCGTGAATAAGACTTATAGTCTTATTCACGCTTTATACTATTCTTTAATTAAATCTTATAGACTGCGAATAATATCCGTCTTCGCCTGCCATTACCCACTCATGGTCTGAGTAACCGCTACTTACTGGTCCAAGAGTTCGAAAGTCAACTCGTATACTATCAGATGCAGCCGGAGTCTTTTCAGCATACTTAGAAGTTCCATCATTAGTTTTTGCGTAAACACTAATTCTGTAATTCCATGGTTCATTATATTGGCTAGTATATGCAGTTACATCTGCTTTTCCTCCATATCCAGTCCAAGTTGCATAAGAATCCCAAGCAGTTGAGGCGCTTGAAACTGACGCAAAGGCACCTAATGCAAAAGCTGTTAAACCTAGTGATGCTAATGATTTTTTTAATAGATTCTTCAACATTAAGTTAAAAACCCCCTTTTGCAAAATTTACTTAAATATTTAAATATTTCCTGGGGCCATGTCATTATTATACAATATCATCCATATTATTCCACTATTTTACAAACACTTAACAAATAGAATAACATATCTTTACATTCGATAAAAATATTTGAAATTAATTGATGTATTTGAGTTCATCTCACCCAATTATATGTATAAAAGTCAAAAGCCGATCATTCCTTAGTGAAGGAAAAATCGGCTCCTTTAATAATTATACAAGTTTTGAATAAGCACAATATAAAATATAGTACAAAATACCCATGGCTCAGATCTAAGTTCTATTCTATCAAACCTGACTCTAAATTTTGTCACAGGTGGTTCAAAAATATGGCATAAGTAGATCATTTCAATTCAGTTTCTAACATAAGGAAATCGACTTTTAAATATTTCATTTTCGCCCTTTTCTTTTCATACAACACTTGAAGATTATTATCAAAATAATTATACTTTTCTAATTGAACATAACATTTCTCAATATTCTTTCTTGGAAATATTTCTAAAGATCACATATTTGATATTTTGATAAGTATTTTTATAAGGAGGAAGCGGAGGTATTGTATGACAAACTTTTATTCTTTTTACGGAACTATCACACAGATTCGCGATTTTTTTACGGGCCAAAATGGTGAAGGAGAAGGCTGTTATAAATTAATATCTTTAGAAAACGGAATGGGAGCCATAGTAAATTTCGTGGTGTCACCCACTACTTACTTTGTAGACCATGTAATGGTGACAGTAGGAGATCGCGTGACTGGATATTATGACGGGGATGCACCTGCCCTTCTTATTTACCCTCCACAATATCAAGCACTTGTTATGGTGAAAGAGAACCCAAATCAGAATGTAAAAGTAGATTATTTTAATAGTCTGTTGGTGAGTAGTGATGGACGGTTACGATTAAACATTTCTCCGTATACTCAAATAATATTAACAAATGGGCAACTATTTTCAAGAAACCCAGCGAACCGAGATCTAATTGTTATCTATGGACCTTCCACCAAAAGTATCCCCGCCCAAACCACACCCTATAAAATAATAGTTTTGTGTTAAGGATTAAAAAAAAGAAGAAGACGAACTACAAAAGTTCGCCTCCTACACTAAAAGGTTTTTTTCTTTGTTATCCAATAGACCCTTCCATCTCGAACTTGATCAAGCGGTTCATTTCAACCGCATATTCCATAGGCAGTTCCTTCGTAAAAGGTTCAATGAAGCCCATAATAATCATCTGAGTTGCTTCTTCTTCATTAATGCCACGGCTCATGAGATAGAAGAGTTGCTCTTCACTTACCTTAGAAACAGTCGCTTCATGTTCTAAGGTGACATTGTTATTGAGAATTTCATTGTATGGAATGGTATCTGAAGTAGAGAGTTTATCGAGAATAATGGTGTCGCATTTTACGTTGGATTTTGAATTGTCAGCTTTGCGTCCAAAGCTGGATAAGCCACGATAAGTCACTTTCCCGCCTTGCTTACTGATACTCTTGGATACAATGGTGGAGCTGCATTCTGGAGCAAGATGGACCATTTTCGCCCCTGCATCCTGATGCTGGCCTTTTCCGGCTACGGCAATAGAGATGACAACCCCTTTTGCCCGTGGCCCTTTCATAATCACCGCAGGGTATTTCATGGTTAACTTACTGCCGATGTTTCCATCAATCCATTCCATAGTGGCATCTGCTTCAGCAACGGCACGTTTTGTTACCAGGTTATACACGTTATTGGACCAGTTTTGGATGGTAGAATAACGGCAACGGGCCCGCTCTTTGACGATTATTTCTACTACCGCACTATGGAGAGAATCACTACTATAAATCGGCGCTGTACAGCCTTCTACATAATGAACGAAGCTATCTTCATCGGCAATAATAAGAGTTCGTTCAAATTGCCCCATATTTTCCGAGTTAATCCGGAAATAGGCTTGTAAAGGAGTTTCACATTTCACTCCTTTTGGCACGTAAATAAAGCTGCCCCCAGACCAAACTGCACTATTTAAAGCGGCAAACTTGTTATCTGTCGGCGGAATCACCGTACTGAAATATTGTTTTACAATCTCAGGATGTTCCCGTACAGCGGTATCCATATCACAGAAAATAACCCCCAAATCTTCCAGGTCCTTCTGCATATTGTGGTAAACTACTTCAGATTCATACTGGGCAGAAACCCCGGCGAGGAATTTTTGTTCCGCCTCTGGAATGCCTAATTTATCAAAAGTATTTTTAATTTCCTCAGGCACTTCATTCCAGTCCTTTTGGGTTTTTTCTGAAGGTTTTACATAGTAAGTAATACTGTCAAAATTAAGCTCTGTTAAATCTCCGCCCCATTCAGGCATAGGGAAATTTTGGAATATTTCAAGGGACTTCAAACGGAAATCCCGCATCCATTGTTCTTCTCCTTTAATACGGGAGATTTCTTCAACAATTTCCCGGGTTAATCCTTTTTTCGCCCGGAAGATGGATACATCCTCATCATGGAAGCCATACTGGTATTCCGAAAGCTCCGGCGCTTTTTTACTCACTAGAATCCCTCCTTTTGCAATGGGTTACTTGGTTTCAGTTTCAGAAACTCCTTTTTGCATGGCTTTCCATGCTAATGTTGCACATTTTATTCGGGCAGGGAATTTACAAACCCCTGATAGAGCTTCGATATCCCCCAGATCTAATTCTTCCAATTCATCTTCCACGTCTTCCCCTTTCATCATGCGGGAAAATAAATCTGCCATGCGAAGGGCTTCATCGACTTTTTGCCCTTTGATGGCTTCTGTCATCATAGATGCGGAAGCCATACTAATAGAACATCCTTCCCCTACAAAACGGGAATCCACTACAATTCCATCTTCAATTTTTAACTGAAGTTGGATACGATCCCCACAGGTAGGGTTATTCATATTAATCGTTAAAGCATCGTCAAAGGTCCCCCGATTTCGCGGGTTTTGATAATGGTCCATAATTACGCGGCGGTATAAATCATCAAGAGAAGACATTTCCAAAATACTCCTTTGTTTTCAATAGTCCCTGGACTAAAGCGTCCACATCTTCCTCAGTATTATAAATATAGAAACTGGCTCTTGCAGTTGCTGAAACATTCAACCATCTCATTAAAGGTTGGGCACAATGATGGCCTGCCCGTACAGCAATCCCCAGAGTATCTAATACCGTAGCCACATCATGGGGATGAACCCCATCAATATTAAAGGTAACTAACCCACTGCGCTCTTTTGGCCCGTAAATGGTCATTCCATCAATGGAATTCATCTGCTCCATCGCATAGTTTACAAGCTTTTGTTCGTGGGCTCTTATATTATCCATGCCAATGGATTCAATAAAATCAATGGCAGCTCCTAAACCAATAGCTCCAGCAATAATCGGAGTTCCCCCTTCAAACTTCCAGGGCAATTCCTTCCATGTGGAATCGTACAATTCTACAAAATCAATCATTTCACCGCCAAATTCAACGGGATCCATTTTTTCTAACAGGTAACGTTTCCCATAAAGTACACCAACCCCTGTAGGGCCAGCCATTTTATGGCCAGAGAATGCGAGAAAATCGCAATCTAAGTCCTGTACATCTACCTTAATATGGGGAGCCCCTTGTGCCCCATCAACAACCATTACACCACCATTGCGATGTACAATTTCTGCAACTTCTTTAATAGGATTGATGGAACCTAGTACGTTAGAAACATAACCCATAGCCACTAACTTCGTATTAGTGGTAATGGTTCGCTCTGCAGCTTCAAGGCTTATTGTTCCATCTGGTTGCAATGGGATGTATTTTAACGTAGCCCCGGTGGCTTTTGCAGCCTGTTGCCATGGAATTAAGTTACTATGATGTTCCACCTGGGTGATGACAATTTCATCCCCTTCTTGCAGGAACTTGCGGGCGTAACCATAGGCAACTGTATTTAAAGAGGTTGTTGTCCCTCTGGTAAAAATCACTTCGGCTGTATCTTTTGCATTAATAAATTTTCTAACTTTTTCACGTGCCCCTTCGTAATCATCAGTGGCCAGGTTTCCCAGAGTATGGACACCCCGGTGAACGTTTGAATTGTGTTTTCGATAGTAATTTTCAATGGCTTCAATAACCTGAATCGGTTTTTGTGAAGTCGCCGCACTATCAAGATAAACTAAAGGATGGCCGTTGACTTCTTGATCAAGGATAGGGAATAAATTTCTGATTTCTTTCACATTCATATTGAAAGCTTCCCTTCAATTAAATTATTCAAACGGTTTTTCATTTTCTCTCCAGGAAGAAGATCGATAACTGGAGCTAAAAATCCGTGAATCATCAATCGCTCTGCTTCTTTTCGTGATATTCCCCGGGACATTAAGTAATATAATTGATTTTCATCGACAGGGCCTGCAGAAGCAGCGTGGCCTGCCATCACATCATCTTCATCAATTAATAAAATGGGATTTGCATCCCCACGGGCTTTTTCTCCAATGATTAATAACTTTTCTGCCTGTTGGCCATTGGATTTTTCGGCCCCTTTTTCAATTTTCGTAATCCCATTGAAGATTGCAGTGGCTTCGCCAAACATAACACCTTTGCTTAAAATGTCACTTTCCGTGTGTGAGGCCTCATGAATAACATGGGAAACAAAATTTTCCTTCTGGCTGCCATTCCCAATGGCAACAGAATATACTTTTGCCTTAGAACCTTTCCCTTTTAAGAAGGTAAAGGTATTGGCCACAGTATTACCATGGTTCATATCTCCAAATGCCCACTCAATACAGGAATCTCTTCCTATAACACCGGTACGGTAACTATAATCTGTAACCGTAGATCCAAGAGAACGGAGGGAAGAAAATTTCACATGGGCTCCATCTTTTGCATAAACTTCTGCCATTCCATTCATTACGGAAGATTGGCTTCCCTTATCAATTACATTCTCTGCTACAACCACAGAACTATTCACATCAGCAATGACCAATATATGAGGAAGCATGCCAAGGGTATCTCCCTCTAACCATTGAAAAACATGAATGGGTTCATTAATTTCTACATTTTTAGGAACATATATAAATGCACCACCGCTCCATAATGCTTGATGGAGGGATGTTAGTTTATTATCCGTTACCCCACTCTTAAAAAGATGGGCTTGCACTAAATCTTCCTGTTCTTTCACAGCCTGGCTTAGAGTTGATAGAATTACGCCTTTAGCTTTCAATTGATCATTTAATTGAGAGAAAATGATTGTTCCATTCTTTTGCACAATAATCCCTGAAGCGCCGTCTTCTACTAGACTTTTCACTTCTTCAGGCAATAAATCAAAGGAATCTAGAACTGTTTCTTCCTTTATAGGAGTAAATTCATCCATATTCCATTTATCAATTTTTGTTTTGTCTAATTTAGGCAAAGGTTGCTCATTATACCGATTCAATCCTTCTTCCCGTATGCGACGGATCCAGGCAGGTTCCTGCTGGGAATCGGCAATGCCCGTTAAAATTTTTTCATTAAAAGGCATAGCTTTTACACTCATTTATACCCCCCCTATCTACGCTTCTGAAGCTACTGTTTCGTCCTGAATGCCTAGCTCTTCTTTAATCCAATCGTATCCTTTTTCCTCAAGCTTCTCAGCTAGCTCCTGGCCGCCGGATTTAACGATTCGCCCTTGCATCATAACATGGACATAATCAGGTTTAATATAATTTAACAAGCGTTGATAATGGGTAATCATGAGAATTCCCATATCCGGACTGCGCAATTCATTGACACCTTTGGATACAATTTTTAATGCATCAATATCTAAACCGGAATCAATTTCATCAAGAATGGCAATACGGGGTTTGAGCAACATCATTTGTAAGATTTCATTCCGTTTTTTCTCCCCGCCAGAAAACCCTTCATTAACATAACGGTGAGCAAAGGCTTCATCCATTTCAAGGAAATTCATTTTCTTATCCATTTCACGAATAAATTTCATGATGGAAATTTCCTTGCCTTCACCACGGCGGGCATTAATCGCACTGCGCATAAAATCTGCATTGGTTACCCCACTTATTTCACTGGGATACTGCATAGCCAAAAACATGCCTTTTCTTGCCCGTTCATCTACAGGCATTTCTAACAGGTTTTCACCATCTAAGGTTACAGCACCTTCAGTTACTGTATATTTTGGATGTCCCATTAAAGTAGAAGAAAGGGTTGATTTACCGGTTCCATTAGGTCCCATAATCGCATGAACTTCTCCACCCTTTATTTCTAAATTAACCCCTTTTAAAATTTCTTTTCCTTCGATATTCGCACGCAAGTTTTCTATTTTCAAATAAGGTGCGTTTGACATATTGAACATACCTCCCGATTCTAAATAAATTGATCTATCATAAAAAGCCGTTATTCGCAAAAATTCGCGAATTCTTTGCTTTTTTCACCTTTTTACTTTATAGTATATCATAGCTACTTGATAAAGAAATAACTATATACATATTTTTTATACTAATTTGTTTAGAAAGTCAATAACACGTGTCTTAAAACATTGTCATAAAATGTCACACAACTTTTGTATCTGATTTGTGAAAAAAGGATGAGGTGCTCCTCATCCTTTTTCCTTAGCCGATTCAATCACTTTCCTAATCCGGCCATGGATTTCCCTTGTTTCTTCGCACGAGATTTAATAAATTCAGCTTTTTTTCCTAACTGATGCAAATCCCCTTCGGATGCACCCCTTATTGTTACATAGATAGATTCCCCATTTTGTTTTACCTGGATCGAAATACTATTCCGTTGAAAATGTACCCGTTGAATTTCATCAGCATTAATATTTACAAACGGAAAACCCTGAGATGCAAACCCAACAAAAATACTCTGGCTGTAAACAATAACGTCTAAATCAGCTCTATGATGATGCTCCCCATATACAACTTCCTTAGCCTTTCCTTTCCAAATGGGGACATCGTAATAATTTGCGCCAATAACCGCCATGTTCTTTCTGTCTTTCTTTCGGAACAGGGCAAAAAAGGCTAAACCAAGGAGACATATGGAAAGGACTGCTGCAACACTGACATAACTAAAGAATTCTTTCATAAATTGTGTCCTCGTTTCAGTAATATCCTTAGTAATATTAGCATTTTTTTGATTGCTGTTACAGTTGGACACAATTTTTTCAATTTTTTATAGTTTTTTATGTTTAAGCACTGGCAATCCCACTAGTTTCAATAAACTTCCATAAACTAAATTCTTCCTTATTAACATAAAACATAGGCTTATTGCATGTAATTTTTTTAAATGAAGAAGGAACAGGAATATCATATTGATTTAATACCGCCTTAATATCCTCGTACTCTTCATTAGGTATCATTTCAATTCTTGTCCCGCTGCCAGCCTCTTCAATTTTTCCGCCCACATATATAACCCCATCATACATGGAGTCTCCAATGGCTTTTCCAGAATTACCGCATATAATCATACGGCCCTTTTGCATCATAAATCCAGTCATATCACCAGCATTCCCACCGATAATTAACTCTCCACCCTTCATCCCAATTCCTGAACGAGGGCCCACATCCCCTTTTACCACCAGGCGGCCTCCACCCATAGAAGGTGCACAGGCTGGCAATGCGTTTCCATTGACAACAACTTCACCATTTTGCTGATGATCACCAACAACCCATTCAACATTTCCGTCAATAAAGGATTGCTTTAAAACTATCATAGATAGAAGTCCCTCCTCTTCTTCAAACTAATCTATCTGCCATAAAATATGATTTCTATAAACTTGATGTCAATTAACCTAACATGACGTAATTTACTTCCATTGTCATTCTCTCATATCAAGAAAAAGAGAAGTATTATTTCGGGATATAATCTAACAAAGTTTTTAAAATGAGGTGCTATGTAAATCAATGCCTTTTTTCTTTTTGCAAAATCCATTTGATCTTCTTCAGCCAAAAGTTCAAGACGAAGAGGATTTTGAACTTTCTGTGAACGTCCTAAAACAAGGCTATTATTGAAGTTTTTCACCCTCATTCCCCCGCCCCAAAACTTGCATGTAAGGAAACCTAACAGGAATCGTTACAGTTTTCTACTTTTTATCAATAATTGAGATAGCAAGTTGATTCTGTGTGAAATAAAAAGTGACATTAAAGTTACTAGGGGGAGTGTAAAAATGAGTTCTGTATTGAAAAAAATGCCTTTCGGGGTGAAATTAGGGGTGTTATTAAGCACGTTGTTGCTTCTTCCCCTAACAGCCTTTGCTGCAGAAAGCGGAGCAACCATTGATACTGGAGACACAGCCTGGGTATTAGTTTCAGCTGCTCTCGTTTTATTAATGACTGTTCCTGGGTTAGCTCTATTTTATGGCGGTTTGGTGGGTCAACGAAATGTTTTATCTACTACAATGCATAGTTTATCAAGTGTTTTAATTGTAACTGTTGTTTGGGTTTTATGGGGTTATACTTTAGCATTTGGTACAGACGTAGCTGGCTTCATCGGTGGTCTGGATTTTCTAGGATTTAATAATGTAGGAATGGAAGCTACTACATTAACGATTCCCCATATCATTTTCGCAATGTTCCAGATCATGTTTGCCGCACTAACTGTAGCCTTGATTTCTGGGGGTATTGCAGGTCGAATTAACTTTGGTGCATGGGTTCCCTTTACAATCCTTTGGACTACATTAATTTACGCACCATTTGCTCACTGGGTTTGGGGCGGTGGCTGGTTAGCACAATTGGGAGACCTTGATTTTGCCGGTGGTACTGTTGTTCATATTTTATCAGGCGTGAGTGCATTAGTCGCAGCAATTGTCATTGGTCCTCGTCTTGGTTATCCTAATAAATCTTTACCTCCACATAATGTGGTTTATTTCCTCGCTGGTGCAGCATTGCTTTGGATTGGATGGATGGGATTCAACGCAGGGAGCGCCCTTTCTGCTGGTGCACTTGCTGCTCAAGCTTTCGCCACAACTCAAGCTGCTGCCGCTGCTGCTGGTTTTACCTGGTTTGTCCTTGAATGGATTCTTCGTAAAAAACCAACCATTGTTGGTGCAGCCACTGGATTAATTGCGGGCTTAGTTGGGATTACCCCTGCAGCTGGATTCGTAACTGTTCCTGCATCTCTTGTTATCGGTTTTGGCGCCGCACTTATTTGTTACTTTGGAGTGAATTTCTTAAAAGCAAAATTGAAATACGATGATACCCTCGATGTATTTGGTGTACATGGTCTTGGTGGAATCTGGGGGGCCATTGCAACTGGCATTTTCGCTACAACATCGGTAAACCCCGCTGGAAAAGACGGGTTATTGTACGGTAACCCAGGGCAACTTGTTACTCAATTAATCGGCGTTGGAACAGCAATCGCTTTTGCAGCCATTGGCACTTTCGTCATCTTAAAAGCGATTAGTCTCTTTGCCTCTTTACGGGTAAGCAAAGAAGAAGAAATCAACGGACTTGACTTTAGCCAACACGGGGAGCTTGCATACAATACCTTTGAACCATCAACCAGTGAATTAAGTGCTGCTGCCATTGAAGATGAAGTTACCGTTGCGATGGCTGGAAAATCAGGTGCAAAAGAGGTGGTTAATCCGTGAAAATGCTAACGATTATCGTGAGAGCAGAAAAATTAGGAAGTGTAGTATCCGCTATTCGAAGTGTTGGAATCCAGGGGATAACCGTGAGTGATGTCAGAGGACATGGTAAACAAAAAGGGGAAACCCACCAATATCGAGGCATGGAATACCATATGGACTTTATATTAAAAAGCAAAGTTGAAATTGTAGTGTCTGACGATCAAGTTGAACAAATTATTGAAAAAATAAGTGAAGTCGCACAAACAGGTAAACCTGGAGATGGGAAAATTTTCGTGACAGAAGTCATAGATGCCATTCGCATCCGCACAGGCGAACGGGGAAATAGCGCCATATAACCAGGGGAAAAGGAGGAATTATGTCGGATGTAATCAGTAAATCTATTCGTCTCCTCCACGCTCTGAAACCAAATGAGCAAGAACAAGAATGGGGGGCAACAGAGTTAAGCAAAAAGCTGGATATGCCGGTCCAAACTGTCCATCGCCTCCTTTCCACCCTGGCAAAACATGGAATTGTTTATAAAAATAAAGAAACTCGTAAATTTCGCTTAGGCCTCACATTAATGCATCTTGGTTTTATGGTATGGGAAAATCTATCCATACGCAATATTGCAAGGCCAATTATGGAACAACTTACTGCTCGAACAAAAGAAAGTTGTTATCTCACGGTAAAAGAGGGCAATGAAGGCATCTTCATCGATTCGGTAGATTCTCCCCAATTATTGCGGATTGCCGAACCGGTGGGGATGCGCCTTCCCCTATATAAAGGTGCTTCAAAAAAAGTCATACTTGCTTACTTGCCTGAGAAAAGCCAGCTTTCTGTTTTAAACGAACTTCATTTACCCTTGGAACCATTGCAACTTGAATTAGAAGAAATTAAAAATAATGGCTATGCCATGAGTTTTGGGGAAACGACAGAAGGAACAGCAAGTGTAGCCGCCCCCATCTTCAACTGGGATCACCAACCCGTTGGATCCATCAGTGTAGCAGGTCCAGATGTTCGTTTTAAAAATGAAGTAATCGAACATCTAATTTTTGAAGTGAAAAATGCTGCTTCAGATATTTCCGAAGAACTAGGTTTTATAAAAAGACATGGAGGATAAACTCATGTCTTTTTTTACTGATTAAAACCAAGTAAATTTATAGGTAAAATTATGTATATTTTTCTTCCAATATAAAGTATAATAATAACTAAAGAAAATCATTTTATTTTGTCGGGGTGATTTTGATGGAATTTTATTGTGCTCCCTGTCAAAAAGTAACGGAATCAAATGAGAATCTTTGCCCCAAAGCTTTTAATTGGTTTAGCCGGGCAAATGGGGAAAAGATTTGGCGTATTCGGAAACTAAATGAATACGCATACCTATATCTCACTGATGGGGAATATATTGAATTAAGCCATGGGACTTCCTTAATATTATCCGAAGTTCGAAGCTGGGATGGTTTCGACAGCATTACCCTAACTGGCATTGATAGCAGCGGAAAACGTTCCTCTATTTTTAATTAGCAACACAAAAGAAAAAGAGGCTTTTTTTAAGAAGCCTCTTTTTGCGTTACTAATGGGTTCTTTTCGTCTGTGCTTCCAATCGCTTTAAACGTCTGCTAAGCTTTTTCAACCGATGTTTAAGAGTCGTTTCCCACTCCTTATCTTCTAATTGTTTAGCAACAGCAAGAAGATCTAAGGCATTATCTATTTGTAAATGGAAAACATCTGATATATTGCCATTATCAATGGAAATGCAATTTTCAAAGACTTGTTTCATGGTTTCATTGGAAACAAAATCACGAAAATCCACTTCCGGTGCAAAATCTTCATGGGCATACTCAGCGAGTAATTCATATTCCTCAGAAATATCTGAATGAACATCGATGCGATTGCACACTGGACAGTAAAGAATAGGAACATTGTGAATTTGGGTTTTAAAATGGCGCAAACTCCCTAGCGCCCCAATCATACTTGCACCGCAACAAAAACTCACCTGGTTTCCCCCTCTCTACGACCTTTCTCTTTTATATTCTATTTTATCGATACGCCTCCTTTTTTCCTATCTATAAAATATGGATATATTGCCTTTAGATGCCTAGCTTTTTGGCAATGATTAATTTCATCATTTCATTGCTTCCTGCGTAAATTGACATAACAGGTACATCACGAAACCTGCGGGCAATAGGATATTCTTCCATATACCCATATCCCCCATGTAACTGCATACATTTTACGGCAATATGCCGAGCCCGGTCTGTAATCCACCATTTTGCCATAGAAACCTGATTCGTTACATCTTCATTGTTCATATATTTACGAATAATATCTTGTAAAAAGATTCTCCCTAATTCTAGTTCAGTAGCCATTTCTGCTAGAGTAAAACGAATGGTTTGATAGGAATTTAATGTGTTGCCAAAGGTTTTTCTGATTTTCACATATTCAGCGGTCATCTTCCACATTTCTTCCGCAGCAACCTGAGCACTAAGAGCAACCACAAGCCGTTCTTGTTGCAGCTTTTCCATCATATGATGAAAGCCTTTTCCTTCAATTCCAAGGAGATTACATACAGGAACTTTTGCATCCTGAAAAAAAAGTTCCCCAGTGTCCTGGCAATGAAGGCCTACTTTATTTAATTTACGGCCCCGGGTAAAACCTGGAGTATCTTTTTCTACAAGGAGAAGGCTGATTCCCCTATGGGGCGGTATTGCATTTAAATTGGTTTTACAGGCAACAACAATTAAATCAGCCTGAATCCCATTGGTGATAAAAGTTTTCTGGCCATTAACAATATAGTAGTCCCCTTCTCGCTGTGCTGTGGTTTGAATCCCTGCTAAATCCGATCCTGCACCTGGTTCAGTCATGGCTACAGCGGTAATAATTTCTCCCCTAACACAACGGGGCAAATATTTTTTCTTTTGTTCTTCTGTGCCAAAAGTGGTTAGATAAGGCACCACAATATCATTGTGCAGGCTAATGCCAATCATTCCAGAACCCACTTTTTCTAATTCCTCAATTAAAATGGCTGAAAAACGAAAATCCACTCCGACGCCACCATATTTTTCCTCAACGTGAGAACATAAAAAACCTTGCTCACCCATTTTTCTCCAAAAATCTCGGGGTACAATGCGATTTTCTTCCCACTCATCATAATAGGGTTTTGCTTCTTTTTCTAAAAATTTGCGAACAGACTCACGAAAAATGCCAAGTTCCTGTTCCATATCCCCTTCCCCTTTGCAAAATGCTTTATTTATTCTTTATGGGGATAAAAGGAACATTATGTTATGAAACACATAAAAAAGAGATGCTAAAAATCAAATCGTGCCTCTTGCTCGCCGACATGGATTTAGCATCTCAACCATGGACCTTACGGTCTTTCTTTTAACATTATAAATACCATATTTTTATTTTTTATTTAGAATTTCTGGAATAACTGATAATTGTAAGTCACTAAAAAAAGTATCATATCTTTCTTTTAAAAACTTTATGCTGATTTCAATCGGATAATTTTCCTTTTCATCTTCTTCCACATTCAACATACGGAGAAGATTTTCATGAAATTCTTGAAGACTAGGTACTTTCCCTGTATCCTTGTATTCTAATTGCAATTTTAAAGGAAAACGTTTGATTTCCATTTTATTTAAATAGCCAATACTTCGCTTTATACATATTAAATCAATATCCATATTTAATTCAGGAAATGAACTACTAACAATTTTTATTAGTATATCCCCCAAACTTTCTACTTCTCCAGTTAAATCACTACACTCTTGTTCCAGCCTTTCAATAATTTCTAAGTGCTGGTTTCGCTCTTCCTCTAAATTAGAAATTCTTGATACTAATTGTTGAAACTCACTCATCATTATTTACCCCTTATAAAAGCTTTTTTTGATTATGGTCCGAACACTCTAATTATTTCCACTATAGCACTAGCTATTTCTCTTGCCAAACCCTTATCCAATTTTTGCACCACCATTACATCATACAGTTCTTTTTCAAGTTTTCCATAAGTACAAGCATCAAGTTTCTCCAGCTGTTTCAAAAGCGGTTTAATATAATTATTTACAATATTTCCGAATTTTACAGCGGCCTTTTTACCTAAAGCTGCTCCAACTAGATTAGTAATCCTAGTAGTATTTTTAATGGCCCATTGTAAAGCTTCTTTCCCAACGTAGCTAGGAATAGACTGCTGCTGGCGTGTGTAAGTACTGTCACCTTTGGAAATATTTTGTGGTGCAGCAACCATGACATGCTTAGTTTGATTGACCACAACTTGATCTGAAGTTGCGCTTGCGATGGATGTACTTATTCCAAACAGAGAAGAAAATGCAATGGTTGAAGAAAGAAATGCTAAACAAAATTTCTTTAACATAAGAAAATCCCCTTCATTATTAAATTATTTTTAAAGATTAAATATAGTTTTTTATTAAACAACCTCCTGTTTTTCCATAATTTAATAGTTTTGTTAACAAAATTAATATAGCAAATAATTGTTGAGAATTAAACCGTATTTTTACTCATATTCTTGATTTTATATTAATCTCCTATATAGAAAAACCGCCTTTATGTAACCTTCTTCAGGCTCAACAGACTAAAGTCCATAAATAAAAGGGAGCATCGCTAACTACTCAGAAAGTAGTTTTGCGACACTCCCTTAATGATTTAAATTAAATATTAAAGGTTAGGTTGGCCTGGTTTCCAGTTGATTCCGCAAAGGCCACCAGATTGAAGAGCTTGAAGTACACGAACAGTTTCTTCAACGTTACGGCCAACATTCGTGTTGTGAACAACAGAGTATTGAAGAACGCCTTCTGGATCGATGATGAATAATCCACGAAGAGCAATCCCTTTTTCTTCAATAAGAACACCATAGTCTTTAGAAACTTTTTGATTGTTATCAGAAGCGATTTGGATGTTTAATTTCCCAAGGCCATTGTTGATCCAAGCTTTGTGGGAATGGATGCTGTCAGTACTTACTGCAAGTACTTCAGCGTTTAATTCGTTGAATTGTGCAGCAGCTTCACTGTAAGCTGTGATTTCAGTTGGGCAAATAAAAGTAAAATCAAGTGGGTAGAAGAACATTACCACCCATTTGCCTTTGTAATCATCTAAAGATACTTTACCAAAATTTTCCCCATCTCCAAGAGCGGTTTCCATTTCGAATGCTGGTGCTTGTACGCCTACTAAACGTTCTGCCATTATGTAACAACCTCCTAAAAATTAAAGTTTATTGTATTCCGGATAACCCAGAAAGTTTGTATTTCCTTTACACTTAGAATCATAACAAATGTGACAAATAATAGTCAATATAAAATTATAATAATTATAATTAAGAAATTATTAAGATACCAGATTGTTTTATTCTATCTACTACTTCTTTTAATACCTCAGTGGATTGGACAAGGGCAATGCGAACATACCCTTCCCCCTGTTTGCCAAAGGCATTGCCTGGAATGACAACCACTCCTGCTTTTTCTAATAAGGCAATGGCAAAGTCTTCCGATTTCCAACCTATAGGAACTTTCGCCCATACAAACATGGTAGCTTTAGGCTTAGGGATGGACCATCCTATTTCTTGCAACCCATCTAATAAAACATCCCGCCGTTCCTGATATACCCTTGAAATCGGGTTAGATCCTGGGTGGAGTCGGTCATGTTTCATAGCTTCTATAGCCACTTTTTGAATGGGGAGAAAAATCCCATAATCAATGTTTGATTTAATCACTGCCAGGGAACGCACAATTTCTGCATTGCCCACCATATAGGCTACCCGACATCCTGCCATATTAAAACTTTTAGATAGAGAATTAAATTCAATACCTACTTCCATGGCATGGGGCACTTCTAAAAAACTAGGGGGACGATAACCATCAAATGCCAGTTCAGAGTAAGCAAGGTCATGGGCAACGATTACTTGATTCTTTTGGGCGAAATCCACAACTTTTCGGAAAAATTTCTTATCAGCCGTCGCGGAAACAGGATTATTTGGATAATTTAATACCATTAATTTTGCCCGTTTTTTAACCTCTTCTGGTATCACATCTAAATTTGGCAGAAACCCATTTCCCTCCTGTAAAGGCATGGGATAAATCTCTCCGCCAGCTAAAACCACACTAGCAAAATAAATAGGATAACCCGGGTCTGGAACAAGAACCACATCTCCCGGATCAATCCAGGCCATTGCCAAATGGGCCAGTCCATCCTGGGAACCCATTAAAGATAATACCTGGCATGCAGGATCCAATTTCACGCCAAAACGATAATCGTACCAGCGTGCTACTTCTTCTCGAAACTCTTGAGAACCCTCAGATGTCGGATAACCATAAGCTTCAGGTTTCTGAACTTCTCGAGCTAAGGTTTCTATGATAAAAGGGGAAGGCGAACGGTCAGGACTGCCAATGCCCAAATCAATAACCTTCCATCTCCCTTTTTCTTCCACTTCTTTTTTTAATTGATTCATACGGGTAAAAATCGCTGAAGTAAGACCAGTTAATCTCTTAGATGTATGTACTGAAATCATAGATTTACCAACCTTATTTCCAGATTTGTTCCATATTTTCTTCTTTAAATCCAACGGTTGCCCGATCATCGCTCACAATAAGAGGCCGCTTTAATAATTTTCCATCACTGGCCAATAATTTAAACATTTCATCTTCAGACATGGTTTTTAATTTATCTTTTAATCCTAATTCTTTATAAGATTGTCCGCTGGTGTTAAACATTTTCTTTAACTCAACACCGCTTTTTTTCCATATCTCACGAATTTCTCCTTCACTTGGGGGTGTTTCAACGATAGGAATCTCCTCATAGGCTACCCCTTGTTCATCCATCCATTTTTTTGCTTTACGGCATGTCCCACATTTATTGTACATGTATGCTTTAATCTCAGCCATTTTTCACCCTCCTAATTTTAAAGAAAATTTGGATAACATCTTTTGTTAAATATTGTATATGAAAACATACTTAACGCCAAGGGTTAAGCATGCAGGTTTATACCGTTTTATCAGCCAGCAAAATTTGGGGAATCCCCAGGTTAGGATGATTAATCACTATAGGTCTGGTGCCATAAACCCCGGAAAGAAGTTCCGATTCTATTATTTCTTCAACATGGCCAATATGAATCATTTTTCCCTTTTCCATTAAAAGCAATCGATCGCAATATTGTGCAGCCAAATTTAAATCATGAAGAACCATAATGGCTGTTCCCTTTGTTTCCTGTTGCCAAGATTTTACCATGTTTAAAATCGCTAATTGATAGCCGATGTCCAGAAATGTCGTAGGCTCATCTAAAAGCAATAACTCAGGCTCCTGGGAAAAAGAACAGGCAATGGCAACCCGTTGCCGTTCGCCCCCGCTTAATTCATCCAGGGGTTTCTCTTTCAACTCTAGCAACCGGGTTTGTTCTAATACTCGTTCCACAATCAAAGAATCCTCTATGGATTCTTTTGTCCAAAAAGAATGATAAGGATACCTTCCCATTTCAACTGCCTCTTGTACAGTAATAGGGAGAGGAGAGATTCCCTCCTGGGTTACAACAGCAACTTTCCTTGCTAATTTTCTTCCGCTATAAAAAGAAAGAGGTTTTCCCTGCAACATAATTTTTCCTTCATCCGGAGAATAAAGTCGGGAAAGCAATTTAAGCAGGGTTGATTTACCAGAGCCATTGGGGCCAATAATTCCAAGGGTTTCCCCTGTAATCACATGAAAAGAAATCCTATCCAGAATCCTTTTCTGTTGTATGCCATAGCATAAATCCTGTACTTCAAGCATCCCGATTCACCCTTTAATCGTTTATTATTTTAGAAAAATTCCTTTTTCTTTTTCCTGAGAAGATACGCAAAGAAAGGAGCACCAAGAAGAGCCGTAATCACTCCAATAGGTAATTCTTGAGGTTCCATAATGGTCCTTGCTATTGTATCAGCTACAATTAAAAGTATAGAACCTGCTAGCGCGGAAAGGGGGAGTAAAATGCGGTGATCCGAACCACATAAAGACCTCATGATATGTGGGACGATTAAACCAATAAATCCAATGATTCCCGATACAGCTACTGCTGCTCCGGCTATGAGAGAGGCCGTTAATAATAAAAGAATTCGTATGTTTTTCACATTAACACCAAGATGATGGGCATTTTGTTCGCCAAGAGAGAGGATATTCATCTCTCTTGAAAATAAATAAATAATCATAATTCCCACTATTACATAAGGCGCAATAATAAGACTTGAAGACCAATTGCTTAATGATAGGCTTCCCATTAACCAGAACATAATTTGCCCCATTTTTTCCTCTGATTTTGCCAGAATTAAGGACAACCCTGCTCCCAGGAAAGCCTGGAGAATCACTCCTGATAAAAGTAACGTTTCAATTTGCAGTTTTTTCCCCACCAATGCTAAACGATAAACGATGAAAAGGGTAATCAAACCACTCACAAAAGCAACAACGGGAAGAGTCCATTGACCAAAAAGTGTAGTTTGTAAACCGAAAAAAATAACCAGGGCTGCTCCAAAAGAAGCACCAGAAGAAACCCCTAAAATATATGGATCCGCTAAAGGATTACGAAGGATCCCCTGGTAGGTTACCCCAGATGTAACCAGGGCTGCTCCAACAAGAATGGCCAAGAACGCCCTGGGCATGCGAATTTGCCATACGATAATATCTGCTGTATCAGGCCAGGATTTTTCAATATCCAGAAATGGAAAACTATGCGAAATAATAATTTGCCAAACCATCTTAAAAGAAAGATCAGCACTTCCAATTGAGACACTCACAACCACCGTCAAAAACAATAGAAAAAGAAGGGGAATGGCCCATATAAATAATTTCCAAGCCCATCCCATTCTTCTATACTTTTTCTCTTTCATAATCATATATTATTTGAATAATTCCGGATGAAGATATTTTGCCACTTGCTTTAATCCTTGTGTAATTCGAGGTCCTGGACGGCTTATTACATTAGAATCTACATCATATACTTTTCCATTTTTCACAGCACTAATAGATTGCCATTTTGCCCGTTCTTTAATCAATTTTGCAGCATTAGGATTCATATAAGAATAAGTATCAAAGATCACATCCGGATTTCTAAGAATAATTTGTTCTTCAGAAAGCTGTTTCCATCCCTCTAAATCAGAAGCAATATTGACTCCTCCGGCCATTTCAATAATATCGTTCATAAAAGTCCCTTTACCTGTTGAAAAGAACTTATCATCAATTTCTACCCATACTTTAGGCTTTTTATCTTGTGGGATTCCTTTTACTTTTTCTTTAACACTTTCTACTTCTTTTTTCATATTTGCCACTAATTCTTCAGCCTTATCAGAAGCTCCTGTTGCTTTTCCAATCATTTCTATGGTTGTATACACTTCATCAAAAGTTTGCGCATTGGTAACCAATACGGTCAACCCAAGTTGGCGTAAACCATCTACAGCTTCCCCGTTTAAGGAGTTAGCCAAAATTAAATCCGGTTGTAAAGAAACGACCTTTTCTGTATTTACCTTTAAATCCCCGATTTTTTCTTTAGATTTTACTTCTGCCGGATAATCATCATAAGTCGTTACCCCTACAATTTTATCTCCAAGTCCCAGAGCATAAATAACCTCTGTACTGCTAGGAACAAGAGAAATAATCCGTTCAGGTTTTTTAGAGATGGTTACATCTGTTCCACTACTGTCTTTAATCGTTAAAGGATCCATGCTGTTGCTATTTTCTTTCTGGGTATTGCAGCCTACTAAACTGACAAGTACCAGAGAGAGGGCAACCAACAATACCAACACTCTTCTCATCAACAAACACTCCCTTTAATAACGCTTATAAAAAATTCTTATAGTGCAAAAAAAAGAAGCCTGCTCTTTCCTCGAGAGCATTGCTTTTCTCACCAAACAGGCAGGTCTCCTGGCTAAAGGTCATCACCTCACGAACCCTTCCCGCATTTCGCAGTGGGATTTTCCGAAAGGCTCTCTTATCACAGTGGCGGGACCGCGACGGATTTACACCGTCTTCCCTTTTAACTACATAAGACCTGTTTGTGAAAATAAAGTTTTCAACTCTATCAATTATAAGGATTCTATTTTAGACTGACAAGAAGTGTTTACGTTTATAACCGCTTCATATCCCGCATATTTTTTAATATTTAAAACACCTTTACTAAACAGCAAATAGGACCCTTTAATCCCGATCAAACGGTCTTCAATCACTGGTTGCTTGTCCAGATTATAGGCTGTAATCTTCATTAATGGGTCCCCATAGGGATAAATAATATCCGTCCATTCTTCCTCTTTTAACAAATAGGGTTGAAAAGAGAGTGGTATTTTTTCTAACAATGTTTCCCGCAGTCCAATGAGATCCACCCAGTCAATTTCACTTTTTAACATTTTGCGCCAGTTTGTTTTATCTGCTACATGTTGCGAGAGAATGACTTCTATTTCTCCGGCCATTTTTCGCGTAGGTACTTCAGCAATAGGAAAAGCTCGAACTGCACCCTGGTCAACCCATCTCTTTTTCTCATTGTTTTTCCGTGTAATCCCTACCTTAACCCCGCTGCTTATGGCAAGGTATACGTAATGAGGAATCATACAATGGCTTTGGGCAAAGTCTTCATCCCGACAGGTTCCCTTATCAAAATGGCATTCATGAGGTTTAACAATACATAAATCATTATCAGGCCTTGTTGTAAAACAAGGATAACAAGACCCATTATTATAGGTTTTCTTAATCTTCCGGCCACAATGAATACAGGCAATATTTCCTGTATGGCGGATCATGATTTCCTTGCCAATCCACTCATTTAAATAAATTTGTTCTTCCCCAATTAATAGCTCATACCCTACAGGTTCTTCATATCGATGGGCAAAACCCAAAATCATTCCTTGAATAGTCATGTGTACTCTCCCAAAGGTTTTCTTTCATTTTATTTTATTTTTAATTATTTCTCCAGAAATGGCGATAAATCAGTATGGGACTCCCTGGGTTTCCGGACCATACCGACAACCAGAAGAAGGGCTGGCAAGACAATCATATAGATAGGTCCTGTAATTGGCCGAATATACATTAAGTAATGGTTAATATCCACCACATTGGTATTAGCCGCTCTAGCTAAAGCATAAATTAAAATGGCCATAGGAATAAGCAATGGCTTTAATTTTTTCACTTGAAATATATGGGCAACTCCATGGGAAATAAAATAATAGATGGTGATATATTGAATGAGTACTGCCATTACAAATATGCCTAAAAATAAAATATCAATCCTCTCAATGAATTCTCCTATTTTTACTAAACGAATGGCATTAAAGAATGGATAATTTGAGGCTAAAGCCGTTCCCTGGCCTAGTACACCAATAGAAACAATGGCACGATAAGTAAGGAAGATCCCTGCTAGAACCAGAGAACCTGTTGCCGCCTTAAAAAGATGTTTTGATTGTTTTACGTAAGGCAGAACACCAATGAAGAAAATAACTTCTCCCATGGGGAAAACATATTGCAAGAATGTAGAATAAATGATTTCTCCCGCTTTATGATCCAATAAGGGAAGGATGTAGTCTAAATGAAACTGACGAACCAACAAAGCATTGATAATAATGAGCAATAGTACATAAAAAGGAAATAACAGTTGTGCCACCCGGGCGATGGCCTCGATGCCTAGATAAACGGCAAAGGCCCCAACTAACACAATACAAATTAAATACAAATCCACAGACAGTTCCGGAGTCATCGTTGTTAAAACAAACTCCCCAAATCCCCGGGCATAAAATAAACAGATTTCTAAAGCAAAATAAACAAATATTAAATTGATAATTTTCCCAGGCCATTTCCCCAAAACCTCTTCAGTCATAGCGAAAAAAGAACGGCCTGGATACTTTTTTTGCAGAAGTACCATAAGATAAATGGTTAAAATCCCGGGTACAATCGCCATTAAATTGGAGATAAAAGAATCCTGTCGACCAAATAGAATATCCAGGCTATTACTGCTGGAAGCTGCAGTTAAGTAAATTAACATCCAGAGAAACAACTGTATTACTGAAATTCTTCCCTTTTCATACATTCCAATCGTCCCTCCTTCATTCTAAGAAAGTAATTCCCATTAATTTTTGCAACCACAATCCTATAGGGTATGTGATATTTTCTAAATCCTGTAAGAGGTTGACAGTTGGCAAGTTCACTTTTTTAGCTAAGAGAAAATAGGCAGCAATTAAACCAATCCCAATCACCATAAAAAATTCTTTCTTTTCTCCCGCTTTCCATAACTTATACACCTTCCAACCCATATAAAAGATAAAAAGAAGAAAGAATAGAAACTTGATCATTTTTGTTCCCCTTGCTTAATTTGTGTAATCATACCGTTTCGCACTAAATTCCAATCAATAGACAATTGAATAGGAATCTCAGGATAGATGTTATCCCATTCTTTTTCATGTTCTCTCCAATACTTTTTTTCTTGCCGATGGATTAAACCGCTAATATCAAAAATATCTACCTTTTTTTCTTTTTGCGTCTTAAAAACCAGGCTTTCTATCTGGTTTGTTATTTGTTCTGTCACTTCTTCTAAAATTTTTTCATTTGTTTCATCTGTACGAAGGTTTTCTTCCGAACCGGTTTCCATAATGGTTGCATCCATATTCAACTGAAAGGAGACTGCAGGAATTCCATTTTCAAAAGTAACTTTTTCTTTTCTGTCTTTCACTTCCACTTTCACTGCTGTATTGAATTCTTCTTCATCGTTATCTTCATTTCCTAAAGGAATATTAAATATGATCTCTGGCTCCTGATCATCCACCTTCTTCATTAATTGATAGGGTTTCACTTCCTCTTTATTTAAATGCATCAAGAACCTTCTTTTATTAATGACGGTCGCACCTTCAATAGCTAATATTTTTTTCCCTTTTTTCATTCCTTCTTGCTCTACGACATGGCCTGTTACAAAAGCTGCATGGGGATTTTCATACAAATTAACCATGTCTTTTAAAGTTAAAACAGTAGCTTTACCCCATTCTGTTTGATTATTAATGATGCCCTGCAATTCATCCCCCAGGGTTACCTCGCTATTAGGCTGGGCTGTAATCATATCCGTAGCTTTACCATGGGTTGTCAAAACCCATCCCGTTAACCGTATTTCACGATTCCTTGCCAAAAAATCTACCACTTCTTTTAAATCTTTTGATTTTATTAAATCCCCACCAAATATAAAACTTTTACTATGAAACCAAATTAATTTCCCTGATGTGGTTGCCCGCAAATTTTTCGAAGCTTCCATAATGGTTTTGCCTGTGGCCTTTGCTGTATAAACACTTTCTTTGGAAATGCCCCCACCTTTTGTAGTAGCTGGCTTGACCGATTGAATCGAAATAGTATATTCCTTTTTTTCAGTGTCATAATCAATCCCGGTCACCATAACAACGTTTAATTCATTTAATTCACGAAGGGAGACTCCACCTGATGTAGTTCCACAGGCTGATAAAAAGGGTACAATGCCAAGAAGCAAAGTAAGGAAGAAAATCTTTATCCTTTTCATTCTTCCCCCTCCTGATGCCCTTCTGTTGCATTTTTTTGTAGGTCCTTACTTCCTAAATAAGTAGGGCGGGTCCGTCTAAAAAAGTATGGAAAAAGTAAGATTTCACTTTTCCATGATTTTAAATGCAAAGGAGCTGCAGGTGACATATAGGGAACCCCAAAAGAACGGAGGGCACACATATGTAACCCAAGAATCATGAGACTAATCGCAATGCCAAATAAACCAAGGGTAGCTGCAATAAACATAATGGGAAAACGCAATAATCGGGTACTCATGGACATGTTGAATGCAGGTATGGTAAAAGAAGCAATCCCAGTTAAAGCTACAACGATTACCATAGGCTGAGATACAATCCCTGCATCAACGGCAGCCTGGCCTACGACAAGAGCTCCTACAATACTTACCGCTGAACCCACAGGCCTGGGTAACCGCACCCCTGCCTCCCGCAGAATTTCAAAGGATATTTCCATGATAAAGGCTTCAATAACTACAGGAAAAGGAACCCCTGCCCGGGCTGAAATGATCGTATATAATAGTGGGCTAGGAATCAATTCCTGGTGAAAAGTAGTAACTGCTACATAAATGGAAGGAACTAATAAAGCAATCAAAAAAGTAAACATCCGTAAAAGACGAACGGCACTGGAAAAATAAAAACGTTCATAATAGTCCTCACTTGCCTGCATAAAGTCATAAAACACACTGGGAACGATTAAGGCAAAAGGAGTGCCATCAACCAGAAGGGCAACCCTCCCTTCTGCTAACCCTGCCACTACTTTATCGGGGCGTTCCGTATGTACAATTTGGGGAAAGGGGGAAAACTTATCATCTTCTATTAATTCTTCTAACTGAGCGCTTTCAATAAGTACATCAATATCTATTTTTTCCATGCGGTCTTTTACAGTTTTAACTATATCATCAGCAACAATGCCATCCACATACATAATAAGGACGGTGGTCTGGCTGCGGCGGCCAATTTTCATTTCCTCAGATTTCAAATCCGGAGTTCTCAAGCGCTTACGAACTAGCGCACTGTTGTCCTGCAGTTTTTCTGTAAATCCTTCACGGGGTCCCCTTACTAATGGTTCTGCTTCCGGTTCTGACACCGAACGGGCAGGAAAACCCGGTGCCACAACTCCAATAAAATAATTCATCCCATCCACATGGACGATGGTGCCCCCGCCCATTAATAAATTCACAGCATCCTTTAGCTTTTCGAATTTCCGTATTTTTTTTGATGTTATTACTTTTTCTTCCAAATGTTGAAACATAGCTTCCGGTCCATGTTGCACCAGTGGTTCAAGAACGTGCTCATTAACCTCTTCACCCTTAACCAGGTCATCAAAATAACAAACTAGCCCTTTTTTTCCATTGGAAAAGAGAACTCCACGTGCTTCAAACATGGTATTGCGATCAAATATGTTATTAAATCGTTCTTTATTTACTTCACTGGAAGGATCTGCCCCCCAATGGCTCCAATCTTTTTCCTCAATTTTTTGTTTTAATGTTTCCTCTATTTTCCTGCTGGATTTTTTCACTTTTTTCGGTTTAATAAATTCAGTCATACCCTCACCTATTTCACCCAAATATTCAATATAGATAGGTTGCACAGTGAATGGAAAAATATTCAGGATAAAACCCGGAAAGCTTCCTTGACAAAAGAAGAATGGGTTTAGCATAATAGAGAAAAATAGAACCCATCCACGGAAGTTCAAGTCTTTCGTCCTTTTTTGGATGAAGGGCTTTTTTAGTTATAAAGTAAGAGGTGGACGTTGTGGAAAACAACTCTAGTAAAAAACGGATTGTAGTAAAAATTGGCAGCAGCTCCCTTACCACACCAGCTGGTGGACTTCATGAAGCCCATCTTCATGGATTAGTCGATGCCATCGCTCTCCTAAAAAAAGAGGGGCATGAAGTCATTCTTGTTTCTTCAGGAGCTGTGGCTGCCGGATTTTCCTCCCTTGGCTATCCTAATCGGCCAGTAACTTTAGAAGGAAAACAGGCTGCAGCTGCTGTTGGCCAGGGAATGTTAATACAGGCATATAATGACCGATTAGCTACCCACAATTTAATTGGCGCACAAATCTTATTAACCAGAAACGACTTTTCCCATCGAAATCGATATCAAAATGCCTACAACGCATTAAATGTTTTATTAAAAAAAGGGGTAGTCCCCATTATTAATGAAAATGATACGGTAGCAGTGGATGAATTAACTTTTGGCGATAATGACTTGCTTTCCGCATTGGTAAGCGGTCTGCTTCATGCTGACAACCTAATTATTCTCACTGATACCGATGGACTATATGACTCAGACCCTCGGAACAACCCCAATGCGAAAAAATTTGATAAAATATTTGAAATAACTCCAGAGATTGAAGCCCTGGCTGGAGGTTCTGGCAGTAAAGTGGGAACCGGAGGGATGCGTTCCAAAATTAATGCCGCCAAATTAGCTCTTTCCTTTGGTGCCGAAGTGTTTATTGGTAAAGGAGATGATGAAGAGCGTTTGCTTCGCATCCTTCATGGAGATGGTGCAGGAACCTATTTTGTGAACTCCATGAGAAGTTCAATTAAAGCACACAAACAATGGATTGCCTTTCATGCGAAAACAGCAGGCATTGTTCGTGTAGATCAAGGAGCTGCCCGGGCCCTTATTTTTGGAGGAAAAAGTTTGCTGCCTTCTGGTGTTAAAGATGTATTAGGTTCCTTTTCTCCAGGCCAGGTGGTAGAAGTCATTGATTTACATGGCAAGTTACTGGGAAAAGGCATTATAAATTATTCTGATTTAAATTTATTAGCAATCAAAGGTAAATCCACAGCCCAATGCAAAGCCATATTTAATATCGAACGGGCAGAAGCCATTCATCGTGACCATTGGGTTTCATTATTTGTGGAGGAGAAAGAGGAGGTATAAAAATGAGCCAACAATTAATTGAGAAAGCTAAAAAAGCCAAAGATGCAGCCTTTGAACTGGGGATGTTAGCAACAGAAGAAAAGAACAAAGCATTGATTGCCATGGCAGAAGGATTAGAATCCAACCTAACCTCTATTTTGGAAGCCAATCAATTAGATATTGAAGCAGCCAAAAATAGCGGTATATCTAATGCACTGATTGATCGTTTATCCTTAAATGAAACTCGCATACTCGATATGGCAATTGGATTGCGCCAGGTTGTATCTCTCCCAGACCCTGTTGGTGAAGTATTAGAATCATGGAGCCGCCCTAATGGATTAAAGATTGAAAAGGTACGTGTACCTCTTGGGGTAATTGGGATGATTTATGAAGCTCGCCCTAACGTTACCGTTGACGCTGCTGGTTTATCCATAAAAACAGGCAACGCCGTTCTTCTTAGAGGCAGCTCTTCTGCACTCCACTCCAATCAAAAAATTGTAGAAATCCTCCGCAACTCTTTAGCCAAAACACTGGTTCCTGTAGAAGCCATTCAATTGTTGGAAGAAGGAACCCGGGAAGAAGTAAATCAGTTATTAAAATTAAATGATTATTTAGATGTATTAATTCCCCGGGGTGGCGCTGGGCTCATTCGCTCAGTTGTAGAAAATTCTACTATCCCTGTTTTGGAAACAGGAGTAGGTAATTGTCATATTTATGTAGATGAAACTGCGAATTTAGAAATGGCAAAACAAATTATTATCAATGCAAAAACCCAGCGTCCAGCCGTTTGCAACGCTGCGGAAACCTTATTGGTTCATGAAGAATGGGCTAAGAAAAACCTTCCCTTACTTTTACAACCTTTAGTTGAAAAAAATGTGGAATTGCGGGGATGCCCGAAAACACGACAATACGCTCCAAATCTGCCAATTATTCCTGCAACAGATGAAGATTGGGGAACTGAATACCATGACTATACCCTTGCTGTATCCATCGTTCCTTCTGTACAGGAAGCCGTTGCCCATATTAGCAAATACGGCACGAAACATTCTGAATCCATTGTGACAGAGAATCAACAAAATGCTGATTTATTCCTTAATCAAGTGGATGCTGCAGCCGTATACCATAATGCATCCACCCGATTTACTGATGGATTCGAATTTGGCTTTGGAGCAGAAATTGGAATTAGCACTCAAAAATTGCATGCCCGGGGACCCATGGGGTTGCCTGCATTGACTTCTTATAAATACAAAATTTATGGTACGGGACAAATTAGATAAGGAATGGTGACCATGTTAGAAAATAAAAAAATCTGTTTTCTTGGGGCGGGTTCCATGGCAGAAGCCATTATTGCCGGTTTAGTTGCTAAGAAATTAGTCTCCCCCCAGAATATCGCTGCCTTAAACCGGGGAAACAGAGTACGTATTGCAGAATTAATCGCTAAGTATGGGATAAGCGATGAAAATAAAGAAACAGCCATTCAAAATGCTGATATCATTGTGTTAGCAGTAAAACCAAAAGATATCGATTCTGCACTTTCAGAATATACACACCTTACCCATAAAAACCAATTATTCATTTCTGTCCTTGCAGGCATTTCTACAGATTTTTTGACTGCTTTACTGGGACATGAGGCACCAGTCATTCGGGCAATGCCCAATACATCTGCCACCATTGGTTTATCAGCCACTGGCATTGCATCTGGTAAAACAGCAAATGAAGAAAGCATTGCTATCGGCAGACAATTGTTTGAAGCGATCGGCATTGTTGAACAAGTAACAGAAGAGGATATCCATGGAGTAACAGGCGTTTCCGGCAGTGGTCCTGCCTATATTTATTATTTGGTTGAAGCTATGGAAAAGGCTGGGCAAGACATTGGTTTAGACCCGAATGTAGCTCGCCGTCTCATCCTGCAAACCATTCTTGGTTCTGTAGAAATGTTGATGCAAGGCAATGAATCTGCAGAATCATTACGAAAAAAAGTCACCAGTCCAAATGGAACTACTGCTGCAGGAATTGATATGCTGAATCAATATAAGTTTGAAGAAGCTATTCGTGCATGTATTCGCCGGGCAACGGAACGCTCTCGAGAGTTAGGGGCCCTAACAAGTTCACGTTCTTAACTATAATGTTTTTAATCAAAACACCTTCTGCTAATAAGGAGAGTGGGGGAATGGAAACATACGCATTATATGGACCCAGTGGTACCGGTAAAAGTACCAGTGCTTTACACCTGGCTCACAATTATCAAATACCTGCCATTATTGACGATGGAATTCTTATTTACCATGGGCGAAAAATAGCCGGTGTTTCCGCAAAATATGCAAAAACCACCATCCAGGCGGTAAAAAGGGCCATCTTTTTTTACGAAGACCATGCACAAACAGTAAGACAAGCCATTACAGAGAACGGCATTACTAAAATTCTCATTCTTGGCACCTCTAAAAAAATGGTTGAACGAATTGCCCATGCTCTAGAAATTGAGCCCATAAACCATTACATTCCCATAGATGAAATCCGTTCCTCTAGTGAAATTAAAGCCGCCTTATATACAAGGCAAATGGAAGGAAAGCATGTTATTCCTATTCCTTATATACAGGTGGAACAAGATTTCTTTTCTCGCCTTATTGCTCAAGGGAAAAAAATCTTTTCCCAGAGAAAAGAAGTCATTGGTGAGAATACCATTGTCCAACCAGATTTCCAATCAGGGCGTATTCATATTAATGAATCTGTTCTAAAAAAAATCATCATATTAAGTTGTTCCCATTTATCGGATACCATCCAATTTGGGAAAATTGACGTAGCCCTTTCGGACAAACCTACCGTGTCTGTCCGAGTTCAATTAAGTGTTCCCTTAGGAACGAATCTTCTTCAGTTCAGTGAAGAAATACGCAAGCGGATTTTAAACGCCTATGTGGAACATTTAAATATCGAACTTAACAAAACCCATATTTTAATTGAAAAAATCCACCTTCTCCCGGCTTGAATGCCGGGAGTTTTTTTGTGCAGACTAATTCTGTACCATGCTATAGAAAGGGGTATAAACAATGCAACAACAACAAAACATGGGACAGATGCAACAACAACAACCCGTTATGATGACTCCTCCCGCTGTCATAACCACGAAAGATTTACTTTATTTAAAAGACATCATGTCTTGGCTGCTAGATGCAATGAAAAAATGTTCACATTTTTCTAAGGAATGTACCGATCCCCAGGTTAAACAAGCCATTGATCGGGCTGGTGAAATGCATCAACGGCATTACAACTTGCTTCTAAAACATTGCCAGACCAATAATATGCAAATTCAACAAGGACAACCCCAATAAGGAGGAGCCATTATGCAGAACAATAAAATAAGCAATCCAAAACCTCCAACAGAACCTATGGTTAAAGGGCCTGCCATGAATGATCGGGATCGGATTAATGATGTACTTATGACAGAAAAGTATTTAACAGATGGATTAAACATTGCCGCAAGGGAAGCAAGCCATGATATTCTTCACCAGGACATCATGCTTGTCTTAAATGAAACCCATCAAAGTACCCGTGATATTTACACCATTATGTTCCAATCCGGGTGGTATACCTTAGAGGCTGAACAGCAATTGACATTAGATCAAACTTATCAACAATTCAGTGGTTATGCCACCCAATTTCCTTATCCTATGGGAACTATGCAATAAGAAAAAAATCCTGGCTTATTATTCGCCAGGATTTTTTTCTGAATTTAATTCAGATTGGTGATTTCGTATTTTTTCTTTATTTTGTTGATTCCATTCCTGTATTTTAAGAAATATTTCCCGTATTTCCCGTTTTTCTTCAGGATGACTTGCAGTCCAATGCTGGATTAAATTGGGCATGATTTTCAACATGTGACTATATAATGCCCAAACCTTCACCATCTCTACTTTATCATCATCCCCATCGCCAACTAACAATTCAGTGAACCTTATTAATAAAGAATCAATTAATTCAGGTTTCAAACCTTTCACCACCCTCTATATTACATCTTATTCAGGAAATGGCCTCCTTTCAAATTTAAATGTGCTAAAATGAGATAAAATATCAAAAAACAACGTTATCATAGACGAAAAAATTATAAACACATAAAGGAAAGGGACACACCATGAAAAGATATAGTGAAATGAATCATGATGAAATTCAAGCAGAAATGCAACGCCTGCGATCTGAAAGCATGAAAAAGTACCAGGCCGGGTACCTCTCTGAGGCAGGGATTATGGAATCTAAATATTTTATGGCCCGTTCTTACCTTCTTAAATCAGAAGATTTTCCCGAAGATAGGGAATACATGGTAAGTGGATATGATGAACCTTTTTATGTTCAATATTTACGTGGCGTAATGGCCTGGGGATATTTCCGTTCCAGTAATGAACAGCGGGCCTTCCCCATTGGCCGCTTAGAAAAAATAAATAATACATCCTGTGGATGTGGTGGAAATGGATGCAACTAATGCATCCATTTTTTTCTTGTAACAATTTAGCCCCTTTTTACCATACTATCCTTAGTTACTTAAACTAAAAAGGAGGTATTGGTATGCGCCGATTGGTGTACCTCATAAGTGCGCTTCTTACCGTGATTCTATTTGTACAACTCTTTACTCCTACCCCAAATGTTAAAGCTCAAACAGCAAAGAAAATTTGGGACCAACCCTATCCAGCGACAATTCGAGTTGCAGTTAGAGAAAGCCGCCCGGGTGGTGAACCCGACCCCAGGGGACGAATTTTATATGTTATGAGTATCCCTTTTGAAAACTATATTCGCAATGTGTTGCCTAATGAATGGCTGCCTAGCTGGCACGCTGAATCTTTAAAAGCAGGTGCGATGGCCATTAAAATGTTTGGCTGGTTCCATGCCTATAATCCCATTGAACAAGATAATCAGTTGTTTCATGTAGATAACACTGTCAATTATCAGGTTTATCGTGATGGCACAGACATCCCTAGAACAAACGCTGCTTTTGATGAAATCAGAAATTTGGCTTACATCGAAAAAGATGATGATTTAGTGGAACTTTGGTACCGGGCTGGTTACCCTAATCAGGCGAATTACCAGTATAAAAATGCCCAAAAAATGTCCCAAAATGGCAGCCATTTTTTAGCCAATAAACAAGGCTACAACATGCTACAAATCCTTCAGTTCTACTATGAAGGAAGAAAACTTGTACAAATTCCCTAGCAGGAGGATTGACCATCTATGAAGTGGTTGAAATATAGTTTAATCATTGCCTTTCTTTTAATGATTCCAATGCAGGCCCACGCAGCTCCACCTAAGGGGAAGACCCTCCCAGAAGTAAAATATGACCCAGGCAAAAGACAACCCAATAGCCCTTTAAATGATCAACCTAAGGTTCAACCAGGGCCTGACATCCCTGGAAAAGATAAATTTGACCTGTGGTCAACCTTAGAGGTCCAGGTCATTGATGGGCGTACCAAACAACCTTTGAGAAATGCCCAGGTGGTTCTTGCTGAAACAGGATATCGTACAGTGACTGATGACAGGGGATTTACTAAGCCCTTTCCAGCTCCTGTCATTCGTGATCCACGTTTTGAAGCCCCATTAGGCCGTTTACACGGGCAATTAACTTTAATTGCTTATAAAGATGGGTATCGTGATACAGTTTACTTTAATGTACGTATGAGGCAAAACATGATGACCCGGGTACAAATGTGGATGTTGCAAATAACCCCTGAAGATCGTCGTATGGAAGCCTATGTTTACTTCTACCCTACCCACCATCTCTTTGTAGATCAACTTGTTCATAAATTCCGTACAAAAAATCAACAGGATGTAGAAACGGAGGAACTTGATTAATGAAGAAAAAGTGGCTTTTAATTCCTGCAATTTTATTATTTTTAAATGTGACCGTATTCGTATGGAAAGGATATGGTTCAGACCGGACAGAGCAAAATATTCAAGGAACTACGATTGTCACCATCAATAATAATGGTTTTACGCCCAGCACAATTTCTGTCAATCAAGATGATACTGTTAATCTTATGATTCATAATATTGATAATAAGAAACATAATTTTGTACTAAGGGACCTATTTATTTTTACCCATAATCTTGATCCTGGGGAAAGCACAACTGTGAAATTCAAAGCCTACAAAAACGGAACCTTTACTTTCGTGTCAGACACCCCCGGAACACCAGAACCAGGCTATAAAGGAACCTTCATTGTTAAATAAAAAAAGGGATTTACATCTGTTTCGGATGTAAATCCCTTTTACTTTTTCCATTATCTTAACCATGTTACTGTTTGCACTGCCCAGATTCCGTCCCTTCCCTGTTTCACCGGTTGATATAGTTCGATTAAATACCGACAGGGTCCATGATAGGCATGAACAAGCGTATGGTTTAAACCGGATGCAAAATCCACATATTGTTGAAAAAAAACAAAGCGATCTCCAGGGCTGAATCCTAGATTAGTAGTCCCTACTACCCTTGCTGTCTCAACAGGGTTTAAGCGCCAGGGATTTCCCCCCCGATCCACAAAGGTTTGTACCCGAAGGAAGTCTTCTCCTGGTATCGCAACATGTCCTTGTTCAACTTCATTGCATATTTGCTGGCGAAGATATCTTTCATCTCTTCTCTTTCCCATTCACATCACCACTTGTAGTTTATGCGAATAGGAAAAAGGAGTGATTAGGCATATTTCCTAAATAGCAAAGGAAGAAATAGCATCTTCTTTAACAATGCGTCCCCGTTCAATTTGACGGAAAAAAACATCCTTTTCTATAACAAATCCTTCATTGGATCCTTCGTAACGGCAAGCAAAAAATAACCGATCCACATCTTCTACTCTAAAACAATTATTCTCACGGGTTAATCGATAAGATCCCTCTGCAAATTGTATCATAACAATATCCCTCCATACCGTTTTCTTTGTTAGTTGTAGTATAACACGAGCTGTAATAATACAGCAAGGGTCAATTTACGGATTATTCTATTACAGGCAGAGGGAAATGATTTCTTGAACAAAGAAAACCTCCCATTATCACAAGTACCGAAAGGAGATAATGGGAGGTCTAATTCTATCTTTTTATCTTAGGCGGACGAGGGAGAACCTTATCATAATTAATGGTGCGGGTTTTGACCCAGGTATCCGGATTTTGTTCATCAAATTGTTCAAGAAAAGAAATCACTTCTCGGGTAATGGGAGTTGGGGTAGAAGCCCCTGCAGTAATGGCTACTGATTTTTTCCCTTTCAGCCAATTGATATCCAATTCACTTAAATCTGCAATACGATAAGCAAGGACATGGGCAATTTCTTGGGAAACTTGGGCGAGGCGATTGGAGTTATTGCTCCGAGGATCGCCTACAACAATCAATAAATCTGCTGCTGAAGCCTGGTTTGCCACAGCTTCCTGCCTTAATTGGGTAGCCATACATATTTCATTATGGATTTCTGCATGGGGATACTTTTCTAAAACTTGATCCATAATATGGCGAATATCCCATTGGCTCATGGTGGTTTGATTTGTCACCAGAATTTTGTCTGTAGTCGTTAGAGAAAGGCGATTTAAATCCTCCCCTTTTTCTATCAGATGAATTCGGCTTTCATCAATCCCCAATGCCCCTTCAGGTTCTGGATGCCCTTTTTTGCCAATGTAAATAATATGATAGCCTTCCGCTATTTTTCTCACGATTAAATCATGGGTACTGGTAACATCAGGACAGGTGGCATCGATAACCCCTAACCCTTTTTCCTGTGCACGTTTCACAACTGCCGGTGAAACACCATGGGCTGTAAAAATCACTGTCCCCTGATCAATCTTCTCTAAGAGGCTCATGCGATCAGCACCATCAAGTGTAATGATTCCCTGTCTTTCAAATGCTTCTACCACATGCTGGTTATGGACAATCATCCCTAAAATATAAATTGGGCGAGGCAACTCTGGATTATTGGCTGCTTCCTGTGCCAATACCATAGCATCCACAACGCCATAACAATATCCACGAGGAGAAATTTTAATGACTTCCATATACTATTTTCCTCCTACTCTATTCCTTAATCCATTGGCAACTGTAAGGCATTCCATTCCCGCACTTCAACGATACGTGCACCTTCTGCCACAACAGGATCTTTTTCTGCCAAAACTACAGCTTCTTCATAGGAATCGGCTTCATAAATAACCATGCCCCCTTTTCCATCGGTAAAGGGACCTACAGCGAATACTTTTCCTTCTTTAAATAATCTATTAACATAATCAAGATGTGCCGGACGATGCACCTTGTTTTTATCCTGATCAATAATGGTTAATAAAGCTACATATTTCATTTTTATATACCTCCATGCATCCCTCTTTATCTTAACCAAAATAACCAAAAAAAAAGGGGGGTTTATATGTATAACCCCTCTGCAGCAATAAATGAAGTATTAATGTGGATTATGCCTCTCCAGTAATCCAAATTTTAACAATAAGGACTACTGCAAACACACAAGAAGCCAAAGCGAATCCTGAAAATACTTTTGCGAATGTACTGTTTCCTTTTAATACTTTCATAAATCCAAAAAATGCTAAAATAGCAAAGCCAAACATGAGGATGTCCATTAACATGTCTCTCTCACTCCTCCCCTGATGAAGTACATATATTATTCCCAAAACCATTATTATTTTACCAAAGGGGTGTACAATGTGGCAAACCTATTTTTCGGCATAATCCTGTTTTACAGGAATTTTCATGGAAATGGCTAAAGATACCAAACTAATGGTTAAAGCAACCAGAAAAACAGCGTGAAATCCAGTACTCTGGTTTTTCTCCCCAAACAGGTTCATCATCCATCCGATTAATGTAACACCCAGGGTTTGCCCTATGCTTCGAGCAAACATTTGTATGGACGTAGAAATTCCCCGTTGATTCCACCCAACAGCTTCTTGTACGCCAATAATAAAACTGGTCATACTTAAGCCAAAACCTAACCCCAGGAAAAACATATCCAAGGTTAAGAGCCAGAAACCCATTTGTTCCCCTATAAAAAACAGAAAAACCATACTTAAAATTATAAAGAGAATCCCCACTACAATCAAATTTTTATATCCATAGCGGAGAATTAGTTTACCAGTAGGGACGCTCATTAAATTCCATCCTGCCACCTGCCCCAACAAAACCAGACCGCTCATCATCGGATTAAAATCCAGAACCCCCTGGGCAAAAAGAGGGATAAAACTGGGCAATGCAAAAGTGCCCATAGTCACCAATACTGTTGTAAGATTAACCCATTTAATCATGGGATTTTTAAACAAACTAAGTTGAATTAATGGAGAAGAACTTCGTTTTTCCACCACAATAAAGCCCACAAAAAAAAGAATACATAAGAGAAGCAATCCAATAATTTCTAGAATATTTTTGCTAAGAGTGGCAAACAAAAAGAAAGTAATAGAAGCAGTCAGAAGCAAAACGCCTGGAATATCAAGAGCGATTCGCTTCTCCTGGATTTGTTCATAAAAAAGAAGCGTTCCAAATACAGCTAATAAACCTACAGGCACATTAATCCAAAATATCCAACTCCAATGGAAATATTCTACCATCCAGCCGCCTAACACAGGACCTGAAATTCCTGCCACTGCCCACATGGTACTAAAAAGCCCCTGTATTTTCCCCCTTTTCTCCACAGAATACATATCCCCTGCAATCGTGACCGCCAGAGGGATGACTCCACCAGCACCAAGTCCCTGAATTGCCCGGAATAAAACAAGTTGCCACATCGTGCTGGCAAACCCACATAAAATTGACCCGATTAGAAATACCAATAAAGTGAATAAATAGACTTTTTTTCGGCCAATCATATCGGCCATTCTCCCATATAAGGGAACGGTAACAGTACTTGTTAACATATAGGCGGAAAATACCCAACTGTATAAGGATGCTTCACCCAACTTACTGCTTATTTCAGGCATAGCTGTGCTTACAATCATCGTATCTAAAGCAGCAAGCAGCATCCCTAATGCCAGTCCCGTGACAATAATAATCCGTTTATAAGATTTGTCAGGTTTATTGGTCATCATCCCCCACCTTTCCTGCATAATCTTTTTCTATATAAACTTGTTCACCAGGTGTCCATACCGCTTTACCCCCAGTATAATTTTGAAACAGATTTTGCACGTTATCTAGCATTTCTTTTTCAACGCCTACTGTTAGAGTCACATTCTCAAGGTATTCAATGTTTAACACATCAATCCCACGAACTTGCAATTCATTTTCAATTTTTCCGAGGAAGGTATAATCAAAGGAAAAAGAATGTTTCTCAATTAAAATCCGTTCAATAATACCCGTGCTTTTTAGGCCTTGAGAGGCAGCCTTGCCATAGGCTCGAATAAGCCCGCCAGCTCCCAGCTTAATGCCGCCAAAATAACGGGTAACAACAACGGCTGTATCCTTAAGCCCATTTCGTTTGATGACTTCCATGATGGGTTTGCCTGCGGTTCCCCCTGGTTCCCCATCATCATCCATCTTTTGAATTTGATCCTGTTCCCCCGCAATATAAGCGGAACAATTATGGGTAGCATCCCAGTGTTTCTTTTTAATCTCCTGCACAAAGGCAATAGCTTCTTCCTGGTTTTCCACCCTGCGTACATAAGCAATAAATTGGGAACGGTTTATCTCAATTTCTCCCTTCCCTTCAGGACGAACCGTTAAGTAACGCTGTAACACATGGCTTTCTCCTTTCATTAAAGGGTATAATAATAAAGAAATACATAGTAGGGTTGGTGTCGGGATGACTACTGCAAATAACATATGGACTATAATACAACCATATTATTCAGGAATCCTGGGGATTTCTGTTCTTCTTATTGCCTGGCTAATTATCCTGGAAAATCGGAATCCCTCCCGTACGGTAGCCTGGTTAATCGTTTTGAATTTCCTTCCAATCTTTGGTTTTATTTTTTATCTTATTATCGGAAGAAACGTAAGGAAAAGAAAGCTTTTTAAAAACAAATTTATTAGCAATACCGATATTATTAAAAAACTGGCAACCATCCAAACCCATACCTGGGATGAAAGCCATTTTTGGCAATACCCCCACCTGGCTTCAAAAAAGCGGTTGCTTAATCTCATGGTCAATGTATCCCAATCTCCCTTTACCCTGAACAATCGGTCAAAGGTGCTTAAAAATGGAACGGAGACCTTCCGGGATATGATGAATGAACTATCTAAAGCAAAGCATCATATTCACTTTCAGTTTTATATCATCCGCCATGATGCCACAGGAAACCAATTTAAGCAGGTTCTTATAGATAAAGCAAGGGAAGGGGTAAAAGTAAGAGTCGTTTATGATTGGGTTGGTTGCGTTTGGTTAGACCAACAGTATATCGCCGATTTAAAAGATGCTGGTGTTGAAGTTGTAAGTTTCTTCCCTGTTATTTTTCCTTTTCTAAATAACAAACTGAATTACCGCAACCATCGCAAAATTGTAGTTATTGATGGCAAAGTTGCCTTCGTAGGAGGCCTAAATATCGGAGATGAATATATTTCAAAAAGCCAATTCTTTGGATTCTGGCGGGATTCCCACATTCGAATTGAGGGTGAAGCAGTTTATCTCATCCAAAATATCTTTATAAAAGATTGGTTCTTTGTAACCAACCAAAATATTGAGGGTGATGCCTATTACCCCCAGTTAGAAGAGAGATTAGGAGAAGAGTTAATCCAAATTGCATCCAGTGGTCCTGATTCAGATTGGGAATCCATCTGGCAAATGTATTTCACCATTATTGCCACTGCCCAGGAAAAAATATATATTACATCACCCTATTTTATCCCGGATGATTCCATCAATATGGCCTTAAAAACAGCTGCCCTAAGTGGAATCGATGTACGAATCCTTCTTCCTGCCCGTCCAGACCATAAAATTGTTTTTTGGGGTTCACGCTCTTATATTCAAGAACTATTGGAAGCAGGAGTACGCTTTTACCTGTATCAACCCGGTTTTGTCCATGCCAAAATTCTTCTTGTTGATGGGGTTGTTGCCTCCATTGGAACAGCCAATGTGGACATTCGCAGTTTCCAGCATAATTTTGAAGTGAATGCGATTTTGTATAACAGCAATTCAGTGTACAAATTAGAAGAAGACTTCTTCAATGATCTTTTAGACAGTAAAGAATTAACCCTTGAAGAACATGTGCGCCGACCCTGGCATTCCAGGGTGAAAGAATCGGTATGCCGCTTGCTTTCACCCCTTCTATAAAAAGATGCTATGAATCAAATCAGATATTCTATAATCGCAACAACCAATAAGAATAGCAATGTGACACCATTCATTATTTGATTGGTTTTCACAATATCCTCTGCCACCAAAACCCGGGTAGGAATCCCCATGGTAGCTCGATGGGAGGGGATTCCCTGGTAATAATTCAACCCTCCCAATTGAATGCCTAAAGCTCCTGCCACACCCGCTTCTGTAAAACCGCTATTTGGGCTGGGATGCTTTCGGGCATCCCTGCGGATTGACAGGTAAGCACCTTTCCAATCTAACCTTAACACCCAACAAATAACGACTAAAAGGCCGGCAGTAATCCGGGCGGGAATAAAATTAGCAATGTCATCAAACCGGGCAGATGCCCATCCTAAATGAAGATATTTTTCATTTTTATAACCTACCATGGAATCCAGGGTATTGGCAGCCCGATAGGCCATTGCCAATGGGGCTCCCCCAATCCCAGCATAAAAAAGCGGCGAAATAATGGCATCCACAATATTTTCCGCCACAGTTTCTACTGCTCCCCGGGACACTTCTTTTTCATCTAAATGTTTCGTATCCCTTCCTACAACCATAGATAAGGATTTTCGGGCTTCTTGTATATTCCCCTTCTTTAATAACCCATAAATTTCCTTCCCAGCTGATTCGAGTCCTTTAACGGCAATAGTTGTAGAAATCAGCCACACTTCTACAGCAATGGCCAGGTAGGGATGAATAAGAGACAACCCCTTTAAAATCCCCCACACTACTGCAAAACTGCCTCCTACAAGAAGGACAGGAAATAAAAGGCCTGCTGCCTTTAAAGAGCCATCATTCTTACAAACTTTTCTGATTCCTTTCTCCAATAAAGAAATGACTTTTCCCATAAGCACAACAGGGTGGGGCAACCAACGCGGGTCCCCCACCACACGGTCAATGAGATAGGCCATCAACAATTTCAAAGCAACCATTATAGATTAGTCCTTTCCCTGAGTGGATACAGCAGTATATACAGCATCATAGACAAGCCGTCCTATTCCATTGCCAATGGTAGTTGCTGCCCCTGCAAATAAATGGGGCCGAGGATATTGCTGGCTTTGGGATACTCCCAGGACGATTGCGTCCGTGGTTGTACCTGTAGCCAAATCCCCATCCTCATCCCTTATGCCTAAATCTTGCAATGCAGCTGCCTTTGCTTCTGTAGCAGTGATAATGCCATTGACCATAGCCGATGGAGTTAAATGGGCATCAATTAGTAAAAAAATATTTATAGTGTGGCATTCATAAGCAGAAAAGGTCTCCCGTTTCTTCCCGGACCGGGCACTATTCCCTGTTCCTGCTGTGACACAACAAAATAAACGATATTGATCCCCTTCTTCTTCCCCAATAGCCCCATGGGTTAGCTTGGCTGCCGTTTGTAAACCCAGGGTTTTCTCTATGGGATATCCCCATTTTTCGATTTGATCCTTCATTAATTGAACAGGGTTATCACACCGATAAGAAAGAGGAACCCGCCAATTAATAAAGTGAGTCCCTGTTTGCATTCCACCGCCCCAGGTTGCACTGCTAATTGTTGTTAAGGATACTGGGCTTTGTAATAAGAGATATTCTTGATTATTGAAATCGACAGTGACACCTGGCCAAATTATGGAACGGTATTGGGTTCCACCCTGGCGGAATGGTTGTAATGACATGATGGCTCCTCCTCTTTTCTCGCTCCCACCTGAAATTGATAAATGGGAAGCTCCCAAACCTTTAATTGGGCCCGTATTCTTTTTGCTTTCTCTATAAAATCAGCATCCCTCTCATCAAGCAAAATCCCCCCAAGGGTTCCACTGTGGGCCACAACAGTTCCCAATGCCCCTTCCTTCTCACAAATTTGCCGTAAGGAATGAAAATAGGGATGGGACAATCTTTTTTGCTGAATTTCCCCGCTTCTTGTGGCGATTCGTCCAATCTCCCGGGCATCACCATTGAGGATTGCCTTTTGTAAATCAACGAGTAATTGAGAAAACTGTTCTTCTTCTTCCCTGGAATAAAGAATGCTTTTTTCATTGTAATGAAGGGTATCTACTTCCCCACCACGGTCTACGCCAATGACCCACAATGGAGGCAAGAAACCTAACTTTTCCCGCAAGATTCCTTCCTTATGGTAAAAGGACACTAATCCGTTATACATAATGCCATCTGTTGGCTCTATTGAAGTCAATAAGGATGCAAATTGATCTGAGCTTGCATGAATGCCAAAAGCAGCACAAAAAGCCCGGGCACCAGCTAACATATCCGCTGTACTCGTGGCAAACCCTTTTCCTTCAGGCAATGAGTCTTCAATAAGAAGAGTTCCCCCTCTTTGAATTTGGTGTAACTCTCTCAATCTTTCAATAATTTTTCTTACTTTCTTTTTTTCCGGACTCAATTCCAGTTTAGTTCCCTGAGTAGGATAAAAGTTGGCTTTGGCGAAATGTTGAATGGGCAGAGAAACGAGAAATGGCCTCCCATTTACCTGCCCTTGCAACAATTCACCAAATGTATAATTTGCCCGCCCAATACCAATGTTCATCTTCCAAAACTCCTATTCCATATGAGGGATTTCCTCCACAACACCCCCCCTATTTGTAAAACGATACAAAAAGGCCTCACCATGGCCTGGAGGGCGATTTTCCCAAAAGAGCAATGGATTGTTCAATACCCATTTTGCTTGAAACCAGCGAATGGGCCCCCCATGGCTAACCAAGGCAACTGTCTCTCCCTTTTTGTTTTCTCCCATGATTTTCATTATAAATTGATCTACTCTGTTCCCTAACTCTAGGAGAGTTTCTCCATCAGGTGGACAAACAGAAAAAGGATCATTATACCAGGCTGTCCCTTTTTCCCGATGAAAAGCCATGATTTCCTCATAGGTTTTGCCTTCCCACTTGCCAAAATTCAACTCTCTTAAATTGGAATGAGGGATCACAGATAAGTTACGGTCCTTTGCAAACCCCTCAACGGTTTCCAGGCAACGAAGAAGATCACTGCTATAGATCCGATCCACCTGTATTTTTTTTAACCTTTGGATTAGAGATTGGGCCTGTTCCATTCCAACGTCATTTAATGATACATTCGTATGGCCAATGTATTGTTTTAACCTATTCTCTTTTGTTTGTCCATGGCGAATCCACAACAATTTCATAGGAATGACCACCTGCCTGCCATGACCAAAAGGACAACCACCACCATTTCTGTCCATTCTACAAGAGCGCCATATACATCCCCGGTTAATCCTCCTAACCGTTTCAACACTACACGAATAAAGAGCCAACTAATAATGATTGTTATTGCGAAAACCAATAGGCCTGCAACACCTTTTACCCCGTAAAAAATACCCCCTGTCACAAGAAAACCAGCAACAACCATCCAGGGGGCCAGGCCTTTTTTCAATCCCGTAGCTAATCCCTTTTCACTAATATAAGGCCAGAACCAAATGGCTGCAACAAGGAAAAAACGGGCAGCCAAAGGAGGCAACAGAAATAGGAGAAACTCACGGTTTTCGATTAAGTGATAAATGGATACCCCTTTTAACATAAAAAGAAGCAGAGCAGCAATCACCCCCATGGAACCAGTTCGGCTATCTTTCATAATTTCCAGGGTTCGCTGACGATCCCGGTTGCTCCCCATGCCATCGGCTAAATCCATCCATCCATCGATGTGCAATCCCCCTGTTAAATAAATCCAAAAGGCAAAAAGAAGTACAGCAGCCAGGGTAGGTGGAGCGAGATAAAATCCTAACCAGGAAGCCCCCCACAATAAGATGCCTAAAATCAGTCCTACCATTGGATAATAGGCCACACTTCTCTCCCAATCTTTTTGCGAAGAGGAAAGAGAAGGTACAGGTATTCTCGTTAAAAATGCTACGGCATGAAAAAACGCTTTCATTTTTTAGTCTCCTTTAACTTTCCAGGGAATGCCTGATACCACCATGTACACTTCATTGGCTTTTGCCCCTAGCTTTTGGTTAACGGCCCCCTGCACATCCTGGAACAACCGGCCTAAAGAGGACATGGCAACTCCCCCCAGACCCACTTCACTTGTAACAGCAATAATCTGCCCTTCATAAGAGTTCATAGCCGTTAACCAATCCTCAACCCTTTTTAAGATATCTGCCGTGTAATGCTCTTTTCCTAACTCTTCTTCCGGAATTCTCATCATTTGATTTGTTACCCAGGTAGAAAAACAATCAAGCAAAATCACTGGATAATTCCTGTACACAGACAATTCCCCGGGTAGATCGTATGGGGTTTCCATACAGCCCCAATGGGATGGACGGCGTTCCCGATGAGTTTGTATTCTCTGTTCCATGTCATGATCCGTATTGACTCCTGTAGCCATATAAAGGACGGACTGGCCAGATTTTGCAGCTATTTCTTCAGCAAAGCCACTCTTCCCCGAGCGGATCCCTCCAGTAACTAAAATAAACTTCATGTTCTCTCCCACTCTCCTGCAATCTCTTGTATGGCTTGAATCAATCGATGATTCTCTTCCCGCCCTCGAACCGCTATGCGAAAATCCCCATCTGTTAATCCTGGATACATAGAACAATCCCGAATTAAAATTCCACGATGAGCTAATTGAAGCTGTAAGTCCCTACTGTTCTTCTCATATGGCAAACGTACAAGGAGATAATTGGCCTGTCCAGGAAGGACTCCCCAGTTTAACTGCAATAAAGAATTCCTGAGAAATTCCCGTTCCCCTTCAACCAATTGGCGGGTTTCTTTTTCATAATCACTTACATGGCAACAGGCAACTCCAGCTGCCAGGGCTAATCCGTTTACACTCCAGGGAATTTGCATCTTTTTCATTTTAGCGATTTGTCCTGGATTTCCCATGGCATAGCCTAACCGCAATCCAGGTATGGCAAAAAACTTGGTCATAGAACGAAGAAAAAGAACGTGAGGATAGGACCTTCGTTCCGGCAAAAGGGTAGGCCCCACTTCAGGCAAAAAGTCTAGAAAAGCTTCATCGAAGACTAATAAAGTTTCTTCTTCTTCCGCCCATTGGGCCAAAACTGTCAATTCCTCGTAGGTATAAACTAAGCCTGTAGGGTTGTTCGGATGTCCTAGAATCACTAGATCTGACTTCTTGATTAATTCCCTGACCTCTACCAGTTCTGGTTTAAACCCCTGTTCTTCTCTGGCATACACCGTTACAATCTCAGAACCATAAAGGGCAGCCAACTGAGTATATTCCACAAAACAGGGTTGAACAACCCCTGTTTTTCCAGGGCGAAAAGCTTGAAAAACCAGGGCCATACATTCGGCAGCCCCATTCCCTACCATAATCTCTTCAGAGGTTACCTGATGTTTTTCGGCTAATGCCTGGCGGATCTTGCGATGAATAGGATCAGGATAATGAAGAATATATTTTTCAGCCTTGTTTAACACTGCTTTTACCTCATCAGGGGGCCCCAGGGGATTAATATTAGCACTAAAATCAATCCATTGATCCTCAGAAACGCCAAAAACGGCGGATGCTGTTACCAGATCCCCGCCGTGTCCGTATTTTTCCATCCTGCTCATCTTAGAATTCAATCCCTTTCACTGCAGGGATTCCTTCATCATAGTAATGCTTCAATGGTTTCATTTCTGTCACCAAATCAGCTGCTTCAATGATTTCAGGCTTAGCGTTTCTTCCTGTAATCACCAGATGCATGCCAGTCGGGCGTTTGGCAATGGTATCCAGTACATCCTGTAGAGGAAGCACATCATTAATTGGAAAAGAATCGATGGCCAGTGCATTATTTAACTCATCAAGAATGACCACATCATAAGCCCCGCTGTTGATTTTTTCTTTCGCAAAGGTCCAGGCTTTTTCTAATGATTCCCGATGCTCTTCAGGGGTTTTTAACCAGGTAAACCCACTGCCCATTTGATGCATTTCAATGCCCATTTTGGCAAACATGGTTTTTTCCCCGTATTCACGGTCTGGAGATTTAATAAACTGAACCACCAATACAGCTTTATCCCGGCCTGCAGCACGAACAGCTAACCCTATAGCGGCTGTAGTTTTTCCTTTGCCATCTCCTGTATATACCAATACGAGACCCCGTTTATCTTTTGTTTCCATCGTAAACATTCCCCCATTTCCCCTGATAAATTAATGAATCTAAAGAACGGCGCTTTTCCCATCCCATTTTTTCCAGGAGGGGGGCATCCGGGTAGTCATCCGTATACCCTAAGGAAAGAAGGGCCACTGGTTCAATATGAGGAGGGATCCCTAAAATGTCCCGCACATCATTCTTTTTGTAAAAGCTAACCCATCCCATTGCAATTCCCTCTGCCGTTGCTGCCAACCACATATTTTGGATGGCACAGGAGGTAGACATGATATCTGTTTCTGGAATAGAATTGCGTCCTAACACGTGTGACCCGCCCCTGGTAGGGTCACACGTCACGCATATAGTCAATGGGGCTTCTTTTAAACCCTGCACTTTTAATTTTAAAAACAATTCATGTTTCTCTTCTATGTTTTCATAATGGATGGCTAAGGCTCTCGTTTCTTTTTCCGCAGCATAAGCTAATTTCTCTTTCGTTTCCTCTTCCTCAATAAGGATAAAATTCCAGGGCTGCATAAACCCTACGGATGGTGCCATATGTCCAGCCAAAAGGATACGCTGGATGGCTTCCTCAGGCAAAGGATTGGGAAGGAAGGTACGGATATCCCTGCGCAACCGGATGGCTTTATAAATAGATTCTTTTTCGTCAAGTGTAAAAGATAACATGGTATTCAATCTCTCCCTATAAGTGGACCGGGTTGGAATTCAATGCAGCTAAAAACTCTACAGCCACATCGTAGGTGGTGTGTTCTACCATCCCTTCAACGTTGATTCCTGCTTCTTCAGCCATAATCACTGCCTGCTCACCCAAACAAACCACCAGAGCATCGCCAAGAATAGCCAGGGGATTCAATCCTCTTCTTTCTAATTCCTGAACAAATGATTTCACTGAAGATGGTCCAGGAAATAAAAAAGTATCCACCTTTTTTTTCTCAAGTAATCGTACCACATTTTTCTCTACTTCTTCATGATTTCTTTTTATATAAAGGGCCAAATAATCCTTCCCTTCCCAGCGGCAATCATGGGCCTCCCCAACAATCAACAGTCCATCCATTTCCTCTCCATTCCAGAGAGAACAGGCAAACCCTTGATCCAGGAGACGTCGGCGAATGCGGGGAGATAAAGCGAGAAATTCACCCTGAACTTTTCTTACATCCAGCTTTATTTCTTGCAAATAGTTAAAGAAAAAATCTACACTTTCTACTGTTGTAAAAAGAATGGGGCAAGAGGTTTTCAGTTTTTGCAGATTAGCCTGATGATTTCCCCTATCTAATTGGCTTTTCCCATAATATGCGGGATATTCCATTACTTCTGCTCCCGCTTCAGCAAGAAATTCTGCCATCATTCCTGGGGTTGCATCACTGCGGGCAATCAGGATTCGTTGGCCAAATAAAGGTTTCTTTTCAATCCAGCTTAAGGATTCCCGTAAAGACGCAATTTCCCCTACCAATATAATGACTGGATGGGTAAACCCCTGGTTCTTAGCTTCTTCTACAGCCGTATGAAGGGTAGCTGTTAAGGTTCTTTGATGCCCGGTAGTTCCCCATTGCACAAGAGCCACAGGGGTCTGGGGAGTACGTCCATGGGCCATTAACCGTTCACAAATGGAGGGAAGATTTTTCAATCCCATATAGAAAATCAGGGTATGCAACCCTTTCGCTAATGCTTCCCAATCCACTTCAGGCAAGGTATCCCCTCCCTTGGCTGTATGGCCGGAAATCACGGCAAAGGTATTGCCGAATTCCCTATGGGTTACGGGAATCCCTGCATAGGCCGGAGCGGCTATACCCGATGTAATGCCCGGGACAATTTCATAGGGAATGCCATGGTTTGCCAATTCCATAGCCTCTTCTCCTGCCCGCCCAAACACCATAGGGTCTCCCCCTTTCAAGCGAACCACTACTTTCCCTTCCTTGCCTTTCTCAACCAGAAGCTGGTTAATAGCCTCCTGGTTCAAGGTATGGCGATTAGGCATTTTCCCGCAATAAATATATTCCGCTTCAGGATTGGCATAACGCAATAAACGGGGGTTTGCAAGACGGTCATAAACAACCACCTCTGCCTTCCGCAAACAGTCCAAACCTTTTACAGTAATCAATTTTTCATCTCCTGGCCCAGCACCGACCAAATAGACCTTTCCCTCATTCATGTCCTCTCTCTCCCTTACTGCTCGCTTCGTTTAAGGAAGCATCTTCAACTAACTTTAAAAACCGGTTCACCGCTCCTTCCTTCTGGCCCCGGCGAAAATCTTCCAGATATTCTTCTTTTAACAAGATATAGAACAACTCCCGCCTCGTAGATTCATTTTCAATCCGTTCCATAATCACATTGCGGCAGGAAGCGAGAAATTCTCCATAGGGCCCATAGGCCTCATCAACTTCTGCTTTTAACTTCTCTTTTAGAGTTCTGGCTAACCCGGGACTGGCCCCATCCGTGGCCACGCTTACTGTCACTAACCCTCTGCGGAAATGTGCAGGAACAAAAAAGGTACTCAAATCGGGACGGTCTGCAATATTAATCCATTGCCCTGGCTGAAGGGAATGGAAGACCTTCTCATTGGTTTCCTTATGGTCTGTACAGGCAAAAACCAGGGCCGCCCCTTGCAAGTCATCAGGAGAAAAGAACTTTTCCCGCCAGATCACCTGATTTTCTTTCACCAGGGTTTCAATAGAATCCACAATCCTGGGAGAAACAACAATCACTTTGGCCCCACCTGCCAGTAAGGAATGGACTTTACGGGCAGCCACCCCGCCACCGCCAATGACTACAGAAGTTACACCTGCCATTTTTAATTGAATAGGATAGGTTTCTCCCATGATTTTAAATCCCCTTTACAGCCGTTTTGTTCTTCTGGTATCTCTGGCAAGCATCAATCCAACGAACCACCAAATCCGGTTGGGAAGCGAAATGAAGGTGCGTATACCCTGCTACAAGATTGCCAGGCCCTACTACTCCTTCCTCCCCATCTTTGCGCAACCCTTTGCTTAAATAGGCTGGTTGCATAGATTGGCTTCCAGGTTCATAGGAAGAATAATGAAATTCATGGCCTCTCGCTTTTTGCCCTTCAAGCATAAAGTTTCCTAACAAACCGGTCACTTCCCGATAGCCTAGAGCTACCAGCCTTTTTTGCATGACTGTTCTTCCCAGAATCACTCCTGCCATAGGGTAACGAGTGCCATCGGTCTTTTCTAGCTCTTCGGTTAAATACATAAACCCGCCACATTCAGCAAGGGTAGGCATCCCCTGTTCTATGGCATTTTTTACCGATTGGCCTACTTCACGGTTTTTGCTTAATTGCTCGGCAAATTCTTCCGGAAATCCTCCGCCAATATATAATCCATCCACATCTTCAGGCACCTTTTCCCCTGCTACCGGACGAAAGAACACCAATTCCGCCCCGGCGGCCTGCAACAACTCCAGATTTTCCGGATAATAAAAGTTAAAGGCTCCATCCCGGGCTACTGCAATTCGAACCCCTTTTTTCTCAGTGGATTGGACAAAAGGGTTTTCCTCTACGCCTAAGTCTCCCAAATCCTCCGCCTGTTCTGCAATAGTAAGAATCTGATCCAAATCTATATTTTCTTCTATTAAATCTGCCAATCGGTCAAATAGGCCTCCCAATTCCCCTCTCTCTACTGCAGGGAGCAAGCCTAAATGACGTTCAGGAATCGCGATTTGCTGGTCTGCAGTTAACACACCCAACAAAGGAATGCCGCATTCTTGCTCAATGGCCTGGCGCACCAGGTCTCCATGTCCTTTGCTGCCAGCAAAATTGGCAATGGCCCCTACGATATTTACCTTAGGATTCAGTGCTTGAAACCCTTTTACAATGGCTGCAGCACTGCGGGCCATGCTTTTTATATTAACGACAAGAATCACAGGAGTCTTTGTAATTAAACTGATTTCTGCGGAACTGCCTCCATCGGAAGTTGGGCTCTTTCCATCATAAAGGCCCATCACCCCTTCGATAATGGACAAGTCTGCACCCCTGCTCCCATGGAGAAACACTTTGCGTACAAGATTATGATCCATCATCCAGGAATCCAGATTACGGGAAGGCCGTCGGGTAATGGCTGTATGATACGCCGGGTCGATATAATCCGGGCCGCATTTAAACCCCTGAACAATCAAACCTCTTTTAATAAACGCTACCATTAATCCCAGGGTTAGGGTTGTTTTTCCTGCCCCCGAATGGGTCCCGGCAATAAGAATTCGTGGATTTGCCATGTTTGTTTCCTGCCTCTCTCTAGGGAATCATCCCTACAGAAAGGGTCACATTCCCAGATTTTTTCTTTGTTACGATTAGTTTCTCAATTCCGGCATACTTTTTACAAGCCGGTTCACTCACCCCGAAAGCACCCGTGTAGCGATAAACCACATGGGAAGGCTCCTCAATGGGTATTTCATTTAACTCTTCTGGTCTATAATAAACAAATTCCCAGCGGTATTTATTGCACACTTGCAGCAACCCTGCTTCATTCTTTTTTAAATCAATGGTTGCAATGGCTTTGACACTGTCTATAGAGAAACCTATCTCTTTAAGAGTCTCTCTAATCACCATTTCAATCTCTTCAGCCTCAGTGCCCCGATTGCATCCCACACCAAGAACGATGGACTTAGGGCGATAAACCACTAGATGGGGAAGGGAACCCTTCTCCTCTTCTAAGAGAAGCCGATGTGTAACAACTAAGGCAGCATTGGAATTGGACTGGATGGCCTCTGCTACGGTTTTATAGATTGTGAGATTTCCCGGCATGGGGGTATCATGCATCCACCAGTTTTTCTCTCCTGATTCCTGGACAATGGCCACCTTTTCACCATTGACCACAGCTGCACTGGCTGGCGTAAGGTTCCCTTCAGATTCCTTATCCCATATCCAACCAAAACGTTGCCCAAACAGGTCTACGGGTATGGTTTTTTGCACATCAGATGCCGTAGTAACAACGGCCTGAGCCCCTGTAAGGCTGGCTACTTCCCGGGCCAGTTCATTGGCTCCCCCTAAATGGCCAGACAACACACTAATTGCAAACTGGCCATGGTCATCTACTACCACAACCCCTGGGTCCGTTTTTTTATCTTTTAAGAGTGGGGCAATCATGCGGACCACTGCCCCCAGTGAGATGAATAAAATGAGTCCCCGATATTGGGGAAACAACCCGGGAAACAACAGGCGAACAGTCCCTTGAAAAAGGTGAATCCCCCGTTCTTCCTCATCCCCATATCTAAACTTGTCCATATAATATAGGTCTGCTCCAGGCATTTGTTCAGCTAATGCTCTGGCCCGTTCTACCCCGTGGCGAGTTATGGCAACAATGGCATAGCGTCCCCTTGCCTGAAGTCCTGGAATCATAACTGATCCCCTTTGCGGAACTGATGGGTAAAAGCAGGATCATATAATTTGGAACGGAAATCTTCCGAATCGACTAATCGAGGATCTAGCGCTTTCCCAGCAAGAATCATGGCCTGAGAACGAATGCCATTGTCCCGTAAATCCTGTTCTAGATTTTCCAGAGTGGTGCGAATGATTTTTTGATCTGGCCAACTGGCACGATACACCACACCAACAGGGGTATCCGGCTCCCATCCGGCATCATAGAAGGCTTGTACTACCTTTTTCACCAAGGTTGCACTTAAATACAGAGCTACCGTGCTATGGTGAGATGCCAAATCTTTTAATTTTTCCCGTTCTGGCACAGGAGTGCGCCCTTCCGCCCGGGTCAAAATCACAGTTTGGGTTAAATCAGGCACTGTTAATTCAGCCTGCAATGCTGCTGCAGAGGCAAAAACAGAGCTAACCCCCGGGATGATTTCAAAATCAATCCCCCGCTTTTTTAAAAGAACCATCTGTTCTAAAATGGCCCCATACATAGAAGGGTCCCCTGTGTGGACACGAGCGACCATTTTCCCCTCGTGTACCCGTTCTTCCATGATGTTGACCATTTCTTCTAATGTCATACCCGCACTTTTTAAAATCTCAGCTTCAGGTTTTGAACGATTCACTAACACTTCACTAACAAGAGAATCCGCATAGATGACAACGTCAGCCTCTTGCAATATCTTTAACCCTTTGACAGTAATTAAATCAGGATCACCTGGGCCTGCACCAACAATATATACTTTCACTATTTTCTCACCACCATTAAACTTAAATAATCTAATTTTGTTCCTTTTAATGCAGCTACATCACGGAATATCTTTTCTTCATCTGAAGTAACCCGGGTTACCACTGCTGCTTTTTCGATTAAATCAATCTCTGTTAAAAGGTCTACCATTTGATCAATCACTTTCGCCACTTTAATAAATACTACTGCATCGTGGTTAAACAAGGCTTGTTTCATAGCCTCCCAATCTTCCGTTGCAGGGACAATGGCAAAGACTTCATCTCCATCTGCCAGAGGCAAACCTAAGCGGGCTGCCGCCCCATTTACTGAAGAAATTCCTGGCACTACTTCTACCTGGATGTCTGGATAATGTTCATCCATTTCCCTCATCAAATGAATAAACGTGCTATATAGGAACGGGTCCCCTTCTGTAATAAAGACCACATCTATTCCTGCTAACAATTTTTCCGAAAGAAACCCTACGGTGTTTTTCCATTCTCTTTTCAACACTTCTTGATCCCGTGTCATTGGGAAATACAACCCTAGCAATTCTTTCCCTTCTTCTTTCACATGGGTGTTAATAATCTTTTGGGCATAACTGTCTGCCCCCATTTTTTTTGCTGGAAAAGAGATGACGGGGCATTCTTGCAATAAACGATAGCCTTTTAAGGTGATCAGTTCCGGGTCTCCCGGTCCTACGCCCACACCATATAATGTTCCTGTTGTCAATTTTCTTCCTCCTCCCGGTATGCTTCAATAATGTAAACGGGATTCAATCCCTCAAAACGGTTCATATGTAAAATCGGTTTGCTCCGTGATATTTGCGCTAAGGTCATCTGGGTGGCAAATCCGTTCTTCTTAAAATTTTGCACAGCCTCATAAAGGGACTCGATGGTGACAGCATTGAGGACAATGCGCCCCCCCTTTTTCAAACGGCGGCAGGCAATTTCTAATATTTGTTCCATGCCACCATTGGTCCCCCCAATAAATACAGCATCTGGGTCAGCAAAGGAATCCAATCCTTCCGGCGCTTTTCCATGAGTAAGAGTAAAGTCTGTGCGGAACTTCTTCATATTCCTCTGGCAATTCTCTAAATCTGGCAGGTTTTTCTCAATGGCAAACACTTGTCCCTGACGGGCAATGCGGGCCGCTTCAATGGCCATCGATCCGGTACAAGTGCCAATATCCCAAACCGTGCTGTCTTCTTTTAGCTTAAGGGCTGCAAGGCTTAGCACCCGAATCTCTTTTTTTGTAATCAACCCTTTATCTGGAGACCTATGGGAAAATTCATCATCCCCAATTCCCAGGGGCCAAAAAGGTGTGGATGCGACTCTCCGCAAAATCACAAGATTTAAGGGGTCAAACTCTTCTCCTGCCATTTCCTCCAGGGTAAAGAAACGGATTTCTTCCTCCGGGCCCCCTACCCTTTCTGCCACAATGGCCTCATATTCGGTAATGCCAAAGTCCAATAGATAACGGGCAATAGCATTAGGGGAATTTTCTTCATCGGTTAAGAGGCACACTTTATCCTTGCCATCCACTTTTTGTGCCAACCCTTTTATGTTCCGTCCATGAACACTAAGAAAGGTGCAATCCTGCCAGGAATCTTGAATCCGGGAAAAAGCCAGTTGCACTGAACTTAAAGCTGGATAAATTTCCACGGTTAGCTTTTTGCACAGATAACTGCCAACCCCATAGAAAAGAGGGTCTCCGGAAGCCAGCACCACAATGCTTTTCCCAGACTCTTTCATTCTTTCCACCAGAGCAGAGAGGCCGTTTTTAATGATCCACTTTTCTCCCTTATACTCAGGGAAAAAATCCAACACCCGTTCTCCACCGACTAAAATATCGCTTTCAGCAATCCATTTATGATAAAGGGGAAGAAGGCTTGATTGCCCATCTTCTCCGATGCCAATTACTTTAATGGGCCCCATGCCACCCGCTCCCTTCCTAAAATTCGTTGATCCATGGTAATCAAAATAGTTTCTACTTCCATGCCTCCGCCAACTTCTTGCAACACATTTTCACAAACATGGAGACATAGCTTCTGAAAAAAGGAACCATACCCTGCTGCCACCATTAAATCTCCTACTTCGCTGGCTGTATTGGCCTGCTCCACCTTCTCGCACAAGTCAGCAGGCACTCCTGCTTCTTCGGCCAACTGGCGCAAAAAGTGAAAATCTACCTGATTGCCTTTGGAATGGACCATCATCATCCCCTGGGACACTTTGGAGAATTTCCCCATCATGCCTACCAGGGTTATTTTTTGCACTCCCTTTGCCTTGCACTGTTTGGCAGAAAACCCTACGAAATCTCCCATTTCAATAAAGGATTCCTCTGCTTTCTCTGGAAAAAGAGAGATTGCAAATTTCTCGCTGCGCCCTCCCGTGGTTAAAATCAAATGGTCTCTGCCACAGGCCACGGCTACCCCAATAGCTCGGGCCACACTGGCCATGTAAGCGGAAGTTGAAAAAGGAAACACAGTGCCCCGGGTCCCCAAAATGGAGATCCCCCCGATAATCCCGAGGCGGGCGTTCATGGTTTTTTTTGCAATTTCTTCCCCTTTGGGAACAGATATGACAATACGGACCCCTTTATGGGACAAGCCCGCCTCAGCTAACACTTCTAATGCCGTTTCCTTTAACATTTTCCTGGGTACAGGATTTATGGCCGCTTCACCTACGGGAATGGGAAGTCCAGGTTTGGTCACCCTGCCTACTCCAATCCCTCCATCAATCTCAATGCACTGCCTGTCCAACCAGGATACGGTAGCCACAATAAGGGCTTGATGGGTGGCATCAGGGTCGTCCCCTGCATCCTTAATGGTCCCTGCTGATACCTCTTCACCTTCAAATCGAACAAACTCCATAGAAAAAGTAGCGTTTTTTCCTACAGGCAAGTGAATGGTGGATGATGTCACTTCTTTTCCCTGGATTAGTGACTGTAAAGCGGCTTTCATAGCAGCCGCCGCATTGGCACCCGTGGTATACCCTTGCCTCAGTTCACCCTTTTTTTCTTCCTCTGCCATCACATTACTCCTGCTTTTCTGCGAGAATGGAGAGTGCGTTCACAGCAGATACCACAATGGTACTGCCGCCTTTTCTTCCCACATTGGTAATGAAAGGAATATCTAATTTGGCTAATTCTTCTTTAGATTCAGCAGCGGAAACAAAGCCAACAGGCATGCCGATGACCAGGCTTGGTCTCGCTTCCCCTTCTTTAATTAAACGAATGAGTTCGAGAAGAGCTGTTGGCGCATTGCCAATAGCAAAAATCCCCCCTTCTGCTTCTCTGATGGCTTTTCGCATGGAAACAATAGCACGGGTCGTATTTAACCGTTTTGCTTCCTCTACAACATCTGGATCAGAAATATACACATGGACACTTCCGCCAAACTTCTCAATGCGAGGCTTACTGATTCCCACCTGCACCATTTGCACATCAGCTACAATTTTTCGGCCCTCTCGAATGGCCTTAATGCCTGCTTGGACAGCATCAGGATGAAAAAGCAGGCTTCGTCCCAATTCGAAATCAGCAGAAGCATGAATCACCCGCTGCACAATAGGATATTGCTCCTCAGTAAAAGGGTGGGGGCCTAATTCTTCTGTAATAATTTCAAAGCTATTCTTTTCAATTTCTTGAGGTTGGACAGTTGTTGGTTTAAATTCTGTATGAAAATCCATTATAGGGGTTTCTCCTTTCCCATTTGTTTTCTAAGAGCTTCTATTACTCTATTAAAATCTGAATAGGTTGTTCCATATTGAATAGATGGGCGTTCAATTAAGAGCACTGGAATCCCCAGCTCTATTGCCGCCTTGATTTTCTCATCCACTGAACCCTGTTTGCCGCTTTCCTTGCTGATGACAAGGGTTGCTCCGTATTGGCGATACATGGCTGCATTTAATTCCTTAGAAAAAGGCCCCTGCATGGCAATAATGTTTTTTTGTGCCACACCAAGCTTCTGGCATTTTTCCATGTTATCCAGGCGGGGCAACATGCGGGCAATGAGTGTTAATCCTGGCTTCCCAAGCAATTTTTTCGTGAAGACCTCCAGGGTTTTACTGCCTGTGGTCAACATCACTACCCCTTGATGGCTGGAGGCCTGTTCTGCCGCTTCCTCATAATCTTTTACTTTCGTAATAAGGGGATGGGTGTGCCCATCTTCCTTTGGCCGTTCATAACGAATATAAGGAATATTAAGGAGGCGGGAAGCTTCTATGGCGTTGCGGGAAGCCTCTTCCGCAAAAGGATGGCTGGCATCTACAATAACCATTGCCTGATAATTTTTTGCCAGCATGGCTAATTGCTGACAATCAAGCCGCCCTAAATGGACGTCAATCCCTGCTTCCTGTAAGGAGTGTGCCGCACTTTCCGTGACGACTGTCGTTATAAGGGAATATCCTTTTCTATGTAATGTGATGGCTAATTCTCGGGCATCACTGGTTCCTGCGAGAAAGAGGATCATCCATGAACCTCCTCCTCTTTTTCATGATGGTGATGGTGATGATGTCCGTGATGGTGGTGATCGTGTCCATGATGATGGTGATGTCCTGCTTCTTCAGTAAGGGCAAGGCGGTATTTGCACCCATCGCAATTCATTTTGGCATCTCCGGCAAGGGCTTCCTTCACCCGGTCTAAAAACACTTTTTTCAACCCTGGATGGAAGCCAAAATAATCGGTCATTACCATTTCAATACCAGGATATTGAGCGCAAAAGCCATCCAACCATCCTTGGATTCGTTTCATTAACACCCCGGTAAATAAAAGATAAGGGAGAATCACAATCCGTTTCGCACCTAGAGCAATGCAACGCTGAATTCCCTCTTCTACCGTTGGTGTCGTTACCCCAATAAAGCAAGTTTCTACCCATCGGACGGGAAAACGCTCCCAGAGGAGACGGGATAGTTTAAATAAATCACTGTTGGCATCAGGGTCACTTGATCCCCTGCCTACCAGCAATAACGCGGTTTCCTCTGGTTTGCGGGATAATTCCTCTTGATTAAAACCCACCTCTTCCATCCGGGCATCTAAAATGGAGAATACTTCTTCATGAAAAGCAATAGGCCGTCCATAAGTAAACTTCACATTAGGAAACTTCTCTTTCCCTCTGTCCATTGCTGCAGGAATATGCATTTTGGAATGGCCTGCAGCAAGAAGCATCATGGGGATTAACACCACTTCATCCGCTCCCTGGCGAATGCAATTCTCAATTCCTTCATCTACATCAGGCTGGCAAAATTCCAGGTAACAGGTTTCAATAATGGGAACATCAATTTTCTCCTGTATCCCTTTCACGAAAATAGCTATCTCTTCATTTCCTTCTGGGTCTTTACTGCCATGCCCCACAAATAGGATTGCTTTCATATAAAAAGCCACCTTTCAAGGTTTGAATTAACAAGCCGGGTCATTCCAGCTATATCCTGCGATTTTTCCCACACGGCTTAAATATTTATAGAACCGCTCCCCAGGATGCCCTTCTTCCCTATAGGTGCAGACAATTTTCTCTACTGTATCCACGATCAATTCAGGTTCCATTCCTTCAGCAACTAACTGTGCCTGGTAGGCCTGGCGCCCTGCTGTTTTCCCTCCAATGAACAGGTCAAATTTCCCTCGGCGATACACAATGGCAATGTCTTCTTTAACCGCCCCATAACAAACCATGCCACAGCCATTGAATCCAATGCGCAATTCCTTAGGCACAGACAGGCCGCCAACCCGGGCCAGGATCTCTTCTGCATAGGGAATGGGGTCTTTTTTATCCCCATCACAAAAATCGCAAGCTTTTACCATCACTACATCCCCTGTTGGAGCTACCCAAAGTCCTGCTTCCCGCAGTTTTTGCACATCCTGTTTCGGTTCGCAATCTCCAGAAAGGGTTAAAAGAAGGCCATGGTGAGGACTATATTCAATCCCGCCTTTTTCACCGGCTACCTCTCCTATGATTTTCCACTGATTAGGAGTAAAGACTTTATTCACCAACCCAGGTGAAACCATACACTCAAAGGTCGCTGTGAAGGCTGGTTGCACATAAGATGGAGCAGGTCTCGCCCCATCCTTTTCATTAGCAACAGTATGTAATGCCCACGGCTCTGCTTCTTCTTTTAACCGCTCATGAAGTTTTAAATTTTGTTCTTCCCGATCCAGGGTATATTTACGGTGGTAACCTCTCGGTGTCACCATTTTTCCGTCATATACAAAAGTGGATGTATTGCCCACAACCACTGTGGTCAACATGCCGATTTCGTGCTCCAGCATATGTTCCAAATCTGTTACCACTACAGATTGCCGTTCCCTGTATGCACTTTTCACCAGGCCTACAGGAGTTTGAGGGGAACGGTATTGGAGCAGAATTCTTCTTGCTTCTTCAATTTGTCGGGTCCGGCGGCCACTTTTCGGATTATAAAAAGCAATGACAAAATCAGCCTGGGCTGCAGCATCCACCCTGCGGGCAATGACTTCCCAGGGGGTTAAATGATCGCTTAAACTAATGGTACAGGCATCATGCATAATAGGAGCCCCTAGAAGGGATGCACAAGAATTGATTGCCGAAATCCCCGGAATTACTTCCACTTCTAAATCTCTAGATGTTAGCCCTTTTTCTGCCATTACTTCATAAACAAGGCCTGCCATGCCATAAACCCCGGCATCCCCACTGGAAATCACACCGGCAGTCTTTCCTTCTAACACCACACGAATGGCTTCCTGGGCACGAGCCACTTCTTCTGTCATTCCTGCTTCCATTACCACCTGGTCCTCATGCAACAAATCACGGACAAGGTCTACATAGGTTTTATAGCCTAAAATCACCTGGGATTCTCTAATAGCTTCCCTGGCTCTTGCCGTCAAATGGCCCTCGCTTCCCGGACCGAAACCAATTAGTAACAACTTGCCTTTATGACCTTCCATTTTCCTGCATCCTCCTATCTAAAAACAAAACAATTAAAAAAGGGTGCCCTTCTCTTAAGAAGAACACCCCTGTGGGTCCAAGTTAGAATACTATAATAGAATCTGCTATTTCTCATTCATTAATAGAATAAGCAGGAAATCCTATTTCCCATCCAACCTGTTCATCTTCCTATTCCTCGTAGGTGAAACATGAACTTAGTACACAGGCAGGTCTCCTGACTTACGCGTCAACGCCTGCTCCCCCTTCCCAGAATTTCTTATCCCAGTGGTTTTTGCGAGCAGACTCTTCGAATACAGTGGCGGGACCGTGCCGGAATCACACCGGCTTCCCTTTTCTCATACATTTACATATGAACCTATGACTTTTTAATATTTAATTTTACTATATGATGATACTCCAATTTAAAGGAATATGTCTATACTAAAAAATTCTCAACGTCTTCTTTGGAGGTCCCGGTTGGTACATCATAAACATCCTTCTTTTTAAAACGAATAACTTATTTAGGAGTACCAGCCCACTATTTACATTACCATTGTGTGAGAGGGAGTTTTTTGTAGCTATGATATAATATCAATACTGTCCACAATACTCATTTTTTTAATCTTGCCAAGAGGTATCACTGTCGCTATCAAGCATACCACTACAGATAATACACTTCCTGCAAGAATTGGTATAATAGGTATACTAGAAAACTCAATTTGCCCTGTTGCAGCACTATTCATGAATAAAGATATTATATATCCTGCAATAGAGCCAGAAATAGCCGCAATAATTCCGTAGTATGCTCCTTCCCATAAAAATACTTTATGTAGACTTTTATTATCCATGCCTATAGCTCGTAGCATCCCAATTTCATTAATTCTTGTATGAATATTAGTATAGGTTGTATTAATGATATTAAGAGTACCAATTAGAGCTACAAACATTATAAAACCCCATGCCAGAATTTTTGTTTGCTTAAAGCTTTCTTGCATCTGCTGGTCTGATTCCCTGTAAGATAACCAGCGTGACCCCGGATTATCTTTTGAGATTTGTTCTATGACAGGCTGTATTGCCTCCAATTTTGACTTATCCTTGACAAAAACGTTAATCTGATTCAAGGTATTCTTTCCTGTCAACTCATCATAGATGCTATCATATACAATAACGTCTATGCCATTTACCCAACCCATTCCCTGTATTGAGACAGCTTTACCAGTGACAGCTTGCACTGTCAATTCCTTATCATTAATATTCAGTTTGTCTCTCTGGTTTAGGTTGGCACTTTTTAGTTCCGATGAAATAGCCATAGGATTTTTAATGATAGCAAGCTTCCCGCTTTTAAAGTCAGCCAGTTGGCTTGTTGTTATTTCAGGATAGATCTCTTTCAAAAATTGTTCATCAACCCCTATTATTTTAAGGGCTTCACTAGGATTGCCGAAAGAGATATCAGTTTTTAGGTCTCTTTGTTCAATCTGCTTTTGCGTATACACAGAATATTTCACAAAGGACACTCGCTCCACATTGTTATTCCGATATAATTCTGCTATTGCTTCTTTTTTAATTCCCCCAATTTCATTGGATATAGAGAAATCACCCATTTTAAAGTCCTTTACAGCCTTTGAAATATCAAGATTGCTTGAAAATGAATTCAAGGCAACAAATACCGTAATACTCATGAATAAGGATAAAATGGTGATAATAGTCCTGCCCCTGTTTCTTTTCAGATTAAGCCATGCTAAATGACGTTGGATACTTTTTATCTTTTTACTTCTACCAATTCTTCTTTTTATTATATGGGATACTCCAGTCATTGCGATTTTAGGGGAAACTTTAGCTGCATAAACAGCAGAGGGTAGCGCCGCCAAAAATGAAAATACCAAGGAAATACTTGCACCTAAAAGTAAAGGGGTAAAATATCCTTTTGCACTTTCATGAATTAGTTTTGAGAGTTGTTCGGAACTATTTACCAAAAACACTTCAGGATTGATCAAGGAAGTTGCAACTACCGTTATCGTGTTTGCTGACAAGATCCCCACAACTACTCCTATTGGGATAGCAATAGTGCATAATAATAGAATTTGAACAATGATAATTTTATATAATTGATTTGGCTCAGCACCTATAGCTCTTAAGACTCCATATTCCTTAATCTTCTTTACTACAGAAATCTTTAATATATTATATATAACAAGTCCTGCTGCCAGTAAAACAAAAATGCCGATAAATACAGCAATACCTGCTATCCCATTAGCACCGTTTGCTTCTGAATCTTTTCCTCGATAATCTACCCCTAAAGTATTCAAATAAATCCAGTTATATTGTATCTGATATACTTTTATATCCAACTCCGAAGCTATCCTGTCAATTTTACCTTGAAAGCCTCTTAAATCATTCACTTTAAAATCTACAGAAGCAAACTTGTATTTATCAGGCAATAAGTCACCTACAGTTCCAGGGCCTGCAATTGCAGTTACTATACCGTTTGCATATCCCAAATAGTCACTTTCCAATATGCCTGATAGTGTATATTCAGAGCTGAAGTTATATGGCAGCTCTGATCCCTTTAGCAAGCTTGCACTTAAATCAAAGCGAATCTTATCACCTATATTAGGACTGATGCCCATCAGCTTTAGAGTATTTTCATCAATGGCTATTTCATGGGCAGTTTCGGGTAATCTTCCCGTTTTCACCTTAGAAGCATTGGGATAGTTTTTGAAGGATGCCTTGTCATACTCCCTTACAACCATGGATATACCGGTGTCTTTAATATTCATGGCACCTAGTGGTTTAACCACACCAATTTGTGAGAGTCCCACTTTACTTTTCAACTGCTCAATTTTCTGTTCATCCAACTCATGAAAAGTCACATGCCTGTCTCCATTTAAAGAACGAGCCTGTTCATACATTAAATTCTTCATAATTCCTATAGATTGGCCAATCACTGTTGTCATGGCTGTAGACATAATGATAGCCACAACGATTAAAAAGGTAGTAAGTTTCTGTTTTGTAATTTCCTTAAATGCTAAAGATAGATAAGATCGCATTTTATTTCACCTCCTGGATCCTGCCATCAATAATGGAGATTTGCCTGTCGGCAAGACGAGCAACCCGCTCATCGTGAGTAATGACGATTAATGTTTTGCCAAACTGCTTAGAAGTGCTTGTCAAAAGCTTCATAACCTCGCTGCCGCTTTTGCTGTCAAGATTGCCAGTTGGCTCATCAGCAAATATAATATCCGGTTTGGCAATTAAGGCTCTTGCTATGGCTACCCGTTGCTGCTGTCCCCCTGATAGTTCATGGGGCAGGTGAGTAAGCCTATCCTTTATTCCCAGCAATTCAGATAGTTCCTTTAGATATTCCTTGTCAGGCTGTTTTCTGTCCAACAAAATTGGCATAGTGATATTTTCTTCTGCTGTTAGGATTGGAATCAGGTTAAACTGTTGAAATATGAAGCCAAAGCTTCTGCGCCTGAAAGCTGATAATTCTTTTTCATTTGAGGCATACAAGTCTTTTTCGCCTATAAAGACCTTGCCTTTTGTCGGTTGATCTATACCGCTTAACAGGTGTAGCAGGGTACTCTTTCCGCTTCCCGACGGACCAAGTATAGACACAAATTCTCCTTTGTTGATAGTTATTGTTGCCTCAAATAGGGCAATTACTTTATTCTGCCCTTTTCCATATATTTTTGTAAGGCCTTCTGTTCTTAAAGACATAAAAAACACTCTCCTTAAATTTTTAGTCTAAAAGAGAGTGTAAAGAATATTTATCTACTTTTTATCAACATTTAAAGAAAAAGTTGCGGTAACTTTGGCTCCACCGTCTTCTGCGTTTGCCAAAGTAAGACTACCCTCATGCTTTTGGCATAAAATCTTGGATATATTTAGTCCTAAACCTAAATGATTGCTGTCTGTTACATTTTTGTTCCTATAGAAAGGTTCTGTTGCCAATTTTAAATCTTCGGGGCTAAATCCTTTTCCATCATCAGTTATCTCAAAGACAATTAAGGCCTGAGTTTTGCTACAATCCACATATACACTCTTCTGAGCATACCGGAAAGCATTAGCAGCAATATTTTCAATGACCCTAAATATAACTTTCTCGTCCAAAAATAGCGAAGAAGAAGTAATATGATTATTTAGCATAAAGGATTTGCCTTGTTCCTCTGATAGAATTCTCAGGTTACTTTCAAGTTTATTGATAAAGTCCAAAGTTTCTACTTCTACCGGGTAAATATCCATATCCTCCAGTTTTTGCACATTGTTCATGGTATCTACATATTTTTCAAGCCTGACCACATTGTCTGACATTAGAGAAACAGTTGAAAGCAATTTTTCCTGACTGATTTTTCCTGTTGGAAAATAACTCTCCAAAATTCCTGTATAACCCTTCAGCACTGTAATAGGTGTTCGGAGATCATGGGCAAAAGTAGCATTGAGGCGCTTTCTTTCCTCCATCATTCTCCACATGCTGATGTTATTATTTAAAAGCTGCTTTCTCATTTTCTCAAATGCGGTGCATAAATCACCCATTTCATCTTTGCTATCATAGGCTATAGTAAAATTAAGGTCATTGCAGGATATTTTTTTTGCGCTGTCCTTTAATAAAGTAATAGGCGTTTTTAATTTGCTGTTATAAAAAATATAGGCAGTAGCAATGACGGATACTACAAAAAACAATGAAGGAAGTCCCAATTTTAAATACTCTATAATTTGTAATATCCTTTGATCAGTTTTACTAAAGGCATTGGGATCGACTAAAAAGATGCTGGGATTTAAAGTTGTATTGTTATAAGTTGAATAATATTTTGCTAATATGTTGCTCCTTATGGCCTCCAAACTCCAGAATGAGAAAACAGTAAACAATGTATCCACAATTAAGGTTACGAAAGTTAAGGCAATAAAAGTTTTTTTTATTGACATGTCTTTTATTTTACCCACTTATACCCTAACCCCCAAACAGTTACAATATAGGTTTCTGGCGAGTATGTGGCAAGCTTTGAGCGTATTCTTCTAATATGCTCCGCAACTACATTGCTATCTCCCTCACTGTCATAACCCCATATTTTTTCATAGATTCTTTCTTTGTCAAAAACCTGTCCTGAATTCATAGATAAAAGCTCCACAATATCAAATTCCTTTTTAGCAAGTTGTATGGGGTTATTATTAAAATATACACAGCGCTGACCATAATCAATGACTAGATCCTTAGTAAAAATAGCTGTAGTTTTATTTATATTCCTATATTCCCTCCTTAAATGGGCAGCTACTCTAGCACCAAGCTCATCAATACTAAAAGGCTTAACAATATAGTCATCTCCACCTACACGAAACCCATTAATTTTATCTTTTTCCTCAACTTTTGCCGTTAGAAAGAGAATAGGGCAGGAAATATACTTTCTAATTTTCGAACAAATTTCGTAACCATCTATATCAGGCATATTAATGTCAAGTAGGATAATATCAGGGTTCTGTGCTACCTTTTGTAGTGCCTCTGAGCCATTCATTGCAGTGAGAACAGTATATCCATTAATTACAAAATAGTCTTTTAGTAGCGTTACAATACCTAATTCGTCATCCACTATTAATATATTCTTAATCATAGTCACCACTATTTCTAAATCAGTATATTCTTAGTTCTACTATCTAAAAATTAATTTTATTATCTATGTTCCTCCTTTCTGTAGTTTTAGTTATGATGACTATATTTTACTAAAAAGGGATGTTTTTTGTTGTTTTTTTTGAGCTCTAACCACCCATCGCAAATGAAGTGTTTATAAGTAAGGGAAAATAGCCTCTTTTAGAGACCTAATTGTACGCGGGGGAGTGGTACCCTTTCGTACAGATTCAGGCAACGCCTGCCATATTTGATAGAGATAAGGAATTTCTAATCCAATCTCCCCGATTTCCTTTCCCCGGGCAAACACGTCAAAGGGAGTTCCCTCCATGACACATTTCCCCTGGTCCATCACAATCACCCAATCTGCCCATTCATAGGCAACATTCATATCATTGGTGGCCATAAGAATCGTGGTTCCCAGTTGATGAATGCGATTTAATTCAGCTAGCAATTGCTTCTCTGACACCCGGTCTAAATAAGCGGTCGGCTCGTCCAATAAAAGAAGTTCCGGCTCTAGTACCATGACCCCTGCCAGTGATACCCTCTTTTTTTGCCCTAAACTTAACTGGTGCAGTGGAATATGGGCTAAATCAATAAGCCCTAGTTGAGCAAGAATGTTCTCTGTCCGTTTTGTAATTTCATCCTCAGGCACCTTTGCATTGCGCAGGCCATAAGAAATGTCATCCCTAGCTGTTCCTAAAATAAGTTGTTGTTCAGGATCCTGGAATACCAATCCTACTTTTTGTCGAAGTTCCTTTAAGTCATTCCTTTTATAGGATAATGGGTCCCCCTTCCATTTGATTTCGCCTTTTTGGGGCTGGATCATTCCAATAGACTGGAGAAAGAAAGTGGATTTTCCACATCCGTTATGGCCCAGCAAAACAGTTTTTTTTCCCTCTGGTATGGACAATGTTAAACCCTCTAAAGCAAGAGCTGTGGCACCTGGATAAACATAAGTTAAATTGACCGCTTCCATAATCATTTTTTCTTCCCTCACCCTACTCTCACCCATCCTTCCAGCAAAAGCAATAAACAGCAACCGACTACACCTTCAATTTGATAACGCCAGGAAATCCCCTTATCTTCCATGGGCGGAAGCAAGATTTCCTCTGTTAACCCCCTTGAAATTAATCCATAGGTAAGACCTTTATACCTTTGCATGGTATGGGCAAATAAATGGCCGAACAGTAAGCCGAAATCCCGCATCTTCCCGGAAAAAGAGCCATGTCCACCCCGGGCCTTCTGAGCCACCAGCATACCATAAGCCGTATCTACCAATAAAAAAATAAACCGATACATTACAAGTGAAAGTTCTATGATAATCTGGGGCAATCTTATTTTTTTCATAACCTGTAACAGTTCTAAAAAAGGGATTGTAAACAAAATAAAAAATAAACAGCTAAGGCTGGCTAATAAGCGAAAAAATAAGGTATAGGCTAAAGTGAATCCCGACTCCGTGATATAAAAGGTCCATTGAACGAGTTGAAAGGAGCATAAGCTTTCTCTTCCTGGCTGCAGGCTTTGTTCCATTTCCAAAAGGAGAGGGGGCAAACTTATGATGTAAAAAAGCAGAGATGTGCTAAAAAACAAAAAATAAGGTTTCCAGGGAATGCGTGCATACCATAGGGTCCAGACCGCCATCCAAATGAAAATAACACCTTGCACCATAGGATGGGATAACAGAGAAAGCAACAGGAGCACCCCTGCAAATCCACTTCTCCACAATGGGGAGGTATAGCGTAAACCATTTGTATAAATAAGGGTATCCATTGTAAATTTCATTACTTTTCTTTCCTCTGTATAGATTTACCTTTTATAAATCCAATGACATAACCAATGATTCCTGCACCGATTGCCGCCTGAAGGGCAAACAGCAGACTTTCTGTTTCACTACCCGGGGGTTCTAATAAAGGTTGAACCCAGGGTACATAAGATGGAACCATATCCTGGATTGCCTTTTCTGCAACACCGTCTGCCCCGCTAAATTCAGATCCCCTATTTAATAACAGAGGGAGAACAGCCAGAACAATGACAGCAATAATAATAAACCAGTTCATGCCTTTTCTTACTTTCTTCATCAATTATCCCTCTCTCTTTTTAAACATAAGTTTTTCAAGGTCCTGGCTATTATAGGTATGCAACCAGTTAATCACTAGAAGGGTTAATAACCCTTCGCTAATGGCTAAAGGAATTTGTGTCACTGCAAAAATGCCCGCAAATTTCAGGGAAGAAGCCAAAATCCCTCCTGCCTCTGCAGGAAAGGCAAGGGCAAGCTGTAGAGAGGTTACAATATATGTGGTTAAATTTGCCAGGGACGCTGCAATGAACACGGACCACCGTTGGCCAACCCCGGTTTTAACAAGAGACCGATATACCCCATAGGCCACAAAGGGTCCTACCACTGCCATGGAAAAGGCATTGGCCCCCAGGGTTGTAATCCCTCCATGAGCCACTAACAGGGCTTGAAAAAGGAGGACAAGACTTCCTAAAACAGACATTACCAGGGGCCCAAATAAAATGGTACCCAGGCCCGTCCCTGTTGGATGGGAACTGCTTCCTGTCACAGAAGGGATTTTTAAAGCAGAAAGAACAAAAGTAAAGGCTCCTGCCAGCCCTAGTAAAAGCTTCAATTCAGGATGATTTTTTGTAAGTTTAATAAGAGACCGCAGGCCAATAATAAAAAAGGGAAGAAATACAATCCACCAAAAAAGAGCCCATCCAAGGGGTAAAAATCCCTCCATGATATGCATAGCATAGGTTGCCTGAGGTTCATTTATTAATAAATACAAACCGAAACCAGCAACTAACAAAACGGTAGAAATCCCTTTGTTTTTTTTCATCAAACCCTCTCCCTTTTCCCATTAAAAAAGCATCTTTTTCCATAAGGAAAAAGATGCTTAATAGGCTAGCTAAGTAAACACCTTTCCATCCTCGTGGATTTCGTGCAAGTTATTCACGGCAGGTCTCCTGGCTTAGATTCATCACATTATCTCATCCTTCCCATTTCATCATGAAATAGTGGATTTAACCTTGAGAAAATGCTCCTCATTACAGTGGCGGGACCGCATCGGACTTTCACCGATCTTCCCTATTAAGCTTTAAACAATTTCTTATTCAAAGCACCGTAAATTTTACTATGAAATTAATAATATAATTTAAACCTATGATTTATTATAAATCAAGTAAAAGATTTACTTCCTGTTAACTCCATAATTTCATAGATTTTTTCCATATCCAAATTGGCACGAACTATTTTTCCTAGTGCTTCGTAGGCCTGTTCCCGTCGCTCTTTCTCCGTTAACACGGCATCATCAACCACCGGATACCCCTTCTCCTGCCGCAATTCATTTAACCAGGAACGGGTAAAGTTACGGTTATGGAAGATTCCATGTAAATAGGTACCCCAAAAATGGCCTTCTTTAGAAATGGCCCCATCTTGATGGTCAGGGGCTAACTGGATGAGAGGTTCTGTCCCCTCAGCTAAACGGGTCCTGCCAAGATGGATTTCATACCCTTCAATGGATTGTCCCTGTGCGAAGTTGCCCCCGATGACAGAACCTTCCACCCGCACTGTCCGTTTATCACCCTGGAAGATCGTTTCCGTATTTAATAACCCCAGGCCTTCCATCACGGGATGATTGGATTCAATGCCTTCTGGATCGTGCAATGCTTTTCCTAGCATTTGATACCCCCCACAGATACCAACCACCCGGGTTCCCTGGGCTGCCGCTTCTTTAATCCGTCCTGCCAGGCCTGTTTCCTGCAACCATCGTAAATCATCGGTGGTATTTTTCGTACCAGGAAGCAGAATCACATCTGCATCTTTCCACTGGTCTGGGCCTGAAACAAGATAAACATTCACCCCTGGCTCTTCATATAGAGGGTCTAAATCTGTAAAGTTGGAGATTCGGGGTAAAGAAATCACAGCAATGCGGAGAGCCGACCGGTTCTCATCCTGTTTTTTCAAGCGTAAAGTGGCAAGGGAGAGAGAATCCTCCGCTTCTACATCCAACTGGGCATAAGGAATGACACCCAGGACAGGAATGCCTGTATACTCCTCTAACCAATCTAAACCAGGCTGCAACAACTCTAACTTCCCCCGGAACTTATTAATAATGAACCCTTTTACTCTGGCCCGCTCATCCTCATCCAATAAGGCAAGAGTTCCGACCAGGGAAGCAAACACCCCACCCCGATCAATATCTGCCACTAAAAGGACCGGGGCATCCGCCAGGTGGGCCATTTTCATATTGGCAATATCCCGCTCTTTTAAATTGATTTCTGCCGGGCTCCCCGCACCTTCCATGACCAGGATTTCATATTCCTGAGCCAGGCGGTCTAAGGATTCTTGCAACATGGGGATACACTTGGGTACAAAATCTTCCCGATAGGCCCCTGCTTCAAAATCTTGATAGTGCTTTCCATGGACAATGACTTCCGCCATCATATCCTGTTTTGGTTTTAAGAGAATGGGATTCATATCCACTGTTGCTTCAATGCCACAGGCTTCTGCTTGCACCCCCTGGGCCCGTCCGATTTCTTTCCCGTCTTTAGTAATATATGAATTTAAGGCCATATTTTGGGACTTAAATGGGGCCACTTTCCACCCATCTTCGTAAAAAATTCGTCCCAATGCAGCACACAATACACTTTTTCCTACATCAGAGGAAGTCCCCTGCAACATAATTGCTTTCACGTTCTCTCCCCACTTTCAACGTCTCTATCTTTTGAAAATGATAGTAGTTGAATAGAAATAAATCAATAAATTTCATGTAAAGGCCCTGGTAAAAATTTATGTTGCAAATTTGTGAACATAGGAGTATTTTATAGACATATTCAAATATTTAGAGATTTTAATATTTATAATTGAGATTGGATGGTTCTTCATGACAAATAGTGAAATGCACCGTTTTAAAGCAGATTTTTTTAAGGCCCTATCTCACCCTTTACGCATTCGCATTCTGGAATTATTGGCCGATGGGACAAAAAGTGTGAACGAACTTCAAACTTGCCTTAATAGTGAAGGGTCTGCCGTCTCCCAACAATTAAGTATTTTACGGGGAAAAAACATCGTTGTGGGCACCAAGGATGGCAAACGGGTGATGTACTCTTTGCGAGACCCTCTAATTGCTGAACTTTTAAAGGTAGCGAAAGAAATTTTCAACAATCACTTAATTGATACCATATCCATGTTAGAAGAACTCGAAGAACAATAAACTTAAATAGAAAAGAAGTGTCAGAGATGAAAAGCCTATTTGTGGAGAGATTTCAGGGGTATTCTTTACAGAATTTTCGAAAAGATCTTCTTTCAGGTATTATTGTCGGTGTCATCGCTATTCCCCTTGCTATGGCTTTTGCCATTGCATCTGGTGTCAAACCTGAATACGGCATTTATACCACCTTTATTGCTGGCATTCTGATTTCAATTTTCGGTGGCTCCAGATTCCAAATTGGGGGACCTACCGGCGCCTTTATTCCTGTACTGTTTGGCATTGTCATCGCTTATGGTTACGACAATTTACTACTCGCCGGTTTCATGGCCGGAATCATGTTAACCTTAATGGGTCTCTTTAAACTAGGCTCCCTGATCAAATATATTCCCCGCCCAGTCACTATTGGATTTACCTCAGGCATTGCTGTTATTATTTTCACCGGTCAAATTGCTAATTTCTTAGGTTTATCAAACGTCAAAAAACATGAACATTTCATCGATAATATTCAAGAACTCGCTTTGCATATCAACACCATTAATGTTTATAGCATCCTTACCGCAATCATCTGTCTTCTGGTCATCTTAATCACACCCAAGATTCTTCCTAAAGTTCCTGGTTCCTTAGTTGGATTAATCGTTTCAACGCTCATTGCCACTTTCTTTTTTGCAGGAAAAGTGCCAACCATTGCTTCAGCCATTGGACCTATTCCCAGCAATCTGCCACAATTCCATTTGCCCAATATTACATGGGAAAATATTAAACAATTAATAGCCCCAGCCTTTGTCATTGCCATACTGGGAGGCATTGAATCCCTCTTATCTGCCGTTGTTGCAGATGGAATGACCAATAGCAAACATAATAGCAATAGAGAATTAATTGGCCAGGGAATTGCTAATATTGTGACTCCTCTATTTGGGGGGATTCCTGCCACAGGCGCCATTGCCCGTACCGCTACCAACATTAAAAACGGAGCCACTTCACCTCTTTCCGGTGTCATTCATGGTGTATTTGTATTAGCAACCTTATTGCTTTTTGCACCTTATGCATCCCATATTCCCCTTGCCAGTATGGCCCCGGTATTAATGATTGTGGCCTGGAATATGAGTGAGCGAAAACATTTTGTAGACGTGTTGAAAACAAAAGCCGGGGATGCCCTGGTGTTAATCGTCACCTTCCTGTTAACCGTATTTACCAGCTTAACCATTGCTGTTGAAGTGGGATTGGTATTGGCAGCTCTCTTATTTGCGAAACGGATGAGCGAAATGCTTGTCATCTCCAAAGTGCTTCCTGACCATTCAAAAAGTCATGAAAAGGTTGTGCCTAATGCTGTTAATGAAACCCATGACTGTCCTCAGGTTAGCATTTATACTATTGAAGGTCCTTTGTTCTTTGGGGCTGCCCAAACCTTTGAACAAAGAATCATTGGAACCATCCATTTGAATCCAAAAGTATTAATCCTGCGCATGGGAAAAGTCCCCTTTATTGATACAACGGCTGAAGCCAACTTTAAAAACATTGTACGGCACTTTAAACACCAGGGAGGTCTTCTGCTGGTATCAGGCATAGGGGAACGGGCGAAAAAAACACTGGTGAAATCGGGATTGTATGATGAAATTGGCGAGGATTCCTTCTTTACCCATACCGGTGAAGCCATTTCCTACGCCCTGGAAAGAATCAATAAAACCCAGTGTATCGGTTGCCCACATCAAACTTTTCACGAATGTGCACAACTATGCCAGCATTTGCCCGGACATCAAGAACCTCTTGTAAAAGCCCATGTATAAAAGAAAGGGCGTTGCTCGCGAACTAATTTGTTCGTGAACAACACCCTTTTTTAATTTGGGATTAAGAGTTAATTTTTCTTATCAATGCGTGAACGCCTTTTATCGGACGCAATTAATATAAATAAAATAGCAACACCGCTAACAATACCTCCTTCAATCATCGCAATCCACATACCAATGGGGAATAAAAGTGATAACAAGAATACCAATAATATATTACCTAATATTAAAGTAAAGCCTATAGCAAATGACACTTTTTCAGGTAACGCTTTAATTTTATTTAACATTTTTTCTCCCTCTCTAAGTTATTTAAATGATAAAGTACTTTTTATCTACTCATTAATTTCATACCAGTACTATTATGGGATTCCTATTAAATAATCCTGCTTACGTGAGTAGGAGTTTTTAAAATCTATTATCATTTTAACATAAATATCATATAATCCTCCTAAAAATAGACAAACTCCTACCAGATTTTACAGAATCGTTCTTCTACGTCATTTTTGAGTTATAATAAATGCCAATAGAGGATAAAAAGTGAAGGTTATTTCTTAAATAGAAAAGCGAAAAAAATTGATAAAAGATTATTAAAGTTAATTATACTCTTCCCAGTTTCTCCTACAAACCTAGGTCAGCAAAAGTAGCCATTTCATTGTAGATTTTCAAAGAAGCTTCAAGGAGTGGATAAAGCAATACGGCCCCGGTTCCTTCACCTAACCGCATATCCAACCGTAGAGGCGCTTCTAATCCCATATAGTCTAAAGATGCCACATGGGATGGTTCAACAGATTGATGGGAAGCAAAAAGATATTCTCCTACTGTATTGTTCATTTCATAGGCAATAAGTGCAGATGCTCCAGAAATAACCCCATCTACCACAACAGCCATACGAGATGCAGCACCACCAAGGCAAATCCCCGCAAGTGCAGCCAGTTCCAGTCCACCCACCCGGGCTAATACATCCACTGCATCATAAGAGGTTCTCCAATCCCCATCCAATCTATTGACCTGAATGGCCTTTTCAATGGTGCGGGCTTTTTCCATCCGTTTTTCTTCCGTAATCCCTGTCCCAATCCCTGTAATCTCAGAAACAGTTTTTCCTGTAATCACAGCAATAATAGCTGCACTGGGTGTGGTATTGCCAATTCCCATATCTCCCAGGGAAATCGATTTGTAGCCTTTTGCTGCCAACTCCTTAGCTGTACCAATCCCTACTTCAATGGCTTTTAATGCCTCTTCTCTGCTCATGGCAGGACCCTTGGCCATATTGTCTGTGCCAGCTTTTACTTTTGCGGCAATCACTCCAGGAGGCAGGTCCTCTACTTTACTTCCCACATCAATCACCTGAACGTCAGTGCCTGTATATTTTGAAAGTACATTAATGGCTGCTCCTCCTCTTGAGAAGTTCCCCATCATGAGTGCCGTTAATTCGGCAGGGAAAGCACTTACTCCTTCATCTACAACCCCATGGTCTCCACACATTACAGTGACCGCACGTTTATCTATATTTGGTGAATCAGTCCGCTGAATTCCACCCAGACGAATCACCATTTTCTCCAATTTGCCCAGAGCGCCAAGAGGTTTGGTTAATTGATCAACCTTAGCGCTTACAGCCTCCAACATTCCTTGATCTAAGTCCTCAATCCCTGCAACGGTTTGTTCTACCACTTGATTTTCAATTGCTTTCATTCTACTTTCTCCCCTCGTCTTTAATCATTTGAATTTGCAAGACGAATTGACGCATTTGCTTTTTAAACGCAAAAAAGCCCAGGTCTAAATAGACCTGGACGTGCCAAACCCAGATATGTATTGGCTTTTTCACCGCGAAAAAGCTTCCCTTTACAATAGGCAGGTCTCCTGGCTCCCGGATCATTACCCTGTGCCTCTAGCCTTCCCAAATGTTCCATTCAGTGACCAGTGACGGCTTCCCGGTTACAGTGGCGGGCCCGCGTGTTTACTTCCCTATTCTCCTCCCATGGGAGGCACCTATTGCGTCAATCGTACTTTACCTTATTAGGTTAAAATTTTTTTAGCTTTTTGGCAAGAGCTTATTTTTGCAACACCAGACGAATCCGCTCTAAAGCCCAATCCATTTCCTCACGGCTAATAATTAATGGAGGAGCAAAACGAATGGTGTTTTCATGGGTTTCCTTACATAACAACCCTACTTTTTTTAACTCCTCACAATAAGGTCGGGCAGAGGTTGCCATTTCCACACCAATTAACAACCCTTTCCCTCGAATGTCGACAATATCAGGATTCTTTATTCCCCTCAATTGGTCCATCATATATTTCCCCATCTTCCGGGAACGGTCCACAAGGTTTTCCTCTTCCAACACATCCATGGCTGCAATGGCTACAGCACATCCCAGAGGATTTCCTCCAAATGTGGAGCCATGGGATCCAGGATCAAACACCCCCAGTATATCCTTATTGGTTGCTACCACAGAGACAGGAAATACTCCTCCCCCTAGTGCTTTTCCCAAAATGAACATATCAGGGGTGACTCCTTCCCAATCACAGGCAAACTTTTGTCCCGTCCTGGCAAAACCAGTTTGGATTTCATCAGCCATAAATAGCACCTGATTTTGCTGGCATAGCTTATACGCCTGATCCAAATAACCATCAGGTGGCACAACTACCCCTGCTTCTCCCTGAATGGGTTCCACAAGAAAGGCAGCGGTCATAGGAGTAATCGCCAGTTTCAGGGATTCCAAATCCCCATAAGGAATAATTTTAAATCCGGGAGTAAAAGGGCCAAATCCCTCTTTATACTTTGCACTGGAGGAGAAGGAGGTCACAGTAATGGTTCTACCATGAAAATTCCCTTCGCAAACGATAACTTCAGCTTGATTTTCTGGAATCCCTTTGACCTGATACGCCCAGCGCCTGGCAGCTTTAATGGCGGTCTCCACTGCCTCAGCCCCCGTGTTCATGGGAAGAAAACAATTCTTCCCAGTCCAATGGGCCAGCTTTTCATAAAAGGAAGCCAAACGGTCATGATGAAAAGCCCTTGAAGTTAATGTCAAGCGGTCTGCTTGTTCCTTTAAGGCCTGGATAATGCGAGGATGGCGGTGCCCTTGATTAAGGGCTGAATATGCGCTTAACATATCCATGTACCGATTTCCTTCCGGGTCTTCCACCCAGACCCCTTCTCCTTTACAAATCACCACAGGCAAAGGATGATAATTCGTTGCGCCATACTGTTCCGTTCTTCGGATTATGGATTGGGAATCCTCCATACCGAGACCTCCTTATGGCTTTTATTTTAATGCAATCTTTTCTTGTTGTTGATGGATTGATCTAAATCCTGCAATCGTTCATCAATAGTTTTATCCACTTCTCCGTCCTCAGTATCTACATGAAATCCTGGCATAGGTTCATTTCTCGCCAGTCGGCGTAACGCTCTTTTCGATTGAACCACCTGAGGTGTTTCCAGGGGGTCCCACTTTATATTTTCTCTAAAATCATCTTTATGTTCATCCATGATGTAAAATCCCTCCTAATGTATATACAAGATTAGTATGTCATTATGAGGAGTTTTCCATGAAATATGTAAAAACAATTTGACAAAAATAATATCAATAAGTAAAATCATACATGTAAAAAGCTTTTTACATTCCCTTTTGGAGTGAATCCCTTTGAACAATCAAATTCAAGAACTGCGCAAAAAACAAAACTTGTCTCAGGACAAACTGGCGAAACTGTGTAACGTATCCCGCCAAACAATCAATGCCATCGAAAACAACAAATACGACCCTACCTTACAATTGGCATTCAAGTTAGCAAAAGTACTTAACAGCACAGTGGATGAACTTTTTCATCCTTAGAGAGGAGAATAAAACGATATGAGTGGATTTCTTTTCGTCTTACTTGGCATTGGTATGATGTTACTTTTTATTTTACTCAACCGATTTATTCCCTATTTAACAGCAGATGAAAGCAAATCATCAGGAAGAAAAGGGGCGAGCGCCTCATGCTTGATAAAGGATTGTGGATACCGGGCATGAGTGAAGGGGATAAAGGTGGGAAAGGGTAAGGGAGACACCTCCCTTACCCTTCATTTTTTGACAGTATAGGAACCATATTTTTTTTTAGCTTTGCAAAATTAAAGTACATGGCAATGCGCCAGGGAAGAATCATGCCAAAGGCCAGAATAAAAAAGAGGCCTGCTGTCTCCATAACATTAATGTATTCCCCTACATAGGATTTTAACCCCATCCGTAAAGCTACCAATCCTAACAAAATAAACACAAAGGCTTTGGAACGTTTCAAATATATATCTTCGCCAACAATTTCAAATTTAGAAGTAGCAATAAGAGGATATGACAACAGAGTTCCCACAAAGAAAGCAATCAAAGCATATTGCACATGAATATGCATTTGAGGAAGCAAAAACATGGAAAATCCCGTACTCATAAAAATGGGGGGAAATATAATTTTTTTGACAGAAGCAGGCTTTTTCGCCGCTTTCATGCGAATCATAAAAACCATCATGGCCATGAACAGAGCAACAATGGTACTAATAACAGTCAGATTATTCATTAATAATCATCCTTTCCCAGGAAGCAACCATTCTAATTAACAACATGGATATATTGTTATTATATATAAAAAACCTCCAATATGTCTAACATGCATCTTACTATATTATTTTATATAAGAAAAATCCGGGTATACCCGGATTATACACGAAAAACTTATTGTTGTTCACCTTCTGTTTGCACTTCACCCTGGCGGAAAGCGACTTCAGTTGGGCTTACCCCTGATGTTACCACCCCGCCACCTTCATCCATCATGCGGCTTTCCTGTTCTGCAATGTCTTCCTGAAGTTGATTTTCAGGATTGACCTGCTGGTTATTTGATTTTTTCATTTTAGCCATAATAAAACCCCCTTTTTCTTTAGGATGAAGTAACAACTTCACCTTTATACAGAAAAAGAGGGATTTCTTCTACTAATCTTTAATTGCTTTTTCGATGGTGCCACCACCAAGGCATTCTTCATCCTTATATAAAACAACAGCTTGTCCAGGAGTTATCGCACGTTGCGGCTCATCAAATACAACTTCAAACAAGCCTTGATCCTGTTTATTAACAGTAACCCCCTGATCCGGCTGGCGATAACGGAATTTCGCCGTGCAACGGAAAGTATCAGGAATTGGTTTTTCACTGACCCAATTAAATTGGGAAGCAATTAAACGGTCCGTATATAACATAGGATGGTCTGTTCCCTGGGCAACATAAAGAATATTTTTTTCTAAATCTTTGCCTATAACAAACCAGGGTTCTCCCGATCCGGATCCCCCAATCCCCAGTCCATGGCGCTGGCCTAATGTATAATACATTAACCCATCATGGGTTCCTTTGACTTCCCCTTCAAGGGTTTGCATTTTTCCAGGATTAGCAGGCAAATAGGACTGAAGGAATTCTTTAAAATTCTTCTCTCCAATAAAACAAATCCCCGTACTATCCTTTTTCTTCGCTGTGGCCAGTCCGGCTTCTGCAGCAATTGCCCGCACCTGGGTTTTAGGAAGGCCACCTAGAGGGAAAATGGCCCTGGACAAAGGAACTTGCCCCAATTGATTGAGAAAATAAGACTGATCTTTCTTGGGATCAATACCTCGCAATAAATGATATTCCCCATCATAATAATCCACCCGGGCATAGTGGCCTGTGGCTAAATAATCCGCACCCAAATCAAGGGCAGTGTCTAAAAAGGCTTTAAACTTAATTTCTTTATTGCACATAACATCCGGATTGGGTGTACGTCCACGCTTATATTCTTCTAAGAAGTATGAGAAGACCCGATCCCAGTATTCTTTTTCAAAATTCACTGTATAATATGGGATACCAATTTGTCCGCATACTTTTCTTACATCTTCGTAATCTTCTTCGGCTGTACAATGGCCAAATTCATCCGTGTCATCCCAGTTCTTCATGAAAACGCCGATGACATCATATCCTTGTTGTTTTAACAGCAAGGCCGCCACAGAGGAATCTACTCCTCCTGACATTCCAACCACAACCCGGGTTTCTGAAGGTTCTTTTTTCATCTCTATCGACATCCTTACCAATATCTATCCTAACGATTATAACAAATATTTCTTTGGGCTACAAAAAAGTCTATTCCTCATTCTTTAAATACTGGATGGCTCTCCCCAACACAATGGCAAAAGTCATCCGGTTCATAGAATCCAGAGGTAAAAAGTGTCCTTTTCCATCCCCAAGCATAATTCCTTTTTCAAAGAGGAAATCAATATAAGGTTGAGCATGTTCCATCCCTTCTACAACATCCATGTAATATTTGCTAATTTGTTTAGAAGTCCGGGAGGGTTCAGGATAACCAAAAACATTAGCAATCCCCTGAGCAAGAAATAATGCAAGCCCATAAATAAACCCTTGATTGCTTAATAATTCTGCATCCACAGAATGGTCCATAAACCCGCATTCAAGAATGCAGGCAGGCATTAATGTATCCCGCAATACAAAAAATTCCCCACGTTTTTCTCCCCGGTCTGGCAGGCCAAAATTAGAAAAATAAGCCGCTAACTTTCGATGAATCGTGTTATTGGCAAAAAGGGTCGCCGTATCTGATGTTGTTGTATAAATAAAACTTTCAAAGCCTGTTCCTCCCCCCTCATTAATATGAATGCAAATATATAAATCAGCCCCAATATTATTGGCATATTGGGTACGCTGAGAAAGATTCATGGTTTGATCAGTCGTTCTAGTTAATCGCACATCAACCCCTACCTGCCGTAAATATTCGGCAGTTTTCAGGGCAATTCCTAAGGTGACATCCTTCTCCAAAAGACCCTTTTTACTAATAGCACCAAAATCCTCACCCCCATGTGCAGGATCTAACACAATAATCGTCATCTTAACATCCCCCTCATCACAAACATCCCGCATGTTACATCCTATGAGTCCTGCCCATTGATGGTCATTCTTCTTATGCCAATAAATGAATAAAAGAAAAAGCCTGGATATAAACTCCAGACTTTATAATATTTGATAACTCATTTATTGATTTGACTTAAAATATAATTAATAGCCCGATCAACAACTACAGCTAAAGTTAAACGGTCTACAGCGTCCCGAGGCTGAAAATGTCCTTTTCCATCTCCTATCATAATTCCTTTTTCAAAAAGGGAATCAACATGGGGAGCGGCAGATTCCATTCCTTTGACTACATCTACAAAATACTTGCTAATTTGTGCAGGTTCCCCTGGCGAAACTGTTAACCCTAAACCCTTAGCTACCCCCTGTCCGATAGCTTTCGCTAATCCTGCTAAAAAACTGGAATTTTTTAATAATCCCGCATCGGTTGCGTTATCGATAAACCCACATTCCAACAAACAGGCAGGCATTTTCGTCTCTCTTAACACATGGAAATCAGCGGTTTTCTTTCCTCGATCCCTAAGGCCAAAAGAAGCAAAATAAGCGGCCGTTTCTTGATGTATGGCATCCCTAGCTCTTGTTGTTGTGGAATCAACAGGCCCGCTCCAAAGATAACTTTCAAAGCCTGTTCCACCACCAGCGTTTATATGAATACTTAAGTAATAATCAGCTCCAATACTATTGGCAAAAGCTGTCCGTTGGGAAAGACTTACCGTGGTATCCGTAGAACGGACAAGGCGAATATCCGCACCTGTTGCCCTCAAAAAATTCGCCACCCCTAAAGCAATGGTTAAGGTAAGATCTTTTTCCCTTAAACCATTCCCTGTCGCTCCCGGGTCTGTCCCGCCATGACCAGCATCAATCACAATGGTAAGCATAAAATCACCTCCTTGTATCATTATTTTATGAACAATGAGTAGTCGGTGATTGGTTGTCTAACCCATTTCCTTTATAAATAAATAAAAGACACCCCTTGTAAATCAAGGAATGTCTTTTGCAGCTTTATTAAACAAGCCCGCCATTTTGTCTTACAATATCTAGTGCCTGATGATGGTTTTGCTCATTAATAACAACAGTTAATAAAACATCTCGCCCTGCATTCTCATCAATTCCACCACTCATGCCACTGGCAGACACATCTGCAGCCATTAATATACTCTCATCCCGAGATGTTGGACCCGCATCCAGTGTTAGGCTAGCCAAACCTGAGACATTTCCCGTAATGGGACTCATAACTCTGTCAATCCCATCTCCAATATAAGGGTCCACCCGATCGATTTGCATATCAATAACACCTAAAGGTTGAATTTGCCGTGCAGCTTCTCTAGCTTGTTCTGGAGAATTGAAATAAGCCAAAATATACTTTTCAGACATAGGATTCACCCCTTCAATATGAAAGATAGGCAGTAGAACTTCTTGAGTAGTTTTCCTATTTTCCACTGCCCTATGCACAGGCATTTCAGATGCTTTTTTCATGAGCCAACCACAGATTAAAAGAGCAGCATTTAATACAAAAACCAGGGACAGGATTAACAACAATTGACTGGACCATAGTACAAGCAACACAAAAAAACCTATGCCAGTTACCCGTCCAGAACTAAAGGAGATTTCACGCATGATAATATACTCAACCCGTAACTTTGCCTTTTCCATATCTTCCCCAATCATATCAAAGGTAGTTGATGTAAGTGGAATGAGAAAAAGGGGATAAAAAATTGCACTGCCTAAACCCATTAAAAGCAATGTAAAATAATTGAATTTAATAAAAAGTGGGAGCACCAGCAAAGTTAACATGACAGCGCCAAGAATTGTGAAAAAAACACGTTTCTCAGGTTTCATTAAACGTCCCGCTAAAAAGTATGCAAGAAGAGAAATAGCTGAAACAGCAAATGAATAAATCCCTAACCTGAATTCACTGGCTACAGCTATAAACACCAGCAATGAAACTAAAAAACCTGTAAGCCCCTCACGCAATCCAAAGAAATAATGAGAAAGCATCATTTTATTCCAACGGGTATTGCGAATCGTATCTTTCCAGGGTTTTTTTAAAGAGAGCGCCCCAATGAGTTCCCTTTTTTTAATAAAAAAACTTACAACAACAGCAATTAGAAAAAGAGAAAAAGAAAAAATAAATAATAAACGGTATCCACCCGTTGGATTCAATTTAATAATCAACCCTGCAATAAATGGAGCAAACATCCCAGAAAGCGAGGCTAAAAATCCATTCCTACCGTTATATACATCCCGATTCTCCGGATCTGTAATTTCAAAATACATTACATTATAACCAAGCCAATAAAACCCCGCTCCGATTCCCAACAAAAAACCCAGGGGAGCTGCAAATGTAGCTGTACGATATCCAAGAAACAAAACAATGGAGTAAAAAATTGCAAGAACCATAACCCCTATCCGAATGCTAATGACCCTGTCCACTTTCTTTACCATCATTCCACCCAAAAGAAAGGCAATAGGCATGGCCACAAAAGTAAGTAAATTATATAAACCGATAAGGGCAAAATCCCCTTTAATTTTCCATACATAAATATTCACAAAGGTATTTGAAAAGGCAATCGATGTAAGATAGAGAGTATTCATTAGGATCAATAAATGAGCCTGAGTATCCAGCTTAACCCTTCGTTCCAAGTGAATACCTCCTTTTAGACAATAAAAAAAATAGGGGCAATCTTTTTTAGATTACCCCTTTACCTCTTTTTTATTAGTTAATTCTTCAAGCCTCTTATAGGCTTCACTTTTATCCAAACTATAATAATACAAATACTGCTCCTCATCTATAATGCGATAATGTCCTGTGAATACGTGTTTTTGCAGGCAAAAATCATCCTGATGGGTTTCTTCAGTCCACCAAACTTTCCCTCCAAGGGTTCGATAACGTTTTTTATCTTCAATATGATTGGATACATATTCTACAATTTGCAAGGTCATATCTCCGAATAAGGATTGAACAATTTCTCCATTACGAAACAAAATCGCAACCAGAGCAGACTGAGTAAAACCCAGGGTCTTTCTTCCCTTCTCTACTTGTACAAGGGTCTTTTTTGAAATACCAATCACTTCAGACATGCGATCCTGTGTTAAATCTGCTTCTGTACGAATTAATTTCAATTTGTTTGAAACCATTTCATCGAAAATCTCTCGATTAAAGGATTGTTCCTGTAATTCATTCATTTAAGCCACACTCATTATATTTTAAATTTGAAAATTAACTGTTCTAATTCCTGTGCCATTTTACTTAAAGCATCCGCTGATAAAGATATATTGTCCATTGATGCTAATTGTTCCTCTGAAGAGGCAGCAATATTTTGCGTGTTTTTGGAGGACTCTTCAGAAATCCTTGCTGTTTCATCTACAGAAGCAGCAATTTCCTCTGAACTTGCGGATATTTCCTCAGTAATAGCTGATACCTCTTGGATTTTATACGCTACATGTTGAATAGCATGGAGAATCATTTGGAAGGTATTTCCTGTCTCATTCACTAACTCTTTTCCTGCTTGAACCTCCCTAATCACCCGATCCATTGCATAAACGGATTTTTGTGAATCACCTTGAATTCCTTTAATAAGCTCATCAATTTGTTTTGCTGAATCTGCGGACTGCTCAGCCAATTTACGAACCTCATTGGCAACAACAGCAAATCCTCTTCCATGTTCTCCTGCCCTTGCTGCTTCAATCGCTGCGTTTAGGGCTAATAAATTAATTTGAGAAGCAATGCTTGTAATTAATTCTGCAATCTTCCCAATGGTTTGAGAACGTTCCCCTAATTGTTTTGCCAGGGCAGCAGAATCATTTACAGATAATTCAATAGAATTCATCTGGTAAACTGCTTTCTGAACCGTTTTATTTCCTCGCTCAGATTCATTCGCTGCCTGGGTGCTTTCTTCTGAAACAATAGATGAGGATTCTGCAATTCGCTGTACACCCACAGCCAACTCTTCCATAGCCCGGGCACTTTCCTTTGCTCCATTAACCATGGTTTCCGCACCAGAAGCCACTTGATTTAAGGAATGGGTTGCCTGATTAATGGCATCTGTGGTCTGATAAGCACTGGCCATCAATTCTTCAGAGGAAGCAGCTACCTGTTCAGAAGCATATCGTACCTGGCCAATAATATCAGCTAAGTTTGATTTCATAGCATTATAGCTTTGGGTTAAATTTCCAATTTCATCTTCTGAATCCGTTACAAGGGTTTTTGTAAAATTCCCCTTCCCTGCTTCCTCCATAGCATCCGTGATCACTTGTAAGCGATTCCTTATTTTATTGGTATAAAACACAAACGCCATTACAGTAATAAATACCATAATAACCAGAATAATTAAATGTGTAGCCAGGGTTGAGTTCACAACATCATTAATAAACTCCTTAGATGTGGCAATGCCCCAGATGCCTACAACTTTGCCTGTAGCATCTTTTATTGGCATGTACGCAGCTTGATATGGCTCTCCTACAACATCGGCTTCCCCAGAATAGGTTTCTCCTTTTTTCAATACCAACTCGTCTATTTTAGGATCTACCGTAGAACCAATAAAATTATGCTGGTTTTTCAAATTGGAATTAATGCGAATGTTATTAACAAAAACCGCATACAGGTCTCCACCTGTCAGTTTTTCGATCTCTGATAAATCCGTGTTTTGATTAATTTGCTTTTCACCTTTATAAAGCATCCCATCGCGAACACTCCATCCCCCGGGATACTTTTGATCAATTAAACGAAAACTCATCTTTAAATCAGATTCCGCTTTTAAGATTGCCCCTTTTTTAATCCCATTTTCCAATTGATAAAATACCAGAATTGTCATAATTGCTGCTAATATAAGTATAAGAGATATTGCAATAATATTAACTTGTGTGCTTAATTTCATCCGATAGAATCGCACGAAAACACCCCCCTATCCCTAGTTACAAAGATCTATAACAACATTCAATCAAGAAAAAACTATCCCTATCTACAGGAATAGCTTAAAAATATTGCAATTACATGAATGATTTTTTCGAATATTAGATATATTATATCACATTTATGATTATACACCTATTGTATAACCAAAAAGAAAGAAAAAAAGTATAATAAAAGATGCATTTGAATTAAAAACAAGGGGAAGGGGTCTATATGAATTCCTTTGTAGAAATAATAGAAAACAAATTGCTCCCTACTATAAAAATTAAAAGTATTAATCCCTATGATCCAGTAATTATAGATTATTTGCCTGCACCCTGGAAAACCATAGGTACAGGAAATTACGCAGCTGTAGTCAGCCATCCTGATTATCCCGACTTAGTGGTAAAAATATATGCCCCCGGCCGTCCTGGTTTTATAGAAGAAGTCGCTGTTTATCAACAAATAGGGGATCATCCTGCGTATTCAAAATGCTATCATTATGGAGAAAACTATTTAATATTAAAACGACTTTATGGAAAAACCTTGTTTGAATGTTTTCATAAAGGTACACCAATTCCCCGTCATGTCATTAAAGATGTAGATCAGGCTCTCGCATATGCCAAAGGAAAAGGGCTAACCCCCCACGATATCCACGGGAAAAACGTGGTTATGCATAAAGGCCATGGGTATGTCGTGGATATCTCTGATTTTTATAAAAAGGAACCCTGCTCCAAATGGAATGACTTAAAAAAAGCATATTTTAAACTATACTACCCTTTTTTCTATCGCCATCCTATTAAAATTCCCTACTTCGTTTTAAACCTAATCCGCAAAAGTTATCGACTATATAAAAAAATAAAAGCCGCTTTTAAATAAAAGCGGCTTTTATGATCTTTATATTTTAAATTTCATAATTAATTGTTCTAATTCCTGAGCCATTTTGCTTAAGGAATCTGCAGAAGATGAAATGTTGTCCATAGATGCCAGCTGTTCTTCAGATGCAGCTGCAATACTCTGGGTATTCAGTGAAGCTTCTTCAGAAATTCTTGCTGTTTCATCAACAGATGCAGCGATTTCTTCTGAACTTGCAGAAATTTCCTCAGTAATCGCTGATACCTCTTGAATCTTATGGGCAACATGTTGAATCGCATGAAGAATCATCTGGAATGTTTTGCCAGCATCATGAACTAATTCTTTTCCAGCTTGCACTTCCACAATAACCCGATCCATAGCAGTCACAGATTCTTTAGAATCTAATTGAATCCCTTTAATTAAAGCATCAATTTGATGGGCTGAATCTGCAGATTGTACTGCCAGCTTTCGAACTTCATTGGCTACAACTGCAAATCCTCGTCCATTTTCACCGGCGCGGGCGGCCTCAATGGAAGCATTTAAAGCTAATAAATTAATTTGAGAAGCAATACTAGTAATCAATTCGGCTATTTTGCCAATTTCCTGAGAACGGGTTCCCAGCTGCTTTGTTAAGGTAGCCGAATCATTAACAGAGCGTTCAATAGAATTCATCTGAGATACAGCATTTTGCAGGGTAGAATTCCCCCGTTCTGACTCATTGGCTGCCTGAATGCTTTCTTCGGAAACGATAGAGGAAGATTCAGCAATTCTTTGCACCCCAAGAGCCAGTTCTTCCATGGCACGTGCGCTTTCTTTGGCTCCATTTACTGTAGTTTCAGCACCAATAGCTACTTGATTTAAAGATAAAGTAGCTTGATTGATTGCCTGGGTCGTTTGATGGGAACTGGCCATTAATTCTTCCGAAGATGCTGCTACCTGTTCTGAAGCTAAACGTACCTGGCGTATGATCTCTGCAAGATTGCTTTTCATGGCATTATAACTTTTGGTTAAATGCCCAATTTCATCTTCTGAATTGATTTCCAAATTCATTGTAAAATTCCCTTTACCCGCTTCTTCCATGGCATTGGTCACCACTTGCAAACGTTCGTTAATCTTGCGGGTAAATAGCATGGTTGCCATAATTGCCACCAGAATCATAACTCCCAGAACGATTAAAAAAACAAACATAACGGAGGTAATCGTATTATTTACAAATTCCTGGGTGGTCGCAACAGACCAAATTCCGATTATTTTCCCTGATTTATCTTTAATGGGCATATAAGCCGCCTGGTAGGATTCCCCCAGAATATCAGCTTCACCGTTATAGATTTTACCTAGCTTAAGTACTTCATTTTCCACATGGGTATCTATAAAGGTTCCTATCGCTTTCGTCCCATCATTTTTCACATTCGTTGCAATTCGTCCATTTCCTAAGAATACTGAATATAAATCCTCGGATAAATTAGCAATTTCCTCTAAGCCCTCATTCTGGTTTATTAAGACAGTTCCTTTATAAAGGTTCCCGTCTTTCACATTCCAATCACCAGGATATTCATGATCAATCATTGCATAACTCTGTGCCAGATCAGATTTTGCCTTATTTATAGCCCCTTGTTTGACTCCTTCATCAATTTGGAAGTAAACAACCGTGGCCATAATGATAGACATAACACTCAATAAAGCTATTACCATGGTGTTAACCTGTGAGCCTAATTTCATCCGATGGAATCGCATGAAATTCCCCACCCCCTGTCATTCTTTTCTTTTTATTCTCTATTTCTAACCGCAAAAAGCTATTCCCTAAGGAATAGCCTATATTCGATGCGCCATCAATAATGCGAGTACATTATACCACACTATTGCTAATAGTGACTATTTGAAAATAGATGAAAAAATTATTTTATTAAAAAATCTAAGATAATTGTTAATAATTCATCCCGATGTTTCTCATAAAGAACCCAATGGGTTGAATTCTTAATGACAACCTCTTTTTTATTCGTCGTTCCTGTAAGTTCTTTAAGCAAATCTGAGTCTGCAAAAGCATCTGCATCTCCCCGAACAAGAAGGGTAGACGATTTGATTTTCCCGGCATCAAAAACCGGTTTATTATTCCACATATTATATAAATCAAGCATAGGTCCCATGTTTTGTCGAATAGCTACTGGTTTTCTTTGGGCACTGGAGGCATCTGCCATAAAAAATGCTCTACCTACATCAGCCATAATCCCAGGTTGTACCAGGTCCCTCCCCTTCAGCATCTTCGCCCAGTGATCTCGGGTTGTATCATAGGTCTTTAATTCATAATTTGGATATTCCTTTATCACCCCGGGACTGGACTCCATTGTCTTTATCTCATCTGGCAATTGAGAAGAATGCATAGCCCCATAAAGAAGGAGTTTATGAACATTCTCAGGATGTTCTCCTGCATATTGGGCCCCTACTACAGCACCCCAACCCCAACCAATTACATTTACTTTATCAACTTTTTTCGTCTTTTTAATATAATCAACGGCTGCTTCCACATCTTTTACCCCATCAGTGGACCTTACTTTAGCATCCGGACGAGTGGATTTTCCAAATCCCCTAAAATCCATAGCCCAGGTATCAAAGCCCTGGCTTGCCAAATGTTCCATCCAGGACCATCCTTTTATATCAAAAGCCTCCACTGTAGGAATATCAAAAGGTTCAAGGAAGAGAACCACTTCTTCTCCCTTATATTGTTTTTCTTTATCTACATTCTTTTCTCGCAAATATAATTGAATTCCAGGATCTTTAGCAGGAATCATAACTTCATTAATAGGTAAACTTGCATTTTCTTCTTCTTCCTCTTCAATGCGAATCTGGCATCCTGTTATAATGCCAATCATTAGCATCAATATCAGAAGGAAGGAAATTCCTTTCCATTTTTTCCTATACATAATAAACCCCAACCCTTTCAAAAACTTATTCTGTCCTTCATTATATTGGACAAATCCGTTTTAAAAAAGAAGTTGGGGCTAATCCTTTTTTATTTTTCTATTTTATTTTAGGAAATTAGCTGTTTCAGTCAATAAGATATCACGCTGTTTTTCATATAACACCCAGTGGGTAGCATCTTTAATTAAAACATCTTTTTTCGTTTTAACATTGGTTAATGCATGAATTAAACCAGGATCGGCAAAAAAATCTGCATCTCCGCGAACCACAAGGGTTGGTACAGTAATTTTAGAAGCATCAAAAATTGGTTTACTGCTCCATATGTTGTATAAATCTAGCATAGGCCCCCAGGCGCGGCGGATAGATACAGGTTTTCTCTCTTTGCTAGTTGGGTCTGCAGCAAGGAAAACTCTTCCCACTTCTTCCATAACGCCAGGCTCAACCAGATCCTCCCCAGCTATTTGTTGTGCCCAGTGATGGCGAGTCATATTATATTCAGTCATTTGATAAGCTGGTTGTTTTTTCAACACTCCCGGGCTGGATTCCATCGTTGAAGTCATCATTGGCAAATCAAAAGAATACATCCCGCCTAATACAACCAGTTTATTAATATTGTTGCCATGTTCTGCTGCATATTGCATCGCAACAACAGATCCCCAGGACCAACCCACTAAATTGACTTTATCTACGTTTCGTGTCTTTTTAATATATTCAATGACTGCATCAACATCTTTTACCCCATCTGTTGCACGAACAAGAGGTTCATTTTCTGTTGCAGGTTTCTTCATCCCTTCAGAACGGGTAGATTTGCCAAAATCACGAAAATCCATCGCATATGTATCATACCCTCTACTTGCTAAATCCTCCATCCAGGACAATTCTTTTACATCAAAGGCATTAGCTGTTGGAACGCCAAAAGGTTCAAGAAAAAGCACAACTTCTTTACCTTTAAACTCATTTTTATTTTTTTGTTTCTTTTCTTTTACATAAAGTTCTATCCCTTGATCCTTAGAAGGAACCATCATTTCATTGACTTCATACTTCTCTGATTCTTTAGCTCCCTCTTCTTTCCCCGTACAACCAGCAACAATGCCAGTTAAAAGAGAAAAAGAGAGTAGAAGTGAAAGACTTCTCCCAAATTTCACTTTCATAGACCCCAGCCCTTTCAAATTCATCCTTTTCATGAATTCATTATATTGGGCAAGTGTGTTGAAATAGAGAAAATTAGGTGAGAAAAAATGAAATTCATTCAACCATTCACCACAACTCCCCCATTAACATGCATGATTTGCCCTGTCATATAAACAGAATCTTCTGCAGCGAGAAAAACATAAGCAGGGGCTAAATCCTGGGGTTGGCCCGAACGCTTCATGGGATTTTTCATTCCCCAATTCGCCACCTGGTTTGCTGGAAAGGAAGCAGGAATAAGAGGAGTCCAAACCGTTCCTGGAGCTACCCCATTCACCCTTATTCCTTTGGGAGCCAGGGATTTAGCAAGGGATCGGGTGAATGCTACAATGGCCCCTTTTGTACTGGCGTAATCAATCAATTGTTCATTTCCTTCATAACAGGTTAAAGAAGCAGTATTAATAATAGCGGCACCCATCTGTAAATGAGGCAATGCCGCCCGGGTTAAAAAGAATACAGAATAAAAATTAGTGCGGAATGTCTTTTCAAATTGTTGAGTCGAAATATTCTCCAACCCATTTTGCACATGTTGTTCCGCTGCGTTATTCACCAGAATATCCAGTTTGCCATACTCTTTTATGGTTTGATCAATAATTTGTTGGCAAAAGGTTTCGTTACCCACATCCCCGGCAATAGCAAGACAGGATTGCCCATAGGACTCTACCCTTTGTTTTGTTAATTTTGCATCTTCATGTTCGTTTAAATATACAATAACTACATTTGCCCCTTCCCTTGCATAGGCTACTGCTACTGCCCGTCCAATCCCACTATCCCCACCTGTAATAATGGCAACTTTATTTTTTAATTTTCCGGCAGCCTTATATAAAGGATTATCAAAAAGAGGCTGAGGATTCATCATGGATTCAATTCCAGGTTGTTGTGCCTGGTGCTGGGGAGGAAAGGGGGTGGGAGCAGTATTTTGAGATTGATTGGATGTAGACATGATTTTAGCCTCCTAATTATTGAAATGGTTTTTGAACGAGAAAATCTGGGTGGACCTTTTGTTCAGTAGAAACATCAATTAACACTGGTTTTGCAGAAGTAAAACTTCGTTGCAGCACATGTTCTAATTCTGAAGCTTCCTCAACATGATATCCTTCCCAACCACAGGCCTGAGCCAATAACACAAAATCCGGATTTGTCAGGGTAACCCCTTCCTGACTCAACCCTTTTAGCAACATTTTGTCTTTCTCCATCTGCAAGGTTCCGTTATTAAATACAATTAAGGTGACCTTTAATTGATAACGGACTGCTGTAAGCAACTCTGCCAGTACCATTTCTAATCCCCCATCACCGGTAATTGCAATCACCTGGCGTTCAGGCGATTCCAGCTTAGCCGCTATGGCTGCAGGCAGAGAAAAACCCATGGTGCGCCAGTGGGAAGAAAGAAGAACCTCCTGCTTTTTAGGGCAAAAATTACGATAAAACCAAAGGGTTGAATCCCCATAATCAAGGGTCACAATGGCATCCTCAGCACTATTCTCTTCAATGGCCCTAATAATGCCTGATGGAGGAATCGGTGACCCCTCACGGCTTTTTTCCCTCTTATTTTCCTTAAACCATTGCTCTTTCATCGTTGCTATGTATTTAACCCATTCACTGTTTTGGGGTGTTCTAGTAAAACCAACAGAAATAATATTCTCTAAAATGTTATGAATGTCTCCCACCAATGCCCCTTGCACGTTAAATCCCTTGCCAATATTTTCAGCCAGATCATCAATTTGCATTTTGGCGATTTCCCCAGGAACATATCCTTCTGGCCACCAGGCAGTCCCAACAAAGAGAACTAAATCCGCTTGCTGTAACAGGGATGGAACCATAGGATTTCCCCCTTCCCCCAGTCCTCCTATAAAGTAGGGACAATCCCCGGCAATTGCCCCATTCCCATCAGGGCTTACTAGAATACCGGACCCCCACTGTTCTCCTAACTGTTCAATCAAAGGTCCAGACTTCCGGGCCCCTCTTCCGGCAATAATGACTGGATGATTTGCTCCAAGTAACATTTTTATAAATGAAGATAATTCCTCAGGAAAAGGCATGGTTTTTGAAAAGGGATGGGGAGGTAAAGGCTGTGCTGTTGTCACAGCATAAAATACATCCTGAGGAATAGAGAGATGGGCGACATCCCTGCGCAAATAGGAAAGAGTAAGTGCTTTTCCTAAAACCTCTGCAATGGAATCGGGATGGCAAATAAGAGAAGTAAAACAGGCCAGGGGTTGAACCAGGTCTTGTTGATTAATATATTGCTTATACTCAGTGCCAATTTTATTTAATGGAGCTTGTCCTGTAATGGCAAGAACAGGTAAACGATCTAAATGGGCATCGCCTAATCCATTTAATAAATTGCCCATTCCTGGTCCCATTTGGGATACACAAACCCCTGGTTTTCCTGTTAAACGGGCTTCAGCAGATGCCATTAAAGCAGCTGTGGCCTCGTGCTTTACAGAAATAAAACGAAGCTCTTGATCCTTGCCAATAGCATCCATAAGCCCAAAGAGAGCATCGCCAATGACACCATAGATTCGTTTAATCCCCCAGAGCTTTAATTGAGAAAGAATAAGTTCTGCAACGGTAAAAGACGGTTGGAGATTCAAGTAAAATTCCTCCCTTTTATGTCCATAAAGAAAACTTGGCTAGCGCCAAGCCTTTAGGCGCAGGCGGCATCCTTTATTGCATTTTCAACTACGTCGAATTCACTTCTTTGTTGAAAATGCATTGTAGTACCCGTTAGGGTGAAGCCTTAGTTGCACTTATGCAGATAAGATAAAATTTATAAATTCTTATCTGCCAAAGAAATTGCCCTTTTTAGTATGGTTTTTATAGGGAAAATAAATCACACTTATAGAAGTATTAAATATGATAAGACTATGACCAGTTCTATTGACACCAAGCTTTAAATTCGATAACGGGAATCCTTCCCGTTCTTTTTTTCTCCAAGGAGCAAAACAGGAGCAATATTGACAAGTCCTTTTGGTTGGCGTAATATATTATTCGTCGAATTTATTAAAGTAAACTGCTCCTATAGTTAAACGGTATAACAGATCACTCGTAATGATCAGTTCGTGGTTCGATTCCGCGTGGGAGCACCATAAACCAAAAAAAAACAGGGTTAAGTGCCCTGTTTTTCTTTTTTATGACCGACAATGGCTTCCTCCACCTTAATGAGAGGATAACCCCAGGCCTTTGCTACCGCCGGATGGATTACCCGTCCATCCATTGTATTAATGCCTTTCGCTAACGCTGGATTTTCTAAGGCTGCAAGGTATGGCCCTTTGTCCGCCAGTTCTATAGCATAAGAAAGAGTGACATTGGTTAAAGCAAGGGTTGAGGTCCTTGCTACAGATCCAGGAATATTCGCTACAGAATAATGAAGCACTCCGTGTTTTACATAATAGGGATCACTATGTGTGGTTACCCGATCAATGGTTTCAATAGATCCTCCCTGATCAATGGCTACATCTACAATCACAGAGCCTGGCTCCATCTCCTTTACCATGTCTTCCGTAACCAGACAGGGAGCCTTTGCCCCGGGTATTAATACGGCACCAATTAATAAATCACTTTCCCGCACCGCCCGGGTAATTGTATATCGATTAGACATCAGGGTTTGCAGGCGTCCCTGAAAGATTTCTTCCAGATAACGAAGCCTATTGGGATTAATATCAATGATCGTTACCTGGGCACCCATTCCTAAAGCGATTTTTGCTGCATTCGTTCCTACAATTCCTCCGCCAATAATGGTAACCCGTCCTGCCTGCACACCTGGGACTCCCCCGAGAAGCACTCCCTTGCCCCCCTGGCTTTTTTCTAACAAATGAGCACCAATTTGCACAGCCATTCTACCAGCTACTTCGCTCATAGGTTGTAACAATGGAAGAGAACCATCTGCCAATTGAATGGTTTCATAACCAATCGCAGTCACTTTTTTCCTGACTAATTCCTCAGTAAGGTTTCTTTCAGGGGCAAGATGAAGATACGTAAATAACAACAACCCTTCTCTAAAATATCCAAATTCTTCAGGCAAGGGTTCCTTTACCTTTAATACTAAATCCGCTGCCCAGGCTTCCCCTGCACTAGTAACAATTTGTGCCCCCTGGGCTAAATACTCCTCATCAGAAAAACCGCTGCCTATTCCAGCACCCCTTTGCATAAAGACTTGATGTCCCTTTTGTACAAAAGCATTTACCCCGGCAGGAGTTAATGCAACCCGATTCTCATGATTTTTAATTTCTTTTGGTACACCAATAATCATTCAGCGTTCCCTCCTTTACTTTTATAATTCCGTTAATAATCTTCTTAATGCTATTATACGAGAATAATTATTGCCTTACTTTGTTGAAGCATCAAAAAAAGCTGTCCTATTCCTTGTGGATTTCCACAAAGAATAGGACAGCTATTTTCTAAACTGATTTAATTTTAGTTCCAGATATATAGTGGTTCGATGTAGAGGATCCCCTAAATCCATTTTTCCTACTTCTTCTATTTTTTTCAAACGATAATGCAATGTATTAGTATGAATATGAAGGATTTCTGAAGTCTGATTCACCTTTCCCCCATGATCGAGAAAAACAGTTAAAGTATCAAGCAAATTGCCATGATTCTCCTGATCATATCGGGCAAGCCGTTGTAACTGGACATTGATGTATCCCTCTTCTTCATTGAACTCTTTTAATAAGGGAAAGTAGCGAAAAAAACCTAATTCTTGATAACCATAGAGGTGGTCAATCTCTCCTGGGATTAATTTTTTAATTTCAATTACTTTTATAGATTGTCGGTAACTGCGGGGAATGTCAGTTATCCGATTTACCACAGAACCAAAACCCCCGTTTTTCAACGCAATTCCTTTTCCAACAGAAAAACGGCTGCTTAACCACATCAGGAAATTCCCTGCTTCTTCTTCTAGACCCTCCATTTTCTTAGAGCCCCCCAGAATAATGCATTGTTTCTCATCATAAACCCAGAGAGGCAGAGAAGAAAAAGGAGTAGTTTCTTTTAAATGATCAAGTAAATAATCTAACTCCTTTTGGATAGAAACCCACTGATGCTCTCCACACTGTATTTCCCCTACAACAACAATCATATATGGGGGAAAATGAATGGATAAGTTGGCAGCCTCTTGTTCAATTTCTTCTAAAGTACTCTTTCCCGAGAGAATCTGCCAAAACATTGCTTTTTTCTGTTCCTCTTTTTTTACATATCGATCCCGTTTTTGCAGAAGACGGGGCATAGCAAGGCGTGCTGCCAGACGGAGAAAATGATAATCCTGTTCAATTAGTGGCCGTCCTGTTTCTTGCACCCAGATGTAACCTAACACTTCTGTCCCTTTGCGAATAGAAATGGCAATCCGATTCCCCAAACCTAACTCTTTAATTGAGGAAATTCGTACAGGCTGGTCACTATGCATCAAGGATTGAATGACTCCTTCTTTCCAGAAACGAGCCAAAACGGTTTCCGGCACTTTCCTTTTCATAATGGTTTCAATGCGTACTGGATCAGGATTTTCTCCATGAATGCTGTATGCTACCACCTGGTGATGCTGATCCTCTATGGTAATCGGATTTCCTAAGCGTTCAGCAATAATGTCTGCCAATTCCATTAAATCAGTAAACTGAATAGGATCCATAACATCACCCGCCCTTTTCTATTATATTTTTAGCTCTCCCAAACTAGCCCCTTTAACAAAGAACCGTTGAATATTATTCTCCACCTTAGGATCCAACACCAATGGGGGTGCATGATGAGGTTTGATGCGAGCATCAATGATTAAATTATCACAAGCCCAATGTTTGTTTTCATAATAGCTATTCACCCCATAAATATCATGGGAAGGATTGCTCCGGGTAAAGGTTACCCAAAGAAAATTATTGATGGTTTCACTTAAAAATGAACTGTCATCACATACAATAATCATAGGACAGGTTGGAAGCTGGCCCCTGCTTTTCATTGCCTCACTTAACTCCTGCATTTCCTGTTGGGCCTTCTCGTAATTTGTAAATTTCCCAACTTGAATAGCCACAATGCCTGGCATAACCAAGCGTGGATTATCAAACCCCCGTAATTCCCGTAACTGCTTAGGAACCTCTTTGCATAGTTCCCTTTTTGTCTCTCCATAGGCTGCAAAAACAACTTTGCTGCCTCGATTTAAACCAGTACCTGAATAATCAAGGGTATCAATGGTTGTATTCGTATAAAAATGAATATCTCGCTTTAGGTCCAACCGTTCCAGGATATAGGTTAAAAAGTCAGGGATATCATGGGAGTTTAGTGGCCTATTTTCTTCTGCCGTAATAAATAAATACTTCGCCAGGCTTAGTTGTCCTGTCCCAAGAATACGGTTAGCCAGGGTGAGTAACTCAGTGGGCTGTTTTTCTTGTTGGTAAGGGGTGTACCGTTCACTGCCTATGGCAAATAGAAGGGGATGTACCCCTGCAGCATCTACAGCATGGACTTCTTTTACTCCAGGAATTTCTTGTTTGATTCCGTCTCCTGTTATTTCATGGATGAGCTCACCAAATATGGTATCTTCCTGCGGGGGGCGCCCAACCACAGTAAAAGGCCAGATAGCATTAGGCTTGGCGAACACTTTATGGACTTTTATTACAGGAAAGGGATGGACAAGGCTGTAATACCCTAAATGATCCCCAAATGGGCCCTCGGGCTTCCCTTCCCCAGGATGGAGTTCACCTGTAATTACAAAATCAGCATCATTGCTAATGCAATACCCATCAATATAGCTATAGCGGAAACGGCGTCCTCCAAGCAAACCGGCAAAAGTCATCTCGCTCAACCCTTCTGGCAAAGGCATAACCGCAGACAATGTATGGGCAGGAGGACCACCGACGAAAATGCTTACTTTTAAAGGCTCCCCTTTTTTATTGGCTTTTTCCTGATGAACGCCAATCCCCCGGTGAATCTGATAATGCAAACCGATCTCATTGTTTAGTTCATACTCATTCCCATTAAGCTGTACCCGGTACATGCCAAGATTGGAATTCATAATCCCTGGCTTTTCCACATCCTCTGAATACACCTGGGGCAAAGTGATAAATGCTCCCCCATCCATGGGCCAGGATTGAATCAAGGGAAGGTCGGATATTTTAATTTCCCGGGCAGAAACTGGTACGTTGTTGGATTTTTTTAAAGGCAGGGCCTTCCCTGCAGCCAATCCGGTTTTGATATATTTAAGAGGATTTTTGAATGCCTTCATAGGCTCTGAGCGAAGGGCAATAACCTTCTTCACCTCATCTAACGTATCCCGAAAGATAAATTCACTTCGCTCTAATGTGCCAAAAAGGTTTGAAACAGCCCGAAATTTACTCCCTTTTACATTTTCAAATAATAAAGCAGGTCCGCCAGCCTCATACACTTTCAAGTGGATGGCTGCCATTTCAAGATAGGGGTCTACTTCTTCCCGAATACGGACCAAATGGCCATTCTTTTCTAAATCAATGATGCATTCTTCTAAATTGCGATACATGAATATCGTTACTCCAATCTATAGATAAATCTGAGGCAATATACTACTATTTTACCTCTATCTTAACATGGCAAAAACATAAAAAAGATGCTTTTCAATCAAATTGATTGAAAAAGCATCTTCATCTTATTTATCGTTTATTTATCAGTACTTAAGGATTCCAAAAAAGCAACCAGCGCTTTTTCTTCTTTCTCAGTAAGATTTAAGGGTTTTATTAAATTACTCTGGTTTGCTGTCTTATCTCCACCCTTATCATAAAAGGCCACGACCTCACCAAGAGTCTTGAATGTTCCGTTATGCATAAATGGCCCTGTATACATTAACCCCCGCAATTGAGGTGTACGGAATTTGCCACGGTCTTCTTCTTTTTTCGTAACATTATAACGTCCCGGATCATCACTAGAAATGCCAATATTATAAAATTGATTGTCACTTAATGCTTGTCCACTATGGCAGGTCATACAATTTGCCTTTCCCGCAAATAAAACCATTCCCTGTTTAGCCTCTTCTGAAATAGCTTTATCATTGCCTGCAAGATAATCATCAAAAGGGGTCTTGTCCAATACGATGGTCCGTTCATAAGCAGCAATTGCTTTTGCCAGATTATCCTTTGTAATCTCCCCATTAAATACTTTCTTGAATTCATTTTGATAATCAGGAATCCCCTTTAATTTCTTTATTAAAGCTTCCAGGTTTTGATCCATTTCTACTGGGTTTTGAATAGGGCCTAGGGCCTGTTCTTCCAGGGTCTTGGCCCTACCATCCCAGAAGAAAGAAGTATAGTAACCAGCATTAAGTACAGAAAGTGAGTTCCTTGTTCCTACCTTTCCTTCAATCCCTGTTGAAACAGGTGTACCATTACTAAAGCCAAGTTGGGGATTGTGGCAGGTCATACAACTAACTGTATTATTTCCAGACAAACGTGGATCTTCAAACAGCTTTTCACCAAGGGCAACTTTTTCCTTAGTCATTGGATTATTCTTAGGAATTGGTACAGCATCCAAAGATTGAAACTTTTTCTTTGCCTCAGAAACAACATCACTTTTTACATTTGTAGAAGTATTCGTTGAATCAGTACATCCAACTAAAAAAAACAAACTTGCTACTCCCCCTGCGATAGCAAGCAAAATCCTTTTCTTCGGCCAATTTATATCATTCATTTTTACACGCCTCCCCTTCTATGTAATAAAATGGTTAAATCAATATTAACATTATTTTCCTCATGTATAAATAAATTTTCTAAATTTTAAGAAATAAATATACATAAAAAAAACTATCGAAAATTATCGATAGCTTTTTGAAAACCTATAATTCTTTTTGTAAATTAGCAATATCTTTTAAGATTTGTTCATTATCCATGTCACTGCCCATTTTGTAAACACTGCGAATATTATTATTCCCATCTAATAGGAATAGTTTATTAGAGTGCAAATAAAGTCCATCCTGCCCTTTTTCCGCTACGATTTTAAATCCCTTTACAGCTTTGTTGATTTCGTCCTTTTCCCCCCGCAGGAAGAGCCATCCTTCCCGCTTAAACTTTCCCGCAGCAATATAATGTTTTAAAAGATCGGCAGTATCTTTTTCACTATCAAAGGAAATTGAAATAAAATTTGTATTTTTTTGCAATCCTCGTTCAGCCAGCTTTTTATCCAAACTTGCTAAGTTGTAATTGGTGGTTTGGCATATATCAGGGCAACTCGTGTAAAAAAATGAAACTAATCTAATTTTGCCATCTGTATCATGTAGAGTTACAGTTTTGCCGTTTACATCGCTAAGGCGGAAATCAGGGGCACGGTCAATCACCGGGAGACGAGTTAATCCCCACCATAGTTGATAACCAAGAATGCCCACAAACAATCCCAATAACACAATTGCAACTACATAAAAACTGTAACGTTTTACCACCGCTACTTTCAACCTATTTCACTCCTATTCTTCCCGCGTCGAGAGTTTAGACAGAATCATGAATATAAAGAAGAGAATAAAGGGAAAAAGGAGAAAACCCGTCGCATACAAAATTAAACCCATTTTTTTCACTCCTTTTTTTTAAGTTAGTTTCATGCCACACCATTCCAAAAACTGTCCAATTTGTATCAAATCACATTGAATAAACACGACAATCCCCATGATCATGGTATAAACCCAAACACTCAAAGCACCAGGAATAAAACGGTTAAGGGCTTGTATTTTTTTCGGTCTCATATAAAAGAATCCAATAACAAAAAGAATCAAGGAAATCAGATCAAGGATGAACATAAAGATTTCAACCATGCCATAGGCAGTCCATGCTGCAGAACTGATTCCATAATACTGGTTAATAATCCAACCTGTTAAAATCATATCCCCTAGAAAAGCCATGCCCATTAAAACATACAGAGATATGAAAAGAGAACTTTTCTTCTTTTTATACCCAATCCCGGCGCTAATCGATAATATCCCTGCCAATAAGGTAAATAGGAAGTTAAGATACACAATATTTTGTACTTCTGCAGGCAAATTGACAGAAAAAATTTCTGGCGACCACCCGCGCAAATAAACGTTTGAAGCAATAAATGTAGCAAAAAGGAACGTGAAAGAAATCAGGCCTAACCAGGTACCTAATTGGCCGATATCCTTTATTCCCTTTCCTGGTACCATTGGATCATGAGAATGTGCTGACATTCCATTTTCCCCCTCCCAATCTTTCTTTAAACCCGATCAATAAAAATCAGAAGACTAAACAGGTTGAGATAAATCAAGGAGTATACAAAGGAAACCCGCGAAAACTTTATGGTATCTTTCATAAAAAGGCCTGCAGTATTTAAGGTAATCCAAATCAATCCTAAAATCGCCATGCCAATAAAATAAACCATTCCTACGGCATGAATGCCGTAGAGAAGAAAAGTCGTTGGCACAAGAATGGCAGTATACCGTAGAATATGCCATTTTGTTACCTCATAGCCCCGGACAGCAGGAAGCATTTTAAAACCAGCAGTCTTATAATCCTCCGCTCTCCGCATTGCCAGGGCAAGAAAATGAGGAGGTTGCCAGAGGAAAAGAATGAGAAAAATAATCCAGGCTTTCATATCCATTGTCCCCGATATTGCTGTATATCCCATAATTGGCGGCATTGCTCCTGAGATTCCACCAATCAAGGTATTTAAGGTGGATGTTCTCTTTAACCAATAGGTATAAACGATGACATAGAAGAAAAGCCCTAACAATCCCAGCAGTGCTGTCAATAAATTAATGCTTCCCAAAATAACCGTACCAGCAATGCCAAAATAAAAACCAATACGCAACACAGAATTAGGATCTAACCTGCCGGAAGGCAACGCCCTTTCCTTCGTCCTTTCCATCAGGCTATCTAAATCCCGATCAATATAGTTGTTTAAACAGGTACCTGACATAATAACAAAAGCAGATCCCAGCATTGTTAAAAGTACGATTTTCATATCAAGGGGCCCTGATGCAGCTAACCAACAACCCGCAAAAACCATAAGAAGGTTGGCAATAGTAATCCCAATTTTGGTGACGGAGATATAGTCTCGCCAATCTCCATGGGGTTTCGCCTCAGATAGAGGACCTGGTTCCATTACACGGCTTGAAATAGGGTCTACAGTAGCTGAAGATTCTAATGGGGACGTTTCCGTCATAGAAGTATCCATCTAATTTCCTCCTTTAATAGAGCTAGTTCTTCGAATAAGATTCCATCCAGGCCTGGACTGTAATCCATATACATACTACAAACATAAGTGAAGCCAACGACATATGAAGTATGGTTGCATAGATTGCCAGGTCACTATAAACTGTCAAAAAACCCACTGCCAATTGGGAACCTAGTAATACAGCCAATATCCATTGTTCTTGCTGAAAAACTCCTTTACTCCTAGCAAGAAATATCATCCGCAAGAGAATGGCCACTACCCCGTAGGTTACAATCAAATGGATATTCATCCACACTTTTGCTGCTGTGGGGGAAGGAATTAACACATTCAACAATCGATATTGTTCCTGGATTACAATTAAACCTGCACGGCTATGCTCCACAAAAGCTCCCAGTGCCAATTGCAGAAAAACAATGAGAACCCCTGTCAATGCCGGTTTATATAGAGTTGCTTTTAAGGGAAATCCCAAACCACCTTTCTGCTGGTAAAAAGTAAGTGCTGTAATAAAGACATAGATGCCAAATAAAAGATTAGCAATCCCTACATCAATTGCTGTAAAACCAGGGGGTAACTTTAAGATCACGTTAATAGCTCCAAATCCTGCAACAGCAATTAACAAAACAATTGAAAAGAAGGTGAGCCTGGCTGCTAAAGGAAAATGTTTTCTTTTACGCCAGGCCACAATCACATTCCACAAAATCATTAAAGATACTAACAATGAAAGCAAACGATGGAAGTATTCAATAATTACTTTACCCTCAAGAGGAGGAATCAACTTCCCGTGGCAAAGAGGCCAATCAGGACAAGCCAGACCCGCTTTGAGTCCAACAACAAGACTTCCTGCAATAAGTAATAGAAATATTGCAACAGATGTTGCTAGAGGTAAGCGATATCCCATTTTGATTCCTCATCCAGCCCCAAAGTTTTCTTCTTTGAATTGGCGGGGTGACTCTACACCAAAGTCATAAGGTGTGGACGTAACCACAGGCGTCTCCCTGAAATTATGCTCTGGCGGAGGTGAAGAAACAGACCATTCCAGAGTTTGCGCTCCCCAGGGATTATCTGGCGCTTTCACCTTTGACCGGAGAGAAATGATAATATTGGTTACCATTAGAATAGCCCCAAATCCCAGAATATATGAACCAATGGTTGCAACATCATTGGCAAACTGTAAATTTATTTCATATTGGAAAACTCGACGGGGCATTCCCATCACCCCAATATAAAACATAGGGAAGAAAGTCAGATTTGTACCAATAAAGGAAGTCCAGAAGGACCAAAGTCCTAATCTTTCTGAATACATCCGTCCTGTAATTTTAGGGAACCAATAGAATATGGCTGCAATTACCGCCATCATGCTTCCGCCAAATAAAACATAGTGGAAATGCCCTACTACGAAATAAGTATCATGGACATGGATATCTACAGGGACTGCTGCCAAAAAGAGTCCGGAAAGTCCACCAATCGTAAATAGACCTATAAAACCAAAGGTTGAATAGAGCATGGGGGTAGTAAATACATTGGAACCTCGCCACAGGGTCGCCAGCCAGTTAAACACTTTAATGGCCGATGGAACAGCAATAATCATGGAAGTAATCATGAATGGAATCCCTGCTGATAAAGACATCCCCGCAGTAAACATATGGTGTGCCCAAACCAGGAACCCGAGAAACCCAATGGTTACAGAAGAATAGGCAATGGCACGGTACCCAAAAATAGGTTTTCGTGCGAATACCGGAATAATTTCAGAAACCAATCCCATGGCCGGCAAAATCATGACATAAACGGCGGGATGGGAATAAAACCAGAATAAATGTTGATAAAGCATTGGATCTCCGCCTAGAGTGGCATTATAGAAAATGGTTCCTGCATGCCGATCAAGAAGAAGGGTGGTAACCGCCCCTGCCAGTGCAGGGGTACCAAACAATTGAATAAACGCCGTAACAAGTGATGCCCAAACATATAAAGGCAATCGATTAAAAGTCATTCCCGGTGCCCGTAAATTAAATACAGTTACAATAATATTGATGGAACCGAGAATGGAAGATAGACCCAGGATATGAACTGCAGCCACCCATAAATCCAACCCTAAACCAGGTGTTTCAATACTGTAAGGTGGATAGGCAGTCCAGCCCATATCAGGAATTCCAAGAAAGAAACTGGATAAAATCACGACTCCGCCTAAAATAAAAATCCAGAATGCAAGAAGGTTCATACGAGGGAAGGCCATGTCCCTCGCCCCAATCATAATAGGAATAAGATAGTTGCCAAATGCAGCAGTAAGCATAGGAATCATAAAAAGAAAAATCATAATGCTTCCATGCAAGGTAAATAGCTGGTTAAAAGAATCTGGGCTGGGCAGGATTTCCGGGGTACCTGGTTTCCATAACACCGTTCGAATTAATAAAGCTGCTGCACCACCCAGGAAAAAGAAAATCAAGCAGGCAATCCCGTACATAATTCCAATCTTTTTATGGTCTACTGTTAAAAGCCAGTCCCTAACAAAACCCCGGCGAACTGCGTGTTCCCCTGTCAATTCAATCCCTCCTTTATTTCAAGGTCTTAATATATTCAGCAATGGATCGTGCATCATCTTCTGTGATATTCTGTGGAGGCATAGGAGCTGTATATCCTTGGGGTATTTTTGCATCCGGTTTCATAATGGATTCAACAATATACTCATCGTCATACGTAACCGTTGAACCATCTGCTAACTTTATGGGTTTTCCATACACTCCACCCCAGCCTGGGCCAAACAATTTACTGGAATCCACAGCATGGCAATTGAGGCATCCAGAAGATTGGGCTAAAGCTTTTCCTTTTTCGGCAGGGCTAGCAGAAGAGGAATTGGTTGTCCCGGCGGCTTTTCCGCCAGATGTAACAAACTGGTTAAACTCATCCTGGCTTACTACAGTCAATTTCCCTAACATCATAGAATGCATGGTTCCACAGTATTCAGCACAGGGAATAGAATACGTTCCTTTTTGTAAAGGCCCTGTCCAAAACTGGGTCTGTCTCCCTGGCACAGCATCTTGTTTCATGCGAAGAGCTGGAATCCAAAAACTATGGATTACATCTTTTGTTGTGATTTTAAACAAAATTTCTTTTCCTTCAGGGACCCGTAATTCATTTGTCGTTTGAAATCCTTCAGGGTATTTAAAATCCCAGGCCCACTTCTTGCCAACCACCTCTATTGTGTAAACATCTTTGGGAGGGCGTTGAATATCATAGGTAATTTGGGAACCAAGAATACCAATGATTACAAGGATAATTGCGGGGATAATGGTCCAGATCATTTCAATTTTGGTATTTCCATGAATGGATAAGCCCTGGTCATCACTTCTTCTTCTGCGATAGCGAATCAGAAAAATAAATAAGAGCATCTCCACCAGAATAAACATGACCAGTGCTACCCAGGAAATCAATACAAAAAGGGAGTCCACTTTTTCAGCCATGTCTGCAATGGCTTCAGGCAAAAACCAACCGATGTCCACAAAACACTCTCCTTTCTTTTCGGGGGATTGTCTATTCATGAACAAATATATGAATGGTTGATGTTGGATATGCCCTCCAAGGCAAAAGAAAAAAGCCCCTGGTATTGAGGCTTCTTTGTCTAGGATATTGTTTTAGATTACTTTAGAATTTCTATATATCTTTCTAATGTTTCTTGCACATAACCGAAAATCATTTCCGTCATAGCCTGTGGATTGCCACCTGATTGATGATATGCTGTGAAACAATCATAGTACCTGCGCCGATCGGCAAATTTCACGTTGATGGCAGGGTAGCCTTCCTGCATCAGTTCTAAATTAAGAAGCAAACGCCCTGTACGGCCATTTCCGTCAATGAAAGGGTGGATGCCCTCAAACTGCAAATGAAAGTGCGCCACACGCTCAATTATGTGCATCGATTTTTTTATTTTCTCATAATTCGCTAGAAGTTGCTCCATCTGGATTGGGACATCCCACGGTTGGGGCGGTGTATGTACCGCACCCATAATACGTACAGGCACTCTGCGATAGATTCCCTTATCCTGCGGTTGATCCATCAGTACAATACTATGGATATCTTTAATTACCTTTTCCGAAATTGGAATTTTTTGTTTTACCAAATCCTCCACATAGAAATAGGCGTTTTTATGACCGATAACTTCTAAATGATCCTTTAATGGTTTCTCCCCAATGGTAATTCCTTCGTTTAAAATTAGGGCAGTTTCTTGTAGTGTCAAGGTGTTGCCCTCGATGGCATTTGAATTATAAGTAAATTCTATCAGGAATTCCTGACGAAGCCGTTCTACCTCGCCAGGAGTCAAGGGACGGCATTCATTAACCTGACGCAATAATGTATCGATCTTTTCAAAATTCATGGATTATTCTCCAATCAAAAAAAAGTTATCAAACCATTCATGCAGCAAGGCCATTTGCTGTCATCGGTTTATTTTTCAACGTTTTTTCTACTTCAACAATTCAATAAACTCGTGTAAAATCCTGGCCGTTAACCCCCAAATTATCTTATCTTCATAGCGATAAAAGTACTCAGGCAAACGGACATGTCTCCATTTATAATCCCGTCCATCTGGAATCAACTCAAAGGGAAAATCCTCTTCCGGCTGAACCTTCACCTGAATATAAAAGATCTCTGGTTCATAATTCATCAAGTAATCCAGGGGGACAGTAAATACTTCGCTGACTTCCTCATTAGGGGCAATTTTGTTATTGTCATGAATCTTTCCAACGAAAGAAAATATAGAAGAAGAACTGGGATGGACTAAAACCCCCAATCCATCGATCAAATCCACGTCCTCTATATCGATGCCTAACTCTTCGCAAGTTTCCCGCAGGGCAGCTTCTTTTTCAGAAGCATCATCTTGTTCTACCTTTCCCCCAGGAAAACAGATTTCACCAGGTTGGCTCTTCAATTGATGGGATCTGATTTCGAATAATACATGGGTTTCTCCTTCAACCTCTACCAGAGGAATAAGCACTGCTGATTTCCGCAACGGTGCAAATCCAAATAAATTAAAGGGGTGTAATTGCATTTTATTTTCGATTTCTTTTATCATCTAATACAACCCTTCTTCACGAATTTCAAAATCAGCCTTCCTTAAAATTTTCGCTAAATATTCATAAGGCGTACGGGCAATTTCCGTGTAACTTTTTCTGGTAAATAAATGGCGTGCATTAGGGAACTCCTGCAATAACTGTTTGCGCAATTTTTTCCCCTGAGCATCCTCATCAACAAAAATATATATATCACTGTCGTAAGCCTGATTTGAAATATGGTCAAGCTTATGGCTACTTAATGTTCCATGGGTACAAATAATTTCAACGGGCTCAGCAATAATTTTTTCCAGATGCTTTTTATCAGTTTTCCCTTCCACAATAATCACTTTTTGAATGATCATAAATGGTCACCTCACCCTTATCATACCATGACTTTAATAAGCCATTTCGAATATTGTAAGAACATCCTCGCTAGTAATTTTTCTCGGTCCAGGGAGGTATTGGTTATCCAACCCGCTAATGCGTACAGACTCTTTTGCCATAAAGGGCAGTTTCTCTTTTTCAATGCCCATTTGTTGCAAGGTACCATATGCATCAAGTTCTTTAAACCAGGCTTCAACTGCTTTAATGGTAGCCGCTGCAGCAACCTGATCATCTTTTTCATGAATTTGAAAAACTTTGCGTCCTAACCGGGCCAGACGATAAGGTTTTTCCGCCTTCACAATATACTCAAAGTAAGCAGGAGTTAAAATAGCCAATCCTCGTCCATGGGAAATATCATAATGGGCGGATAAAATATGCTCCATTCCATGAACAGGGAATCCTCCCCCACGCCCTGCATTGGCAATCCCAATCAGAGCTAGAGAACTCGTCCATTGCAAATGGGACCTGGCCTCATAATCTTCAGGGAAATCCATAGCTTTGCGCCCATACCCAATCACATTCCTCATTAAGCCTTCCGTGATTTCATCCTGAACATTGGCATGTTCATCCCCTGAAAAATAGCCTTCATAAAGATGGGTAAAAATATCCACAGCTCCATCAGCTGTATATTCTTTTGAAACAGAATAGGTCAATTCCGGGTCTAAAATGGCTGCTTTTGGGTGCAGGCCTGGACCACTCATACCAGACTTCTCACCCGTTTCCCAATTCGTAATCACCGCAGTATTATTGGTTTCCGAACCTGTTGCTGCTAAAGTTGGGATTGTCACAATGGGCAACGCCTCTTTAATAGGCAGTAATTCCTTCCATTTTCCTGTTTTATTTCCCCGAATATATTCACCGCATGGCCGTCCTGAAAGAGCAACGGTCGCAATAGCCTTAGCAGCATCCATGGTTGAACCGCCGCCAAGGGCAACGATCACATTACAACCTTCTTCCCTGGCAATTTGTGCTCCCCTATCTACCGTTGTAGCCCGTGGATTTGGCTCGATTTGATCATAGATAATATATTCTATGCCAGCTTGTTGCATTGATTGTACAATTTTTCCCAAAGAACCTGTCTTCTTAGCAGAAGTTTTTCCTGTGACAAGCAGGGCTTTGGTTCCATATTCTTGTAGGATTTCTCCCACTCTTGCCGACTCGCCTTTGCCAAAAACAATCTTCGTGGGCATGTTTAAAATAAAGTTAATCACTGAAAAAATCCCTCCCCTAAGAAAACTGGAAAAACTAATTCCAAATATTAAGACTTCTTTTAATAGTAACAGACTATTCCCTGCAGGGGCAACTGCCTGCCCCTCCCTTATACGCCTTATCACCTTTATCCCCTTTAGTCAGTTAGTGAAGCTTGCAAAGACCGGGGCGTCACGGAAAAGAGACCCTCCTTTTTAGAGGGCTTTCATTAAGTTTAGTACTTGCATGAGAGGAACTCCGGGATAGGTCACTTTTTCTATAGGTTCCTTGTTCGTGCTCATACATCGTTCCACCAGGTTAGCAAAAATAGGCTCAGCGTTCAATCGCATATTTATCCGATAACAAACCTCATCATAATAAGGCTGCATACGCTTATGGCATAAGCCATTGAAGGTTTTATAAATCCAGGTTTTTGCTTCTCTAAATAATTTGAAGACCCCAGCCCTAGCGAACTGTTACTGATTTATTAGGATAAAAAGGTGATATAGCACTATATCTGGCACCCACACTCAGATCTTGCCAGCTGTTACTGATTTATTGGGATAAAGGTGATAAAGTTCTACATGGAGCACACAACATAAAAGCCATATTCCCTGAGCCTTCAAACTCAGAAAATATGGCTTTTCACTTCCTCCATTTAAAACTTGCCAAGGAACTGCAGCAGTAAGACCCCAGCCCCTAAAATCCACACATAAATCGCAAATCCTTTTAAACTGCCCTTTTGTAATATTTTTAGCATCCACTTCACTGCAATATAACCAAAAATAGCAGAAGCCAGGGTTCCGAAAATTAAAGCATCTACACCAATGACTTCAACCGCGGTCCCTTCACTTAACTTTTTCAATTGTAACACAGTAGCGCCGGCAATAGCGGGCAGAGAAACTAAGAAGGAAAAACGGGCAGCCGCCTCTTTATTAATGCCGCTGAAAAGGGCGCCGGCAATGGTCAGCCCTGAGCGGGAAATAGCAGGCAATATGGCTGCTCCCTGCAGGGTTCCCACAATTAGTGCATCTTTGATCTTAATGTCTTCAAAGGATTTATAACCACGGTTTTTTGCATTATCTGCAATCCAGAGAATAAAACCTGTAGCCAGGAACTCCCAACCAACAGTAACCCCTGTTTTAGAGATTTCCTCAAAGAAATCCTCAAAAAGCAGGCCGATGATTCCCGTTGGAATAGTGGCAACCACTAATAAAAGCATAAGCCTGGAAAAAGGGCGTTTGATTAATCCTAAAATATCACGCCAGAAAACAGCCACTACAGCAACAAGGGTTCCCAGATGCAACATGGTATCTAAGAACAACCCTGCTTCGGATAAACCAAGAAATTTCCGCCCCAGTAAAAGATGCCCCGTGCTGCTAACAGGGAGAAACTCAGTCAATCCCTGAATAATGCCTAAAATGATCGATTTGATAATTTCATCCATAACGATGTCCCCCATATGGAAAAGAAAATTGTACAACATAATACCATATTATACTAGAACAAAGGGGTTTATCCCATAAAAAGCATGTTTATTTCTGCTTCTCCCGAATATATCGAGTTAATTCTGCTGTCATTTCATAATAAGAGAAAGGAGTAATCAAATAGATTCCATTAAAATATTGCAACGCCACATCCAGTAATTCTTTCGCAATGTCATTTCCTTCCTTGCGGGCTTCTACTCCAACCCCATGCTTTCGCATTCGTTCTCTCGCACTTTCCGAAATTTTAATGCCAGGCACTTCATTATGAAGAAACTCTGCATTCCTTGAGCTGGTTAAAGGCATAATCCCTACAAAAATCGGGATTGGAATATGGCGGGTGCGCTCATAAATAAGCTTCAGCATTTCTGTATCATAAATGGGTTGAGTCATAATAAAATCGGCGCCAGCTTCCACTTTCTTTTCCAGGCGTTTGATCGCCGCATCAAAATGGCGCACATGGGGATTAAAGGCAGCCCCAACCACAAATTGTGCCTGTTGTTTCATCGGTTTTCCCGAGAAGGTGATTCCTTGATTCAATTGCTTTACCATGCGAATCAAATCAAAGGAGGATACATCAAAAACAGAGCTAGAACCTGGCAAATCCCCAAAGCGGGCTGGATCCCCTGTAATCACTAGCACCTGATTGATCCCCAGGGCATGCAATCCCATAAGATGGGACTGCTGCCCAATTAAGTTTCGGTCGCGGCAGGCAATATGGAGCAGAGGCTCTACTCCTAACCGATTTTTCATAATTGCACCGAGCGCCATATTGCTCATGCGGGTATTGGCTAAAGAGTTGTCTGCCAGGGTGACCGCATCCGCACCGGCATCCTCTAGGGCAGAACATCCCTGGATAAAGGATTCCACTTCCAAATCCTTTGGCGGGTCGAATTCTACAATAATGGTTGGCCTTTTGGCCACTAAATCTACGATTCCCTCAGGTTTTTTGCCCCGTTCAGGATGGGCAACGTGAACCACCGGTTCCACAATTTCATCGGCTTCTGGATTTACCCTGGGGACAGGTTTTAAGTCTTTTAACGCATCTGAAATTGCCTTAATGTGTTCAGGAGTGGTTCCACAGCATCCGCCAATCAAGCGAACCCCCTGCTCCCGGAAACGTAAGGCACTTTCGGCAAAGTAGGCAGGAGCAGATTTATAATTGTATTCTCCATCAGATAAACCTAAGCGGCCTGCATTTGGAAATACAGACAGGGGCATATCAACGGGAACAATGGTCTTTTCCAGAGAGCGGAGAATTTCCGCAGGGCCCATCCGGCAATTTAGCCCCAAAACATCAGCGCCAGCTTTTTGCAATTCCGCAAAAGCATGGGTTAATGAATAACCATCCCTGGTTAAGCCAACTTCAATGGTTGCCATTTGGGCAACAATAGTTTTCGTAGTCATAGGGCGAATCACTTCTAATGCCAAAAGCAATTCTTCTACATCAAGAAAAGTTTCTAAAAGAAGGGCATCAACCCCGGCATAAAGCAGGGCGGAAGCTTGTTCTTCAAACTGTTCTTTAAACCCTTTCATGTTCCGTTCTGGGACCCGGCCAGCATTAATGGAACCAATATCCCCAATAATGTAGGCATCCTCTCCCACAGCACCCTTGGCAACCTGCACAGCAGCCCGATTTAAGCGAGCCACGTCATCGCCCAGCCCATATCGGTCTAAGGCATTCCGATGGGCACCAAAGGTATTGGTGGTAATAAACCGGGCACCAGCATCGTAGTAGGCTTTATGAACATTGGCAATTAATTTAGGTTTTAAGGTATTTAATTCTTCATAACTAACCCCGATAGGGATCCCCTGGCGGTAAAGCCAGGTCGCCATTGCCCCATCCCCTACCATTAAATGATTGGCAAGGTAATCCTTTAAAGATATTTTTTTCACTCTTGCTCCCCCCAACGAGGTTAATCTGCATTAAAATATCGCGCTTCCGGATGTGGGAATACAAGAGCAGAAACAGATGCTTCTGGTTCCATCATACATCCTTCTGTTAACTCTACACCAATTTCTTCCGGTTTCATTAAAGCAAAAAGACCTTTTTGATCTTCTAAATTAGGGCACGCTGGATATCCAAAAGAAACCCGGATTCCTTGATAGCGTGCGCCAAAGCGTTCCAGCATGGTCATATCTGCAGGATCTGGGAATCCCCAACCATCTCTAATCATTTCATGAACCCGTTCTGCAAAGGCTTCTGCCAACTCCAAAGCCAGGGCTTGAATCACATGGGACTTCAAGTACTCCCCTTTTTGTTTCCACTCTTCTGATTTTTCCCGGATTCCCTGTCCTGCTGATACAACCAGCATAGCCACAGAATCCATTTCACCGCTTTCTACAGGGCGAACAAAATCCGCTAAGCAAAGATAGGGTTCTTTGCTTTGTCGTGGGAATTGGAAGGATTGAATCACCTTAGTTGTATCATTTGGATTATAAATCAAAAGTTCATTCCCACGGGATTGGGCAGGAAAATATTGATACATGCCCTGAGGCTTAATGAACCCTTTTTCTAAAGCTTCATTGAATACCTCATCCACAACTGCCTTTATTTCAACCGTTTTTGCATCCCCTTGTTTCAATAACTCATCCACATTTCCCCGAATGCCTAAGTGCTTTCCAAGAAGCATGCGCAAGTTTAAATAAGGTTTTAAATGAGTAATAGGGAAGTTCCGTAATATATGTTTTGAAAAATCAGGCGCCTGATGTACAGGAACATCGGTACGAATGGCAGAACGTTGCCCTTTGTTAGCCTGATCCTGTTTCTGAGTTTGTTTGTCAGTTACACCTGCATTGAATTTATTAATTATCTCTTGCTGTTTTACTTTCAATGCTGCCCGTTGCTCTGGATTCATCGCCTGGTTGGCTAAATTCAATCCATCCATGGCATCTTTAGCATACAATACCAGCCCATCATATTCAGGTTGAATGCGGGTTTCCGTAAATTTACGGGTAAGGGCAGCGCCACCAACTAAAATAGGAATGTTGATCCCCGCTGCTTTTAAATCCTGGGCGGTTGTAATCATTTGCAACGCAGATTTTACTAACAACCCAGATAACCCAATCAGGTCTGGTTTGTGTTCTTTGCATGCCTGGATAATTTGCTCTGGCGCTACTTTTATGCCTAGATTGATAATTTGATATCCATTATTGCTCAGGATAATCTCTACAAGATTTTTCCCAATATCATGGACATCCCCTTTAACCGTGGCTAACAGCACTTTCCCTTTCACAGCAGACTCAGCTTTCTCCATGTGGGGTTCCAGATGGCCAACAGAAGCTTTCATCACTTCTGCACTTTGCAATACTTCAGCGACAATCAATTGGTTATCGTTAAAGAGACGGCCTACTTCTTCCATCCCTTTCATTAACGGCCCGTTAATAATTTCTAAAGGATGGTATTTGCCAAGGGCCTCAGCCAAATCAGGCACCAGTCCTTCTTTGGTTCCTTCCACCACATATTGGGCTAATCGTTCTTCTAATGGCAGATTTGATTTTTCCTCAATATTTACAACCTTTTTCTCCCGATAAAAAGCGGTAAAACGGGCTAAATTCCCTTCGTTTGTATGGAAGAGCAATTCTTCGGCCATCTCTTTTTCTTCATCAGGAATAGAAGCAAAGCGTTGCAGCTTCTCTGTATTCACAATGGCATAATCCAGGCCTGCTTTCGTGCAATGGTAAAGGAATATAGCATTTAATACTTCCCGTCCTGCAGCAGGCAAGCCAAAGGATACGTTACTCACCCCAAGAATGGTCTGGCATTCAGGCATTTTCTCTTTAATTAAACGAATGCCTTCCACAGTTTCTAAGGCAGAGCCAATATACGCTTCATCTCCGGTGCCTACTGGGAATACTAAAGGATCGAAAATCAAATCCTGAGGATTCAGGCCATATTGATTCACCAGAATATCATAGGAACGGCGGGCTACTTCCAGCTTCCGTTCTCTGGTGACTGCCATTCCCTGCTCATCAATGGTCCCTACTACAACAGCCGCTCCAAACTTTTTAATAATTGGGGCCATATCTCCCAGCCGTTTTTCCCCATCTTCCAGGTTAATAGAGTTAATAATTCCTTTTCCCTGGGAATAAGTAAGGGCTTTCTCAATCACTTTTGAATCGGTAGAATCAATCATTAAGGGAACCTTAACCTTTTTCACTACATATTGCAGGAAAGCTTCCATGTCCTCAATTTCATCCCGGTCTGGGTTCGCCAGGCAAATATCAATAACATGGGCTCCCCGTTTTACTTGAGAACGGGCAATTTCAGAAGCTTCTTCATACTTTTCTTCCTTAATTAAATCCCTGAATTTTTTTGAGCCAATTACATTGGTACGCTCCCCTACAAAAAGAGGGCGATTATCTTTGTCTAAATATAAAGGATCAATCCCGGAAACAGCATGGGCATGCTGGCCCATCTCCTGGCGAGGTTTATAATTTTTTAAGGTCTCAGCCATGGCACGGATATGGGCTGGGGTAGTTCCACAGCATCCCCCGGCAATGTTAATCCATCCTTTTTCCGCAAAGCCGGCCATTTTTTGAGCCAGGCCCTGGGGTGATTCATGATAATGGCCATTCTCATCAGGAAGGCCTGCATTGGGATAACAGCTAATGGAACAACCCGCTAATCCAGACAGAGTCCGAATATGGTCTCTCATAAATTCCGGGCCTGTAGCACAGTTTATGCCAACAGAAATTGGCTGCAAATGTTCAACAGAGATATAGAAAGCCTCGATATTTTGTCCAGCAAGGGTAGTACCCATAGGTTCAATAGTTCCTGAAACCATGACAGGCAACTTTTTGCCCGTTTTATCGAAGGCTTTTTGAATCCCAATTCCCCCAGCTTTTACATTCAACATATCCTGGGCTGTTTCTAATAAAAGAGCATCAACCCCTCCTTCAATAAGGGCAAGGGCCTGCTGACAATAATCCTCTACTAACTCTTCGAAGGTCACTCCGCCAGTAACAGATAAAGTTTTGGTCGTAGGTCCCATGGATCCCGCCACATAACGAGGCCATTCAGCGGTTGTCCATTTATCGGCTGCCTGACGGGCAAGTTGCGCTCCTTTTACGTTGATTTCGTAAGCCTTTTCAGACATATCATATTCAGCCAGTACCACAGAAGTCCCGCCAAAGGTGTTGGTTTCGATAATATCCGCACCTGCTTCTAAATAGGTTTCATGTATTTTTTGTATAAGTTCTGGACGGGTAAGATTCAGGATTTCATTACAGCCTTCATATTCCTCCCCACCAAAATCCTCAGCAGTCAAAGACTCTTGCTGTAACATGGTGCCCATAGCCCCGTCTAGGATTAATATTTTCTTTTTTAATTGTTCTTCCATGCTTATTTTAGCCATTCATTCTTCCTCCCGAACCCTTGCATTTGGTGAAAAGGTGATTACACGCCAACAAGGCCTCCCCTGAGGGAAGGCCTTTTCATCCTGGAGATTTTTTTTTTATTTCAACTGTATTACCGAAAGTATTACCACCATTATGATTGAACAATTTATAAGAGTCAATGGTCTGATATCCCTACGGAAGCATGGTTTCCATTCTTTGTGCTGCTTCACGGATAATGGGAAGATTCCCCCTCATTTTTTCAACAGTTAATCGGTTTGATGGCCCTGATACGGATAGAGCCATCAATAATTTTTTATTGTGGCTAAATATAGGAACAGATACAGCTGCCGTTCCTGTCTCCCTTTCCTCAATGCTTGTGGCAAATCCTTTTTCTTTGATTTCCGCAATTTGCTGGTAATAAAAGAGTTTATCAATTCCCTCCGGCCAATTTGGATCATTGAGGACATGGTTTAATACCATGGACTCTCCATAGGCGACAAGAATTTTGCTAGAAGCACCCACGGATAAAGGCAAGCGGACACCTACCGGAGCCACACGGCGGATGGATTCGGTGCTCTCAACAGCCTGTATCCGAACCCGTTCCATCCCATCCCGAACATACAGACTAATGGTTTCCCCTACCAGATCCCGCAAGCGAATCAATTCCGGCAACAATAAAACAGATGGATCATGTTCTCGGTTCAAATTGGCAGACAATTCCCAGATTCGAAAACCCAGGCGATATTTTTCTGTTTCCTGATTGCGAATGAGAAAACCTTTCCCTTCTAAGGAACTTAACAGGCGGTATACCGTGCTTTTATTTAAAGAAACCATTTTAGAGATTTCTGTAAGGGTTAAATCTTTCCGGTCTAGAAAACATAAGAGAATATCCAGAGCCCGTTCTACTGCTCTGACAGTCATTTTATTCTCCGGCACATTCATCACTTCACCTTTCAAACTGAAGTAAGTCTATGTTTCATATGATGAAACTCAGTTGCATTTTTATTCATTATACCCTAGTCAATAACATTGGAAAAGAATTTATATTTTTTTGTTGAACGTGCAAGGATATAAAGGATATAATAGTATCGGAAATAGAAACGCGGTTTCACATAATGAAACTGTGGAGAGTTAATAATCTTCCAAGGAGGTCCCAAAATGGCTACTAATGATAAGTTTTCTGTTCGTTCCGGCCTGGAAGTGGGTGGCAAAAGCTACACTTACTACAGCCTTCCAAAATTAGCTGAGCAAGGTTTTGGTTCCATTTCCAAACTCCCTTACTCTATTAAAGTATTGCTTGAAGCTGCTGTTCGTAATTACGACGGCGTTGCAATCACAGATGAACACGTTAATCAATTAGCTAACTGGGCTGAAGGCCAAGATGCTAACAAAGAAGTTCCTTTCACACCTGCTCGTATTGTTCTCCAAGACTTCACCGGTGTTCCTGCCGTTGTTGACCTTGCTGCAATGCGTAACGCTATGATTGAAATGGGTGGAAACCCACAACGGATCAATCCCCTTGTTCCAGTTGACCTTGTTATCGACCACTCCGTAATGGTTGACGATTTCGGCAACCCAGATGCTCTTGAAAACAACATGAAATTAGAATTCTCCCGTAACGAGGAACGTTATACCTTCTTGCGTTGGGCACAAACTGCATTCGATAACTTCCGTGCCGTTCCTCCAGCAACTGGTATCGTTCACCAGGTAAACCTTGAGTACCTGGCTTCTGTTGCTGCTACTAAAAATGTTGACGGCGAAACCGTTGTATATCCAGATTCACTTGTAGGAACTGACTCCCACACCACCATGATCAACGGCCTTGGCGTTGTTGGTTGGGGCGTAGGCGGGATTGAGGCTGAAGCTGGTATGCTTGGCCAACCTCTTTACTTCGTAACTCCTGAAGTTATCGGTTTCAAATTAACCGGTACCCTTGCAGAAGGTGCAACTGCTACTGACCTTGCCCTTACTGTTACGAACATCCTTCGTAAAAAAGGCGTTGTTGGCAAATTCGTTGAGTTCTTCGGACCTGGCGTAAGTGCTCTTAACCTTGCTGACCGTGCAACTGTAGCTAACATGGCTCCAGAATACGGCGCAACCATGGGCTTCTTCCCAGTTGACCAAGAAACTCTTAACTTCCTCCATGCTACTGGCCGCAGTGCAGAACAAGTAGCTCTTGTAGAAGCTTACTACAAAGCGAACGGACTTCTTCTCACTGACGATGCTGCTGAGCCTGTATACACTGACATCGTTGAATTAGACCTTGGTTCTATTGTTCCTTGCCTTGCTGGACACAAACGTCCACAAGACCGCATTGAATTAACAGAAATGAAAAATGTATTCAACGAAACCATTCGTAAACCAATCGACCAAAACGGTTTTGCAATGACTGAAGAGCAAATCGAGAAGAAAGTTCCTGTTGCTCACAAAAACGGCAAAAACACTGAACTTACTGCTGGTTCTGTAGTGATTGCTGCAATCACTTCTTGCACCAACACTTCTAACCCAAGCGTATTAATCGGTGCAGGCCTTCTTGCGAAAAAAGCCGTTGAAGCAGGCCTTGTTAAACCTGAATATGTAAAATCCAGCTTAACTCCTGGTTCTCGTGTAGTTGCTCGTTACTTAGAAAAAGCAGGATTACTCGAATCCTTCGAAAACCTTGGATTCCACATTGCTGGTTACGGTTGTGCAACTTGTATCGGTAATAGCGGTCCTCTTCCAGAAGAAGTGGCTACTGCCATCACAGACAACGATTTAACTGTTGCTTCTGTATTGTCCGGTAACCGTAACTTCGAAGGCCGTGTACATCCATTAGTGAAAATGAACTACCTTGCTTCTCCTCCATTAGTTGTTGCTTATGCTCTTGCTGGCAACGTAAACGTTAACTTAACGACTGAGCCAATCGGCACAGGCAAAAACGGTCAAGCAGTTTACCTCAAAGACATCTGGCCAACGAACCAAGAAATCAAAGATGCAGTTAACGCTGCTCTTAAACCAGAAATGTTCGAAGCAGAATATGGCAACGTATTCCAAGCTAACCCACGTTGGAATGCAATCCAATTCCCAGAAGGAAACCTTTACCAATGGGATGAAAAATCTACTTACATCGCTGAACCATCTTTCTTCAAAGGCCTTGGCCCAGATCTTCGCGATGTAGAAGATATCAATGACGCAAAAGCTCTTGCTTACCTTGGAGACTCTGTGACTACTGACCACATCTCTCCTGCTGGTAACATCGCTCCTGCAAGCCCAGCTGGCAAATACCTTGCAGAACGTGGTGTAGCTCGCGAAGACTTCAACTCTTACGGTGCTCGCCGTGGTAACCATGAAGTGATGATGCGCGGTACTTTCGCTAACATCCGTATCCGCAACAAAATTGCTCCAGGCACTGAAGGTGGCGTAACTACTTACCTTCCAACTGGCGAAGTAATGAGCATCTATGATGCATCTATGAAATATCAAGAAGCTGGCACTAACTTAGTTGTTCTTGCTGGTAAAGAATACGGTACTGGTTCTTCCCGTGACTGGGCTGCTAAAGGTACCTTCTTACTCGGCGTTAAAGCTGTTATCGCTGAAAGCTTTGAGCGTATCCACCGCAGCAACCTTGTTGGCATGGGTATCCTTCCATTACAATTTGCTAATGGCCAAAGCGCAGCTTCTATCGGTCTCGATGGAACTGAAACCTTCAGCATTGTCGGCTTAAACAACGATGTAAAACCAGGCCAAACTGTTAAAGCGATCGCTGAGAAAAACGATGGATCCAAAATTGAATTCGACGTTATCGTTCGTCTTGACAGCGTTGTTGACATTCAATACTATCGCAATGGCGGTATCCTGCAAACTGTACTTCGTCAAATCGCTAACGAAACTGCAGCTGCTTCTAAATAATAGTGGTTATGAGAAACCCCGCCGGAAAAATTTCTGGCGGGGTTTATTTGTTAAAAAGTCTTTCTTATATTATTTAGCAGCTCCAATCAAGGTGTTAACCGGTCTTTTTAATCCTAAATTTTCCCGTAAGGTATGGCCAGTGTACTCTGTCCGGAACAACCCTCGTTGTTGCAGGATAGGAATCACATAATCCACAAAATCATCAAGACCTCCTGGCAAATAAGGAGGCATAATGTTAAATCCATCAGCTGCCTCATTTTCAAACCATTCCTGCAATTGATCTGCAATTTGTTCAGGAGTACCCTTTATTTCTCGATGCCCCCGGGCACCAGCTATTCGTTGATACAGTTGGCGAATGGTCAACCCTTCCCGATTAGCAAGATCTTTTAATAATTTGAAGCGGCTTTTACCCCCATTAATTTGATCTAATTCAGGCAGTTCTGGCAAAGGACCGTCCACCGGGTATGGAGATAAATCATAACTAATCATATTAGACAGAAGAGAAATCCCTGCCTCTTCAGGTATTAGTTCCACCAATAACTGCTTATTGGCTTCTGCCTCTTCCGGAGTTTTCCCTATGACTGGAAATACACCAGGCATAATCTTCAATTCTTCAGGAGAACGGCCATACTTGGACATCCGTCCTTTTACATCCGCATAAAATACCCGGGCTTCTTCTAATGTTTGCCATGCAGTAAAAATAACTTCAGCAGTACGTGCTGCCAGCTCTTTTCCTGCTTCAGAAGAACCGGCTTGAACCACAACTGGATGCCCTTGTATAGGCCGGGACACATTTAATGGACCTTCAACGGAAAACCATTCTCCTTTATGATTTATTGCATGTATTTTTGCTCCATCTGCAAATTGGGCTGACTCTTTATCAAGAACCAGGGCTTCATCTTCCCAACTGTCCCACAGTTTTTGGACAACATCAACAAATTCCTCTGCCCGTTCATACCTTTTGGCATGGAGCAAGTGATGCTCCTGGTTAAAATTGTGTGCTTCCGCTTCTGTATTGGATGTAACCACATTCCAGGCTGCTCGGCCACCACTTAGATGGTCCAGTGAGGCAAACTTACGGGCAACGTGAAAAGGCTCATTATAAGTGGTCGATACCGTCCCGACAAGTCCCACATGGTTTGTGACCACAGAAAGAGCAGATAAAAGTGTGAATGGTTCAAAAAGAGTGTTTACCGTTTGTCCTACTACCTTTTGGTTATCAGACCGTACTGCATACCCATCTGCAAGAAAAATCATATCGAACTTTCCTCGTTCAGCGGTTTGGGCAAGACGTTTAATGAAATCAAAATTTAAGATATCTGTCTCTGCTTCTGGATGGCGCCATGCAGCAACATGATGCCCTGGTATTTTGAAAAATGCCCCTAATCTCATTTGTTTATTGGAAACCATAAAATGTCACTCTTCCTTTCTTTATTCATTTGGACTTGTTTTCCAGGCGGAGAATTTTTTCTCAATGCTTACTAATGCAAAATTGACAATGAATCCAAGAAGGGAGATCGTTATAATCCCTGCATACATTTGGGGAATTTGAAAATTCAATTGGGTATAATTAATCAAATAGCCCAATCCCTCTTTTGCTCCAACCATTTCAGCAGCAATTAACACAAGAATAGAGGCAGAACTGGCCATTCGTATTCCGGTGAAAATAGTCGGAATTGAAGCCGGCAAAATGACTTTATAAAACAATTTAGATGGGGTTAAACCCATTGATTTTGCAGATTTAATCAGTAAGGGATCTACATTCCCAACCGCATTAATGGTATTTAAAAGAATGGGGAAAAAACACGCGAATAACACGATGGATACTTTCGATGTCTCCCCAATGCCTAACAATAAAATGAAAACAGGAAGCAAGGCTAAAGCGGCTGTATTTCTAAACAATTCCATAATTGGATTTAATAATTGATTGGCTAAGGGATACCAACCTACGAGAAGGCCCAGTGGGATTGCAATCACCAATGCAAGACTAAAACCAATGACAGAGCGTATAATACTTGCTTGAAGATGATCAACTAATTCCCCGGAAGTTACTAACCCCCACCAACCTTGCAGCACTTTAGAAAAAGGCGGAAAAAATGTAATATCCACCAGCCCGATCCGGGGTGCAACTTCCCAAAGAAGAATCAACACAAAAATGGCAATGGTTTGTTTCACAAACTTTTGAGTTCCGGAAAAAGAAAAGTGGATTTTTTGCGATGCTTTAATGGGTACAGAAATGGATTTTTCTAAACTAGCCAAACTTTTTCACCCCTTTTTTCATTTCATTTATGCGATTTGAGACTTACTCACTTCTTCACGCAACAAGTCCCAAATTTGATGGCGTGCCTGTGTAAATTCAGGAGTGGATCTAATGTCTAAATCCTGTGTTCTTGATTGCAGTGGATTATCGATAATTTCCTTGATGGTTCCTGGGCGAGAGGTCATCACGGCCACTCGCTGCCCTAAATAGACTGCTTCATCGATTCCATGGGTAATGAAAAGGATTGTTTTCTTCGTTTTTTCCCATATGCGCAGCAATTCAGTTTGCAAGGTTTCTCGTGTTTGTGCATCTAGAGCCGCAAAGGGTTCATCCATTAATAATACGTCTGGATCGTAGGCTAAACTACGAGCAATAGCAACACGTTGCTTCATTCCTCCTGATAGTTCATGTGGATATCGGTCTGCGAAACCAGATAAGCCTACAAGGGATAGGAAATGATGGACAATTTCTCCTCGTTCTTTTTTCGGAATCCCTTTTGATTCTAAGCCAAACTCGATATTACCCTCTGCTGTTAACCAGGGAAACAAAGCATACTGTTGAAAAACAATTCCCCGATCTAATCCAGGTCCATCGATGGGTTTTCCATCTAACAAAATTTGTCCAGATGTTGGTTTTGATAACCCTCCCAACAAATCAAGCAAGGTTGATTTACCGCACCCTGATGGTCCCACCAATGAAAGAAATTCCCCTTCTCTTACAGAAAAATTCACATTTTTAATTGCTGTAAAGTTATAGTCATCTCTTATTTGGAACATCTTCGTAACATGATTAAACTGAATTTTTTCCGCCATTCTTTTTTTCACCTCTTTTATTTCTTCTCAATTTCATTTTTAAATGGACTAAATTCATTGGTATATAAATCACCTAATTCAAGTTGACCCTTTTTCAACTCCCCACTCTTCACAAGCCAATCAATCCATACCTGAAACTCTGATGGTCTAATAAATCCGCCTTTTTCAGCAATTCCTGTGCTTTTCCAATATGTAACGGTTGTTTTATCTTCTTTTCTGTTTCTTTTTTCAATAATTGATTGATAACGGGCAATGACCTCTTCTTTTGGAGTTGTACGTGCCCATTCAATGGCTTTTGCTGTTGCTTCAACAAATTTCTTTACCGTATTTGGATTTTGTTTAATAAACTTTTCTGTAAAGACATAACTCCCTGCCGTAAAGGCACCGAATAAGTCATAATCGCTAAAAAGCTTGCGAATTCCTCCCCGTTCTAATGCCCGGTCACGTAACATTCCCCCTAAAACAGCTACATCAATTTGTTTTTGGCGCAATACTTGTTCTGTATTCACTGGTGGCACAACCACCAAAGTCACCTGCTTAATTTCTTCCTCTGTCAATCTGTTTTTACGCAAATATTCTTTGAGCACAAATTCATGGTGCGCCCCCAATGTATTCATGCCGATTTTTTTGCCAATTAAATCTCTAGGGTTTTTAATAGGACTTCCATCCAATACATAAAACCCAGAAAATGTAGCTTCGTCACTGCCATAATAACCAAGAACGGCTTTAATAGGTGCCCCACTGGCTTTCAACTTGATAATGGCACCATTAAAGGCACCGCCAAAATCCGTTTGGCCTGTTGCAGCGGATTGAATATCCTGTGGTCCGCTTATTGTATTTCCAACCCAATTTAACTTAATCGGAGCTAAATATCCTAAATCTTCAGCTAATTCCGGGAATGTAACAGTTCCAACACTTCCTTGATATTTAAGTTCTAACGTTTCATATTTCCCCTCTCCTCCTGCTACCGTTTCCTTTTCCTGACATCCAACTGTCAAAATAAGTGATAAAATTACTGCAAATGAAATTCCAATTCCTAGCCAACGTTTAAACTTTTCCAATGTCAGTCCCCCCAGCCAAATAAAAAAGACCGAAGACATCTCTAATAATTAAGAAAAGTCTCCGGTCTTTCCGGTTGATTATTCCTATGCGAATACTTTGTTATATGCTTATATTAACAATAGCGTTATCCTTAGTCAATATATTTTCTCTTCAGATTATTTCCTGATAAATTTCTTCTTCCATCTTTATGGCTACCTGAACAGGAAATTGATCTGTTTTGGCACACACTGTCATCTTGTAATTGGAGTCGATGGTATATCTTTTAAAACCCCACTCCTTATTTTCAATCCCAAACATACATATTTTATTTAATAGAACATCAATAGCAAAAGAGTTTAATGGAATGGACAATCCTTTTCCCAGCGCTTTGATATAACTTTCCTTTGCGGTCCAAAGGTCATAAAAATAACTTAAACGATCCTCTTCCCTTCTCTCCATTAAATCATGGTATTCTTTTGTAGCAAAAAATTGGGAAGCAATCTCCAAATCAATAGGCATTATTTTCTCAATATCAACACCAACGGGACTGTTATTTAAGGCACAAACGACCCATTCCCCTGAATGGGAAATGTTAAAGTGATAGTTTTTAAGCCCCTTCAAAAAAGGTTTTCCGTAGGAATTATAGTAAAAGTGAATATCTTCGTTTTTTATTTGCAAGTCTTTCATGATTTCCAAACGAACCATTAATTCTCCCAAAAGGGAGCGACGGGCATCCTCAATCTGCACATACCGCTTTATTCGATTTTGTTTATCCTTGTCTACACGATTTAACAAAAGTCCATAGAATAGCGTAGAATCTTCATTTAATTTAACCGCTCGTATTTTAAGCATACACTTCCTGCCTAACCCATTGTCTCTTATTCAAATGATAGATAGTTTTCACATTTTCAATATGATGGATTTCCTGAGCAAAGGGAGTAATAATGGGATATGCAAACATTGAAGAGTTAGACTCCAATTGATGTTTAATAAAATTGCTAAGGGTGCCCCTAGGGCCTAAATCTAAGAAAATAGGTTCTTCACACCTTTGGTGCACAGCCTGTAAAGCCCGGTTAAATTGAATGGGTTGACGGGCAATCTTCCAGAAATCCTCTGCTGTGAGATCGTCCTTAATTTCACCTTCGACACAAGATACAAAGGGAAATCGGGGTTTTTTATAACTTTTACTTTGTAATATTCTTTTATATTCTTTCTCAATTGGATCCATAAATGAAGAATGAAAAGCATAGGAAATAGGCAGCATTTGACACATAATGTTTCTGGAAACCAATTGTTTTTCTATATCTCTTAACGTTCTTTTCATCCCCGATATCACAAAGTTGGAATGAAAATGAATAGCAGCTAATTCACTGCCCTGATAGATTTCTGGCATTTCATAGAACAAACGAAAATTGTACAGAATAGCCATCATACTCCCAGGAATACAGAAACTTTCCACCAATTGAGCCTGCCTAATAATACAGGTTAACATCTCTTCAGGTGTTAACACAGCGGCAACGGCTGCCGCTGTGTATTCACCAAGACTGGTTCCAAGAACATAATCCGGTTCAATTCCTTCTTCTAATAGCACCTGGGCCAGCGCATATTCCACCATAAATATGGCCGGATGAGTAAATAAGGTTCGATGAAAGGAATCACCTAAACCTTTGTTGCCATTATATAATTCCGCAACAATGGATTGTCCGATTAAATCTTTCACAACTCCATCTAGATGCAAAATAGTTTCTTTAAAAACCGGATGATTCAGAAATAACTCCCGTCCCATGTGATAATACTGGGATCCCTGTCCAGAAAACATAAAGATAATTGGTTTTCTCATTTCATCACCCTATAAAAAAACTTCCATTTAAGAATTGCAAATCCCGATTTAACTTATCTACATCCCCTTCATGGACTATTTTCTTTTTGGATACGTTATATGCCTTATTTTCAAAAGGATAGGTAGGCAAAAGAATTCGTTTTTCTTTCTTTTCAAATAAGAGTCCTGGATTAAATTTGACACCCAGCGTGTAAAGCCTTGCCATAACCTCTAGCATGGATTCATGGAAATTCACTCCAATGACGTGATCTGGCAAGGATTCTTTGCCAAAGTGAAGAATCACATCTCCTTTCCCAGCGTATTCCCTCCATGCATCATCATTTTCTAATTCTATTAATGAACAATTCCAATCAGATTCTTTGATGATTGCCTCTCCTACACGAATTCCACTGTTTGTATAGAAGACATGAGCAGGTTGAATACCATATTTAGCTAACAAAATCCCTTTATTATATTGAGCAGAAAAATCATTCTTTCCATCAAGGAAAAAATGAACAGGAGTCTGCCTGTTAGGATTGGATCTCCCTTTTATTAACTCAGGAAGATTTTCCCCTTTTTCTATTCCCTTCAAAACACTTAATAAATGGTCTCTGGATTTTATGATTATGGCATATTTGTGGGCCATTTCCTTCTGTCCATGATTCATGGTGTAACAAATCGAAGAAACAGGAACTTCAGGATGATTTTCAACATAAGTTCCTAACTGATTTGCCACTTTCTTAATAACTTCTTCCGTCCTTCCACTAAGGAACAAAACATAAGGTGGTTCTTGTTCTTTACTATTAAACCCTTCGGAAAGCACTTTTGGAGCTTCTTCAAGAATAACATGGGCATTTGTCCCACCAAATCCAAATGCATTTACCCCTGCTCGTCGGGGGATTTCCCCTTCCCTTTCCCATGGCCGCGGCATTTTATCCACCACATAAAAAGGAGATTCGGAAAAATTAATGTTTTTATTAGGTTCCTCAAAATGAATAGTATGAGGAATCTTTCCATGTTTCATAGCAAGAACCACCTTCATTAAACTGATAATTCCTGCAGCTGAAAGCATGTGGCCGATGGATGATTTAACGGATCCAATTCCACAAAATCCCTTTTTACTTGTAAAGGAGCGGAAAGCCTGAGCCATAACTTCTACTTCAATGGGGTCCCCCAGAGGTGTTCCCGTACCGTGGGTTTCCACATAAGAGACTGTCTCAGGATGAATTCCCCCGTTTAAATAGGCCTGCCGTATTGCATCTGCCTGCCCTTGCGGCCTGGGTGCGGTAATGCCCTGGGAATGGCCATCATTGTTGATTGCCGACCCTTTAATCACCCCATAAATAGTATCTCCATCTTCGATAGCCTGCTGTAATGGTTTGAGGAGTACTGCACCAGCCCCTTCTGATAACACCATCCCATCAGCTCGTTGATCAAAAGGATAACAAACCCCTGTCTGGGACAACGCTGTCACCCTGCTTAAACAAACAAAGGGTGTCGGTGTTAAATTCAGATTAACACCTCCTGCAATAGCCATTTCAGCCTGGCCTTGCCGAATGCTCTCACAAGCATGATGTAGAGCGACCAGCGAAGAAGAACAGGCAGTGTTCACAATCATACTGGGACCTGTTAAATTTAAACAATGGCTCACCCTTGCTGCCACTTCATTTAATCCGTTTCCTGCAATGGCATCAGCCACAAGTTCCCCAGGATCCAGTATCCCTACGATTTCACTTAAAATCGCCTGGCGATCCTCATGGGACAAACGAAGAAAAACATCATGATTTTCCAAACTTTCTTTAATCAGCATATAGGATCGGTACCCAATGAAATGTTCCATATAGCTGTTTTGTTCTGTTCCCACAAAAACACCAATCTTATTGGTTCGATGTTTCCCCCCATACCCTGCCTGTTGCAAAACTTCCCAGGCAATTTGTAAGAAGATGCGCTGTTGTGGATCTGTTACCTCTGCCTCTTTAGGGGACATTCCAAAGAACAAAGGATCAAAGTCATAAGGTTGATCAATAAATCCGCCGTGTTTTGTATTGGTTGTATGCAAGGAATGGGGATCTTGACTATAATGTTTTTCCATATCCCAGCGATCTGCAGGAACTTCCTGAATCATACATTTTCCCTTTTCAAGAAGATCCCAGTATTCATCAAGATTCTTTGCCCCTGGAATACGAAGGCTCATTCCAATAATGGCAATATCCTGTGTCGGAGCATGATATTTTTCCGAATCTAAATCTACTGTTAATGTTTCCTCACGATCATTTACAAATGCTTTTTCCAAATAATCTGCCAGCGCCTCCGGTGTTTGATATTCAAATAATAAGGTAGGGTAAAGCTCCAAGTTTAACCTTTTTCCAATTTCCCCAATCACCTTTGTCGCTCTCATGGAATCAATGGATAAATCAAGAAAGTTCATACTAACTTCTAATTGATTTACAGGCACATTGATCTCACTGGCAATCACTTCATACACAATCCTTCTCATTTCGTTGGCAGATTTATAAGAAATTTGCCCCTGCATGCCCTCAGAAGTTTCCGTTGTTCCGACCGTAATCTGATTTACCACAGATTCTCTGATAAGATCATAAATGTGGATTACATTTTGTTGATTATAGTGTAATGCCTGTAGAAATGCCTGGCTTGCTTCCTTTGAAGGCAGGGGTTGCAGCTTTTGTGCTTTTACAGCCATCACAGATAAATGACCAAAAAGAGCCCCCATCCCATTTTCATTTTTTTGATCATCCCAAAGGGAATAATTCATAGACAAATAACGTACCTTTTTCTGATTTTTTCCCCGATACACACTATAGTTATTTAAAAAGGAATTTGCTGCTGCATAATCTCCTAATCCAGCTGCCCAGGACTTTTTCGAAGCAGAAACGGAAGAGAGAGTGACAAAAAATTTCAATGGTTCTTCCTTTGTCAATTGATCTACAATAATAGTCCCTTTCACCTTTGGATTTAAAACGTCTCTTATTTCATCTAGGTCCTTTTGCAAAAGTTTCACAAAAGAAGGATTAACCACACCAGCCCCATGAACAACCCCGTGGATTGAACCTTTTGTCCTTTTGACGTCTTCAATCATTTCTGCCATTTCTACCTGATCAATCACATCCACAGAATAATAATCTACCTGGGCCCCCAGTTCTCTCAGTTCTTCCATAAGAGATACTGGAGCAGTTTCCCTTCTGCCTGTTAAAACCAAATTCACTTTTGCCTGAGTAGCTAAGGTCCTGGCAATTTCCCCACCAATATGACCGGTGCCACCTGTGATTAAATAGGTTTCTCCCTCTTGAATGGCCAATTCTTCCCTATTTTCACCTACAGCGGCTTTCTTAAGAGAACGAACATATCGTTTTCCGCCACGAATGGCTACAATGGATTCTTCATTTATTTTCTGATTTAATTCATGGATCACAGTCCCAACCCATTGGACTTCCTGTGCATCGTACTCGGCAAAATCCATATCTAGAATACGGGTATTTATCCAGTCATAATCCAAATCCAACCCATTGCCCAGAGCAATAGTTATTCCCTGATGAGGATCCTCTGCCAACTCTTCATCCAAAATAGAAAATGCCTTGTTGGTCAAAATCATTACCCGAACCTGTGCCACTGTGCGTTCAACCAGAGCTTGTCCAATGAATAATAAACTATAGGCACTTGTAAATAGCCGGATATCATCTATTAGAAGTTGATTGGGTTCAACACTCTCATTTCCTATATTCCATAAATGAAGAATAGCAGCAATGTCTCCCGGAATATGTTGCAGCAACTTTATATAATGGCCAGAGTTTTTGGGATCAATTACAAAATTGCGGTTCCCATCAAAATAAAATTCATAACCAGGAATAATCGAATAAACAGGATTTCTCTCACTATCCACCCTGGTTTCAATTTCTTTTCCTCTTCTTTGTTGATGATCAAATAAAAGAATAGCACCCTTGCCTATCTCATCAAGTTCTGTTTCTTCTTCTTGTTGCCAATTCCATTCATAAAACCACTGATGAACCTTTTGCCCATCTCCAAAGTCTGGCTTAAAGGTTTTCCCCTCAAAAGGATAGGATGGCAATTGGATTTTATGATAAGAATAATCTTTATACCACTGATCCCAGGAAATCTGTACCCCTAAATTAAAGAGATTTCCTAGTATTTCACAAAGCATATCCCATGAATCCTTTTTGCGATCAAGGGTAGGGAGAATGATTTTATTTGGATAAGCAAGGATTCCTTTTGCCATTCCAGTAAGAATTCGATCCGGTCCTGCTTCTATAAGAATAGAAACACCTTTATTTAGGACATAGTTGATACTTTGTTCAAACTTTACAGCCCCTAAAATATGATATACCCAATAATCTGCATCCATTAACTCACTCATATATTCCCCGGTCACATTAGAAACAATGGGAATGGAAGGCTTATGAAAGGTTGTCTTTTCTAACTCTTTTCTAAATAAAGGCAACATGGGATTCATGAGAGGGGTGTGGAATGCCTGGGATACCTTCAATCGTTTAAAAGGAATTCTTTTCTCTTCAAGTTTCTTTAAAAATCCCTCCATGGCATCTTTTTCCCCGGATACAACCTGATGTGTCACATTATATCCTGCAACCCATAGAGAATCATGGAATTGTTCAAGTAATACTTCCATGGCAGAACTGGATGTGAAGACTGCGGCCATGGTTCCAGCTGTTTTTAATTCATGCATTAATTTCCCTCTGATTGCCACAAGTCTCGCTGCATCTGGTAAAGATACAACCCCTGCCAGACAGGCTGCCACCCATTCCCCTACACTGTGCCCTAACATACAGAATGGTTTCACGCCAACATCCATTAAGATCTTTCCTATAGCATAATCAATGGCAAATACAACAGGCTGGGTAATATTCGTCTGTGCCAGTACCCTTTCATCTGTACCATCACCATAGATTAAGTCAGTAATCTTTTGTTGCAGATAAGGGTAAAAAGCCTCTGAACATTCATCTACCACTTGTTTAAAAGAAGGAACAAGCTGATACAATTCCTTCGCCATCCCTACATACTGTGAACCCTGTCCTGTAAACATAAGCGCGACTTTAGGGGAATGATAATAAGACAATTCATTCCTTACACCTTTACCAAGGAAACTCTTTAGCTCTTCAATGGTACCTGCAACAAAGCTAGAACGATAAGGCAAAGAAGTACGGGTTACATTTTCCGTATAACACACATCCCCCAGAGATACTTCTTTATGTCGTTCCAAGTATTCCTTTAAATTTTCCATCTTTTTCCCAAGAGCTAATTCCGTATGGGCAGATAAGCATAGGACATGCTTTGGGTGTTCTTTCGGGTTTTCTGCCAAGACCGGTTCAACGGACGGCGCTTCTTCTACCACTAAATGACAATTGGTTCCACCAAAACCAAAGGAATTAATGGCAGCTCGTCTGGACATCCCCATCTTTACTTGCCATTCTTGAGGTTCAGAAACTAAATAAAAAGGCGTCTGCTCCCATTTAATCATCGGGTTGGGCGTTGATACATTCACACTATGGGGAATTTTTTTATGGGTTAAAGCCAACACCGTTTTAATAAAACTGGCAATGCCAGCGGCACCTAAAAGGTGGCCGATATTAGCTTTGACCGATCCAATGGCAATGGATTGAGGATTGACATGCCATCTGCCGAAAGCTCGATCCATCGCCCGGACTTCGCTGGGATCACCGATTTTTGTCCCGGTTCCATGAGCTTCTACCATTTGAATGCTAGCAGGGCTAATCCCCTTTTCTATATATAATCTTTCAATGACTTCCCGTTGCCCATCAGGATTGGGTGCCATAACCCCTATAGAATGGCCATCATTGTTTATTGCGCTGGCCTTGATGACAGCATAAATAGAATCCTGATCAGCCAGAGCTTTTGTTAAAGGTTTTAACATGACTAAACCCGCACCTTCTCCAGGGATGAATCCATCCGCTTGGGCATCAAATACCCTGGATTGTCCACTGGCAGAAAGGGCTTCAGCCTGGCTAAAATAAAGGTAGGGGGTAGGGGTTAAAAGAAGATTAATTCCTCCGGCAATTGCAACCTCACTTTCTCCACGTTTTAATGATTCACAAGCCATATGTAAAGTGACCAGAGAGGAAGAACAGGCAGTATCAATCACCATGCTTGGCCCCTTAAAGTTAAATTCTTGGGATGTACGAGAGGCAATCATGTTCAATAAATTATCTACAAGAATATTCGGGTGAACGTCTGTCACGCCAAATTTTGTTTTCCATTCTTCCAGAATGGCCTCCTGTTGTTCTTTCGTAAGGGATGAGAAACTAACAAACCCTTGCAAATTCAAACGATTCAATGTATTTAAATGATGTTCATAATAAGTATTTGCCCCAGCCCCAATAAAAAGCCCCACTTTTTGCCCACTTAAATGGTCCTTTCCATAACCAGCCTTTTCAATCAGTTCAAAAACCATTTCCAACATCATTCTCTGTTGAGGATCCATAATTGCTGCTTCTTCTTCGGAAATATGAAACAGATTAGCATCAAAATCATAAGGACTATCAATAAAAGCTCCTTTTTGGCAATAGGTTTTTCCAAATTCCCTGAAAGGTTGATAATATTCATCTCGATCCCAGCGGTCTACAGGAATATCCCGAATACTGCATTTCCCTTCCATCAGATTCGTCCAGAACTCTTCTGAATTTGCTGCATCAGGAAAACGGCATGCCATTCCAATAACCGCAATTTCTTCCTCTTCGCCATGGATTATTTCCCTTGTTGCTGCAATTTCTCTATTAGGAGTGGTATATCCTTGTGCTATTTGTACGAGATATTCATCCATTTCCTTAATGGTGCGACAACGAATTAATAGATCATGACTTAAGGATAAAGATAGCTCGTCCTCAAGGGCCCCCAATACTTGAACTGCTTTAATGGAGGTTCCCCCTAACGACATAAAAGGTTGATTTTCTGAAATGGTTTCTAAAGGACGTTCCAAAACTTTTGCCCATATTTCACGAATTAAATTCGTATATACTCCCATTTCCACGGGTTCCTTTTCTTTAATCGTAAATAAATCTGTACCTAATAGAGTACGATCTTTATATTCATTGCTTTTAAAAGCTTCAACAAGAACAAACCGTTGTACTTTTCCGCTGGTTGTTTTCGGAATAGATTTAATCAAACAAACATAATCAATGGGGATCCCCATGGCTTCATTCACATGGCTTAAAATTTTTCTGTACATGCCTTTCATTACTTCTTCAGGAAAACGAAGGGTAGAAAAAAGAGCCACTTTTTCCTTTCCTTCCTTTTCATCATGCCAACCGCATACAGCCACTTTCCCTGGTTTAACTCCTTCGACAGTATCGATCACACCTTCAATATCATGGGCATAATAATTCTGTCCATTAACGAAAATAATATCTTTTAACCTGCCGGTAATGGTGATTCGGCCATTGACCATAAAACCCATGTCTCCGGTTTTTAACCATTTTTCTTGAAAAGATTTATTAGTCACCTCAGGATTATTAATATAACCTGAGGTGACATTTCTACCTCGAATTTGGATTTCCCCTGCTACTCCTTCTGGCACTATTTCTCCAAATTCATCAACCACACGTATATCTAATCCTGGAATAGGATAACCTTCATCAACCAATAAAAGAGCATTCTCATTTATTCTTTTGCTTTCCATCATTTTATTCTCACTAACCAGGGTTGCCCGATCTAAGGAATGTACTAACGGTTCACTTTCTAGCGGGGGAAAACACACGCCCAAACAAGCTTCAGCCATCCCATAAACGGGAAACATGGCTGTTTTCCCCAATCCGCATTGATCTAATTCTGCCATAAACTCTTCCATGACAGCTACAGATATAGGCTCTGCACCATTAAACAATAATCGAATAGACCGAAGGTCCCAGGTCATATAGTTCTTTGGTTTTGCCCGATTGAGAAGCAATCGATACCCAAAGTTCGGAGATCCTGTAACCGTTGCTTTATATTTGGTTACACTATCGAGCCATAATGTTGGCCTTTTTACGAAAGTAAGGGGATGAATATTATACTGATTGATCCCTATTGCTGTGGGCGTTAAATGAAACCCGATCAGACCCATATCATGATGGTATGGCATCCATGCCAACATGCTATCACCCTGGTTTAAATTCGCACCTCTAACCATACCTTCAATATTAGTTAATAGATTATCATGGGTAAGAATGATCCCTTTAGGTGTACTTGTGCTGCCTGAACTAAACTGAATCATTGCCGGTGTGTCTTTCTGTGCAAGATATATTTCCCCTACCTTCTCAGAATGGAGAAGGGAATCAACATTTATGATTTTCATTCCCTCTAATTGAAGGTTTTTTTCCAAATGTTCATCTGATATCATGTAAGGTTTTTCAAGGATATTCCATACCGTGGAAAGCTTAGTTAATGGGGTAGTTTCCTTGCCGATGATTGTAGGATAAGCCAGAGGGACTGGAATCATGCCACCTAAGACACATGCCCAAAAAGATGCAATGAATTTTTCATTTTCATCAAGTACCAGTAAAACATACTGTCCTTGCTTCAATCCTTTTTGTTGCAATCCTCCAAGGACATGAAGAGATTGATCGAAGAGAGCAGCATAGGAAAGAAACTTTTCTTCCTTATTCGTATGGATAAATGTAATTCCCTTTCCTTTTTTATTTTCAGCCGCTTCGATTAACAATAATGCGATATTTTCCTTTTTACAGAACTCACTGGTGATCTCTTTCCCCATTGCAATAGATAATCCCATCCTGTGTCTCCCCTTCATAAATAAGTTGGCTTGCATAATTTCTTTTGGCAATCATTCCAATAAGAAGCAAAGCAAAAAGGAATAAACAAAGACTAAAAATATAGTGATTTCCAAAATACCCCATCACAAGAGACGAAAGAAAAGGACCTGCCGTAGATCCTAAACCATAGGACACATTAAAAAGAGCTGTACCTGAAGGCATTTCTTTTTCATTTAAATTTTGCACAGACAAGGCAAGAGTTAATGGATAAATGGGGCCCACTGTAAATCCTGCAATAAAAGAAAAGACCAATTTGCTTAGAAAATTGCCAAATAAGATAATTCCCAGAATGGCAAAGATGGAAATAACTAAAGAAATGATTAAGCATTTTTCCCGCCCAATTTTATCCCCAAGATAAGTGACAGGTACCGCCCCAATCATGCTGCCCAAAACGAAAATCCCCAGAGCATACCCAATTTGGGAAAGATCAATATTTAGATTTAATAAGTATAGAGGGTATAAAGAAACCAGTGTTGTTTCAGAAAATCCATAGGCAAATACCCCATATAAAGGCATCACGATTTTCGTAAAAACCTTTTCCTCTGAATGTGGGGAAATCACCATAATCCCTTTCAGTATGAAATAAATAAGGATTATCCCTAATCCAAGGCTTATAGCACTAAAAATAAAGGGTAGTTTATCATTCAGTTCATAGATCATAGGTCCTTCAACTGAACTAATGACAAAGCCAAAAGCATAACATAATGTGTAAATTCCACTGACTACTGCCCGATTTCCATTTTCTGTTAACTGATGCAAGGCAGTTTGCACACCAACCAAATTAAAGCTTATGCCAATCCCCATAATGGACATTAAGGCAAACCAAAGAAAAGGAATCTTTACAAAAGGAAAAAGAATTGCACAAAGTGCTGTGAATAATAGACCTATAATGATAGGTTGAGTCAAATCTCTCCCTCTCATTTTCCTGTCTCCAAATATAGATCCCATCACCATAGCTAAAAAGAAAGAAGAAGAAATAATCCCAATCCAGACAGGGCCGACACCTTGTTTATTCATATGGGTGGTTGCAAGGGGAGAGATAATCCCCATTGCACCTCCCACAAGCAAGGCAATACAATAAATCACCCATTTTTTATTCCCAAATAATCGCCTAATTTTATTTTCCATAGTCGGGATTCCCTAGCACAGCTTTTAACATCGGCATTTTTTCCGAACCATACCAGTACATATCCTGGTTCCCATACACTTGAATCCCTTCACCTGTAATCCCATCTGCTTTATCAGATGCAAGGAATGCCACAATATCCGCCACCTTTTCTGGTGGGATGGCTTTCTTTCGAAAGGCACCCGGAATCATATCTGTATCTACCATCGCCGGACAAACTGCATTCACCTGTATGTGATAAGGCTTCAATTCTTCAGACAAAGATTTTGTCAGCCCCAATATCCCATGTTTTGTAGCTGAATAAGCACTCATTAACGGATACCCAATGAAAGAAGAATCCGATCCAATATTGATAATCTTTCCTTTCTGTTGTTTTATGAGATAGGGAATGGCTGTTGCACAAACATGATAAGTACCTATTAAATTAACCTGTAGGATTCTTTTCCAATCTTCCGGTGCCATATCAACAATTGCGCCCATTTGCGTAATGCCTGCATTATTCACCACAAGATCAAGCTGGCCGAATTCTTTATATAGTCTATCCATTGCTTGTTGTACCTGATTTAATTCCCCAATGTCCCCTTGCAAAACAAGGGGCTCAATCCCTAATTTTCGAATTTCTATGGCTGTTTCTTCCAACTGATTTACTGATCTTGCTAATATCGCAACTTGCGCCCCTTCTTTTGCTAAAGCCAGGGCAATAGATCTGCCAATTCCCCGTCCTCCTCCAGTAATTAACGCAACCCTGTTCCTTAATAAACCATTAGATGGCATATTCCCTCTTACTGACATTGACACCTCAGCGATCATAGCTTCCAGGCGTTGCAGATATTGATTGCCTAATTCTTTAATCGTGGTAGGTTGGAACAGATAATCGGAGTACTCAATTTCAATGGTTAATCTTCCATCGATAATAGAAAAGAAAAACTCAATTTCAGAGATTCTTTTTTGTTCAGGAGAAGAAAACCTACGATCCAAATCTTCCTTATTAAACTCAAAAGAACTTAATTTCGGAAAATCCCTGTTTCCTAAATAATTAGCACGTATGGAAGTCAGATTCTTATCCGGGTACAAATAGGGTGGCAAGTAAGAGGAAACCAAATCATAACTAATGCCGCCCAAAGGGATTTTTTCCAACCCATCTTTGATTTTTTGCACAATTTCCATCCATCGATCTTGTTTATGGATGGATACTCCAAGGGGATAATTCACTGCAAAATTACCCACCGTATCAAAGAATGTCATTCCATGACCTGCATCCCTTCCATGCCCACGATGGCTTATGGTTACTTGATTCTGTTGGTATCGATCAGCTAGCATTTTATATAAAGGTGCAAGAAGAAGAGGGTAAACATTGCTATCAAAAAATTTCTTTGCTTTTCCTAATAAAATAGAAGTCAGCTCCCGTTCAAGAGTAAAGCATTCCATCCGGGCAGACTCTTCCGTATTCCCGCCCAATTGAAAATCAACAGGAATATGGCATGGCATGGTATTTGAGGGAAATTCATTCTTCCAAAACTGAACAAATTCATCTAAGTGATCCCTTTTTTGTTCTTCAAGGAATAAAACGAAATCTTTATAAGATTTTACAGGTGGCATGGTCACTTTCGATCCTGTTGCCAATTGCCCATAGATTTGCCACATTTCCTTGAATAATAACTGATTCGTAATCAAATCAGATATCAAATGATGGCCTACAACGGTAATATCATATAGATCATCTGCGACTTGGATAACAATGGCCTTTAACAAGGGCCATGTATCTACTTTTAATTCCTCAATAGATTGGCCAATTAACTCACGGACCTTTTGATTTCGTTCTTTTTGCTGAATTTCAGTTTTTTTATAAAAAACCACATGGGTTGAAACCTGATCAGGTGGGATTATTTGTTGAACCCAATGATTCCCTTTACGGACTAATACCGTCCTCAATGCATCATGCCGTTGAATTAACAGTGAATATGCTTTATTAAATAACCGAATATCCAGGGGGAGTTTGTACATAAATCGTGTATACCCTGTCCAACGATAAGGTGGTTCAAAATAATTCATCAACCACCGCTGGGCTGGACTAATGGGTATAAGATCACCTTTTTGCCCATCATTCCCCTGTTCAATTAATTGAACCAATGCTTTTCTGTCCAATTTCCCGTTGAGATTTTTCGGCAACGAAGAAAACCATTGAATTTGATGGGGAATCATGTATGTTGGAAGTTTACTATTTAATTTTTTCTTCACAACTTGATTCTCAATCTGTTCACCCACTAAACAGGCAACGAGATATTTTTGCCCATCTGATTCAAGAACACACACAGCTGCCTCTTTTACACCGGAAAGCCCATTTAATACAGACTCAATCTCCCCCAATTCAATTCGATATCCTCTAATTTTAACTTGATGATCCATTCTTCCATGATACTCATAACTCCCATCAGGCAGTTTTAAAGCTAAATCCCCTGTTCGATAAAGCACTTCTCCCGGAATCTGGGAAAAAGGATTCGCCTTAAAGGATTCAGCTGTTTTTTCTGGTTGGTATAGATAGCCTTTGGCCAATTGAATTCCGCCAATCCACAATTCCCCCACTTCCCCATCAGGAGGTTCCTTCATTTCTTGATCTAAAATTTTGATATAAACCTGATCAATAGGCTTCCCAATAGGAATCCCCTTTTCCCCATGGAACCCAGGCCTTTGCTCAATAATATGGCAGGTCACATCAATGGACGCCTCTGTTGGCCCATACAAATTTGCTAATCCAGTAGCCATCCCGTATTGATCGATCCATTTTTGCACATAAGAAATAGGCAATGCTTCTCCGCTAAAAATCAACCAACGCAACTCATTGAATTGAAAATCATTATTTTCAATAGCATGAATAAATTCTCCGAACAAGGAGGGAACAAAATGCATAATGTTAATCCTTTTTTCCCTCATCCATTTGGCCAACTGCCATGGATTTTTGACCACATCTTTAGAAATGGGGCAAACAACCCCTCCATAAATGAGTGGCCAAAATAGTTCCCAAATGGAAATATCAAAGGTACATGATGTCTTTTGCGCAACCCGTTCACCAGGCTGTAACTGAAACATTTTTTGCTGCCAATGTAACCGATTCATATACCCCCTATGGGTTAACAAAACCCCTTTCGGATTTCCAGTAGAACCAGAGGTATATAGTACCGTCATTAAATCATCCGCTGAATTTACACATTCTGCTTCTTCCTTCGGAAAGCCCGTCCATGTTTCCTGATCCAGATAAATCATAGACTGAATGGTTGTTTCATTTTTTATTAGTTTTTCAATAATTAACTGCAGCGAATATTCACTAATGAAAGCATGCATTTTTGCCTGTTTTAAAATATAGCTAATCCGCCCAATGGGATAGGTTGCATCAATAGGAACATAGGCAGCCCCAGCTTTCAATATTCCTAAGATCCCTATCAACATAAAGGGTCCAGGCGAAACCATAATTCCCACAAGGGAGCCTTTGTTTATTCCTCTAGATTTTAAGAAATGGGCCAACTGATTTGATTTTTCGTTTAATTCACCATAGGTCATTCTTTGCTCGTTAAATTCTATAGCAATAGCATCAGGTGTTTTTTTACACTGTTGAACAATCTGTAAATAGGGAATATCCTTATTTTCGATTGCCTCATTCCCCAACACAGATGCCATTTCACTTAATGTTCTACAGTTAAATAAGGCTTCCTTATCAACTTTTCCAACCAGTTTTTCTAGACGTGTCAGTACACGAATTTTCTGTAATGAATCCATGCCGAATTCACTCTCTACGTCCATATGTAAATCTTCCTTCAATACACGCCTGGCACATACTTCTTCAACCACTGTACAAAGGGTTGAAAGGATTTCTGTATTCTGTTCATCATAGGTTTTTTCTGTGGGATGGTTTTTGTGAGTATCAACTGAAGTGGATGCGATTCCCTTTAAATGGTAAATAAACCGATTTATAAACTGATTAATAAAGGAATCATCAAAAAACGAGCTGTCATAATTCGAGGTGATTAAAATCTTTCCCTGGAATATTTCAATTAAGTTATCAATGGCACCAGGATTTGTACAGGTATACGCTTCATAATCTACTACTTTCAAATCCCCATAGTTTTCTTGTAACTGAGTGTTTCCAACATAAGATAGATATAGATTCGATTTCAAAGTAGACCGAATAAAGCCTGCTACAGTCTTAGGAATGATGCCATCCTGTAATCCAATATGTTCTTTCGCTTCTAATGCTGCTTTATAGGTTTGAGCCCTATCTATGCCAGAGGTAATATCCTTTTTAATTTCACGATCAATTTCTTTGATAAAAGATTCCCATTCTTCATTTTCATGATTACAATGGAATGTTAATGCTAGATTTTGTGCAAAAGCTCCCAGAATCCCTGTTGCATCTACGTTTGGATAAACTTTTCCTCCCGTAGGCAAATTGAGAATAATTGAGTTTCTATACTCGCCATAGTCCCTAATCGTCTTTAAATAAGCACTGATAAGCAGGACAAATAAGGATGTGTTCCAGGACTTTGCCCGCATCAGCAAGGACTCTCTTATTTGTTCTTGAATCCAAAATTTTTGGGATTTAGTTATGATTCCTCCATCGGATTCTAAAACAGGTTTACGGCTTGATTCAAAAGGATTAAAGAAATACTTCTCTCTTCCTTGATTTTTTAAAAATGTTTCAAGATTACTGTTTTCTTCATCGTTATGCCACTGATTCATTTGGGAAACGATATTGTTATATTTTGAAAAGGTAGTGATTTCCGGTAAATGATGAGGGTAACCTTCTATTTTGGAACGATAAATTTCTAGTAACTCTCTTAAAAATTGTTGATTTCCCAAACCATCAGAAATTGTATGGTTAATTGCGAGGAAGATTTCAAATTCCTGTTGGCCGGTGCGAATCACTTCCACGGTATGGAGGGGCCAGGTAAAAATATCAAACTTTTTATTAATCGCGGAGTAGAATTTATTTTTAATAAACTCTCCTTGTTGTTCCTCATCAAAAGATCTTAAATCAATGTCTTGAAGCTTTGGAGGGATTACATGGTTTTCGATTTTCAAGCGGTATTGTTTAAAGGTTTTTGCCCCCTTGTCCATTTCTAAAACAGACTGTAAGATCGGATGGCGAAGAATCAGCTCTTTCCAGGATTCCCAAAGAAGGTTTGAATTTAATTCTCCTCTAACTTTAACTCCAGAACTAATCGTAATCGTCGAAATCGAATAGTAAGAAATAAGAAATGGATACTGGGCATTACAAATCTCTAAATACTGGGTTTGTTCTTTTTTTTCTGTACTACATTCCTCAAGGATTTCGACAATATCCCCAATCTTTTGTAATACTAATAAAGACTCGATGGGGTACTTAGCTGAAAAATCATCCATCTTTTCCTGAGGAATGACTTTCATCAGTTCGTTCATCAGGGTAATCATTTTGATTGAGTCAAGACCTAAATCACTCTCCAAATACAAATCCATGTCCAAATCTTCAATCCTATGACCTGTAATCGAAGCAATAAGTTCATAGACGAGACGTTCCCTATTCTCACTTATTTGGGATACAACCATTAAATTCCCTCCCATGTAACATTTTGTTCGATTTTATTCTATTGTGTAGAATTTTTAATTTCTATACTATTCACACAAATCTATCAAAGACCACATATGAAGTTAATATTATGAGGGGGATGTAAAAAAATTAATAGATTATTAAACATTTCCTCTAAGTGAAATGGATGATGACACCACATCCGTAAGCCCGAAATAAAAAATAAGCGTACCGTGAAGGTACGCATTACATATATTGATTTAAAAATTCCGGATGTTGATAGAACTCCAAAATTCGCCCAAGGAAAAAATCTACTCGTGATATTACAGAACATTCCTTACTAAAATCTTGACTACCAACAGTTGCAATATAGTTCATTTCTCTATTACAAATGGAACAATGAAAAGGTAATTAGCTTTTGTTTAAATTCATTAAGAATATGTATACTTAAGAAACGCCCAAGGCCATGATCATAATAACGGTTAATCAAATAATACAATCCTGTGGTATCATCGTAACGGTAACCTGCATAACGGTAGGGATTAAGATCTCACTATTATCTGTATTTCGTTTCGTTAAACTTAGGAGGATATTGGAACCGCCCCATGTATAATACTTCACTAAGTTTCCAGACCCGTCATACTCCGCCAAAACTCTGTTGAGCTGGACTTCTCTTTGGCCACCTTTCTGTGGTATCTTTTAACGAAGCAACAGCATTTACTTAAATATTACGGTCTGCTGATTTGCTTGAGCTCTTACGAACTCTTTGTCACAGGGCTTCAACCTTAGGATTTCTCCACCAGTCACCTATCAGCTACCAGGCGACTTGGCTCTTACCTGGGTCGGACTCTCACCGACTAGCAATTTACAGTTTGCTAGGTACGATAGAGAAAAAATGGGGCGTTGCTTATGAACGAATCAGTTCGTTTTGCAACAGCCACCTTTTAGCCATAAAAAAGCCCCTAATCAAGTAAACAGATTGTTATTTTCTCACTGTCTACTTAATTGGGAGCATATCAATTCCTCTTCAACTGCCACTAAAAATAAGAAAAACGATCTTCCTCTGACAAAGAAATTGAGCGGTGACATAATCTCGGCGATAAGCACACCCAACAGTTATCTTTATTTAATTTCCCTCCGAAAGGTAGGAAGAAGTCATCGGAAAAAATCAGTTGGTTTTGGGTTTCCTTATACAAAATGTCGTCCTCCAAGTGCAAGGTTTTTTGTAGGTTTCTAATCAAATCCTTACACTTATATTCGACAAAAAGAGACCTAAAACCCTTGGAATTACTAGGTTTCTTTATTTATTCAGCAAGCCCTAAATAACCTGAGTCCATATGAATTTTGAACTCAGGCTACTAAGGTTGTTTTTTAATCCCTATCTACTTGAAGGAATCAGCTCACATATAGAGAACATTTTCTAAAAGGTGTCTAATGCTTTTTTTAACAAAACTTAAATTAATTCACTAACTAATAAATTCCGCGTTTATCCTATCTACTTTTATTTTAACAAACTCACCATATAGATACTGATATTCTTTTAACCATTCAGAATCTATTAGAATACCAACATCTAAAATTCCATCATCCCTTAATAAACCTTTTATCTCATATTCAAAAGATTTATTTAATCTAATTAATTCTCTTTTACTTTCACTAATTTTTACTATATCTAAATCATCTAATACATCAAAATCGATTATAACTGGGTAAGTTTTTTTCTCCTGAATTATATATTCACATACATTTACAAATACAACCAACTCTATATTATTAATTTCAATAACTACTTCTTCTTCAATAATAGGATTAATTTTTTTTACAATAGCATTATATTTCAATTTATCACCTTATTTCTAATCTATTGGATTTATTTCATGTATATTCTTACCATTTAACATTTTCCAAAAAGTCTTACCACTTTCAACATGATATGTTGTAATATAACCTGAGTTATTTGTTCCAACAAACTCAAATTTAGATACACCTTTCTTATTTGTTTCCATAAACTTAACATATCCATTTCTTAATTCATCTTTATATTTATACTGAACCTTATATCCATTTTGTATTACATCCCTCGCACCCTGTAAATATTCATCTGCATTTTTATATTCACCTTTAAACTCACTACCATGTTTATTAAAGTGACTTTCCAATGTTTTGGGTGAAGCAAAATTCGCCTTACTAGAAGCAAATAACTTTTTCTTCGGTTTTGGTAAAATCTTACCAACATTTTTAACAGCCTTAACAACCTTCGTTGCAGCATTCGCCAATCTTCCCACATGTATAGCGGTTGAAGCAACGCCTGTAGGATCTGCAAAACAAGCTAAATCCATCGCAATATTTGCAAGGCCAGCAGGTGATGGAGCAATCACATAAGAAATAACATCAACTACAAGCCAAAATACATCGACTAACCAAAGGCCATCAGGATCCACATATGATAATGGATTGTTTGCCGCATAAGTATAATCCGGAATCTCACTTACCGGGTCTACACTTAAGAAACGGCCAAGGTCAGGATCATAGTAACGGTTAATCAAATAATACAATCCTGTGGTATCATCATAGCGGTATCCTGCATAACGGTAGGGATTAAGATCTGCGGCAGTACCTGTTTTCCCAACAATATTTCCCCAAACATCATAGGTGTATGATGCGACGATGTTCCCGCTGCCATCTGTTAATTGTACAATATCCCCGTGCCCGTTGCGAACCGTATAGTAGGTTGTCCCGTTAACCGTCAAACTTAAAAGGATATTGGAACCGCCCCATGTATAATATTTCACTAAGTTTCCAGACCCGTCATACTCTGCCAAAACCCTGTTACTTTTCCCATCATAAAGGAATTTGGTAACCTGTCCATTGACCGTTTGTTCAATCCTGCGACCCATATCATCATACTTATAAGTCGCTTTGACGGCTTTGGTTACCGTGTCTTTGATTACCGTAATACGGTTGGAAGCATCCCATGTATAATCATATTTTCCATCACAGGTTACATTTCCATATGGTGCTACACGATGTCAAGACAGTTTTTTTAAATTTTTAAGGTGTGTGAAA